>CANQDQ010000002.1 GCA_947593515.1 uncultured Bacteroidales bacterium | reverse complement strand
AGGTTGTCGGTCGAGGAAACCTTTTTAGGCATCAAGCCGAAACCCGATGCAGATACCGTCAGTGGAATAGATTTGGGCAAGTTGCTCCGCAGCGACAAGATAAAGGATTTGATAGTCCTCAACGATGAGGCGCACCACATCCACGATGAGGACTTGCAATGGCACAAGTGTATCAGCGACATACACAACCGCCTCAAATTGAAATACGGCAACGGGCTCTCTTTGCAGGCGGATTTCACGGCAACTCCGAAACATACCAACGGCGCAATCTTCGTGCAGACGATATGCGACTATCCGTTGGTCGAGGCTATCCGGCAGCAGGTTGTCAAGTCGCCGACCCTGCCCGATGAGGCTTCACGTCTGAAATTGGAAATACAGGATAGTGTCGAATTTGTGGAGCGTTATCGCAGTTTTATCGAGCTGGGTGTGGTGGAGTGGAAAAAGCAATATGACGCCCTCAACGGCGTAAAGAAACCCGTGTTGTTTATAATGACGACCAACACAAGGGAGGCGGATGCCGTAGCCGATTTCCTGCAACGCGAATATACTTTCCTCAACAATGCCGTACTGACGATTCACACCAACAAGAACGGCGATGTGGTCGATTCGGGCAAAAGGGATAAAGAGGAATTGATGATGCTCCGCACGGCTGCCGATGAGATAGACAGGGACACTTCACGATACAAGGTCATCGTTTCGGTGTTGATGCTCCGCGAGGGCTGGGACGTGCGGAATGTTACGACGATTGTCGGTTTGCGCCCGTTCAAGGCGAAATCGAATATCCTGCCCGAACAGACCATAGGGCGCGGTCTGCGCAAGATGTTCGACCTCAACACGCCCGAAGAATTGGTGGTTATCGGCACACGGGAGTTTTTGGAGTTTGTCGAAACGCTCAAAGATGAGGGCGTAGAGTTTGAATATGCACCTATGGGCGCAGATACACAAGTAAAGGGTAATATCAGCGTATCGGTCGATAAGGACAAAGATACCGATGCACTCGATATTCAGATTCCGCAGATGCGCCCGAAGATAGTCCGCGAACAAAAAAACCTTGCAGAGCTGGACGTTGCGGATTTAGAGAGCGAACAGGCACCGTTCAGACACTATTCCGACGACAAGATAAAGGAAATAGTATATCGGGATATAGATGGCGAAATTACGCATACGACAGTTTTCAGTCATAGCCATACTCCCGACTATCGTAATGTGCTGACGGCTATTACGCATTCGATTCTGCGCGAAGCCCGCCTGCTGAACGGACACCATATTCTCTATCCGAAAGTCGAAAGTTTCGTCAAGTACCGGCTATGGGGCAGAGAGGTCGTTTTGTCCGACCCGCAGACGCTCCGCAATCTGTCGGAGGCAGCGGCTGCCCGCATTATTTACGAAACATTCAGAAAGGCTATCTCCCGTCTCACTATCGTAGAGCGTACCGATATGACAAATCGCGGCTATGCCTCTGTTGCAAAGAGCCGTCCGATTGTCGTCAAGAATCAATCCTATATAGCCGCACCGAAAAAATCGCTCTTTGACAAGGTTATCGGGGACAGCGAATACGAATTACAGTTTGCGGCGGCAATGGAAAAATGGGGAGATGTGGCAGCCTATGCCAAGAACACGGAAACGGGTGTGGGTTTCTGCATCGAATATCAAAACGAGGCAGGGCAAATTGCTGCGTATTACACCGATTTTTTAGTCCGATGCAGCAACGGTCGATGCTATGCCGTCGAACTGAAAGGCGTCGAGGACGAAGATGCCCGACGGAAACGCACGCGGCTGCGCCAGTGGTGCGAGGACGTCAATCGGGTGCAGGAGCAGCAGTGGTCGTCGCTCTATATTCTGCAAAAAGAGTGGGATAAATACCGCGACAAACTGCGGACTTTCGCCGATGTCGTGGAACTGTTCGAAGTAAAATGATTCATTAAAACACAAACGATTTACCATGAAGATGACAGATATTAGAAAAAACGAGATTATAGAATTTATCCGACAGGGCAAGAAGTTGGACAAGTCGATGATATACGACTTGTTTGCGGGGGACGACGAGGATGTGTTTCTGTTCTGGAATGGACGCGACGAGCAGATGACGAATGTCGCGCTGCCGTTTCACAGCATCGAACAAATCGACGAACCGCGAGCCGAACACAATGCGGAACTTGCGATATTCGATACACGAGGACGCCAACTCAAAGGCTGGACGAACAAACTGATATGGGGCGACAACAAGCTGGTCATATCCTCATTGCTGAACGGTCCGATGCGCCGTGCGATAGAGGCTGTCGGAGGATTGAAATTGGTCTATATCGACCCGCCGTTTGCTGTCGGAGCGGACTTCGGATTCGATATTCCCATAGGCAATGACAGCGTAACCAAGAAGCAGAGCGTTATCGAAGAAATTGCCTATCGGGACACGTGGGGACGGGGCATATCGTCGTATTTGGCAATGATGTATGAGCGGTTACACTTGATGCGCTCGCTATTAGCCGATAATGGCTCTATATATGTTCATTGTGATTGGCGTGTTTCAAGCGTAATCAGATTGATGCTTGATGATGTTTTTGGAAAAAGCAATTTTAGAAATGAAATAATATGGTGTTATCGTCAAGGTGGTCGTGCCGACAATACATATTCACAAAAACATGATACAATATATTGGTATTCCAAAACTAATTCGTGGATATTCAATGCAGATGCTGTTAGAATACCATACGAAGGAACAGGCGGTTATCAAACATCTGGTAAAGGAGTTGTAATAAATGGCAAAGTATATAAACCGAATGAACTTGGTAAAATTCCTGAGGATTGGTGGGATTTGGCTGCATTACCTCCAATGTCATCAGAACGACTGGGTTATCCCACTCAAAAACCCGAAGCCCTGTTAGAGCGCATTATCAAGGCGTCGAGTAATGAGGGCGATTTGGTTGCCGACTTTTTCTGCGGAAGCGGCACAACCGCCGCTGTCGCCGAAAAACTCAACCGCAAATGGATTGCCTGCGATTTGGGACGTTTTGCCATACACACTACCCGCAAACGGCTTATCGGTGTACAACGCGACCGCTGCAAGGCGGGTCAGGACTATCGCGCATTTGAGGTACTCAATCTCGGCAAATATGAACGGCAGTTCTTCATGGACGATTTGTCCGCCGAAGATTTGCGTCCCAAAGAGGAGCAATACGTCCAACTGATTCTCGAAGCCTACAAGGCGAAACGCATCGACAACGCACCCCTGTTGCATGGCATAAAGGGCGACCGTTTCGTGCATATCGGCGCGTTGGATATGCCCGTAACGCAAACCCGTCTTGAAGATCTGTTCGAGGCGTGTCGCAGCCGAATGATAACGGCAGTAGATGTTCTCGGATTTGAGTTCGAAATGGGGCTTACCCCGCAATATATCCAGAAATTAAAGGAGCAGGGTGTCGATTTCAGGTTGAAATATATCCCGCGCGATGTGTTCGACCGTCGGGCAGTGGAACGGAACCAAGTGCATTTTTACGATGTCGCCTACCTCGATGCGCAATGCAAGGTCGCAAACCGCAGTCTGACCGTTTCGCTCTCAAACTTTGTGTCAAACTATACGCAGGACGATTTGGACAACGTCGAGGTGAAGGCGGGCAGGTCGCGCATCGTTATCGACGGCGGTATGATTATTAAAAAGGAAGTCAGCAAAGAGGGTGTCGTTACTGAAACGATACTGACTGAAAATTGGCATGATTGGGTCGATTATTGGGCTATCGACTACAATTATGAGGACAAGCGTGAGATAATCCGCATTACCGATGAAAATGGTAATGTACGCGAGGAATGGACGGGCAACTACATCTTCGAGAACGAATGGCAGAGTTTTCGCACGAAGCAGTCGCCGATGCTCGAACTGACCGCTCCGCCGCACCTGTACGACCGTCCGGGCCGTTATAAAATTATGGTGAAAGTCGTGGATATTCTCGGCATCGATACCAGCAAAGTGATAGAAATCGTAATACTGTAAACCATGAAAAAACAGAAAGAGAAAACATGGGCGATAATGAAGGTTGTGCTGTTGATTGTACTGTTCGTGGGATTATTGGTTTTATTAGAGGAGATAGGCGGCGTTCTCGGCATTATTGTCATCATCGGGATGATTGGTTTAATCGGGAAAGGGATATTTTTCGGCAAATGGTAAAGCCGTTGAAGGGCATAGTGGAAACACACGAAAAAATTTTTCACTTTCGCACCTCTTTTGAACAATAGCCGCACCTCTATACCCCGTATCCCTTAACAATGCAGTGTGTCAGCCGAAATCTGATGCGCTGCGTTGCTTTGTTGGAACAGCATCCTGTAAAAAATGATTCTCCCGCTTTTATCCAACCAGACAACGGCACGGATAATACCTCAACAGCCGATGTTCTGTCTGTGTTCCGACTGCCTGTTACGAAAATTCGGTGTTCCGTTTGTGTTCCGTCTATAAATGAAACAAGTACCTGCGTTCCCGCAAATAACTGATTTTCAGTGTCGGGGTGGCGGGACTCGAACCCGCGACCCCCTGCTCCCAAAGCAGGTGCGCTAACCGGACTGCGCTACGCCCCGAATCCTGTTGTCTTATTTCGCCCGCAAAGATACCATATTTCCGTGTAAATACAAATTTTTCAGGTTTGTCTGCGAGAACATTTTTGTGAATGCGCGTTTTCGTGGTTTTCGGCAATGCAACCTTTTTCTTTTACAAAAAAAATTAATCTAAAAATATTTTCGCCCCATATATTATTTTTATCTTTGCGGCAAAAAAAGATAAATGAAAATTTTTAGACGAAAAGCAAATGCTGAAATACGTTACTGTAAATTTATGGTTGAAAATAAACATTAATTTATACTAAAATATTTGAGGTGTTTCTCTATAAATTTTTAATTTTGCGGCGAAAAATTTTTACGAGAAAAAATAAGAGGATAAGTTTATGGAAATGAAAAAAGCAGACCGTTCGGATTTACGGTCGCAGGCGTTGGATTTGTTACGATTCCCCTTGGCGGTGGTGATTGTAATTATACACGTATTTTCAAATAGAGGTTCAGGTATAATTTTCAATGGTAATGAAATAGATTTCTCTAATGCTGTGTTCTTTGAGGAAATCAAATGTTTCATCGATGGATTTTTAAGAGAGCAAAGTGTTCCGATATACTTTTTTATTTCTGGATTCGTATTTTTTCTTTCGGTGGAATGGAGTAGGGAAAAATATATTCAAAAATTAAAAAACAGAGTACACACCCTGTTGATACCTTATTTGATATGGAATACGATATCCCTTCTTTTAATGGTTGTATCGCAAGTTTATTTTGCATCTTTCTTGGCGTCTCCTATGTCGTCTTGGAATCCTACATTCGGGAATATTCTTTCCTGCTACTGGGTATATACCGGACAATTATTCGGAATAGAACTTCCGGAAGCTGGAGGACCAATAAATGGTCCGCTTTGGTTTGTACGTGATTTGATGATTGTTGTTTTGTGTACACCGCTGCTTTATTGGTTGATGAAACGAGGTAATTATTGGTTCGTGGTGGTGTTGGGTATTTTATGGTTTTTTAACGGATATTTTGATAAAGGAGGGCAAGACTTTTTGGGCTTTTTCGGAGCTTTTTTCTTTTTCTCATGGGGCGCATATATGAGCATCAACCGAAAGGATATGTTGGTGGAGTTCGGTCGCTATTTTCGGTTGTCGGTGTTCATGTATTCGATTCTTGGCTTATCGTACGTGGCAGCCGTACATTGGTGTCCTGAAATTTGCAAAACGATAAAAAGTTTGAATGTATTTTTCGGATTGCTGTTTGCCTATAATTTGGCGGCGTGGCTGTTACGGAAGAAATATTGCAAAGCGAGTCCGTTCTTGGCATCGTCGAGCTTTTTTATTTATGTATCGCATTCGTTGATATGTGGAAAACTGCTTAAACTTTTATACATATATTTGCAGCCGGCGTCGAGCATCTCGTTATTGTTCATACATATTTCCACAGTCGTTTTGACGCTTGCGTTTTTGCTTTCGGCATTTTATTTGATGCGGCGTTATACGCCGGCACTGTTGCGGGTGCTGACGGGACGCAGGTAGGAGCGGGGGGGTGATTATTTCCGGTAGATGTACCAGTAAAGTCCGCCGACGAAAATCGCACCGCCGGCGATGTTGCCGAGCGTGGCGGGAATAAGGTTGCGCACGACGAAATCGGCAATCGATACATCGGCGCCTTGCAACATGCCCGACGGAATGAAAAACATATTGGCGATGCTGTGTTCGTAGCCCATTGCCGCGAAAGCCATGACGGGAAACCATAGCCCGATGAACTTGCCCGCTGCGCTGCGACAGGCGAATCCCAACCATACTGCCAGACAGACGAACCAGTTGGCGCCGATGCCTTTTACAAAGGTTACGCCCCACGACATATGCACTTTGGCTTCGGCTACGGTGCGTATGGCGGAACGATACGGCTCGGCATCGAGCAGCCCCGTGTAGAATATCATGACATACACGAAAAACAGGGCGCCGGCAAAATTGCCGAGATATACAAGCCCCCAGTTGCGCAACACCGCTCCGATGTCGTATTTGCGGTTGCACAATCCGGGTATCAGTACGGCGTTGTTGCCGGTGAACAGCTCGGCTCCGGCGAACACCACGAGAATAAGTCCCAGCGGGAACATCGTCCCCGACAGCAGTTTTTGCAGACCCGGATTGTGGGCGGACAGTGAGGGGAATCCGTACCCGACAAGTACCGAGAGCAGTCCGCCCATAGCGATGTAGATGCCCGCCAAAACGGCCAGCAAGACGGTTTTTCGTGCGGAAAAATTCAGTTTTTGACCGGCGGCATTTTCTGCCGCAGCGACGATTTCGGGGGACGCAAGTACGCTCATGATATTTTTCTACAAAAGAGTAACGGCACAAAGATACGATTTCCCGCCGACCGGCAAATAAAAATTTTTCGTTTTGAAAAACTTTTTTATCGTCCGGCTGTTTTTATTATCGAAAGCCGCCCGAAGGCGTTCGGGCAGTATCAAAACAATAAAGATTCTCGTTTTTGTGTGTTTCATTGGTATTTTATCCTGCTTATTCCGAAATGAATAAGTTATCCTCTTTCTTGTTTTTGATATATTTCAAGTTCGGAAGGTCGGCTCGTGAGAGTCGGGACCTTCTTTTTTATTGCGATTTTGCGCAGGGTAACCGCTCGGATTCTGAAAAAAGTTGTACCTTTACCCCCGAAACAATACGAAAAAGGGATATGATCAATCGTATATTGATACGCACCAAAGTGGTACAAATCGTCTATTCTTGTCTTATCGACGAAGATAAGAGCTTGGAATTGGCTGAAAAAGAGCTTTTTGCAAGTCTGGAAAAGTCGTATGAATTGTACCACCTGCTTCTGTTGATACCGGTGGAGCTGACGCGGCTGCAAGCCCAGCGCCTCGATGCCGGCCGCAGCAAGTTTTTGGCGACGGAAGCCGAGAAATATCCCAATACGAGGCTTGTCGATAACCGCTTTGTCGCCCTGCTGGAAAAGAACAGAGCCTTCCGGAAATATATCAAGGAGCGTCCGCTGGTGTGGAGCGACGATACGAACTATCTGCGCGGGCTGCTCGACAAGATACTCGACTCGGAGTGGTATGCAGAGTATCTGGCTGCCGACGATTCTTTCGAGAACGACCGCACGTTTTGGAAAAACATCTATAAGCAGGTGATATTCCCCGATGAAAATCTGGGTGAGCTTTTGGAGGCGCAGAGCCTCTATTGGAACGACGATATGCCCATCATTTCGACTTTCGTGCTGAAAACGGTAAAACGGTTCGACGAAAAGTCCGATGCTGACCAAGAGCTTCTGCCTATGTTCAAAGACGAGGACGACCGCGATTTTGCACGAACGCTTTTCCGCCGTTCGATGTTGAATTACGAGGAAAACCGCAGCATGATAGAACGCTTCACCCGCAACTGGGAAATCGACCGCATCGCTTTCATGGACATCGTGGTGATGGCCGTCGCACTGGCTGAAATCACCGAATTTCCATCGATACCGTTGCAGGTGTCGCTCAACGAATATATCGAGATTGCCAAGTCGTACAGCACGCCGAAAAGCGGAAACTTCATCAACGGCGTACTCGATGCCGTAATCACCCTGCTCAAAAAGGAGGGAAAACTGACAAAATGACAACAATTATTCACTAAACATAAACCATACGATTATGACACTATTGAACATTCTTTTGCAAGAGGCTGCCGCACCGGCAGGCGGAGGATATTCTTCGCTCATCATGATAGTGGCGTTGATAGCCATTTTCTACTTCTTCATGATACGCCCGCAGAGCAAACGCCAGAAAGAAATCCGCAAATTCCGCGAAGCGCTCGCCGAAGGGCAGAAAATAATTACCGCCGGCGGCATTCACGGAAAAGTGAAAGCCGTAAAAGACACGACCGTTGTCGTGGAGATTGCCGACAATGTGCGCATTACCGTCGATAAAGCCTCCATTTATGCGTCGGCTGCCGATGTCAATGCTACGGCAAAATAGGGCGGCAAGTTCAAAAGGTAAAAAAAGAGGTGGGCTTTTTATTCGTAAAAGAATAAAAAGCCCTATCTTTAACCCGTAAAATCGTAAAATCACGATGGCGAAAAAAAAATTAAATCAGGCAGCCGTTTTTTTTAAGGCGTTTTTCGGCAATGGAAATGTCCGTGTGCAAGGCGGGCGGAGGCGCGAAATATTCACGTTCTTGCTTTTTGTGGCGCTTTCTTTCCTGTTTTGGGTAATGCAGTCGCTGAGCGAAGACATGAACACGTCGTACCGCATACCGATAAAATACACCAATATTCCCGACGATATAATCGTAACCAACGACCTGCCTTCGACCGTAACCGTGCATCTGCGCGACGAGGGGGCGGTGCTACTCAATTACAATATCGAAGGAATACCTGCGTTTGTGGTCGATTTTCGCCAATACCATACCGATCACGAATTTTTCATACTCACGTCGGAGCAGATAAAAGACCAAATCAAAAAAAGTCTGAAAAACACGACGAATCTGACCTACATATCCATCGATACGCTGGCGGTGTATTATGCACAAGGCGTGGGGAAGAAGGTGAAAGTGCAGGTCGTAGGTTCGGTATCGACGCTGCCGCAATGTATCCAGAACGGCAAAATCACGACCGATATAGACTCCGTACAAGTGTATGCACCTGAACGTATGTTGAAAACGATTAACAAGGTCGAGACCGACTCTTTCGCCGTTGCCGACCTTGCCGCCACGTGGAAAGAGCGTGTGCCGTTGAAAAAAATGAACGGTGTGAAAATGGTTCCCGACGAGGTGGTCGTAACCGTTCCCGTCGAAGAGTTGACGACGAAATCGTTTACCGTGCCCATTGCCGTAAGGAATCTGCCGCACGACGTTTCGCTGCTCGCTTTTCCGGCAACTGTAACGGTCGATTGCGTGATACCGATGAGTCGCTTCTCGAAATTGTCGGAGCGCGATGTACGGGTGGCTGTCGATTACAAAGAAACGAAAAATCTGCCGGAGAAACTTGCCGTAAAAATTGTTCGCGCGCCGGGCGAAGTGTTGCGAATCGTTCCCGACAGTGTGGAGTATGTGCTCGAACAAAAACGGTAGTCGTATGCAGGTTGTCGGCATTACGGGAGGCATAGGCAGCGGCAAATCCATCGTCAGCCGCTTTTTGCGGGCGATGGGCTATGCCGTATATGACAGCGATGCCGAAGCCAAAAGAATCATGGACGGCGACGAAACCTTGAAAAAACAGCTTTCCGAAATTTTCGGCGCAGACATTTATGCGGGCGGACGGCTCGACCGCCGCGCACTGGCGGGTAAAGTGTTCTCCGATGCGTCGGCATTGGAGCGGTTGAACGCGGCGGTGCACCCTGCCGTGCGCGTCGATTTCCGCCGTTGGACAGAAGTACATGGCGATGCACCGATAGTTTTCATGGAGTCGGCAATATTGGTAGAATCGGGATTCACCGATATGGTCGATGCCGTGTGGCTCGTCGAAGCACCGGAAGAGATTCGTGTGGCGCGTATCGTGCGGCGCGATTCCTGTTCGGCGCAGGAAGCACGGCAGCGCATTCGTGCGCAATGGAGCGATGAAATCAAAGAACGGTATGCCTCCCTCGTGCTGCACAACGACAACAAAGCGCCGCTTATTTCGCAGATACTCGGCGCATTACAAAACCGATTTATATAAAGAATATAAAAATTGGAGCGCCTTTTTTGAATAATACGGCGAATCCTGTTATTTTTGCAGCGAAATCGAAAAAGTAAAAACTATGTTGAAAAAGATTTTATCTATATCGGGACGTTCCGGTCTCTACCGCATGGTGGCGCAGGCAAGAGGAGCGTTGGTCGTAGAGGCGCTGGCGACCGGAAAACGCGGTTTGGCATATAGCCACGACAAAGTTACCTCGTTGGGCGATATAGCCATGTACACGCAATCCGATGAAGTGCCGTTGAGCGAAGTGCTTACGAAAATAAAGGAAAAAGAGAACGGCGCTCCTGTCGCCCTTTCGCCCAAAGCCGACAAAGAGGAGTTGCGTACTTATCTGGCATCGGTGCTGCCCGATTTCGACAGAGACCGTGTATATCCCACCGACATTGCCAAACTCATATCTTGGTACAATATTTTGATACAAAGCGGCATCACCGACTTTTCCGTACAGGAAGAAGCGACGCCAGAAGTCGATAAGAAAGCTGAATAAACAGAAAATCCGGCAGCATAGCTGCCGGATTTTTTATTAAACAGATGCTGTGTTAAACGATGAAAATGTTGATTGTATAGAAAATGTATTTACAATTAATACTTTCATTTCAATTTATTTATTATGTTTGACAATAGATACGATGCATTCAAATTTTGAGCTACTCCTTTCCTGATTTTATATGAATACTTAATTTCATCAGACAATTCTATTTCGAAACAGAAATTAATGAATTTAGATTCATTTTCTTCCATTTCTAATTTTGATAATTCTAAATCGTGAGTAGCGACTATTCCGGATACATTATATTTAGATATTTCATGTAGGAACATTACTGAGCCTTCCAATTTATCCTTAGAATTGGTGCCTTTAAATATTTCATCAAGGATTATCAAGGTATAATGGTGCTTTTTTACATGCCTGATTAACTTTTCAAGCCGTATTAACTCTGCATTAAAATATGATATATCTTTGGATAGATTATCTGTTGTTCTCATACTTGAGAATAGAGTAACAATAGAAAAGGTAAATGATTTCGCACATACCGGAGCGCCACAACAGGCTAATATATAATTTACGCCGATAGTTCGTAAAAAAGTACTTTTACCTGCCATATTGGCTCCCGTAACAATTGCAATGTCGCCTCTATATAAAGAGAAATTATTTTTAATAGCTTTGCCATTAGCTAAAAAAGGGTGAAAAATATCTTCTGTATTTAATATTAAATTTGTTTCATTTTGAATTTGAGCATTTACGTTTTCAGGGTTATTAAAAGCATATATAGATAAACTAAGTAATGCGTCAAATTCTGCTATCTGGTCAATCCATACATCTAAATATTCATAATATTTGATATTCCAAGATTTTATTTGTCTTATCAACATCAAATCATAAAGAAAGAAACCATTTAACAGGATAAAAAGAATAGGGCTGTTTCTTTGATCAATCAGATTGAGAATTTTAGATAATTGATAAAATGCTTTTTGACTATTATGTCTATTGCTAAATAATTTATTCTTTATTGCATTTATCTTTTCCGAACTAAAATTCTGATGATATAACATTTTTAATATATAAAAATATCCTTGATATTCTTTTTGTAAGCGTTCAGCTTTAACTCCATGATATGTTAATTTCTTTGAGGAAAATAAACCGATGGATAGCTGCAAAAAGAACATAATGGCAAAAGGAATCAAGCTAATGTAATTAACAACTCCCAAAATAAATAATACTAAAGTAAGTAAAACAGAAATATATGGTAAAATCGATTTTGTAATAAAATTATCATTCCTCTGAATAACCTCAACCTCCAATAAATTATATGGCACAAAATCTTTTGCTAAGAAAGAAATTCTCCAATCGACCATTTGTTTGAGTTCTGCAATAGCTTCGGAATTTTTTTTAATTTCTTCTTCATCTTGGCATAAGTGAATAAACTTATTTGATAAGGCTGTTTCTCCTTTTTCTGTTATTGTTATTTAATCGATTAAAAAGAGAGTTTTTCCCGAAAATATCTAAATCAAAGGTATATTCATGTTCCGGGTCAATAAAACGATCTCCGGATCTAAAAGGAGAAAAATCTCCTTTTAAGGCATTTAGTTCATTCCGACAAATAGTTATTTTTCTTTTCAGTCGGTCTATTTTATTTATGCAATTATTATCTAATACTACAAGTGCTATATATATCATAAATAATATGACACTTATTGCTATCGTATAATAATTGGGAGTTTTATATGTAATATAAAGGATATATAGAAATAATATAAAGGATATTAGCTTTCCTATTACATAGTAATTACTCTTTTTTCTAAGAAAAATCGCTTCTTGACTACATTTGCTTGCATAAGTTTCGTAGGTTCTTACAATTTCATTCATAAGAATCAACTTAGATATAATATTCTATACAGTTTTTAAGCGCGGTATTTGTAGGAGCGAATGATTTCGGTGATGCCGAAAACAATCGTCGAAATGCCGAAAATAATCATGATGGCGTTTATCGTCTCGAACGGGTTGAAGAAAGTAATGACGCCGGCGATGACAATCAACACGGGAACGATGTACATGACTGCGGGTATGGCCATCGCGTGTCCGGCGCGGGCTAACGAAAGAATTTGCAAAAGCCCTGCCAAGAAAAGAATGATTCCCAGCGTCATGGTGATAATCGTGCTGAACAGCGAGGGTATCAACAGCATCAACAGCCCCAGAATCAAAGCTCCCACACTCTCTACCAATATATAATCGGGGAGAGGCGCGTTCTGTTTTTTAGCCGAAATGTAGCCGATAATCGCCAACAGGGCAGGTATCGCCAACAGGGCTCCGATGACCATGATGACGATTTTCGGACCGAGTTGCGGGTAAGCAATCAGCACCCCGCCCAAAGCAATCACGAGCAGGTTGCGTATAAGCGGATTTTTAATGAGAAAGTCCATACGATTAAAAATTTAATTAGACCTTTATGCGGCAAACGTGGGCGGACGCTCCGCTTTCATGCCGTTTTTCATCAAGCAAATATAGCAAAACTATGCGGAAATAAAAATTGTTTTGGTAAATAATAAGATAACTCGTATCTTTGGGAAAAGTAATGTCGATATACGGAATGGACGAGAAAGAAAAAATGTTGTTGATAATCAATCCCGTATCGGGTACGCACACGAAAGAGCGCATACCGGAACGGGCAACATCCATACTCTCGTCGCGTTTCGATGTCGAGATATGCTATACCGAATATGCCGGTCATGCCACGCTGTTGGCGCAGGAGGCGGTCGATAAAAAATATCCGTATGTCGTGGCGGTGGGAGGCGACGGCACTTGCAACGAAGTCGCACGCTCGCTGATACACACCGATACGGCGTTTGGCATCATACCCATAGGTTCAGGCAACGGATTGGCGCGGCACCTCTCCATTCCGCTCGACCCGGAGCGGGCATTGCAGATGCTCGATACCGCCGTCGTGGAATCGATAGACTACGGCAAAGCCAACGAAAAAGTCTTTTTCTGTACTTGCGGTATGGGATTCGATGCGTGGGTGAGTCGTAAATTTGCCGAAGGCAAGCATCGGGGGGCGATGAATTATGTGAAAAAAGCCGTCGAAGAATATCTGAAATACAAGAATGAAGTTTACCGCATAGAGACTGCCGACGGCGTGATACAGGAAAAAGCCTTCGTGGTGGCTTGCGGAAATGCCGCCCAATATGGCAACAACGCCTATATCGCCCCGCGCGCCGACTTGCACGACGGCAAAATCGATGTTACCATTCTTTACCCCATTACACCGATAGATGTGCTGCCCGTTGTCGTGCAGCTTTTCACCAAATGGCTGTGGGTCAGCCCTTACGTAAAAGCGTTCGAGACGAATGCGCTTACCGTTACGCGGGAGCGGTCGGGCGTGATGCACCTCGACGGCGAACCGGTGGATATGCCGGAAAAAATAGAAATTTCCTGCGTGAAAGGCGGCTTGAAAGTTTTGGTGCCGGGCAAGAAACCGCGCAAGTCGATTGTGGAGCCGATACAATCGTTGATATTCGACGTGGTCGATACGATCAAACACGAATTGGATATTTAAGCTGCAACAAATTCGTTGTTTTATCCTATTTATATTATTTTATTGATAATGTTCGTGATAGAAAAAGAAAAATGTTTTTGAACATAAAGTTTTCCATTTTAACAAATTAAAACGCTTTATCTTATTACTGTAATATATTGATTAATAATATTTTATATGTAAAATTCGATTGTTTACTTGACTTTTGTCGAAGAACAAAAGTTTTCCAAAAAGAAAAACTTTTCTGAAAAATATTTGGAAATAAATTTCCCCGATTATATATTTGCATCGCATTCGGTTCTCGAATTCAGAGATGAAAAGGGAATCCTGTGAAAGTCAGGAACTATCCCCGTAGCTGTAAATTCCGGAACAAAATTTTGCCCGAAGTGCCACTGATTTTGAAACATCGGGAAGGCGGGCAAAAGGGAACAAGTCAGAAGACCTGCCGGGTGCGCCATTGTCGGAAACGGCTTCGGGTGAAAGCTGCACAACAACTCTGCTCCAAGATCGCTTGTCGTGTAAACCTTCCCCGTCTGAAACAGGACGTAAAATTTAATACCTCATACGGATATGATACAAACGATTATCAAACGAGACGGACGCATCGTCGGCTTCAATGAAGAAAAAATCATGGCGGCGATACGCAAAGCAATGCTCCAGACGGAAAAAGGCGAAGACGAATCGCTGATTCGTAAGATTACCGACCGCATAGCCTGCAACGGACGGGAACAGATGAGTGTGGAGGAGATTCAGGACTGGGTGGAAATGGAGCTGATGAAAAGCCCCCGAAAAGAGGTGGCGAAAAAATATATCGCTTATCGCGACCAGCGCAGCATCGCCCGCAAAGCCAAGACACGCGATGTGTTTCTCGACATCATCAATGCCAAGTCGAACGACATCACGCGCGAAAATGCCAACATGAATGCCGACACGCCTGCCGGCATGATGATGAAATTCGCGAGCGAAACCACCAAACCTTTTGTCGATGATTACCTGTTGAGCCAAGAGTCGCGCGAAGCCGTGCGACGCGGCTATATCCATATTCACGACAAGGATTATTATCCCACCAAGTCGCTCACCTGCGTGCAGCACCCGCTGGATAAAATTCTGAATAACGGTTTCTGCGCCGGGCACGGCGAGGCGCGTCCCGCCAAACGCATCGAGACGGCGAGCATACTGGGCTGTATTTCTATGGAGACCGTGCAGAACGAAATGCACGGCGGGCAAGCCATTCCCGCTTTCGACTTCTATCTGGCGCCTTACGTGCGGCTGAGCTACATCGAAGAGGTGAAAGTGTTGGAAAAATTCATGGACGCCGATTATTCGCACCTTTACAACGCGCCTATCGACGATTACCTCTACAAGGAGTTGGACGGACTGACGGGCGACGAACGCATCAAGCAGCAGGCTATTAACCGCACGGTGCGGCGGGTGCACCAGTCTATGGAGGCATTCATACACAACATGAATGCCATACACTCGCGCGGCGGCAATCAAGTGGTATTCAGCTCCATAAATTACGGTACGGACACTTCCGCCGAAGGTCGCTGCATCATTCGTGAAATTTTGATAAGCACCTATCAGGGCGTGGGCAACGGCTCTACGGCGATATTCCCTATACAGATATGGAAAAAGAAGCGGGGTGTAAGCTACCTGCCGACCGACCGGAATTACGACCTTTACCGGTATGCCTGCAAAGTTACCGCCCGCCGCTTTTTCCCGAATTTCCTCAATCTCGACGCCACGTTCAACCAACATGAATTGTGGCGGGCGGACGACCCGCAGCGCTACAAATACGAAGTGGCGACGATGGGCTGCCGCACCCGCGTGTTCGAGAACCGTTTCGGCGAAAAGACCTCGATAGGTCGCGGCAACCTTTCGTTTACGACCATCAACATCGTGCGGCTGGCTATCGAATGTATGTCTATTGAAAACAAGGAAGAGCGCATAAACGCCTTCTTCGCGAAACTCGATGAAGTGCTCGAAACGACGGCGCGCCAGTTGAACGACCGTTTCAACTTCCAGAAAACGACGATGGCGAAACAGTTCCCGCTGCTCATGTCGATGCTGTGGGTCGGCAGCGAGAATCTGAAACCGACCGATACGATAGAGAGCGTCATCAATCAAGGAACGCTGGGCATCGGCTTCATCGGATTGGCGGAGTGCCTGATTGCCCTTACCGGAAAACATCACGGCGAAGATGTCGCCGCGCAGGAGCTCGGGTTGCGCATCGTTACCTATATGCGCGACCGTGCGAACGAATTTTCGGAGCGTTATCATCACAATTTCAGCGTGCTGGCGACTCCGGCAGAAGGGCTTTCCGGTAAATTCACGGCTAAGGACAAAAAAGAATTCGGCATCATCAAAGGCGTTACCGACAAAGAGTATTACACCAACTCCAACCACGTGCCGGTATATTACCATTGCAGCCCGAAACACAAAGCCGAAGTCGAGGCGCCTTATCACGACCTGACGCGCGGCGGACACATTTTCTACGTGGAAATCGACGGCGACGCCACCCACAATCCCGATGCCATCATGGACATCGTGGACTTGATGGACAAGTACAACATCGGCTACGGCTCGGTGAACCACAACCGCAACCGCTGTATGGACTGCGGATACGAAGATGCGCAGGAGTCGCTCGAAGTGTGCCCCAACTGCAACAGCACGCACATCGACCGTCTGCAACGCATCACCGGTTATCTGGTCGGCGCCACCGACCGCTGGAATCATGCGAAACTGGCAGAACTCCACGACCGTGTCGTCCACAAATGATATGTGCCGCATTTCTGTTCTCGATGTAGTAGAGGGTACGTCGGTCGATGGTGTCGGTCTGCGTACCTCTATCTACGTTGCCGGCTGCGAAAATCGCTGCGAGGGGTGCCACAATCCCCAGTCGTGGGATATGCGCAACGGCACCATGCGCACGGTCGATGAACTTTTCGACCTGATACGGGAAGCCGATATGAATGTTACTTTCTCCGGCGGCGACCCCATGCTGCAAGCCGAGCCGCTGACGGCGCTGGCTGCCCGCATCAAGACCGAAACCGACAAGACGATATGGTGCTACACCGGCTACTTCTTCGAGTCGCTGATGATGCAGCCCGTACCGCGTAAATTCCTTTCCTATATCGACGTCCTTGTCGATAGCCCGTTCATCTTGGCGCAGCGGGATATTTCCCTGCGCTTTCGCGGCAGCCGCAACCAGCGCATTATCGACGTGCCGCGCTCCTTGCGCGAAATGCGGGCTGTCGAACTGGAACTCTGAAATCCCGCCTATGAACATCGCCGTATTCGCCTCGCACGGAGGCTCCAATCTGCAAGCGCTTATCGACGCCGTGTCCGAACATCGTATCGCCGCCCGCATCTGCGCCGTCATCAGCAACAATTCCGATGCGCAGGCGTTGGAGCGGGCGCGGCAGGCGGGCATTCCGGCTTACCACCTGAGCACGAAAACCGAAGGCGGCGACGAGGCGCTGGCGGCGAAACTGACCGACGTACTCGCTGCCGCCGCTCCCGACATGATATTTCTGTTGGGATATATGCGTATGCTGCCGGTGGAGGTGCTGCGCCGCTACCGCCGGCGCATTTTCAATATCCACCCATCGCTGCTGCCGGCATACGGCGGCAAGGGTATGTACGGCATACGGGTGCACGAAGCCGTCGTGGCTGCCGGTGAAACCCGCACGGGCGTAACGATACATCGTGTCGAGGAGCGCTACGACGAGGGCGAAATCGTAGCGCAGACGTCGCTGCCCGTGCTTGCCGGCGATACTGCCGAAACGCTGGCGGCTCGCGTACTGGCGTGCGAACACCGTTTCTTGGTCGATACGGTGAGCCGCATTTTGCACGGCGAAATCCCCTGCGGTGATTAACCGTTTATATACGCATTTGGCGTATTTTATAATTAATTGAAACAATTTTATTTGTATGTTTCTCCGAAATGCGTATTTTTGTTGAGAAAAAGAATGGATTATGGCAAGGAAAAACACAAATGTACAACCGAGTAAAAGGGAAGTAAAATTGTTGAGTGAAGAATCTCGGAACTTTACAAAATCGATTCTTCCGCGACAAAATCCCGGTATTCTCGAAGCAAAACGAAATAATATAGCCTATACCGTTGCCCAAAAGCACGATATCGTGGAAATAAGAGATAATAAACCGTATATCATCGGACATATCAAAAATAAAGATATTAAAATAGAGATACGCGAATATCAGCTACCATGACAATGGCAACAAAACGGCTTAGAATTTTTGCAGGACCGAATGGTTCGGGTAAATCAACGATTTTCGATGTCGTTGATAAGAAAATCGGTTGCAAATATTTTGTTAATGCCGATGATATTCAACACAAACTTGCTATTGGCGGATTGACTTTTAATGACTATGAAATTCATGTCGATAAAGAGTCTTTTGTAAAAACGTTAAGAAAATCAAGTTTTTTCGATAAATTGCAAGATGCAGATTCTATCATACAAGCATTGGAGATAAAAGAGAATTGTTTGTATATTCCGAAGCAATATGCCAACGGATATATTTCTGCCTTTATAGCCGAATACATTCGACAAAATATGTTAGGCGTCGTTCCCCAATTTACGATAGAAACGGTATTGTCTGACAGCCGGAAGATTGAGTATATCAAACAGGCAAAATCTTTGGGGTATCGTATATATCTGTATTTTATCTCGACCAAAGATGTTGAAATCAATATTAAAAGAGTTTATCAACGGGTTTGTTCAGGAGGGCACGATGTACCGGAAGAAAAAATAAGGAAGCGATACACGAAATCCTTAGAGAATGTATTTGATGTTTTATCACTTTGCGACAGAGCCTATTTTTTTGATAATAGTGAAGAAATGTGGCAGTTGTTGGCAGAATATGAAAATCGGACTTTGACACCGAAACAAGAGCAAATGCCGAATTGGTTTTTTCAATATGTTTTATCAAAGATGAAATAATAGTGCTTTGGCATAAAACAAGATATGCAAGCCTCTTATAAATTTTTTATGGGAATGTGCATTTTATATAAAAATTTCTTGCAAATTGTTTTTATTTTTCTATCTTTATATATTATCTTTGCGGGGACGATACAAAAAAAGGAAAAACAATTCGTTATGCCGAAGCGAAAAAAATCATACGCTTGCTTCCGAAAACGGGAGTGAGGATTGTCGCAACGACAGCCGAAAATCTTTTTCTTTTTTTATAGTTCGGGTAGAAAAATATTGCCCGCTCGCTTTGAAAATAATATTTTTCGTTATATTTGTGAAAAACAATCAAATACTATGAAGATGAAAAATATGGAAAAAGTTGTACTGCTGTTGTTTTGTTCGCTGTCGCTGAACGCTTTTGCGCAAAAGGGAACGAGCCAGTTCGCTCTGTTCGGCGGGTATGAATATTTTCCGGAAATGTGGGACGGTACTGGTTACGATCTCGGCATAGAATACAAATATTACGTTCACAATCGCATTTTCGTTCTTGCCGGTTTCCATGCCGGTGTCAATGACGGGAGCAAACTCGATGAATACGAAAGAGACGGTATATCATACAGTTTCAACTTGATGAACAGCGTCCGCGATTATATGATAGGTTTGGGGCTGGGTGGCGATGTGCTGCATATAAACCGCCATAAAATATATTTGCAAGGAACAGTGGGATTGGGCGTGTCGAAAGAATCGAAAGACGGAATAACGGTTGCACCTATTTCCGATTTCGATGTTAAGAAAACGATGAAAGAAGAAAACACCCGCTTTGCCATATCGGCATCTGCCGGCTATGATTATTTGATACTCAAATGGTTGGCAATCGGCGTGAATTATACCGGCTGGCAGATCGGGTACGAATATAAAAATTCCGTCAATGCAAAATTGAGTTTTGTCTTTTAATTGCAGCGCTGATTTCTGCCATTCAGGTATAAAAAACAAAGCGGGGCGACCATACGTCGCCCCGCTTTGTTTGTGGGCGGTATAAAGTATTGATAAGTGAAAAGCACGAAAAAACTCGACGTATTGAAACAGTCTATTTTCGGCAAGAACAAAATTTTGGCTTTTGCGCACGTTTTGTTTATGGAATTTATTATCTTTGTGAACGGATAAAGGGTGCTTTATCCGACATATTATTGAAAAAAGAAGCGTTATGCTTATCTTGTAGTTTGAAAACGTAGGAAATTTTCAGATTAGATACAAAGATAGCATAGTGGCTTCCACGCGATAAGCGTGGACTGCTATACCCCATATCTGTATCTACGGTTTCCTACGACCCTCAAACTAAGACGTGGCATTGCAGTTCCACGCTTTTGCTGTATTCTATGAATGTCCTTGTGGCAGCTGGGGGACACAAAATTTAATGACATGAAAAAATTACTGTCGATTACGATGTTGCTCGCATTTGCGATAGCGGTATATGCGCAGCAAGAGAAAGAGGTTACTCAATTTTTAGGGATTCCCGTCGATGGGAGTAAAACCGAAATGATACGGAAACTCCAAGCAAAAGGATTTCAAAAAAGTGAAGTCTCTGATTTGGAGGGAGAATTTAACGGACAGGACGTTTATATCTTCGTCAAAACGAATAACAATAAAGTTTACCGGATAATGGTAGTGGATAAAAATCAAATTGATGAAACAAATATCAAAATAAGATTCAACAATCTTTGTAACCAATTCGCCAATAACCCTAAATATATATCATCGGAAGATTTTACTATACCTGAAAGTGAGGATATATCATATGAAATGAGTGTAAACAATAAACGTTATGAAGCCGTTTATTGCCAACAACTTTTGGCATCGGATTATGACAAAAGACTTGTTTGGTTTATGATAATTGAGGGGTATTTACCTGGAACATATTGCATTCTCTTATTCTATGACAATGGATACAATCAAGCAAATGGCGAAGATTTATAGTCTATTTTTTTGCGGCGAGAGATAGCGGAATAATTTGTAGTTGACTTGGCTACATTGCAGCGGGGCGACGTATGGTCGCCCCGCTTTGTTTGTGGTCGGGTATTATAAATCATTTATAAAATGCGACGAGGCTAATCGGAAAAAGCGTGTATCGTGCAGTTGTTTTCCGATTACGGCTCGGCGGCGCGCAGGTGGGGCAGGAGTACGGTGCGGTATTCGTTCTCGAAGTTGGGCGTGAAGATGCCTTGACCTAATGCGGCGTCGATTTCGGCGAGCGACCAGAATCTGCCGCATTCCACTTCGTCGCGATCGGGCACGGGCGTGGCGTCGCAGCGGGTGAGGAAGGTGTGTATCAACTCTTTTTCGATTGCCGACTTGAAGATGTAGCGCTGCACGAATTGCGGCTCGAAGCCGGTCAATCCTAATTCTTCGCGCGCCTCGCGCCGCAAGGCGGCTTCGATGCTTTCGCCGTAATCGACGTGTCCGCCTACGGCGGTGTCCCACTTGCCGGGCTGAATGTCTTTGTGCATTGCCCGTTTTTGCAGATAGAGTTCGCCCCGCATATTGAAGAGATGCAGATGCACGACGGGGTGCAGCAGCTTGCTGCCGTTGTGGCACTCCTGCCGCGTGGCGCTGCCTACGACGGCGCCGCTTTCATCGACGAGCGGGAAAAGTTCCTGTGGATTTCCGGACATATTTTTACGAGTTAGGGTGAATGGTTTTCACTATTTTACGCAAGGTCTTATCGTCGGCATCTTCGGGGCAGCGGTCGAAAGGCAGGCGGAAGGTACACCCCGCTTTCCACTCGGAGCAGCCGTAGGCACTTTTCCCTTTCAGCACGGTGCCTTTCCCGCACAGCGGACAGCGCAACGGTGCGGCGGTATCTGCCGTTTTTGCGGTCGCGCTGCGGCTCTTTTTCTCTTTCGGGGCAGGTGTTTCCGCCGGCTTTTCTTCGACGGTGATGACGCGGCGGGTGCGGTCGCTGCGCACGTCGTTTACAATCTGCGTAACCATCGTTTTCAGTTCCGACAGGAAATCGGCTGCCTTGTATTCGCCGCGTTCGATGCGGCGCAGCTTGTTTTCCCAAATACCCGTCAGCTCTGCCGACTTCAACAGCTCTTCCTGTATCGTGTCGATGAGCTCCATGCCGGTGGCGGTGGCGGAGAGATTTTTCCGCTCCTTGCGTATGTAGTTGCGTTTGAGTAGCGTTTCGATGATAGCCGCCCGCGTGGAGGGTCGCCCGATGCCGTTCTCTTTCAGCGCGTCGCGCAGGCTTTCGTCTTCCACCAATTTGCCCGCCGTTTCCATGGTGCGCAGCAGGGTGGCTTCGGTGTAGAGTTTGGGCGGCTGCGTCCATTTCTCGGAGAGGGTGGGCGTGTGTGCGCCGCTTTCACCTTTGACGAAAGGCGGGAGTACGCCGTCGCCGTTCTCCTCTTTTCCCGCCGCGTCGTCGTTTTGTTCTTTGTCGAACACGGCACGCCAGCCCGCGACGAGAATCTCTTTGCCCGAAGTCTTGAATGCCACGCCATTGACGTCGCCCGACACGGTGGTCGTGGCGATTTGGCAGTCGGGGTAGAAAGCGGCGATGAAGCGGCGGGCGACGAGGTCGTAGACTTTCCGCTCCATGTCCGACAGATTGAGCGGACGCACATTCGTCGGTATGATGGCGTGGTGGTCGGTAACCTTGCTGTTGTCGAACACTTTTTTCGTCTTGGGCAGTTTGTCGAGCCGGAGCGCGCCGACCAGCGGCGTATAGACCGCCTGCGATGCCACCGCCTGCAATATGCCGGCGCACTTGGGGTAGATGTCGTCGCTCAAATAGGTGGTATCGACGCGCGGGTAGGTGGTAACCTTTTTTTCGTACAACGCCTGTATGAGGCGCAGGGTTTCGTCTGCCGAAAAGGCGAATTTTTTGTTGCACTCGACTTGCAGCGAGGTGAGGTCGAACAGGCGGGGCGCAAACTCTTTCCCTTCTTTGCGGGTAACGTCGGTAACGGTGAAAGGGGCGTTCTCTATCTCGGCGAGCTTTTTGTTGCCTTCGTCCACGCTGTCGAAACGTCCGCTCGTTACCGAGAAAACGGTGTCGCGATACACCGTCTTCAACTCCCAATAGGGCTGCGGCACGAACTGTTCGATTTCGCGCTGCCGATTCACGATAAGGGCGAGCGTGGGTGTCTGCACCCGTCCGATAGAGAGTATCTGGCGCCGCTGTCCGTACTTCAACGTGTAGAGGCGCGTGGCGTTCATGCCCAGCAGCCAGTCGCCGATAGCGCGCGACAGTCCGGCTTCGTAAAGGAGCGTAAATTCTTCCTGTTTTTTCAGGTTGTCGAATCCCTCGCGTATCGCCTCCTCCGTCAGCGACGAAATCCACAAGCGATATACGGGGCAGCGGCAGGAGGCTTTCTGCATGACCCAGCGCTGTATCAATTCGCCCTCCTGTCCGGCATCGCCGCAGTTGATGACGGCATCGGCTTTACTTATCAGGGTTTCGATGACGCCGAACTGTTTTTCGATGCCTTTGTCGTCGATGAGTTTGATGCCGAAACGGGGCGGAATCATGGGCAGGTCGGCAAGCGACCACTGCTTCCATTGCGGAGTGTATTCGTGCGGCTCTTTGAGCGAACAGAGGTGTCCGAAAGTCCACGTTACGCAGTAGCCGTTTCCCTCGAAATAGCCGTCGCGGCGGGCTTTCGCGCCGAGCACTTCGGCGATGTCTTTGGCGACACTCGGTTTTTCGGCGATGCAGACTTTCATTCGGTTTCTTTTTCCCGACGGAATCGGTACATACAAACAATGTCGCGAATGTCATTTCCCCGACGCTCGCTTTCCCACATCTCCTCGAAACGGTAGTCGCCGGCATAGCGGGAGAGGATATAGGCGAAATCGCCCTTGCCCACCAAGAGATAGCCTTCGTCGGGTTGCTCGGTCTCGAACATGACGACGCGGTTGTCCGTGTAGAAATTGATGACGAAGAAGTGCAGCATCGGGACGCTCACATACGAATAGATATTTCCCTGCGGTACCGTTTCTTTCACTTTCTGCGCCAGCGTGTAATCCGATTTCACATTCAGAATGTCGGGCAGTACGGCGGTGTCGGCGATGATTTGCAGCCAGAAAAAGAGCGCGATTGCCGAATAGGCGTAACGGTTGCGGCTCGATTGTATATCCTTGCTTTTGAACAGACCGTATATAAATATCACCAGAACGAGCAGGCAGACAACGTCCCAAAAATTCCACGACGCGACTATGTACGGCCGTAAATCGGCCGGGAGCAGCTCGGTGCCCCAACCGCATTTCAACGCCACGAACAGCACGGCAAAGATGCCTGCCAACGTCGAGAGTACGATGCCGAAAGCCCGCCATACGTTCCGATGACAGGTTGCCAAATAGCCCATGTATTCCGCCAGAAAATAGGCGATGAACGGATAGACGGGCAGGATATATACCGAGCGTTTGCTCTCGGGTATTAGGTAGAAAAAGAGAATGATGAGAATGGCTGTTGCCGAAAAAAGCCGGACGGCATCCATTCGGTCGATTTTCTCCTTTATCGCTTTGAAGATGCTTCCCCCTTTTATTTTCAGACGGGAATAGGGGAGTGCGAAAAGCGAAAACAGCACCAAGAGCGTCCACGGCAGAAATCCTGCCAGCGTGATGTAGAGGTAATAGAACGGCGGCGCATCGTGCGACTTATACGACATGGTGCCGGTGAAGCGACCGAAATTTTCTTCGACGACCAGCGCGATGAAATTTTCACCGCCCTGTCGGTAAGCGGCGTAATACCACACGGCGGGCAGTATGCAGGACGCCACGGCGATGACGACGAACTTGCCGCACGTCCGCCAAAACGGCTCCCGTCGCAACAGCATGAACACGCCGGTAACCAAACAGGGCAATACGATGCCTACCGGACCTTTGGTGAGCGTCGCCGCACTCATGCATAAAACCGCCCACAGCGGAAAACCTTTTGCCCCTTTTTCGTACCAGCGGTACAACGCAAAGAGCGCCAGCACGATAAATGCCGTGAGCACCATATCGACACGGGCTGCCGTCGCACCGCGATGCACCTCGAATGCCGACAAAAACAGCAGTGCGGAAAGAAATGCCGTATGGTTGTTGTTCGTGCGTTTGGAGTAGAACAAAAACATCGTTATGGCGATGGCGATAGCCGCCAATGCCGACGGAAAACGGGCGGTATATTCATTGACCGTTCCGCCGTTGAATATCACAGACGTTGCAGCTATCAGCCAATGAAACATCGGCGGTTTATAGGCTATGTCGCCGCCGTTGTTTTCGGGCAGCACCCAATTATCCGTCTGCATCATGCTTACCGCCACAATGGCTTCGCGGGGTTCACCTTTGGTGTGAAAATGCGTCAATCCGATGATAGTCAATAATGTACCGGCGCATATCAGAAGCAGTAGGACGAGCAGCAGATTTCGGGAAGTAGGTTTCATGGCGGGGCGGTTATTTCTTGAACGTAAGAACGCGGTTTAACACATAATTGACAACGGTGTAAACGACCATTGCCGGCAGCTGCGCCCAGTTGGGATTGATGCCGTAATACTCTACCAAAAGATGCAGCACGCCGTATTGCACGCCGTAACTTACGGCAAATACGAACAGAAACAAAATGGCTTCCCGCAAGACGTTTCCCTCTTTGGCGCGGAACACCCATAACTTGTTCCATACGAAACTGTTGATGACGCCAGCAATGTAGCTGAGAAGGTTAGCTGCCGTGTAACCGACGGAAAAGAGATTGTACAGTAAATAAAATACCGCCAGCGAAATGAGCGTGTTGGACACGCCGACGATGGCGAATTTACTGAATTGCAGAGCCGTATGTTTCGAAGGGAGGAGTTGTGGCATGGGCTGTTTTCTACAAACGGGTTACGGCTTTTGCAATATTTCGCGGGCGCGTGCCAAATCTTTTTCAAACAGATGCAGGCGCACGCCGCCCACATTCGAGTCGAACATCGGATATACCGTCGCCATATTTTCGTTGGATATAAAACAGGGTATGCCGCACGATTCGAGTATATTGCGCGCCTCGTAGGCTTCGGAAAGCGTATTGTAACCGCTATATACTACGATTTTGTCGCTGTCGTGATTTTCCTTATCTTTTTCCATACGTTATGCTTTTTGCGCGGGATAATTCAGGTTCGCTTCCGTCAGTACGTCGAGCACCTCCCGCAGGTATTTGTCGGCTTCGTATTTCGCCATAGGCAGGTCGTGCAGCAGGTAGTTGCCGCAGTCTTGCGGAGCGGCGCCGGGCACTTCGCCCTCGAAGTCGCGGATAAAACGAAATGTCTCGCGCATAAGTTCGACGATGTCGCTCGATTTCAAATCGCCGCGCATCAGAAAATAGTTGCCCGTGCAGCAGCCCATCGGACCCCAGAAGACGATGCGGTCGGCATACACGGGGTGGTTGCGCAGGTAGGTGGCGGCAAGATGCTCTATCGTGTGCAGGGCGCCGTACCCCAAAGCCGGTTCGCGGTTCGGCTCTTTCATGCGTATGTCGAATGTCGTTACCACTTCGTCGCCGATATAATCTTTACGCGACACATAGATGCCGCGCAACAGGTGCAGGTGGTCGATGGTGAAACTCGGAATTTTTTTCATAAAAGAGCGTTATATATTATTTATAATCCGGCGAATAACCGAAAATGACTGTTCCGGAGCTTTCTCCCAAAAATCGTTGTACTGATCGAAATGATTTTCCACGCCGGGCGTATCGCTGATGATGCGCAGGCTGATAAACGGCGTGTCGAGCAGGTAGCAGGTTTGAGCGATTGCCGCCGATTCCATATCGACCGCCAGCCCTTCGGGAAAATTCCGTTTGATGCTTTCCAGTTCTGTCCGGTCGGTAATGAAACGGTCGCCGCTGCATATCAGTCCGCTATATATACGCTCGTTTCCGGCGGTAGCCGCCTGCACTTTGCGCAACAGCTCTTTGTCGGCGTCGAAGCGGGGAGGAAGCCCCTGTATCTGTCCGATAGCGTTTCCCTCGCCGAACCATGCGTCGTGATACACCACCTCGCTGCCGATAACCGTGTCGAACACGCGCAGCGAGGCATCGATGCCCCCTGCCACACCCGTATTGATGATGCAGTCGGGCTCAAAACGCCGTATAAGCGTTTGCGCGTGCAGGGCGGCGTTCACTTTGCCGATGCCGCTTTGGGTGAGTATCAATCGGTGGGTGCCGTTCGTTCCCGTAAAGAATGTTTCGTTTCCGAATCGTTCTTCTTTCCCGTCATGAAGCAATGCCCGTATGCAGGCAAGTTCGGACGACATGGCAACGATGATTCCGATTTTCATGCGCTTACATTTTGCGTATCAACTCCATACCTTTGAGTATGGCTTGTTCGTTCATCGGTATCAAGTGATGGTGGCGTTCGGGCAGCGATTTTTTCAAACCTTTCAGTACGCTGTCAAGCGTTACTATCGGTTTGATTTTCAGCAGTCCGCCCAGCACGAGCATATTGAAAGCCTTTGCATTTTTCATTTCGGTGGCGGCGTCCATGGCATCGATGCAATAGATATTTATATCGGTGCGCGAGGGGGCGTGGTGTATGCCGTATCCGTCGTAAATGAGCGTTCCGCCCGGTTTCACTTTGCTCTCGAATTTTTCGAGCGAGGGCTGGTTCAGAATAATGGCGGTGTCGAAGGCGTTGAGTACGGGCGAACTGATGCGCTCGTCGCTCAAAATGACGGTAACATTGGCGGTGCCGCCGCGTTGTTCCGGTCCGTACGAAGGCATCCATGTAACCTCTTTGTCTTCCATAAGTCCCGAATAGGCGAGAATTTTACCCATAGAGAGGACGCCCTGTCCGCCGAATCCTGCTATAATGATTTCTTCTTTCATCGGAATAAGGTTTGGGTTGTTATACGTTTTTCAAGTCGCCCAACGGATATTTGGCAAACATATTTTCTTGCAGCCACTTGTTGGCGTTTTCGGGCGACATTTTCCACCCTGAAACACACGTCGATACAAATTCGACCAACGAAGTGCCTTTCTTCGCCATCGAATTTTCAAAGGCGTGCCGCAGGGCTTTTTTCGCTTTTTTCACGGCAGCAGCCGTTTCCACGCTTTGACGGGTAACGTAGCAGGCGCCGTCGAGTTTTACTACGAGATCCGATATTTTCAATGGATAGCCGTAAAGCTCCACGTTGCGACCGTAAGGGCAGGTAGCCGTAACCATTCCTTCGAGCGTGGTCGGCGCCATTTGTCCGCCCGTCATGCCGTATATAGCGTTGTTTATGAATACGATAACGATATTTTCGCCGCGATTGCAGGCGTGTATCGTTTCGGCGGTGCCGATAGCGGCAAGGTCGCCGTCGCCCTGATAGGTGAAGACCATTTTGTCGGGATTCAGCCGTTTGATGGCGGTAGCTATGGCGGGCGCACGTCCGTGTGCCGCCTCTTCCCAGTCGATGTCGATATAGTTGTAGGCAAATACGGCGCAACCTACGGGTGCGATGCCTATCGTGTTTTCTTCCATTCCCATTTCGTCGATGACTTCGGCGATAAGTTTGTGTACTACGCCGTGGCTGCAACCCGGACAGTAGTGCATGGGATTGTCGTTCATCAGACGCGGTTTGCTGTAAACGAGATTTTCGGGTTTGACAATATCATTCATATCCTCTCGATTTTACAAAAGTTTCTCTTTTATGGCATTTACCACTTCGTCGGGTGTGGGGACGATGCCGCCCAACCGACCGAAATGTTCAACTTTTACGCGACCGTTCACGGCGAGACGCACGTCCTCGACCATCTGACCCGCATTCAGTTCCACCGAAATCATGCTCTTGACCTTATCGGCGTAGTGCGAAATGATTTCGCTCGGGAAGGGCCACAGCGTAATGGGGCGGAGCACCCCGACGTTGATGCCTTCGGCACGTGCTAATTCCTGCGCTTTCTGGCAGATACGCGCCATCGAGCCGAAAGCCACAATCAGGTAGTCGGCATTTTCACAACCTATTTCTTCGTAACGCACTTCGTTTTTCTCTATCTCCCTGTATTTGGCTTGGAAGCGGATATTGTTCTCTTCCATGCGGGCGGGGTCGAGTTCGAGCGAAGTGATGACGTTCCGTTTGCGGTTTTTCGTTTTTCCGGTGGCAGCCCACGGGCGCGCAGCCCGTATCTGTTCGTCAGTGAGGCGGGGCTGGAACGGCGGCAGTACCACTTTTTCCATCATTTGCCCGATGATGCCGTCTGCCAAAATGATAGCCGGATTCCGGTATTTGAAAGCCAAGTCGAATCCGAGTTTTACGAAATCCGCCATTTCCTGCACCGAAGCGGGCGCCAGCGTAATGAGGCGGTAATCGCCATGTCCGCCGCCCTTGACAGTCTGGAAATAGTCGGCTTGGCTCGGCTGTATCGTTCCCAGTCCGGGACCGCCGCGCATCACGTTTACAATCAATGCCGGCAGTTCGGCGCCTGCCAGATAGGAGATACCTTCCTGTTTGAGGCTGATGCCCGGACTCGACGACGAAGTCATAACCGCCTTTCCGCTGCCGGCGCCGCCGTACACCATATTGATGGCAGCCACTTCGCTTTCGGCTTGCAGCACCACCATGCCGGTCGTTTCCCACGGCTTTTCTTCCATGAGCGTCTCCATGATTTCCGACTGAGGGGTAATCGGATAGCCGAAATATCCATCGGCTCCGTAGCGTATTGCCGCGTGTGCGATGGCTTCGTTACCCTTCATCAGTTTTACTTCTTCTGCCATATCGTGTATGAATTGTTTTGCATTTATTGTTTTTCTTTATATACGGAGAGGCACCCGTCGGGGCACACATATCCGCAACTGGCACACCCGATGCAGTCGTCGGGATTTTTCATGTATGCGTAATGATAACCTTTGTCGTTCACCTCTTTAGGTTGCAGTGCCAATACGCCGCAGGGGCAAGCCACGACGCATAGGTTGCACCCTTTGCATCGTTCTTCATCGACGACGACAGCGCCTTTTATCTTTGCCATATTTATCGGTTTTTAATTTACACAAAGATAACTTTATTATTTCAAAAAAACGACTACTTCATCAGGAAAATTTTCAGAATATGCGTCTTTCGCTGATTACCTGTGTCATGGGTATGTCGTGCGGCGCTGCCGGTATTTCCGGCACGAGCTGGCAGTCGTAAGCCACGCCTATCGTCGGCGCCTGTATATGAGCCAGCAGTTTGTCGTAAAATCCTTTGCCGCGTCCCAACCGGTTGCGGCGACTGTCGAATGCCATGCCGGGCACGATGACGAGGTCGATGCGGGAGAGGTCGCCGAGATTTTCGCCTGTGGGTTCGCAGATGCCGAAAGAGCCGACCGAAAGGCTCTCTTGCCGGTAGCGGCGCACAACGAGGTCGTCGCCTTCGACGACAGGGAGATACAATTCTTTGACGTGCTGCCATCGTGCGAGCCATACGCGGGTATCGACTTCGTCGGGCAGCGAATGGTAGAGCAGTATGCGTCGGGCGGCGGCAAAGCAGGGCTGCGCTTCGATGCGGTCGCCGATGATTCGCGCACTTTTCCGTTTTTCATCGTCGGAGAGGCGTTTTTTCGCTTCCCGCACCAACTGTCGCAATTCTGCTTTTTCCATTATTCCGCAGCGATAGGGAATCCTTTGTCGGCATCGAGCACCTCTACGGCTTTAAGGTAGGTTTTGTCTTCGGAGAGGTATATCGGATAGAAGGCATCGTCGCCGATGATATTGCGTGCGATATAGCTTTCGAGATAGTTGGTCAGCAACTTTTTCGAGGTTTCAATTTGCCGGCTGTCGCGCTTTACGCCGTGTTGTGCCGCATACGCCGTAAATTCTTGCAGGATAGGCTGCTGCTGCAAATATTTTTGCAGGCTTTTGTACTCTTTGTATGCCGCGAGTTTGTCGCGATTTTCGTCAGCGTATTTGAATGCGTATTGGTAAATGAGTCCTTTGTTCACCACATCGTTGAGATATTGCGAATTGCCGGTCGTGTCGCGGGCGACGAATATGTCGGGCATGATGCCTCCGCCGCCATATACCGTGCGCCCGTAGCGTGTCCGGTAGGCGAGCGAGTCGATTTGCTTAATGCTGTCGCGGCTGTCGAACTCTCCGTGTATGAAGCGGTTCAGAATATCTTTTTCATAATCTTCGCCGTGTCCCAATTCGTATTCTTTTTGTATGCACCGTCCCGACGGCGTGTAGTAGCGGGCTATCGTCAGGCGTACAGCGGAGCCGTCGGCAAAAGGCAGCTGCTGTTGCACCAATCCTTTTCCGAACGAGCGGCGACCGATTATTGTGCCGCGATCGTTGTCCTGTATCGCTCCGGCGAATATCTCGCTGGCGGAGGCAGACCATTCGTCTATCAGCACGACGAGCTGGTCGTTGCGGAAAGAGCCGCGTCCGTCCGATACGGCTTCGCTGCGGGGAAATGCCTTTCCTTCGGTGTAAACGATAAGTTCGCCTTTCGGCAGAAATTCGTTTATCATGTTGATGGCGATTTCGAGTATGCCGCCCGAATTGCCGCGCAGGTCGATAATGTATTTGCGGGCGTTTTGGCTTTTCAGTTTGGCAAGGGCAGTGAGAAATTCGGTGTAGGTCGTGCGGCCGAATTTATTGATTTTGATATAACCCGTTTCCGGCGCTGCCATGAAAGCCACATCGACGCTGTTCACCGGTATGTCGCCACGCGTGATTTCGTAGGTGAGCATTTCGGGCGAAGTAGCCCGTATGATGCCCAACTTCACGATACTGCCTTTTTTGCCGCGCAGTTTTTTCAATACTTTGTCGTTCGTTACCTCTTTTCCCACAAATGCCGAATCATCGACTTCTACGATGCGGTCGCCGGGCATAAGCCCCATTTTCTCGGACGGACCGCCGGACACGATGCCTACGATGGTAATGCTGTCGTTGAGAATGCTGAATTGCACGCCGATGCCGCTGAACGAACCGTCCAATTCTTCGTTTACCGCCTGCAAATCTTCGGCGGGAATGTAAGCGGAGTGGGGGTCGAGTTCATCGACAATTTGCGGCATGATGTCTTCGATCAGCGCGTCGGCATCGACTGTATCGACGTATTGATATTCGATGATGTCCATCAAATTGTCTATTTTGTTCCGCGTCAGGGAAAATAAATTTTGCTCATCGACGAGCGAGGGCGACGCATAGCGGTGTCCTACGACGATGCCCAGAACAATGGAGACGGCAATGATTACCGGCAGCCATACAAGCGTTTTCTTTTTCATAGTCGGAATAAAAACAGGATTAAAAACACTAAGAAACTTCTACAAAATCGACCGTTATGCCGGCAGCTTTTAGCAGTTCCAAACCGTCGGCAAGGCGGTAATTTTCCGAATAGACCACGCGCGCGATACCGGCTTGAATAATCAGTTTGGCGCATTCGATGCAGGGCGAAGTCGTTACATACAGTGTCGCGCCCTCGCTGTTGTTGCCCGAGCGTGCTATTTTGGTGATGGCATTGGCTTCGGCGTGCAGTACGTAAGGGTAGGTGTGTCCCGTTTCGTCCTCGCAGATGTTCTCGAATCCGGTGGGCGTGCCGTTGTAGCCGTCGGAAATAATGGTTTTGTTTTTGACCAAAAGCGCACCGACCTGACGCCGTTTGCAGTAGGAATTTTCTGCCCAAATCTTCGCCATGCGTATGTAGCGGCGGTCGAGGAGCGCTTGTTTTTCGGTTGTATCTGTTGTCATGATAAAATCTAAAATCTGACAAAAATACACAATTCCATAAAAATAATACCGTATTCAATTGTGAAAAACAATTATTAAATGATAACGAACAGGGCTGCCCGAGCTTCAATAGAAAATTAGAAATGTGTTTCGTCGCTTTTTTGAAAAAAATTTTCCCGAAATATTTGCATGGATAAAATATTTCCCGTATATTTGTAACGAATAAAAAAATATAATTGTTATAAATGGGAGAGAGAAACGGCTATAATCGTCTGCTGGAACACGCCATAAAACCCTCGATGCAGCGGGTCGCTATCATGGATTACCTGATAGCCAACCCCGTACACCCGACGGTCGATGCTATATTTTCGGCACTCAGTCCGCAGATGCCCACGCTCTCGCGCATGACGGTGTATAACACGCTTAACCTTCTGCTCGAACATCAAGCCGTGCGGCAGCTCACTATCGACGAGAAACAGTCGCGCTACGATGCCGAACTGGCGCCTCACGCCCATTTCCGCTGCGAGGCTTGTGGGGCGATATACGACGTGCCGATACCGCTTGCGGCGCCCTGCGCCTTTCCCGACTTCGAGGTATCGGAAATGCAAATCTACTACAAAGGATTATGTAAAGAATGCAAACAAAAACGAAACAAATAAACTCCTATTATTAACCCAAAATTCCAAAGATTATGAAAAAGAAATTTATCTGCACCGTATGCGGTTATGTACACGAAGGCGATACCGCTCCCGAAAAATGTCCCCAATGCGGCGTACCCGCTTCCAAATTCAAAGAACTGGACAGCAACGACGGCGCTCTGCAATTCGTAACCGAACACCACATCGGCGACGGTATCGTCGATGACAAAGAGGTTACCGACGGACTGAAAGCCCACTTTGCCGGCGAATGCACCGAAGTGGGAATGTATCTGGCAATGAGCCGCCAAGCCGACCGCGAAGGCTATCCCGAAATTGCCGAAGCCTTCAAACGCTACGCTTTCGAGGAGGCTGAACACGCTGCCAAATTCGCCGAACTTTTGGGCGAAGTGGTATGGGACACCAAGAAAAATCTGGAAGCCCGCAAAGATGCCGAATGCGGTGCCTGCGCCGACAAACTGCGCATCGCCAAACGTGCCAAAGAACTCGGCTATGATGCCATACACGACACCGTACACGAAATGGCAAAAGACGAAGCCCGCCACGGCAAAGGCTTTGAAGGCCTCTACAACCGTTACTTCAAGAAATAATCCGTATTATCCTCAAACACAAAGAGCAAGGCGCATCGCCTTGCTCTTTTTTTGTTTCCGTTGCGCTGTTTATTGTATGATGCCGTCGCGGCGCATAAGGGCTTCGATTTGCGGCTCGCGCCCGCGAAAGTTTTTATAGAGCGTCATGGGGTCGTCGGTATTGCCTTTTTCCAGCACGTTTTTGCGGAACGATGCGGCAGTGGCTTTGTCGAAAATGCCTTTCTCCTTGAACAGGGAGAAGGCGTCGGCATCGAGCACTTCCGACCATTTGTAACCGTAATATCCGGCTGCGTAGCCGCCGCCGAATATGTGGGAAAACTGCGTGCTGATGAGCGTGCCGTCGATGAACGGGAGTAGTTGGGTTTCGGCAACGGCGTCGCGCTCGAATGCGGTAATGTCGGCAACGTCGGCGCCGCGTGTGTGCCAAGCCATGTCGAGCATACCGAACGTGAGTTGCCGCACGCACCGGTAACCGGCTTGATAGGCGGAAGACTTCCGTATCTTTTCTATCAGCGAGTCGGGCATCTGTTCACCGCTTTGGTAGTGGCGGGCGAAGGTGTAGAGAAACTCTTTTTCGGGCAGCCAGTTTTCCATCAGTTGGGAGGGCAGCTCCACGAAGTCGCGATAGACGCCCGTGCCGGAGAGCGACTCGTACCGGCAGTTGGTCATCAATCCGTGCAGGGCGTGTCCGAACTCGTGCAGGAACGTGCTTACTTCGTAGTAGGTGAGCAGCGCCGGTACCGTGTCGGTGGGGCGCGTGAAATTCATTACCAACGAGACGTGCGGACGACTGTTCGTGCCGTCGGCTTCGAGCCATTGACCTTTGAATTCGGTCATCCACGCACCGCCCTGTTTCGTGGCGCGCGGGTGGAAATCGGTGTAGAGAATGCCGAGAAAATCGTCGTTTTCGTCGTACACTTCAAACGTTTCCACTTCGGGGTGGTATTTCTGTATTTTGTCCGTTTTCCTGAATTTCAGTCCGTACAGGCGGGTCGCCAGTCCGAATACGCCTTTTTTCACCTGTTCCAACTCGAAATAGGGTTTCAGCATTTCATCGTTGAGATGATACAAGGCATCTTTCTGTTTTTCGGCATAGTAGGAAAAATCCCACCCCATGACGGTAACCGGTTTTCCTTCGAGTTTCGAGGCAAATTCGTTCAACTGTTCCACTTCCCGCAAGGCGGTCGGTTTGTAGGCATCGAGCAGGTGGTGAAGCAGGTCATATACGTGTTCGCTGTCGTGTGCCATGCGGTGTTGCAGCACGTGCGTCGCATAATCTTTTTCACCCAGCAGGCGGGCGATTTCGTAGCGCAGGCGGGCAATGCGCTCGGCAACTTCGCGGTTGTCGTACTCTCCGCCGACGCAGCGGGTGTTGTAGGCGCGGTATATTTTTTCGCGCAAATCCCGACGCGACGAGTATTGCAGAAATGCCGAAAGACTGGGATAGGAGAGGTCGAACAGATAGGCGTTGTCGTGCCCCTTTTCTTTGGCGCGCATGGCTGCGGCATCGAGTACGCTTTGGGGCAGCCCCGCCGTTTCGCTTTCGTCGGTGAGAATCATTTCAAAAGCGTTGGTGGCTTTCAGCTCGTTTGACTCGAATTTCAGACAGAGGAGGCTTAACTCCTTGCTCAACCGGCGGTACTCTTCTTTGGCTTCGCCTTCGAGATTGGCTCCGTTGCGCGCCATGCTCGAATAGGTTTCTTCGAGCAAGCGGCGCTGTTCGGGCGTGAGCGTCAGCGTGTCGCGCTGTTCATAGACCGTTTTGATGCGGTGGAACAGCGCTTCGTTGAGATTGATGTTGTTTTCGTGTTCGGTGAGCAGGGGAGAGATGCGCTCCGAAATGGCAATCATTTCGTCGTCGCCGTTGGCGCTGAGTAGGTTGAAGAATATCGACGTGATGCGGTCGAGCGTGCTGCCGGAGGCTTCCAGCGCTTCTATCGTGTTTTCAAAAGTCGGAGCTTCCGGCTGCTGCACGATGGCGTCGATTTCGCTTTGATGCCGGCGTATCGCTTCGGCAACCGCCGGCTCGAAATCGGTGGTTTTTATGCGTTCAAACGGCGCCGTGCCATACGGCGTATCGAATTTTTCCAAGAGCGGATTGTTCTGTGTCATGTCGTTACAAGCAAATAAGGTGAAAATGAGAATAAAATATAACAGTCGTTTCATCGGGAATGTTGTATGAAAATCGGAAAACAAATATCCGAATAAAAAACGGCTTGTGCGGTTTTGATATTTTTAATTTATGTTAATATTGTTTTTCTCGTTGTAATGGGCGGCAATCCTGTCTATCTTTGAAAAGAAAAACGGATTCGTATGTTTCGACTGTTGTATTTAGCAGGAATTTATTTTTGGTTTGTGCTGGTATTCCTCCTGCAAAAGCCTCTTTTTATGCTCTGGCAGGGCGATTTGTATGCTTCGACGACGTTTGTCGACTGGTGTCGGGTCATGTGGCACGGATTGCCGATGGACTTTTCGGTGGCGGCTTACCTGACGGTTTTGCCGATTTTGCTCGCGGGCGTGTCGGTGTGGACGGGCGGGCGGTGGCTGCTCTATGCACTGCGGATATATTTCGGCATCATCGTTTTGCTGTTGGCCGCCGTTTGCATCGGCGATGCCGAGTTGTACGGCTATTGGGGATTCCGCATCGACGCCACGCCGCTGTTTTACCTGCAATCGCCTGCCGATGCGGTGGCGAGCGTGTCGGCGGGACAGTTGGCGGGCGGCATTTTCGGCATACTCGTCTATGTAATCGTTGTCGGCTATCCGCTCGACCGGTGGCTGCTGCGTCCGTTGGTGCATGAAAAGCCCGAGCCGACCGCCGGTCGCAAGACGGCTGTGTCGCTCGTCTGCCTGCTTATGGCAGCTTTTTTGTTCCTGCCGATACGGGGTGGCGTTTCGGCATCGACGATGAATGTGGGCAAGGCTTATTTCAGTGAGCGTATGGAGTTGAATCATGCGGCTATCAATCCGGTTTTCAGCCTGATGTCGTCGCTTTCAAAAGGCAAGGATTTCGCATCGCAATACCGTTTCATGTCCGACGACGAAGCCGATGCCGCTTTTGCCCCGCTGGCGCCGCGTCCGGTCGTTTTTCCCGACGATACGGCGGCGTGGCTCACGACCACGCGCCCCGATATTATTCTGGTCGTACTCGAAAGTTTTACGGGGCATATTCTCGATATGCCCGGCGTGATGCCGCGCCTGAAAGCGCTTTCGGAGGAGGGCATCTATTTCTCCAATTTTTATGCGAACAGCTTCCGCACCGACAGAGGGCTGGTGTCGCTGCTTAGCGGTTATCCGGCGCAGCCCACGACGTCGATAATGAAAGTGCCTGCCAAGTCGCAGTCGCTGCCTGCCATTGCCCGCTCGCTGCGCGGGGCGGGTTACGACACGCAGATGATATACGGCGGCGATGCCGATTTCACCAATATGCGTTCTTATTTTTATGCGACGGGGTACGGGTCGGTCTTTTCCGTTACCGATTTTCCCGCCGATGAAAACACGGCAAAATGGGGCGTTCCCGACCACTTTTCTTTTCCCCACGTGCTGCAAATGGCGCAGAAGGCGCCGCACCCGTTTATGAAAACTTTTCTTACCCTGAGCAGCCACGAGCCTTTCGACGTGCCGATGCGCCGGCACGAAGACCCCTATCTCAATTCGGTGGCTTACACCGACAGCTGTTTGGGAGCGTTTGTCGATAGCCTGCGCCTTACGCCGCTGTGGGACGATTTGCTGGTCGTCTTCGTGGCAGACCACACGATGCGCTATCCTGCCGGCATACGCGAAGACGAGGTGCGCCGCCACCATATACCGATGGTGTGGTGCGGCGGTGCGGTGAAAGGGCATCGGGTGGTGGAGCGTTACGCTTCGCAGATAGATTTGGCGCCCACGCTGCTGGCGCAGATGCACATCGACTATTCCGATTTTTCTTTCGGCAAAAACATGGCGGACACCACGCAGCGGGCGTTTGCCTACTATACATATAAAGATGGTCTGGGGTATGTCGATGCGGAAAACCGCGTGATATACGATTGCGAGTCGCAGCAATGGACGCTCTCCGAAGGCAGCGAGGCTGCCGACCGTCAAAAATCGGCGCAGGCATTTCTGCAAAAACTGTACGACGACTTGGGCAGCCGTTGATTACGATACGCGATACAGGAGTTGGTCGAGCAGAATGGGAATGTCGCTCTCGCGTATGCCGGCACGCACGAGGTCGGGAATATCCTGCTTGAAATTTTCACGGAAGCGGCGCAAGTCGCCGCCTTCGGCTGCGAGGCTTTCGCGGTAGAGGTCGAGTGCGCGGCGCACGTGTCCGAAAGCGAGTTCCACGTGTCCGGCATTCATATAGTCCGTTGCCGTCGGCTTATCGTTCAAAATCTTTTCGTAGTAGCGCTGCGCCTGCTCTTTCTTGCCCACGAGGAACGAACACCACGCAATGGGGCGCCATGCCTTTCCGCTGTCGGGGGCGAGGTAATCGACTTTGAAATAGTATTTCAACGCTTCCTCGTAGTTTTTCGCTTCCACGTAGCAATGTCCGATGTTCAGACCGATGGCGAGACTGTCGGGTTGCAGTTCTGCCGCCCGCAGGTAGTAGACGAGAGCTTTCGCGCTGTTTTTCAACGAGCGGTAACAGGCGGCGATGCGGCGTATTGTCCAGAGGTTGTCGGGCTGTATCATTTCGGCGCGCAGGTAGACGTTCAACGCCTTTTCGTATTCGCCGAGAGTTTGCAGGCAGTAGCCCGTCTTTTGGTAAACTCCGTTGTCGGCGCCGTACTGCTCGGTCAGCCGCTCGAACACGGCGAGGGCATCGGCGTAAAACTCTTTTTTGAAATAAAACTCGGCAATGAGGCGCATCGTGTTTTCGTCGCCGAGAACCGATTGCAGGCTCGGAAGCTGCAACAAATCGACAGGCTCGGCAAACGGGTCGTAAAACTCCTCGCGCCGGCTGTGGAGCTTGAAGAAGCGGTAAAGGTCTTGAATGTACTGGTTGGCGATGCTCTTGCTCAATTCCTCGCCGGAGAGGCTCGTGCGCTCTTTTTCGAGCTGTTCGAGGTCGGCGCTTTCGGAGTTGAATTGGGAGGTCATCATCTGCCGCTGCGCTTCCGAAACCTGTTTCAGACTCAGGCAGAACGAATATTTGTCGGAGTTACAGAGAAAATGCGAACTGCCGAGCAGTTTCAGAAACGTGTCGCCGCCGCTGCCCCCTGCGGGGAAAATGTCCTGCACGGCGCTGTGTTCCGCATAGAACGGCGCAAACCAGTTGCCGATGTCGTTGAAGAACGAAAAACTTTTCAGGTTGGAGAACGTACTCAAAAACACGTCCGAGCCTTCCATTTGCAAGTCGTTCATTTCCTTTATCTTGTCGGCGATGCCCGATTGTTCGAGCAACTCCTGCCACTCCGGATTTTTATCGGGCGTGCCTTCGCCGTCGTTTGGCGACGGGTTTATTTTCTTGTAGAGCGAGGGCGAGAGCTTCATCATTTCGGGCAGCAGCTCCTCCGTTAGTTTTTTGGAGATGCGCTCTGCCTCGCGGCTGCGTATCAGTTGCAGGAATATGTTGCGCGTGTCGCGGGCGAAGCCTTCTTGCTCTTTCAGCGATTCGAGGTGCGCCGTCAGTGCGGTCGAGAGCGCGGCGCGGCTGCGGTAGATGTAGAGCAGCATCAATGCACTGCACAAGGCGCGCTGCCGCACTTCGTCGTCGCGCCATTCGGTGTAGGCGGAGAGGAGCAGGCCGATTTTCCGCTCGTCGTAGCGTTGCAGCAGGTTCAGCAACAGGGCGGCGACGACAGCCGATGCCGTTTCTGCCGGATAGCGGTCGGGCGACAGGCAGGCTTTCAGCGCCGCATAGTCGTCTTCCGTCGCGGGATAGTTCGTCCAGATAAGCGTAAACAGTTCTTCGCGGGCGCGTTCCGTTTTTTCGCGCAGCTGCTTTTGGCGGGCGCGCGTGTCGTCGTTTTCCTCCGCCAGCAGTTGCAGCGAAAGTTCGTCGTAAGCCTTGTCCAGCGCTTTGCAGGCACTCTGTATCGATGCATCGGCAAGTTGCCGGAAATAGCGTTTTTTCTGGAAATAGAGCGTATTCGATTCGGCGGCGAGCAGCGCCTCTTCCGTGCGGTCGGCCAACGTGTAGGCGGTAAGCATCAGCTTGCCGTACATCTGTTGGCGGTCGGGGTCGTCGCAGCCGTCGAGCATATATTGCGTCAGGTAGCGATAGGCGGTTTCCGCCTCCGACAGTTTGTCGGCAATCTGCCACGCGTCGGGGAGCATCGAAAGCCACACCGAAATGCGGTCGAACGCCTCTTTGAGCCGCTTCTCGTCGAGGAGCGCCATCACTTCGCGGTAGCGGTGTTGTATTTCGGCGACAGTCATATCGGGAACAACTCTTTTTCGATTTTCCTGCAAATTTTATGCCAAAACGATTTTACGAACAGCGCGGGGCGGAAATCGGAAATTTCCGGCAAACTATTTTACCCGATGTCTGTTATAGGGAGTAGAAGTTTTATAAAAATTACATCTATGAAAAAGTTGTTTCTTTTACTCTTGGCGCCGGCATTGCTGGCGGCGTGCCATTCGCGGCAACAGCAGGGCGAAAGCGTAAGCCTGCAAGCCGAAGCGATGGTCAATGATACGCTGGTTACGATTTACGAAGGGTGGGCGGAATCTGCCGACGGGCAAGCCATTCTCTACGACCTGTTCGTACTCACGCCCATGAACGGCGGCGATGAGCTATATCAAATGGTGATGTCGTATACCGACTCGGCAACGATGGCAGATACTAGCGTCATGATTCAGGCGCAGATGATGCCGGTGCCCGGTATGCCTGCCGACACGCTGATCGTGTTCATCGGCAAAAACGGCGAGGACGTTTCGCTGCTGGCGCGGGGCGATTCGATGCTCGTAGGCATGGGGCGCGACATAAAGAAATTCGGGCGCAAAGCTGCCCATGTGCTCCACCGGTTGAAGTGATTTTATCCGAGTGGAGCAGAGGCTGCCTTCGCGATACGGGCAGCCTCTTTTTTATTGTTTTCGGTGAAAATAAAAAGCCGTCCTGCCATTCACATGGCAGGACGGCGTGTCAAAGATCATCTATTCAGGAAATTCTCTTTTCATTCTATGCTCTTTTGCTATAATATTCGTGTTATCGGACGATTATCATCTTCTTGCCGTTCACGATATATGCGCCGTTCTGTAACGTTTTGAGGTCGGCGGCATCATCGGTTTCGAGTACCAATACGCCTTGCAGGTTATACACTGTTACGTGTCCGTCGGCTTTGTCTTGTCGTGTTTCCGTAATGGCGGAGGATTCGTCTATCGGCAATATCTTTCCGAACTCCTTCCACCCTTCGGCGGCTTTATATAATTCTACCGATTCGGCAGGTACATAGAGCGTGCACTTGGAGCAATCTACACCCCAAAAAGCATTATCTTCTTCATATTCGTTCACTAAATTTACAGGTATCGGATTATAGGCAGTTACCGACGTCAAGCCAATACAATTCTCAAAAGCCCCACTACCGATATAGGTAACGCCAGCGCCTATCGTTATCTCCGTTAAGCCCTCGCAACGGGAAAAAGCATAGCCGCCGATATATGTAACACTTTTTGGTATCGTTACCGACGTTAAGCCCTCGCAACCGGAAAAGGCCTGCTCACCGATATAGGTAACGCCAGCGCCTATCGTTACCGTCGTCAAACCGGTACAATAGGAAAAAGCCCCCTCGCCGACAGTGATAACACTATTAGGTATCGTTATCTCCGTCAAGCCGCAACCCGCAAAAGCATTGTCGTCGATAGTGGTAACATTGTTGGGTATCGTTATCTCCGTTAAGCCCTCGCAACCGGAAAAAGCATCTTCGGGAATCTGTTTGACATTCTCTCCGATATGTACCGTTGCTAATGCCTCACACCCCTCAAAGCCTCCGTACGTACAAGAGTCGGCATTAAACCAAACTTCCGTCAAGCTGTTGCAATCGGAAAAAGCCCTACTGCCAATAGAGGTAACGTTCTTGGGTATCGTTACCGATGTCAAACTCTCGCAACCGGAAAAAGCACCACTACCGATAGTCGTAACACTCTCGGGTATCGTTACCGACGTCAAGCCCCTGCAATAGAGAAAAGCGTTATTGCCGATAGTCGTAACGCTATTAGGTATTGTTATCTCCGTCAAGCCCGAGCAACTCCAAAAAGCATTGTTGGAAATCCGTTTGACATTCGCTCCAATATGTATTGTCGTCAATGACGAACACTCTTTGAAAACAGGATCACCATGACCATTATACACACCCATTTGAACACAAGAATCGGCATTGAACCATACTTCTTTCAATCCCCAGCACGCGGAAAAAACACCGCTGCCGATAGTCGTAACGCCAGCGCCTATCGTTACCGATAACAATCCCCTGCACTCGGAAAAAGCATAGTCACCGATAGATGTAACACCTTCAGGTATCGTTACCGACGTTAAGCCCTCGCAACCGGAAAAAGTCTGCTCACCGATAACTTTAACATCGTCAGGTATAGTATAAAAGGACAATCCACTCGGTGCAAAAGCCACCAATGTATCGTTTACGACAAGACTTCTATTATCGGCTGTTGCCAATTTTCCGTCAAACTTTTCCAAATTCATACAACCGAAAAATGCATAATAGCCGATAGAGGTAACACCTTCAGGTATTGTTACCGACGTTAAACCCCAGCAATCGGAAAAAGCATAATAGCCGATAGAGGTAACGCCGTCACCTATCGTTACCGACGTCAAACCCCAGCAATCGGAAAAAGCACCGTCGCCGATAGTAGTAACGCTATTGGGTATCGTTATCTCTTGCAAGCCTATACAACCTCCAAAAGCCCCATAGCCGATAGTCTGAACACTCTTACCTATCGTTACCGACGTCAAATCCATGCAATTCCGAAAAGCTCTGTTGCCGATAGTGGTAACTCTATCGCCTATCGTTACCGAAACGATACCACCATAATCACTCCATGGCGCAGAATCATAATAATTCATCGCTCCTGTACCGGAGATTTCGAGTACGCCCGTCTCGGTATCAAGTTTCCAAGTAACATTGGAGCCTTCGGCACCGCATTCGCCGGAGTAGATTTCGGCATAAGCCGTTGAGGAGATCAACCACGCGCACAGCAACAGCGCCATGCGACAAAAAACATACTGTTTTTTCATGTTTCAAAAATTTATGCCCGCTGTTCCCCGACAAGGCGGTTAATAAGGAATATAAAAAGCGTGGGAACAATTTCCGTTTATCTTACAAGAGGTATCGCCAAACACCCGCATACAAATAAACAGCTACCCCACGCCTGCCATATATGAACACCTCACGGCGCATATCGGCTGCATGAGCGTTTGCACTGTCTATCCTTGTATGCAAAACTTTGGCGAAATTTCTTGTAAAGGATAAAACGAAACGCTTTACGAATCAATAGGTTGTGGAGAACCGCCGTTCCCCGTATCGCCACAAAGATACGAAAAATATCGTTCCTGCAAACACTCTCGTAGGGTAGCTTGCAAATTTTATGATGATTCTTGTAATTTTTTATTTCGGTTCGAGAAAAAGTGCATAAAAAACGCTCTTTCCGCGAAAACGGGCGTCTGGCGGAAAGAGCGGAATGGGAAAGAGCGTCGGTGCTATTCGAACAGCTTGATGAAAATGGTGGCGTAGGTGGTGGCGAGGGAGAATATTTCGATCCAGAACAGGGGGTTCGTCCGCAGGAAACGCACCGTGAATGAGCCTTGTTTTTGCACCGACATGGCGATAATGGTATAGAGTATGTAGGCACTCCATGCAAGAAGCAGTAGGGGCAGGTTGAACCCGACCCATATCTGCGAGCCGATGAGGCTCGATGTGGCGCCGGTGATGTGTATCTTCCGCTGATGTTTGTCGGTGAAATTGGGAGCGGCGCCCACCAAGAAAAGTCCGACCATCGCGATGATGGCGGCGATTGTCGTATGGGGCTTGCTTACCATGATAATGGGATAGATAAGCAGGAGAGAAACCGACCACATGGTAGCCGTGAACCAAAAACGGTGTTTCAGTTTGAAAAATGTGGCGCTGATAGAGGGAGGCACACCCTTTATTTCGATGCACACGCCGGCTACGTAAGCCGCCATGATGAAAATAGACATCACTGTAAGCATGAATGAAAGATACATGAACATCATCGTGAATCGGATTTTTGAGGTTATACATTATGTGTTTTCATGCGCGAAGTTCGGTAACCGTAGAGCGCCACGACGAGGAAGCAGATAAGCGGCAGTACGAACGAAACGTTCACCGCCGGCAGTCCGAACAGCGTACCTTGGTCGATAATGCTGCCTTGCAGGGGCGGCATGAGCGCGCCGCCCACGATTGCCATGACGAGGAATGCGGCTCCGAGCGTGGTGTCCTGCGCATCGACGTTTTCGAGGGCGATGCCGTAAATGGTGGGGAACATGAGCGACATGAAAATGCTGATAGCCACAAGGCAGTAGAGTCCGCCCACGCCGACGATGAAAATCGTGCCCAACGTGGCGAGCGCCGCTCCTACACCGAAGCAGGCAAGCAGCACGTGCGAATTAATGTACTTCATCAGGAAGGTGCTGATGAAGCGGCTGCACAGGAACATCGACATGGCGATGATGTTGTAGTTCTGGGCGGTGGCTTTGTTGATGCCGAGATTGTCGGCGTATTGTATGATGAACGTCCAGACCATGATTTGCGCGGCGACGTAGAACATCTGCGTCAATACGCCTTCGCGGTAGATTTTGTTTTTCCAGAGGCGGGAGAGGGTCTCGCTCACTTTACCGGTCGTGCCGTCTTCCCGACGGGCGGTCTGCGGCATTTTCTTCAACGCGATGATGATGAACATTATCAATACGACGATGCCGATAGCCACGTAGGGGTCGCGAATGATGGCGAGGTCGTGCAGCCGGATTTCGGCTTTCTCGGCTTCGGAAAGGGTGTTGAAGAGAATCTGTCCGGCGGCGTCGCGTCTGTCCGACCAAAGAGCCGGCAGCACGACGAGCGAGGCGACCGCCATGCCTGAGAGCGAACCCATGGGATTGAACGCCTGCGCCATGTTGAGCCGGCGGGTCGAACTCTCTTTCGAGCCGAGCGAGAGTATGAAGGGGTTGGCGGTCGTTTCGAGGAACGCCAGTCCGAATGTCAGAATATACAGCGAGAGGCAGAAAAAGGTAAATTGCTGATAGGCAGCGGCGGGAATGAACAGGAACGCCCCGACGGCATAGAGGGCAAGCCCGAGCAGGATACCGCTTTTATAACTGTACCGGCGAATGAAAAGCGCGGCAGGCACTGCCATGGTGGCGTAGCCGCCGTAGAATGCGAATTGCACCATGGAGGCTTTGGCGGCGGAGAGTTCCATGACGGTCTGGAAAGCGGCGACCATGGGGTTGGTGATGTCGTTGGCGAATCCCCACAAGGCAAACAGCGCCGTGATAAGGATAAAGGTAACCAGATATTTTTTTTCGACGAGTTTCGGTTTGGCGGTTTTGCTTGTCGCTTCCATAAGGCAGATTATTTATCGTAAAGGTGAAACATACGCTCCATAGGCCGCCATTTTTCAGAGGACGATGCGCCGGCGGCAGCCTGCTGAAAGATAGCCATATAGTCTTCCCATTCCTGCTGGCGGGGCAGGGTGCCGAGCCGCTGCATGGCGGTGTCCCAGTCGAAGTCGAGGGGCGTCTCCACAATCATAAACAAACGAGAGCCCAAAATGTATATCTCCATTTCGAGGATTCCCACTTCGCGTATGCCTGCGAGGATTTCCGACCACGCATATTCTTCACTGTGCCGTTTCCGGTACTCGGCTATCAATTCCGGATTTTCTTTCAAATCGAGTGTCTGGCAATATCGTTTCACCGGTTGCTTGTACGACTGCACCCGATAACCTGTCTTCGGTGTTTCCATGATATGTAGTTGATTGATAAAAAGTGCGTTACGGCTGCATTGCACAGCCGTAACGCAGAGGTGTTTTTTAGAGAACTTTGCGGTAAAGTTCGAGAATGATATCGCGGGTTACTTCGCGCGGGTTGCCCGGCGTGCAGACGTCGGCAATGGCGGAGTCGGCGAGCTTCGGCAGGTCGCTCTCCTTGATGCCTAATTCGCTCAGGTGCTGCGGGATTCCGACCCGTATCGCCAGCGCTTTCACGGCTTCGACGGCCGTTTCGGCAGCCTTTTCCTTGCTCATGCCCTCTTTGTATACGCCCATCGCTTTGGCGATGATTACGTATTTGTCGAGTGCGGCGGGAGCGTTGAATGCCATAATCGTGGGCAGCAGCAGGGCGTTGGCTACGCCGTGCGGTATGTCGAATATGGCGCCCAGCGGGTGTGCCATGCCGTGTACCACGCCCAGACCTACGTTGGAGAATGCCATACCGGCGATATACTGCGCCACTGCCATGCCGTTGCGGGCTTCGGCATTCGTCGGCTCTTTCACGGCGGTTTCGAGGTAGCGCGTTATCATTTCGATAGCTTTTATCTCGAACATGTCGCTCATTTCCCATGCGCCTTTGGTGATAAGACCTTCGATAGCGTGGGTCAAAGCGTCGAGACCGGTGGCGGCGGTGAGGCTCTTGGGCAGCGTGTACATCAGTTCGGCATCGACGATAGCGATAGCGGGAATGTCGTTCGGATCGACGCAGACCATTTTTTTCTCATTCGCTTCGTCGGTGATGACGTAATTGATAGTAACTTCGGCAGCCGTACCGGCGGTCGTCGGCAGGGCGATAATGGGAACGGATTTCTTTTTGGTGTCTGCTACACCTTCGAGCGAAACCACGTCGCTGAAATCGGGGTTGTTGGTGATGATGCCGATAGCCTTGGCGGTGTCGATGGACGAACCACCGCCGATAGCCAGAATGAAATCGGCGCCCGATGCAGCGAAAGCCTTTACGCCGGCTTTCACGTTCGATACCGTCGGGTTGGGTTTTATATCGCTGAACACTTCGTAAGGAATGCCGGCGTTTTTCAGCACCGAAAGCACTTTGTCTGCCACACCGAATTTGATAAGGTCTTTATCGGTGGCGACGAAAGCCTTGTGCAGACCAAGACGTTTTACCTCTTTGGGCAGCACTTCGCGCGCCCCGGGTCCGAAATAGGAAACTTCGTTGAGAACAAATCTGTTAATCATGTTTTTTGTATTTAAGGGTTAATGATATTTTATTTGTAGATAGGTCCGTAAGCGGCGCAAGCGCGGTAGTCGGCGCCCTCTTTGTCCATGCCGAAAGCGTTCCATGCAGCGGGGCGGAAAATCTTTTCGTCATCGACATTGTGCATACATACGGGTATGCGCAGTATAGACGCCAGCGTGATAAGGTCTTGTCCGATGTGTCCGTAGGTTATGGCTCCGTGGTTGGCACCCCAGTTGTTCATGACGGAGTAAACGTCCTTGAACGGCGCTTTGTCGCAAAGACGGGGAACGAACCACGTCGTAGGCCACGTGTGGTCGGTGCGCTCGTCGAGTATTTTGTGTATTTCGGGGTCGATGTCCACTGTCCAGCCTTCGGCGAGCTGCAACACGGGACCCAGACCCTTTACCAGATTCAGGCGCATCATGGTTACAGGCATTCCGCCTTTGGAAAGGAAGTTCGACGAGAAACCGCCCCCGCGGAAGTAGTCGCGGTTGGCAGGATACCAAGTCGTGGCTTTCAAGCAGGCTTCGGCTTCTTTCTCGGAGATTTCCCAATAGGGTTTCATGGCGGGCTGTCCGTCTTTGGTGCAGGCTCCCGTGCCGTCGAGCGTCGTGGCACCGGAGTTGATGAGGTGAATGATGCCGTTGGCAGCCAGTCCTGTCAGTTTCTTGCCGGTAACCCGTTCTACGGCTTCGGGGCTCCAATAGGTGCGCACGTCGGAGAATATCTGTGCGCGGTTGGTGAGCAGGTGCCCGAAGAGCATCGCCACGCCGTTGCAGGCGTCGTTTTCGGTCGCTACGACAAAGGCTTCGCGTATGCCGTTCCAGTCGAACGACGTGTTGAGCAGCGCTTCCGAGAAGTCGCCGTTGGGCAGGAAGTCCGTCCACTGGCGCTGTCCCTGAAATCCGGCGGCAATGGCGTTGTGTCCGATCGCTTCTTCCTTGAAGCCCATTTCGCGAAGTTTGGGATTGCCGCGCATCAGGTCGCGCATGATAATCGTCATCTTCACGATGAAATCCCAATCCTTGTCTTTTTCGGCACGGCTTTTCGTTTTGGCGGGGACGTTGAAGTCTTTGCCCTCGTTCACCTTGCAATATTTTTCCGTCCAAGCCATTGCTTTGGCATATTCATCTTTGTCGTAGATGCCTTCCTGCATACGGCGCAGAATTTCGGTGAGGTCTATCGACTCGTTGCGCATACCCAGATATTCCTGAAAGAAATCGGGATTGACGATAGAGCCGGCGATACCCATAGAGACGCTGCCCATGGAGAGGTACGATTTTCCGCGCATGGTGGCCACCGCCTGTGCGGCGCGGGCGAAGCGCAGAATCTTTTCAGCCACATCGGCGGGTATCGTATTGTCGTCGAGGTCTTGCACGTCGTGTCCGTATATGCCGAAAGCGGGGAGACCCTTTTGGGCGTGCCCTGCCAATACGGCTGCCAGATATACGGCGCCCGGACGTTCCGTTCCGTTGAATCCCCATACGGCTTTCGGGTAATAGGGGTTCATATCCATCGTTTCGGCACCGTAGCACCAGCACGACGTTACGGTAATGGTGGCGCCTACGCCTTCGCGTTCGAATTTTTCGGCACAGGCGGCACTCTCGCCGACACGACCTATCGTGCCGTCGGCAATGACGCACTCTACCGGCGAACCGTCGCCGTTGCGCAGGTTGCTGCTGATTAACTCGGCTACTGCCTTTGCCAAATTCATGGTCTTTTCTTCGAGGCTTTCTCGCACTCCGCCTTGACGGCCGTCGATGGTCGGGCGGATTCCAATTTTCGGATAATTTTTCATATAGTTTATAGATTTACAAGCGTTTATTGCCGTTTGTAAAACAAACGGATTATGCACTTCAAAGGAAATAAATATTCTTTATATTTCCAATAAATTTTAGGGAAAAGAAGTATTTTCTTTGACTTTTTTATGAAGATTAACCGAAAAAAAGAGAATCGCCGATGTTTCCACCGGCGATTCTCCGAAAATGCAACAGCTCCGCGATTTACAGACTGTAATTCCAATCTTTGAGTGCGAAATCCCAATTCTTTTCCACCGTTTCGACGGTGGCGGGAGCGTAGCTGTATTTGTTTTTCTTGTAGCCTTTTTTCTTATTGATATAGGCTTCGATGGCGGGACGGGCTTGCTCGAATCCGGGCAGTGAAAGCGTATCGTAGATTTTGCGGGTCATCGCCAAAGCGTCCTGTTCGAAATCCTCGAATTTGATTTCAATCAGGTTGCCTTCGGGTATCAAGCTCTTGTCTGCCTGATAGCGGAAATAGAGGTCTCTATACACCTTTACGATGTTATCGACGATTTCGTCGTCGGAGGCATTTTGCAGTTTGAGCGGGCGTATGGTATTGATAAAGAAATTCCGCGTCGATTCGAATACGGTGTAGGGATTCCGCATCAGATAGATGAATTTGGCGTTGGGGAACATTTCGAGCAGCACTTTGATGCGTCCCGTGTGCGGCGGGTTTTTCGAGAGAAAACGTTCGCCGCCCGTATTCCATAATGCGATTTTTACCAGTCGCTCGAATATCTTTTTGAAATGTGCCGTTTCTTCGGGCGTGGCATCTTCGAACAGCAGGAATTTTTTGCTGTATTCCTGCGTATAGTGTGGATATATCCAAAAGTTGTAGAAGTTGCAGGGGGTCATGTTGAGCAGGGCAAATTCCTCTTCCTGCGGTTGGTCGACGCTCAGCTCCATGTTGTCGGTCGGTCTTTTCGCCGGCATGGCGAGCGTCGCCATTTTTTTGAAGAAAGGCTGTCCGAAAAGCATCAAGTGGGGGAAAACCGTCTGATACGTCGTGTTGTAGCCGAATTGTTTGTCCTGCGAAAGAACGTTATGCACAAAGGTCGTACCGCTGCGCCAGTGTCCGAGAATGAACACGGGGTCGTTTTCGATGGGTTTGTCGGCAAGCCACTTGTCGAAACGCCGGTTTTCGATGGCATTGGTAAGGCTCAACAGCCGGCACAATGCCTTTGTCATACCGTACTTCACTTTGTACCCTTTCTCTACGGTACGTCCCCGCGTAACTTCACAAAAGGTTTTCCAATCGGCACCTATCAGCGTATTGACCGGTAGTTTCTGAAAGTTGAATCCCATGCTCAGAGTTTTATGTTGATGATGTTTTCGACGGCTTCGGCGATGTGCTGCCGGTTGATCGTGCAGAAATTTTTGTCGCGTTCCACCGGCTGCGAGGTTTCTTTGTCGATACCGATAGTGAAAGCGTCGGCTTTTACTTCGCCGTAAAGGTCGATGCAGATGACTGTCAACCCCTGTCCGACGAGCGTTTCGGCGATAGCGGCAAATGCCGCGTTGTCCCGATTTTTAAGTCCTAACGTTTCGGCGTCGAGCACGACGGCGAAATGTCCGATGTCGAACAAGCGGCGTTCCAGCATATAGGCGCATTCGCGCTGCGCTGCAAGGTTGTCGCCCACCACGCTGAATAGCCGACCTTCGTGCCCGAGATGTTTTTCGCGTTCTGCAACCGTTACCGCCGATACGCCTTCCTGCATTTTTTTGCGGTCGGCTTCGGTGATGGTCGAGGCGAGGTCGGAACTTTTCACTTCATCGATAATCATGCCCACCGCGCAGGTGTTGTTGGTTATCGGGTCGATGAGCACGAACGAGCCGCAGCTCTTGTTCTTTTTATAGGAATCGAAAAATATCGGTTTGTTGGTAACGAATACGGCGCGACCTATCTCATTCAACGTCAGAGCGTCGGTCATCGACTGTTCCATCGTATTGACATCGACTTTGTAGCGTATCCGTTCTATATGTACGCGGGTCGTGTTGGTGGTCTGCTTGATGAAATACTGCTGGTCGCGCTCCATATCTTTTTCGTCCATCCATACGAGCATTGCCTCGAAATAGCGACTGATGTGCGGCACGTTGTCGGGGTGTACGAGCATTTCTCCGCGCGAAAGGTCTATCTCATCTTCGAGCGTCAGCGTAACCGATTGCGGCGAAAAGGCTTCGTCGAGTTCGCCGTCGTAGGTGGTAATCGATTTGACGCGCGATTTTTTGCCCGACGGAATAGCCAGCACTTCGTCGCCTTTGTGCACGACGCCGGAGGCTACGCGGCCGGAAAATCCGCGAAAATTCAGATTCGGACGCAAAACGTATTGTATGGGGTAGCGGAAATCTTTCAGATTGTGGTCGTTGGCTATATGCACGGTTTCCAAGAAATCGAGCAGGGCGCGCCCCGTGTACCACGTCATGTTTTCCGATTTATCTACCACGTTGTCGCCTTTGAGGGCGGAGAGGGGTATGCACACCACATCGGGTATGCCGAGCGGCTCTACGAATTTACGATACTCTTCCACGATTTTGTCGAAGACGTTTTTATCGTAATTCACCAAGTCCATCTTATTGACGGCAAGCACGATATGCTTTATTCCCAAGAGCGAAACCAAATAGGTGTGGCGGCGGGTCTGCGTGATGACGCCCGTGCGGGCATCGACCAGAATAATCGCCAGATTGGCAGTAGAACCGCCCGTAATCATGTTGCGGGTGTACTGCTCGTGTCCGGGAGTGTCGGCGATGATGAATTTCCGTTTGTTGGTGGAGAAGTAGCGGTAAGCCACGTCGATGGTGATGCCTTGCTCGCGCTCGGCTTTCAGACCGTCGAGCAGGAGGGCGTAGTCGATGTTGTCGCCGGCATTGCCCACGCGTTTACTGTCGCGTTCGAGGGCGTCGAGCTGGTCTTCATACAATTTCTTGCTGTCGAAAAGCAGGCGACCGATAAGCGTCGATTTGCCGTCGTCGACAGAACCTGCCGTGAGCAGGCGCAACAAGTCTTTTTTCTCGTCCTGATCGAGGAACTCCGATATGTTGAGTTTATCTTTTTTCGTTTCGTTCATACGCCGGAATTTTAGAAATAGCCTTCCCGTTTTTTCTGTTCCATGCTCGCCTCTTGGTCGAAATCGATGACGCGGGTCGTCCGTTCGCTTTTGGTGGTAACCATCATCTCCTCGACGATTTTTTCGATGGTGTCGGCTTCGGATTCTATGGCGCCCGTCAGCGGGTAGCAGCCCAACGTGCGGAAACGCACTTTCATCATTTTCGCCCGTTTGCGGTATTCTTCGGGCATGCGGTCGTCATCGACCATGATAAGGTTGCCGTCGATATTGACAATCGGTCGTTCTTTGGCGAAATAGAGCGGCACGATAGGTATGTTCTCTATCCGTATGTATTGCCAAATGTCGAGCTCCGTCCAGTTGGAAAGCGGGAACACGCGTATGGATTCGCCTTTGTTTACGCGCGTATTGTAGATGTCCCACAATTCGGGGCGTTGGTTTTTCGGGTCCCACTGGTGGAAGCGGTCGCGGAAAGAGAAGATGCGCTCTTTGGCTCGCGACTTTTCCTCGTCGCGACGGGCGCCTCCGAAAGCTGCGTCGAACTTGTATTTGTCGAGCGCGTGCAGCAGCGCCTGCGTTTTCATCAGGTCGGTGTGTACTTTGCTCCCGTGCGTGAAAGGACCCACGCCGGCTTCGTATGCTTCCTTGTTGTATTCGACAATCAGATTCCAATGATGCTCGGCGGCGTATTTGTCGCGAAATTCTATCATCTCCTTGAATTTCCACTTGGAGTCGATGTGCATCAAGGGAAACGGCACCCGACCCGGTGCGAAGGCTTTTTCGGCGAGCCGCACCATTACCGACGAGTCTTTGCCGATGGAATAGAGCATGACCGGATTTTCAAATTCGGCTGCCACTTCGCGAATGATGTGTATCGATTCGGCTTCCAGCTCTTTCAGGTGGCTCAACTTGTATTCAGGCATTTTATTCGTTTTGTTTTCGGGTGCAAAGGTAGTCTATTTCTTCGAGCAAAGAAATACTAAAAGGTGGCTATTTTGGGCAAAATGGCTTTTTTAAGCAGATTTACGCTTTCTTCGAGCGTGTGCTTCGATGTATCTATCGACAAATCGGGATTTTTCGGCGCCTCGAAAGGAGCGGAGATGCCGGTAAAATTTTTGATTTCTCCCTGCCGTGCCTTTTTGTAAAGCCCTTTTACGTCGCGCGACTCGCATACCTCGATAGGGGTGCTGACGTATATTTCCATGAAGTCGTCTTTCCCGATGATGTCGGCAGCCATTTTCCGTATCTGTTCCGTCGGGCTGATGAAAGCGGCAATCGTTACGACGCCGCAATCGACGAACAACTTGGCGACTTCGGCGATACGGCGGATATTTTCCACGCGGTCGGCTTCCGAGAATCCCAAATTGTTGTTGATGCCCGTGCGTATGTTGTCGCCGTCGAGTATGCGGCACAAGATGCCGCTGTTGTGCAGCTCCCGTTCCAGCGCTATTGCCAACGTGCTTTTTCCGGAACCGGAAAGTCCCGTGAACCAAAGCATGACGCCTCGCTGTCCCAGCAACTTTTCGCGGTCGCTTCGCTGCAACATACGGTCGAAAATGGGGTATATGTGTTTTTCCATACGTTTTGTTTTATTCGACGATAAAATAGGGGTTGTGCAAATCTTCTTTGTTGTATCGCAGCGGTGTTCGGCGGTCGGTGTGCCAAACCTCCTTTCCGGCGGCGCGAACGATGGCGTGCCCCGCTGCCGTGTCCCATTCCATCGTGGGAGCGAAACGCGGGTAGATGTCTGCCGCGCCTTCACCTACCAGACAGATTTTCAGCGAGCTGCCTATCGACACGGTTTCGAGTGTCGGGTGTTTTTTGCGCAGCGTTTCGATGAAATCGGCTGTTTCCGGCGAAAGGTGCGAGCGCGAAGCCACGACGGTAAAACGGTTTCGGCGCGTCGGCAGCGGCAGTTTTTTTGCCGAAGATAGGAAATCGTTCCATGAGATTTCCGGCGAAATTTCCTCTATTCCGTCGATACGGTATGCCCCTCGTGCAATGTCGCCGAAATAAAGAATCTTTTTCACCGGCACGTAAATAACGCCCGACATAGGAACCCCATCTTCCACAAAAGCGATATTGACGGTAAATTCGCCGTTCCGCTTGATGAACTCTTTGGTGCCGTCGAGCGGGTCGACTATCCAAAGTTGTTTCCACAAGCGGCGTTCCTCGTAGGGGAGCGCCTTTACCTCTTCGCTGAGTATTGGGTAGGGGGTGGCGGAAAGAACTTCCCGAATGACGGCATCGGAACGTTTGTCTGCTATCGTCAGCGGCGAGTTGTCGGCTTTCAGTTCTATGCCGAAATCGCTTTCGCCGTAGATGCGGCGTATTTCGGCACCCGCTTTCAATGCCGCCTGTATGGCTTTCAACAGTAATTCTTCTGTCATAGAGATTCCATGTCGAATCGCAACGATTCCTTTTTTTGAGATATTTTCCCTGTTAAATACCAATCTTTTACAAAATTTACGGCAAATGTACGATATATTTTGCATAAAATAAACTTTGGACGGTAAAATGTTTTTTTATCGAAAAATCTTGCAGAATAATGAAGTAAACCGTATATTTGTACCGTATTGGGAAACAGAAGAGGTCGAATTGTATCGACGAGAATGTTAGATGTTTCTGTGGTTACAAGAAATCGTATCTAAAAATATCGGTATGAAACCAGTCCTGTTTTTTACTTTATTTGTCATGCTTATGTCCGCTTGTTCCGACCGAGATAAACAATCGACTTACGTATCGATAGCAACCGATAAAGGCGAAATCGTTGTCAAATTATATAATGATACGCCCGCGCATAGAGATAATTTTATAAAGTTGGCGGAAGCCGGATTTTATGACGACCTGCTGTTTCATCGGGTCATCGAAGATTTTATGATACAGGGCGGCGATCCCGAGTCGCGGAATGCCGCGCCCGATGCCGGTTTGGGTTCGGGCGGTCCGGGTTATACGATTCCCGCCGAGATAGTCCCGACCCATTATCATAAAAAAGGAGCATTGGCAGCCGCCCGCCAGAGCGACAATGTGAATCCGCGCAAAGAGTCGTCGGGTTCGCAGTTCTATATCGTTACGGGAAATGTGTTCACCGAAGGACAACTCGCCGCTTTGGCGCGCCAGATGATGCAATACAAGGAGCAGCAGCTCTTCAATGCGCTGGCATCGGAGCGTCGGTCTGAAATCATGCAGATGCGCCGCGACAAAGATCAGGCGGGGCTGGCAGCCTTGCAAGAGGAGTTGGTAGCGCAGGTGAAGGCGCAGATGCCGAAATCGGCGACGGAATTTTTCTCGGAAGAGCAGCGTCAAACCTATACGACCGTAGGCGGTGCTCCTCATTTGGACGGCGAATATACGGTCTTCGGCGAAGTGGTCGAGGGTTTCGATGTTTTGGATAAAATACAGGCAGTCGCCACACGGGCAGGCGACCGACCGGAGAAAGATATAAAAATGCGCGTAAAAGTATTGCAACTCGGTGATAGAAGTAAATAAACATCGATTATCGAACGGATTGCGTCTGTTGCACCATCGCGATAAAGAAACGCCGATGGTAGCGCTGAATCTGCTTTACGATGTCGGCGCGCGCGACGAAATGCCGTGCGGTACGGGATTTGCGCATCTTTTCGAACATCTGATGTTCGGCGGTTCCGCCCATATTCCCGATTTCGATGCCGAATTGCAGCGTGCCGGCGGCGAAAACAACGCTTGGACGAGCAACGATATAACGAACTATTATACCATCATTCCCCGTCGGAATGTGGAAACGGCTTTTTGGCTGGAATCGGACAGAATGGAAAGTCTCGAATTTTCCGAGCGCAGTTTCGATGTGCAGCGGGCAGTCGTCATAGAAGAATTCAAACAGCGGAACCTGAATCAGCCTTACGGCGATATTCCGGCTCTCATACGGGAATTGGCATATCGGCAGCACCCGTACCGTTATCCGGTCATCGGCAAGGAGATATCCTATATAGAAAATGCCACGCTCGATGAAGTGAAAGCGTTTTTTTACCGGCATTACGCTCCCGACAATGCCATACTTGCCGTCGTGGGCGATATATCGTTCGACGAGACCGTGCAATTGACAGAAAAATGGTTTTCGTCCATACCCCGACGAAACAGAGCTGTCCGAGATATTCCGGCAGAACCGGAGCAGACGGAAGCGCGCTTCCGCGAAGTGGAACGTCGTGTGCCGTCGGACGCGCTCGTAAAAGCCTATCACATGGGCGGCAGGCAAGATGCCGTGTATCATGCGTGCGATTTGTTGTCGGACATACTCTCCAACGGCAGGTCGTCGCGCCTGTTCCGCCGGCTGGTTATGGAGCAACAACTCTTTACCGCCATCGACGCCAGCATAACGGGCGACATCGATGCCGGACTGTTCCTTATAAACGGTCGCCTCTGCAAAGGTGTAACGCCGGAACAAGCCGACGAAGCAGTAACGGCAGAGTTGGAAGCTCTTGCGCAGATGCCCGTATCGGAAAACGAGATAAACAAAACCGTAAATAAGTTCGAAACCAATTATCTGTTTTCCAATTTGAGTTATGTAGATAAAGCTGCCAATTTGGCATACTTCGAGTTGATAGATAAAGCCGAAGCCATCGACACGGAAGTGGAAAAATACCGTCGGCTCACCCCCGACACCCTACAACGCACTGCCCGTTCGATATTCGCATCATCGAACGGCTCGACGTTGTATTACAAAGCATTGGCATCATGACAATATAAAAAAGAGAGGAAATATTATGCGTTTCAAATTAGTGCTAACAGTACAGTCGGAATACTCGGGAAACATTTTGCCGGTAAGTTATCAATACGAACTGTCATCGTGTATTCACCGACTTCTGACAGAAGACAGGGCTGCCTACGAACAATGGTTGGGAATGAACGGCTTTTTGCCGGAAATGAACACCCAATACAAATTGATGTCGGTATCCAATTTCTATATTCCCAAAATCAAGGTGGAGGAAGACCGCCTGTACGTGCTGGCAAAACGGGTGCAGTTGTGGATATCTACCCTGCCTGAGCGCGGTACCGAAGAATTTTTCCAGAAAATATTTTTAGAGCGGGAAATTCTCATCGGCGACAGACGTTCGCAAGTCGGCTTCAAAATCGATGCCCTCGTCAAGAGCAATCCGGTGGAATATACCGAAACCATGACCTATCTGTCGTTGTCGCCGATAGTCATTACCTGTATGCGCGCCAATCGCAGTTTCGAGTATGTCGGACCCGATTCGCCCGATTACGAACAGCTTTTGCTGCGGAGCATCTTGGATAAATACCGCTATTTTTACGGAAAGGAATTTCCGTTCGATGCCGACCTCAAATTTGAGCTGATAGCTCCGCCCAAACGGAAAGGCATATTTATCAAACGTTTTACGCGCGAAGAATCCAAAGTCATTGGTTATATGTGCAAATTCCACCTTACTTTACACCCCGTTTTGCAACAATTGATACACAATACCGGACTTGGCGACAAGATAAGTCTCGGCTTCGGCTGCATAGAGATTTACGAGTAAAACAAGACCGAAAAAAGGGAAAAAACGGCATTTTTCAAAAAATGTCGTTTTTTTATTGGGCAAAATCGAAAAAAATTCCCTTATTTTGTAGGTTGAAAATGTTTTCTATCTAAATTTTTGAAAAATGGAATCACAAGATATTTTTCAAGAGAAAAATGAAGTAGATGAGAATCTGTCGAAAGATTCGGAAGTAAATGAAAAAGAGGAAATTATAAATACAGAACCTCTTGCTCAGGAAGCAGACGAAACGTCTGTGCCCGAAACCGAAGCGGCAGAACAGCCGGTTGTCGCCGAAAAATACTCGCGCGAACAAATCGTCGCGCGGATAAAAACGCTGCTCGAAGCTCCGATAGAGGAGATAAAAGACGAGATAGAATCGTTGAAACAACAATATTATAAAATACGGAAAGCAGAAATAGAGGCAGCCCATAAACTTTTTGAAGAAACGCCCGAAAACGAACGGGGCGATTTTCAAATACCTTTCGACGATCAGGAGGAGGATTTGAAAAAACTCTTGTCCGATTACAAGGAGAAAAAGAGCGCGTACATCGAACTCCAAGAGAAAGCGCGTGAAGCCAATTTGACCCGCAAGCGGGCTATTCTCGACCGTATAAAAGAGTTTTTGAACGATACCGACAATATCGGAAAATATTACAACGAATTCAAAGAGCTGCAACAGGAGTTCAAAGAGATTGTCGAAGTACCGGCAACCGAAGTGAGCAACTTGTGGAAACAATTTCAGACCTATTCCGAAAATTTTTACGACCTGCTCAAAATACACAACGAACTGCGCGATTACGATTTCAAGAAAAATCTCGAACAGAAAACCGCTCTTTGCGAGCAGGCGGAAGCGTTGGCTGAAAATGCAGATATTTTGGCGTCGTTCAAAACGTTACAGTCTTTGCACGATGAATGGCGCGGCATAGGTCCCGTATCGAAAGAGTTGCGCGAAAGCATCTGGAATCGCTTCAAAGAGGCATCGACCGTGATAAACAAACGGTACCAGCAGCATTTCGAGAGTCTGAAAGAAACAGCCCAAGCCAACGAACAGGCAAAAATCGCGATCTGCGAGGAATTGGAAAGTATCGATTGCGACGGTTTGCAATCGTTTGCCGAGTGGGACAAAAAAACCAAAGCGATTCTCGACTTGCAGGAACGCTGGAAAACGATAGGCTTTGCCACCCGTAAAGTGAATACGCAATTGTTCGAGCGTTTCCGCAAGGGGTGCGACCAATTCTTTGCCCGTAAAGCCGAATATTACAAGTCGGTGAAGGAGAATATGGCAGCCAACCTCGAAAAGAAAAAGGCTCTTTGCGAACAGGCAGAAGCGTTGAAAGAGAGTACCGACTGGCGGGCGACTGCCGATAAACTGGTGAAATTGCAACAGGAATGGCGCACCATCGGTGCCGTGCCCCGCAAATATTCCGATGCGGTATGGAAAAAATTCACGGAAGCGTGCGATTATTTCTTTGAACGCCGCAAACAAAATTTCTCCTCGAAAAAAGACGAAGAACAGGCGAATCTGTTTGCCAAGCAGGCTGTCATAGAGAAATTGAATGCCATAGACGAAACCGTCGATAAAGAAGAGGGGCTGGCGCAAGTCCGCACTTTGATGACGGAATGGGCGGCTGTCGGGCACGTACCGTTCAAAGAAAAAGACAAGCTGCGCAAACAGTATCAAGATGCCGTCGATGCTCATTTCAAACGCTGGAATGTAAAAGAAAACCACAGTCGTATGAACGCCTTTGTCGAAAACGTGGAACAACTGGCGTCGTCGGATCAGGCGCAAAACAAACTCTACCGGGAGCGCGAGCGTCTGGTACGCGCATACGAAAATTTGAAAAGCGACCTGCAAACCTATCAAAACAATATGGGCTTTCTCAATGTTTCCTCGAAATCGGGAAATAAAATGGTGAAAGATTTGGAACGTAAAATAGAGAAACTGAAAGAAGATATGGAGCTGCTCGTGCAGAAAATCGATTTGATAGACGAAAAATTACGGTAAATAAACAATATTTACCGTGAAAGAACGTTTATATTCTATATCTTCCTTTCATTCATGACAGAACAAAATATCGTGTCGGTGCAAAAATGCCCTTTGCAAAACTTGATGAACCGACGCATAAAACGATGTATGGATTTATTGGTGGCAATACCGATGGTATTGCTGTCACCACTATGGTTTGTGCCGTTGGCGGTTGCCGTAAAAATATCTTCGCGCGGACCGGTGCTGTTCCGACAGAAACGTACCGGATATATGGGCAAGGAATTTGAATGCCTGAAATTCCGTACCATGCACCTGAACGACGATGCCGACAATATACAGGCATCTAAATTCGATACTCGAATAACGAAAATCGGAAAAATCTTGCGGAAAACGAGCCTCGACGAATTGCCCCAGTTTTTCAATGTACTGAAAGGCGATATGGCAATTGTGGGTCCGCGTCCGCACATGCTCAAACATACGGCAGAGTATTCAACCCTTCTCGACAATTATATGCTGCGCCATTTGGTGAAACCCGGTCTTACCGGCTGGGCGCAAGCCTCCGGATACAGAGGCGAAACTAAGGAGCTGTGGCAAATGGGAAAGCGGGTCGAATACGATGTTCGTTATGTGGAGCAATGGAGTGTATGGCTGGATTTCAAAATAATGTTTCTTACTTTCGGGGCTTTGCATCAAAATTCCTGAAATAAAAATCGAATTATGAAAATAGCGGTTGTCGGAAGCGGTTACGTCGGGTTGGTCAGCGGCGCGTGTTTTGCCGAAATGGGAGTCGATGTAACCTGCGTGGATATAGATGCCGAAAAAATAAGCCGGCTTAGACGAGGCGAAATTCCTATTTACGAACCGGGTCTTGATGAGATGGTGCTGCGTAATATGCAGGAGTATCGCCTGCATTTCACGACCGATTTGGCAGCGTGTATCGACGATGTGGAAATCGTCTTTTCTGCTGTGGGTACGCCTCCCGATGAAGACGGCAGCGCCGACCTGCACTACGTTTTGGACGTAGCTCGCACATTCGGCCGTCATATCGACAAATACACGTTGCTCGTTACCAAAAGCACGGTGCCGGTGGGTACCTCCCTGTTGGTGAAAAACGCAATAAAAGAAGAACTGGATAAACGGGGCGTATCGGTGCCTTTCGACGTTGCGTCCAATCCCGAATTTTTGAAAGAGGGCGTAGCCATAAAAGACTTCATGTCGCCCGACCGTGTGGTCGTAGGAGTCGAAAGCGAACAGGCAAAAGAGATGATGAGTCGCCTGTACCGACCCTTCCTTTTGCAGAATTTTCGCGTCATTTTCACGGATATACCCTCCGCCGAAATGATAAAATATGCGGCAAACTCCATGCTTGCCACGCGCATATCGTTCATGAACGATATTGCCAACTTGTGCGAATTGGTAGGCGCCGATGTGAATATGGTGCGCAAGGGTATAGGCAGCGACAGTCGCATAGGCTCGAAATTTCTTTATCCGGGTTGCGGTTATGGAGGTTCCTGTTTTCCGAAAGATGTAAAGGCGTTGATAAAAACCGCCCAAAAATCGGGATACGAAATGAAAGTTCTCCAAGCGGTGGAAGCAGTCAATGAGTCGCAGAAAAGCATTCTCTATCGCAAACTGCAACGTTATTACAACGGAAATCTGGCGGGCAAAACCATCGCTGTGTGGGGATTGGCTTTCAAGCCCGAAACCGACGATATGCGCGAAGCCACGTCGCTGGTAACGATAAAACTTTTGCAGGAAGCCGGTTGTCGCATCAAGGTTTTCGACCCTGTGTCGATGTGCGAATGCCGGCGCCGCATAGGCGATACGGTGGAATATGCCGACGATATGTATGCGACCGTGCAAGATGCCGACGCACTGCTGGTGCATACGGAATGGAAACAATTTCGCTTGCCGAACTGGAACAGAATAAAAGAATCCATGTCTGTTCCCCTGATTATCGACGGTCGGAATATTTACGACGCCGCAGAGTTGCAGAAAGTCGGATTCACCTACTTGTGCATCGGGCGTTGATATAGTAGGTAAAAAATAAAACAGCGGAGGTCGAAATATTCGACCTCCGCTGTTTTTTCAGTCGCATATCCACGTGTTGTCTAACGGGAATCCTCGCAACAATTCTTCGACGGACAATCTTTTCTTGGCGGGCAGCTGCAGCGATTTCAATCGTATCGCCCCGCTTCCGCAAGCTATTTCGATAAATGTTTTTCCGTCGGTATGGAGCGTGCCGACGGCTTTTCCGTTTCCGCTTTTTACGACTTCCGTCTCGAAAATTTTTACGGGAGCGAATGTTTCTTGCCCGTTGCTCCACGAGCACCATGCGGCAGGATAAGGCGACATCCCCCGCACAAAATCGTGTATTTTATACGCCGGCTGCGAAAAGTCTATTCGGCAGTCTTCCTTGAATATTTTGGGGGCGGGGCGCAGCGGTTCGTTTATCAATTCCTGTTGTTCGATGCGCACGATTCTGTTTTCGAGAAGCGCATCGACCGTGTCGGTTACCATTTCAGCGCCCAGCATCATCAGCTTGTCGTGCAGCGTGCCGGCATTGTCGTCGGGCAGGATAGGCACGGAGCGTTGCAGGGCAATAGCGCCCGTATCTATTTCGTGCGAAAGGAAAAACGTAGTAGCGCCCGTAACGGTATCGCCGTTCATAATGGCGCGGTTTATGGGCGCAGCCCCGCGATACTGCGGCAGGAGGGAGGCGTGCAGATTGAACGTGCCCAGCGGCGGCATATTCCAGACGACTTCGGGCAGCATACGGAATGCGACGACTATTTGCAGGTCGGCTCGCCATGCCCGCAGTGCCGAAAGGAAATTTTCGTCTTTCAGTTTTTCGGGCTGCAACAGGGGCAGATTTCGGGACAAGGCGTATTGCTTGACCGGAGAGAATTGTATTTTGTGTCCGCGTCCCGCCGGCTTGTCGGGCATCGTGATGACACCGACCACGTTGTACCCGTTTTCGACCAAGCGGCGGAGGCTTTCCACCGCAAAATCGGGCGTACCCATATATACGATGCGCAACTCTTCTTTTTTCATGAAAATGTTTTTAGTCTTGCGAATAATGTACCAGCACCCGACGATAGGAGTTAAAGATTTTCGACTTGGAAACGAATCCGATATATTCCCCGTTTTCATCGACTACGGGCAGATTCCACGCATTGGTTTCGTCAAAAATTTTCATCACTTGTTCCATAGGCGTGTTTATCACGATTTTTGCGGGCGGTATGGTCATGAATGTCTGTACTTTGAAACGCTCGTAAAGGGCGGGGCGGAACATGATGTTCCGTATATCGTCGAGCAGGACGATGCCCAACATTTTATTTCCTTCATCGACAACAGGGAAGATGTTGCGATGCGATTTGGCGATGACTTTCACCATATCGCCGAGTGTCATTTCCGGTTTTACAGAGAGAAAATCGGTTTCGATGACGCTGTCTATTTTCAGCAGCGTAAGCACGGCTTTGTCTTTGTGGTGGGTAATGAGTTCGCCGTTTTTTGCCAGACGCATGGTGTATATGCTGTGCGACTCGAAGATGCGAATCGTCCAAAACGCTACGGCAGAAGTAATCATCAGCGGGAGGAAAAGGCTGTATCCGCCGGTCAGTTCCGCCGTGAGGAAGAGTGCCATGAGCGGCGCGTGCATGACGCCTGCCATGACGCCTGCCATACCCATGAGGGCGAAGTTGGTCGTCGATAGCAGTGTGTCCGAAAATATGTCGAAACGGTTGGCAACAAAAGCGAACAGGAATCCGGCCATACAACCCACGTAAAGGCTCGGCGCAAACGTACCGCCCACACCGCCGCCGCCATTGGTCGCTGCCGTAGCGAAGACTTTGAACAGGACTATCAAGGCAAGATAAACCGCCAATACGGTGAAGCTCTCTTTCCATGCATAAAAGAAACTGCCTTCGGTAATGGCGCGTGCATCGCCTTGCAGCAGCACGGTAATGGAGTCGTACCCTTCGCCGTAAAGCGGAGGCAGGAAAAATATCGTCGTACTCAATATCGCCGAGCCGGCGATGAATCGCCATACCGGCTTTCGCAATCGCTTGAACTGCCGTTCCAAAAAATAAATCATGCGGGTGAAGTAGAGCGAAACGAATCCGCAGAAAACGCCCAATGCCAAAACATAGCCGAGCTGGTCGAACGTAAACGGCAAAATGGGAATGCCGGCAAACAGAGCTTTTCCGTCAGACAGCAGGTAGGTGATGGTCGCCGCCGTAGCCGAAGATACGATCAAGGGCATGATGGTGGCTGCGGTGAAATCGAGCATCAGCACTTCGATGGTGAAAAGCAGTCCGGCAAACGGCGCCTTGAAAATGCCGGCAATACCGGCTGCCGCACCGCACCCGACCATCAGCATCAAAGTGCGCGGGTCGAGGCGGCACACGCGCCCCAGATTGGAACCTATGGCAGCACCCGTATATACGATAGGGGCTTCGGCTCCCACCGAACCGCCGAATCCTATCGTGATGGAGCTGGCTATCACCGAACTGTACATATTGTGTTTTTTCAGTCGGCTTTTGTGCTGGGAAATCGCATACAACACCCGCGTAACGCCGTGGCTGATGTTGTCTTTTACCACGAAACGTACGTAAAGCGACGACAGCAGCAGCCCGATGACGGGGTAGAGCAGATACATATAGTTGGCTTTCTCATCGGAAAAATGGTCGGTGAGCAGCAGTTGTATGATATGTATGGCTTCTTTCAGAATGAATGCGGCAGACGCTCCGAGAACGCCGATAATGAAACTCAATATCAAGATGAAATTTTTTTCCTTGATATGCTTTTCACGCCACACCAGTATTTTCAGAAGCCAATCTTGTTTCTTCATGTCAAATTCCTTTTCCTGTAAATACCGTTCTTATGGTATAAAAAATGATTTTCAAATCGAGCGAAAGCGAAATATTTTGCAGATACAATATTTCATAACGCAGCCGCTCTATCATTTCGTCGATGTTACGGGCGTATCCGAATTTTATCATGCCCCACGACGTGATGCCCGGACGCAGTTGGTGAATCAAATTATAGTGCGGAACTCGCTGCAACAGTTGTTTTACGTAGTAATCGCGTTCGGGGCGGGGACCCACCAGCGACATATCGCCCCGCAGCACATTCCAAAATTGCGGAAGTTCATCGAGCCGGTATTTGCGCAGGAACGCGCCTATGGGGGTTATCCGCTTGTCGTTCTCACAAGAGAGTTCGGGAATGTCTTTCTCGGCATTCACCACCATGCTGCGGAATTTATACAATACGAATGCTTTCCGATGCCGTCCGATGCGGGTCTGCTTGTAGATGACGGGGCGACCCGAAGTCGCGCATATGACAATGGCAATAACCAGAAACAGCGGCGACAACAGTACCAGTGCCAGTGCCGAAAATACGATGTCGCAAAGCCGTTTGATGTTCTTCTGGCAGTCCGATAACGAACAGGTGGTAATATCGATAAGCGGTATTCCGAGAATATCGGACATTCTTACGCGGGAAAACAGCGTGGCATAATCTTCGTTTTGTACGAGAATCGGCAGGTTGAGACGGTATAGGTTGTTGGTGGTCGCTTGCAGCGACTGCCAATCGTCCCGGTCTATGGCGACGATGATGCGTTCGATTTTTTTTTCTTCGATGAGTTTATCTGCTTCATCTATATCGAAAACAGGAAGCTGCGGAGCATCGTTGTCCGACATATCGTCATATTCGTTGGCGATGAATCCCACCGGCAGGAAGCCCGTCGATTTCGGCCTGCCAGTTATTTCGTTCGCCAGCTTGCGGGCGTGTCTGCCGGCGCCAACGATGAGCGTATTGTAACCCCATCGGCGGGAATGTATCTTGCGGTTGGCATGACCGGTGATGATGACCCGGCACGTATAAACGCATACGAACAAAAAACCGAACATACCGAAAAAGGTAAGGTAACTGTACTGCCCGCCGTACAGGTCGTTGAGTACGGCAATGAAGAAAACGATAAGCGTCCCTACCAATATGGACAGTACCGTTATGAAAAATTCTTCAGTACGCTGTTTCAAAAACGGACGATTGTAATATCCCGACAAATAGAAAATGCCCATGAACAGGAGTGGAAACAGTATCTGCCCTTCGACGACGGTGTGGAACGAAAGAAACGCCGACAACGAATCGAAAGCGTTTTTCGCCGAGTCGATGAAGCGGTAGCGGAGCAGGTTGAACATCAACCACCCCGCGTTGGTCATCAACAGGTCGCCGACCGCGTATTTGGTTATTTGCCGGTAGGGTTTCATCAGGGACGGAGTATTTTTATCAGTCCGCCCTTGCCGAGTTGTATCACGCTCGACGGCTGCGGACGGGATTCGTCGTCTTGCCGATATTCGACGATGTAATCGACGGCGGCTTTTATCTCATCGGATATTTCGGCGAAGCAGGCGGGGGAGGGCGCACCGCTTATGTTGGCAGAGGTCGATACGATGGCTTTGCGGAATCGCTCGCACAATTTTTGCGAAAAAGCCTCTTTCGTGATGCGTATGCCCACGCTTCCGTCCTGAGCCGTTACGTTCTCCGCCAAATTCCGCGCATCGGGATAGACGATAGTCAGCGGCTTGTCGGCAACGTCCAAAAGCTCCCACGCTATATCGGGAACTTCCCGCACGTAAAACTCCACTTTTGCCGGCTTATCGACCAACACGATCAGGGCTTTGCTGTCGGCGCGTTTCTTTATTTCAAAAACGCGCTTCACGGCTTCGGCATTAGTGGCGTCGCACCCGATACCCCAAATGGTGTCGGTCGGATAGAGAATGATGCCACCTTTTTGCAGCACCTCACAAGCCTTTTTTATATCGTCTTCCATACCTTTTTTACCCGAATGAAAAGCAAAGATACACAGAACTTGCGTAAAAACGACGGATTTTTAAGAAAATAATTCGATATTCCGCATTAAATAATTGATAGAAAATCTTTTTTTGTTCTGCAACGACGGACAGGGAAAGCGTCTGCGTATCGCGGTCGAAAGTCTGCTTTGTCAAGCAAAAATTTCGAATCGGTAAAAACGAAATAAATTTTGGTTCCAGCATTCTTTCTTGTATATTTGTGTCGTACAAATGCCAAGAAAGAAACTGACAAAACAAAAAACAGTATGAACTATCCCTTGTTTATTGGAGGCGCTTTGCTCGCAGGATATGCGGCAGGTCAGCAAGCCGCCGCCCAAACGCAGGCGAAAAACAATGCAGCATCACGTCCTAACATCGTATTTATTTTGGCCGACGATCTCGGCTATGGCGATTTGAGCTGTTACGGACAGCAACGCTTTTCCACTCCCAACATCGATGCCATAGCCCGATCGGGTATGCGCTTTACACAGTGCTATTCGGGAACAACCGTGAGCGCACCGTCGCGTTCGTGCCTGGTTACAGGGCTGCATTCGGGACATACTGCGGTGCGTGGAAATATGGGGGTAAAACCGGAAGGTCAGTTCCCGCTGCCCGCAGGTTCGGCACAATTGTTCCTGCAATTAAAAAATGTCGGTTATACCATTGGTGTATTCGGCAAATGGGGATTGGGCGGCATCGGAACATCAGGCGATCCGATGCGGCAAGGCGTTGATCGCTTTTATGGCTACAACTGCCAGACGCTTGCTCACAGTTATTATCCCGACCATTTGTGGAACAATTCCACACGCGTCGATTTTGCGGACAATACCGATGCCGTGCCCTACGGTCAGGGTACTTACGCACCCGATGTGATTCACGCCGAGGCAATGAAATTTCTCGACAGCCGCAAGAAGGGCGAGCCTTTTATGCTGTTTTATCCGACTACGATTCCCCATGCCGAACTGATTGTTCCCGAAGACGATATTATTCGGAGCCTGCGTGGAAAATATCCTGAAACACCTTTCACAGGTATCGATTCCGGTCCTGAGTTTCGGCACGGCGGCTATTGCTCGCAGAAATATCCTCATGCAACATTTGCTGCCATGGTACAGCGACTCGACAAGTATGTGGGTGAAATTATCGGGCGCCTGCACGAAAAAGATCTGGCAGACAATACGATTGTCATATTCGCAAGTGATAACGGCCCGCATTTGGAAGGCGGTGCCGATCCCGATTTCTTCAACAGCAATGGCCCGCTGCGCGGCTACAAACGCGACGTGTACGAAGGCGGCGTGCGTGTGCCGATGATCGTGTCGTGGCCCGGACATGTTGCCGAAGGCGTAACCGGCGATCATATATGTGCATTTTGGGATTTGTTGGCGACATTCTCCGACATTACCGGCAGCACTACTCCCGTCGGCAGCGACGGCATCAGCTTCCTGCCGACATTGGAAGGTCGCAATGATGACCAGCTCCAACACGACTATCTCTATTTTGAGTTTCACGAAATGGAAGGCAGACAGGCTGTCCGCTGCGGCAATTGGAAACTCGTGCATTTGAATGTGCAAGGAGCGAATCCCCGCTACGAGCTTTACAATTTGACCGACGACCTTGGCGAGGAACACAACATTATAGAGAAGCATCAAGATGTTGCCGGACAGTTGAAAGTGTTGATGCGCGCCGCCCATACGCCCGATAAAAACTGGCCGCTGCTTAAAAACGAAATATAATGTGCGGATATATAAAATGGCATTAGAATAATCAAAATCTATCGACCGATTATTGTATAACAAACCTAAACACCTTTTACGAATGAGAACCGTAACGATTCTGTGTGCAATGGCATTTGCCCTCACGCTGCCGGTACAGGCGCAAGGCGGCATCGACGAAACGATGATGCAGACTTTGCGCAGCACGTACAAACATACGCCCGAAGACAAGGCTTTGCGAAACGCGTTGGCTAAAACCGATATTCAACAGTTGGCAGCCAATGCGGAAGTAAGCGACCAAATCGACAGTTATTTCACTTACCGCGTGCCGACCAAAGGCATCACCGACCAAAAATCGTCGGGGCGCTGCTGGCTCTTTACAGGCTTGAACGTGTTGCGCGCACAAGCCATGGCAGAACATGACCTGCCGGAGTGCGAATTTTCGCAGGCGTTCTGCTTCTTTTACGACCAACTCGAAAAGGCTAATCTATTCTTACAGTGTATTATAGATACCAGAAATCGAAAAATGGACGACCGCATGGTGGAGTGGCTTTTCAAAAATCCGTTGAGCGACGGCGGACAATTCACCGGTGTTTCCGACCTTATCGAAAAATACGGGGTCGTGCCCAAAAGCGTCATGAACGAAAGTTTCAGCGCCAACAACACTTCGCGTATGGCAACCCTGTTGAAAACGAAATTGCGCGAATACGGGCTGCAATTGCGCGCACTGCCTGCCAAAACCAAACCGGCAGAGATTGAAAAGCTGAAAACGGAAATGCTCTCCACCATCTACCGTATGCTGGCATTGACGATAGGAGAGCCTCCGACGGAATTTACATGGACGCGCAAGGACAAACAGGGGAATCCCGTCGAAACGAAAACCTATACCCCGAAATCGTTCTACGAAGAATTTGTGGGCAACGACCTCACCGGCGGCTATGTCATGCTGATGAACGACCCGACCCGTCCGTATTACGAATTGTACGAAATCGACTGCGACCGCCACGTGTACGACGGCTATAACTGGACGTACATCAACCTGCCGGTCGAGGATATAAAACCCGTAGCCATCGCCTCCCTGAAAGACAGCACCGCCCTCTATTTCTCGTGCGATGTCATGAAATACATCGACACGGCGAAAGGTACGCTCGACCTCGACAACTACGATTACGAATCGCTGATGGGGACGACGTTCGGCATGGATAAGAAACAGCGCATCGAAACGTATGCAAGCGGTTCGTCGCACGCCATGACGCTGGTGGGTGTCGAACTCGACGAAAACGGCGCACCCCGCAAATGGCTGCTGGAAAACAGCTGGGGCACGACGCGCGGTTACAACGGGCACCTGATTATGACCGACCGGTGGTTCGACGAATATATGTTCCGCGTCGTCGCCGAAAAGAAGTATGTGCCGCAGGCAATTCTCGACCTTCTCAACCGGAAACCCGTGCGGTTGCCCGCTTGGGACCCGATGTTCTCCGAAGATGAATAAAACTTTATAAACAATTAAATAAATGGAATTTATCGAACAATCTATTGCCGGCGTATTCGTTATAGAGCCGAAAAAATTCGGTGATGCGCGCGGTTATTTCATGGAGACTTACCGACAGGACTTGTTTGAAAAACATATCGGTAAAATAAACTTCGTACAAGACAACGAGTCGCGTTCGTCGTATGGCGTATTGCGCGGACTGCATTTCCAAAAAGGCGAATACTCGCAAGCCAAACTCGTGCGCGTGCTGGAAGGGCGGGTGCTCGATGTGGCGGTCGATTTGCGCCGCTCATCGCCCACGTTCGGAAAATACGTTGCTGTGGAACTATCCGCCGAAAATGCGCGGCAGCTCTTTATTCCGCGCGGATTCGCACACGGATTTTTGGTGTTGAGCGAGTCAGCGACTTTCGTCTACAAAGTCGATAACGTGTATGCCCCGCAAGAGGAGGCGTCGCTCATCTTCAACGACAAGCAGGTGGGCGTTGCGTGGAATTTCCCCGAAGACAAAATGCTGTTGTCGCCCAAAGACCGCGCCGGAAAACCGCTCTCCGAAGTCTATTGCTTCGATTGATTTCCCGTCCGAAACAAACACAAAAGAACCGCCGCCCGACTCTATGCCGCGCGGCGGTTCTATTATTTTATAAAGTACTTATTTCCGCAGGGCTTTTTTCGTGGCGCCGTCGGTGAATGCGGTAATGGCATTTCCAATGCCGATATTTTGCGAGGCGGCGCCTTCGATTTGCAGGGCATCGGGCCGGAGGTCGCCGATGCGTATGTTGCGGCTGTTGCGCAGAATCAGCTGCGGCGCATCTTGCGGATTGACGAGCGTGATGTTGTCGAGCGCCGCATCATCGGCATTTTCGATGAACAGCAGTACACGAGGGTCGGCATGGCGCACTTCGAGACGCACGTTTTCCATACGCAGCCCGCGCGCATTTTTCACGAAGAGAGCCGACGCCGGAGCATCGGCGAAAATCAGCGTTTCGGGGTATTCTTTTTCACGAGCCGGCAAGTTGCGGTTTTGAGCATATTCGGCACTGCCTCCGCCGTCGCATACAATCGTTACGTTGCTCAACGTAACATTCTCGACTTCATGTCCGTCGAGTCCCGTAATGGAACTGGAAACAAGCCCGTGCATCGTAGCCGTAAGGTTGGCGATGTGTATGTCGCGCAACGTGCCCACCGGTTGCGCCGGTCCGCCGTCGTAATAGTTACGGGCACGATTGGCGAGGCGTATGAAAAGCGGCGTCATAACCCCGTACATGGAAATGTTGCTGATGTTGAAATTCTCCACGAGAGCGCCATCGACCGTTTCGATAGCCAGCCCGCCGAGCGTGCGGTTCGGACGGTCGTAGATGGTCGGTTCGTCGGCGCGGCGGAATACGCAGTTGGTAATGGCGAAGTTGCGGAATCCGCCGTTTGTTTCGCTGCCCCATTTCATGGCGTTGCAGTTGGCGGCGATGACGCAGTTCGATACCGCCACGTTCTCGCAGTGACCCGTCGCATTGGTCGTCTTGAAGCAAATGGCATCGTCGTCGGTGTTGAAATGACAATTGACGATACGCACCTGCCGGCAGTTGTCGATGTCGATGCCGTCGTTGTTGTAATTGCCGTGATTATACACGTCGATGCCATCGACCAACACATTTTCGCAGTTGAGATAATGCTGCGTCCATGCCGGCGAATTGCGTAGCCGTATATCTTTCATTTTCACGCCCGTGCAACTGATGATGCGCAACAGGTAGGGGCGGCGGGTGATGCCCATCAGCATCTCCGTTTCGGTGGCGGGATAGTTGGCAAGCGAGCCTTGTCCGTCGATGATGCCCTCGCCGCAGATGCCGATATTTTTCGCACCGTCGGCGAGAATGAGCGAGCGGGTGGAGTAACGGTTTACGTGGGAGAGGTAGCTCGACACGTGTTCGGGATAGTCGTCGAGGCGGGTGCTTCCGAGCAGCACGGCACCGCGCTCGATGCGCAGCAGTACGTTGTCTTTCAGCACTATGGTTCCGCTCAGGTAGCGACCGGAGGCGAGGACGACCGTTTCGCCGCCGCAGGCGGAAGCCGAGTCGATGGCCGCCTGTATGGCTTCGGTGTCGAGGCTCTTGCCGTCGCCTTTCGCGCCGAAAGCGCGCACGTCGAGCGTTGCTGCGGCACTCTGCATCAGACAGATGCCGGCTAACAGAAGAAAGTATTTTTTCATGGCAATCGGTATTTGATTTTTTATTTTCGGAAATGTACGGTACAAAAATCCGTGTCCGCGTACATACTACAAAAGTATAAAAAAGAATCGGAAATACAAAAGCCTGTACTACAAAGAAAAAAAGGAAGCCAGCAACGGCTCCCTTTTTTCTTCTTCAATATATTTTGGTCTATTCTGTTTTTTTATCAATTTGAAAAAGGTTTGCTCCACTGTTCATTCAGCCATTCGGTTTGTGCTGTCAGATAACGTTTTGCCTCGCGCAACATTTCATCGGTAGGACGTTTGTCGTATTGTTCCCATCTGTTGCGGGTAGCCTCGTCTGCTCCGGCACAAAGAGCAGCAAAACTTTCAAGACGTTCAAAAATTTGCGGATACTGCGTTGAATAGAAATCGCTCCATATTTCACGCACTTTTTCCTGAAAGCGGGGGAATTTGGCAATTTCTGCAATCCAATTGTATTTTTCCCAATATCCGTTATTATAAATAAAATCGTTTTTTGTCCGATAAAAACAAAATGAAAGATCCCATAATGGACCGAATATCCATTTTTGATTATCTCCGGCATCTTTATACAGATAAGTACTGCCATGAAAAGCATCGGCATTGTCGATACATTCCTGTACGATATAATAGCGGGCAAGAATGTCCATATCGATATAATTTTCCCATTCGGTGGAATTTTTATCGGGCTCGTAAATAGCACGGCTCATGGCTGTAATTTCGTTTCGCAAGAATGTTTCCTGCTGTGCCGAAAGGATTTCTGGTGTATGATAAGTAATCCGTAACGTCAGACCGTTTTCTTCCTGTAATTTTATTTGAGCGGGATCGTTGTAATTATCCAATTCGACAAGCCAACCGCCGGGTATTATGGCAGGGTCGGTCGTTTCATCGGGCTGTTCAAAAATATTCACCCGATTTTCATCGACCCGAATGTTCTCCACCAAAAAATATCGACCGATATATTCCCTGTTCAACACGATTTCCAACGGCGTCATGTTCGGTGTCCAAGGAAGTCCGATCATTCTGCCTAATTCGAATCCGGCATATTCTCGTAAAAAAACACTTCCCACATGAGGAATGAGTACAAAATTCTTATTCTTTTTCAATCCCAAAAGGGCGGCTTTTGAATCCAATTTAAGACGATACGGTTTTTTGTCATAATTCGACCATGAAGAATTTCCACGTCCTCTTATTTTGAGAGGAAGCGGATTTTCACGGTTTCCTATCGACTCATATCCGTCAAGCTCGAGAGCATCGAGATAATAAGTCGCATTCAGATATTTTTCTTTCGATACAATAGGTGCGTTTCCTTCGGTATCGATGCGCAAAACGGGTAATGTTCCGGAATATAGAATTTCCGAATTTTCATTTTCTGAATTTTCGTTACTTTCCGGTAAGTCGGATTCTTTTTCTTGCGAACAGCTAAATGTGCAAGAAAGTATCACAGCAACTAAATAAAATTTTTTCATATAACTCATCTATATTTTGCGCAAAGATAAAAATTAATTCGAAACGATTGACATATTTTAGAAAAAAAGAAGAAAAAACAGAAAGACGAAATAAAAAAAATTGCATCATCGTTATGTAGAATGAAAATAAATAACTACTTTTGCAGAAGTAAACAAGAACAGATAAAAATCGCGATAATATGAGGCTTTCCGAGATTCCGACCGGACGGGAGGTGATTATAACGAAAGTTTTGGGACACGGCGCATTTTGCAAGCGCATCATCGAAATGGGATTCGTGCGGGGCAAGAAGGTAAAAGTGCTCTTGAATGCCCCTTTGAAAGACCCTATCAAATATCAGATACTCGACTACGAAGTTTCCTTGCGGCGCAGCGAAGCCGCATTGATAGAGGTGATGACGCCCGAAGAGGCGGACGGCGTGCTGCCGATGGAAACTTCCGGCGTACTGACCGACGAACTGACTGCCGACGAACGCATACGGGCGGCTGCCGACCGCTCGTCGCGCATGATAAACATCGCTCTGGTGGGAAATCCCAACTGCGGCAAGACCACGCTTTTCAACATCGCTTCGGGCGCACACGAGCACGTGGGCAATTACAGCGGCGTAACGGTCGATGTGAAAGAGGGAAATTTCAATTACAAAGGCTATCATTTCAATATTTTCGACCTGCCGGGCACCTATTCGCTGTCGGCATATTCGCCCGAAGAGCTGTATGTGCGGCGCTACCTGTCCGAGCACCAGCCCGACGTCATCGTGAATGTGGTCGTGGCGTCGAACCTCGAACGAAATCTTTTCCTGACGACCGAACTTATCGACATGGACTTGCGCATGGTGGTGGCGCTGAATATGTACGACGAACTGGAACAGAGCGGCGACAAATTCGACTACACGGCTCTGGGCGGCATGATAGGCGTACCGATGGTGCCCGTCATATCGCGCACGGGGTGGGGCGTCGATGAACTTTTCGACACGATTATCCGCGTGTATGAACGCAAAGACCCCGTCGTGCGCCACGTGCACATCAATCACGGCACGGTGGTGGAGTCGGGGATAGAGGTGCTGAAAAACGCCCTCAAAGAGGGGCTGCAATCGGAATATTACCTGTCGCCCCGCTATCTGGCAATCAAGCTGCTCGAAAACGACAGCGAAATAGAATGGCGCCTGTCGAAAGAACCCGATTACGACAAGTGGCTTGCCCTGCGCGACAAGGAGTGCCGCCGCATAGAAACGGCATTCGGCGAGAATGCGGAAACGGTCATTGCCAACGAAAAATACGGCTTCATATCGGGCGCCCTGCGCGAAACGCTCGTGCCGGGCGAGAAATCGGAAATTTCGACGACCCACCTTATCGACACGATTGTAACGCACAAACTTTTCGGATTCCCCATATTTCTATTGATTATGTGGGTGATGTTCGAAGCGACATTCATGCTCGGCGCCTATCCGATGGAGTGGATAGAGACGGGCGTCGATGCGCTTGGCGCATTCATCGAGCGCACCATGGTGGAAGGTCCGTTGAAAGATCTCCTTATCGACGGCGTGATAGGGGGTGTGGGCAGCGTCATCGTATTCCTGCCCAACATATTGATACTCTACCTGTTCATATCGTTCATGGAAGACTCGGGCTACATGGCGCGGGCGGCATTCATCATGGACAAAATCATGCACAAGGTGGGGCTGCACGGCAAGTCGTTCATTCCGCTGGTCATGGGATTCGGCTGCAACGTGCCCGCCATTATGGCGACCCGTACTATCGAAAGCCACAGCAGCCGGCTGATAACGATACTCATCAACCCGTTTATCTCGTGCAGCGCGCGCCTGCCGGTTTATGTTTTGCTTATCGGAACATTTTTCGCCGCTCACGCCAGCTTCGTGTTCATGGGGCTTTATGCGCTGGGCATACTGGCGGCGGTGGTTACGGCACGCCTGCTGCGACGCTTTTATTTCAAAAAAGACGAAACGCCTTTCGTCATGGAGCTGCCGCCCTATCGCGTGCCTACCATGAAAGCCACGCTGCGCCATATGTGGAGCAAAGCCGAACAATATCTCCGCAAAATGGGCGGCATCATACTGGTGGCTGCCATAGCCGTATGGTTTCTCAGCTACTATCCGCGTCCGGCTGCCGGCGACGCACCAGATACGCCGACTGAACTTTCCGAACATCAGAAAAATTCCTATTTAGGACGGCTGGGGCAGTTTGTGGCGCCTGTCATGGAGCCGCTCGGTTTCAACTGGAAAATAGACATCGCCCTCCTTTCCGGCGTAGGAGCCAAAGAAATCGTGGTAAGTACCATCGGCGTGCTGTATGCCGGCGATGCCAACCTCGACGAGGAGAGCACCTCGCTGCGGCAGCGGCTGACGGCGCCCGACCCCGAAACGGGCGAACCCGACTTCACGCCTTTGATAGCGATCAGTTTCATGGCGTTCGTGCTGCTCTATTTCCCGTGTTTAGCAAGCGTAGCCGCCATTGTCAAGGAGACGGGAAGTTGGCGGTGGGGTATTTTCTCCATGCTTTATAACACGGCATTTGCGTGGGTGGTGTCGTTCCTGATATTCAACATCGGAAAACTATTCGTTTGAGATATGTGGCAGCAAATCATTGTCGGAGCGATAGGAGTGGGCATTCTCGCCTACGTGGCGGTGCGCATCGTGCGCATAAGTCGCGGACAGACGCCGAAATGCTCCTGCGGGTGCGGCGGCTGCAAGTCGGCGGCACAGTGCGGCAAACCGAAAAACTCCGGCGCAAAAAACAAGAAAAGCAAATAAAAAACGGAAAAGCGTTTGCAGAATACGAAATTTTGTCTATCTTTGTCGCCGAAATCCTAACAAGGTTCCTTGGTCGAGTGGTTAGGCGCCGGTCTGCAAAACCGTTTACAGCAGTTCGATTCTGCTAGGAACCTCTTACAAGGCGAGCATTTGCGGCTCGCCTTGTTTTTTTGTAAAATCCGTTGTGGGGCAGAGCAGTACGTGCTGCGAAAAAAGACGATTTCATCGGATTGCGCAAAAAAGCGGAAAAATAATTTTGTCGGTTCGGAAAAATGTCGTAATATTGCATCGCTTTTTCGAAACAGCCCCTGCGCCAAAGACGGGGCGATAATCGTCGAAAAACGGTCCCATAGCTCAGTTGGTTAGAGCATCTGACTCATAATCAGGTGGTCCAAGGTTCAAGCCCTTGTGGGACCACAATCGTAAGAGCCACGCGGTCGGAATCTTTTTCCGACCGCGTGGCGTTTTTTGAATTTCCTACCGGCAAAGAGGCTGCACATACGCCTGATTAATTGCAGCAACACTATACAGACCGGATTCGTATTTTATACCTTTCCGCCATCAAAGAAAATTTTTAACATAACGAAAACTCGCATTCCAACAATTTTGATTATCTTTGCAATAATTAGAACCGATGTAGATCGGATCAAGACATTTTGTGAAATAAGAAGCGTTATGCTTATCTTGTGATTTGAGAATCTGAGAAATTTTCGACCGAGCAAAGATAGCATAGTGGCTTCCACGCAATAAGCGTGGACTACTATTGTTACATCTGCTCACAGGCATTCTCAGAGCCCTCAAATCAAGACGTGGCAATTCTGTCCACGCTTCTTCTATCTTAATAATGGTTGATAGGGCTGTAAGACCACTCTAAACGCAATGCGTATGAAATTAAAAAAGATTTTTTATTTATCCGCCACATTCGTTTTTGCACTATCCTCATGCAACGACGAAGAAACCGAAGGGAGTGTTTCTCCTAATGTATTCAATGTAAAAGGAAAGGCAGAATCGATGATTCGTGGTTCTCACGTAGAAATACGAACATTAGATGAATCTTTGACTCCTACCGGCAACTCTTACACCGCCACTATCGACAACGACTTCGGGGACTTCAATTATGAAGCGCTCAAAATAAATAATTCGTATGCCAAACTGACGGTTGGCGGTTACTTCTTTAACGAAGTGCATGGAGAGTTGTCGGAGGGTACGATCCAATTAGACGCTATTGTCGATTTGAACAACAACAATACAATCAACATCAATGTATTAACCCATTTGATGAGTACACGAATCCGCCATTTGGTAACAACAGAAGACCAGACATACAAACAGGCGAATGCACAAGCCCAAGAAGAATTGCTTACCCAATTCGGGTTGCAAAAATATGCGTCAAAAGATATAAGCCAATTCTCCATCACTTCCGGAGACGATGCCTCCGGTGCATTAATAGCCATAACCGCTTTGATTTTAACCGATAGGTCCGATGCCGAAATCGTTGAGTTTCTCTCTATACTAACCAATGAGTTTGGCGCCGAAGGAGCTTTTAGCCAAGAAACAAAGAAAAAGATACAATCAGGTATAGGCTACTTGAATGAAAGGTTGGATAGAATTTCCGAAAATCTCAAAAATCGTTATAAAGAATTAGGAAAAGAAATCGCTATCAAGGATTTGGCTTATTATTTCGACTGGGACAATGACGGCATAGCCGGAAATGAATTAGATGAATCTGATGCTGTTACACTTAGTGAAAATGAGCTGAATGTACCGACCGAAGGCGGAGAATATGCTATTATCATTAAATCCGACAAGCCTTATTTTCTAAATCCTCCCGCATTTGAATCAGATGACATCTACCCAGAAGAGGTACAGCCAATGTTCTCTATCAAACTATATGAAGATAGGGACATAAACATTCCAACATCTATAAAGATAGACATAGCAATTAACAAAGATGTCATCAGCATTAAAATTGCACCGGCACAATTTAGAGAAGACCTATCGGCCGTCATTACTGTTTATAATGCAAGAGGTAGGGTCGCTGCCAAAATCGCTGTTAAGCAACAAGGCGACAAAGATTATTGGATTAAGCACGATCCCGTAAAACTTGGCAGTGACGGGAGAGATCTTGTGGAGTTATGTATGGTGTCCATGAGAAATGCCATTTCGGCTCAACTCAATTTGCAAACAGCTTATGCCTATCAAGAGGATTTTAGCAATCCCGTTCCCTATCAGGCATCAGATGATAGAATCAGAAATACGTGGAGTTATTACTACCGAGCTATCAATATTTGGCTGTCGTTAAAAGAGGCTGATGCAGATAAGTCGAACTGTTACCAGTCTTTTATCGATACTCATCTTGCGTTAGCCTACTATCAGTTATCTTCACGTTGGGGAGGTGTTCCTTTCATAATGAGTTATTCCTACGACTACGACTTACCACGAACAGAGGAAGCAGAAATCCTTTCAAAATTGGAGGAAATGCTGGTCGATGCCATGACCGACTTGAATGAACACCGTTATGACGCTTTTCACGATGCCAATAGTATGCTTTTCGTTTCCAAAGATGTGGCACGAACCCTGCTCGCTTACCTCTTTTGCAACCAAAAGAAATTCGACAAAGCCTTGCCTTTATTGGAGGAAGTCATAAATGGCGGCAATTATCACTTGGAACATTCCCAAGCTGCCGAATACAAAAATAATTCGGAATGTATTTTAGGATATCTCATCGGACAGACCATCGAAACAGGAGAGGAATGCTATCCGTGCCTTGATTACAAAGACGTGATATTGACAGCCGCAGAATGTCTATATCATACAGGAAATTCATCTAAAGCCAAAGAATACATCGACCAATTATGTACGTATAAAGATCTTACTGTCGATCAGTCAGACATTTTGAAAGCAATCGCTTCTCTGCACTATCAAATAAAATCGCCAAGTTACCTGAATTTTATCAGAAGAAATCAATTGGGCGAAACTTTTATGGGGCTAAGCCAAGATAACTTGTATCAGCTTCTATGGCCTATCCCTATGGGAGAAGGTCTTAATCAAAATCCGGGATATTAAAACCGGTTTATTTTCCCAACGCCCCGCTATCGATAGCGGGGCGTTGGAATTGTCGGGTTAATATGCAAAACCGAAATATGTGCATATTTAACCGAAATTTTTATAACAATCGGTGCCGCGCAATTTCCTATTTTTGTTCTGTTTTCAAGGATTTTACGAAACCCCTATTGAAATATCGACATGAAAAAAGGATTGTTTATTGCCTTTCTGGCGCTCGGGTTGTGGAGCGCAAAGGCGCAGGAACAGACGGAAACCGCCTCAAAAGTATTTTTCACGCAGGAAATCACGCCCGAATCGCTTGTAAAAATTTACAAAGCACTCGGTGTGGAGGCAACCGGTCGCGTCGCCGTGAAGATAAGCACGGGCGAATCTTCACAAAGCTATCATCTGCGTCCGGAATTTATAAAGAATTTGGTGGACGAGGTAAAGGGTACGATAGTCGAATGCAACACGGCTTACGGCGGCAACCGTTCCTCGACGGAGTCGCACCTCCGAGCTATCGAGGAGCGCGGCTACAACGCCATTGCCACCGTCGATTTGATGGATAGCGAAGGAACGACAGATATTCCCGTTTCCGATACGAAGTGGTTGCAATTCAACCGCGTGGGCAGCCATATCGCCAACTACGATTTTCTTATCAATCTTGCCCATTTCAAAGGACACGCCATGGGCGGCTTCGGCGGCGTTCTGAAAAATCAGAGTATCGGCATGGCGTCGCGCGAAGGCAAAACGCTTATCCATACAGCCGGCGAGTACAGCGATCCGGGATATGTATTCAGACAGCCCAACGGACAGGACGCTTTTCTCGAATCTATGGCTGCGGCGGCAAAATCGGTACACGATTATTATCATGGTCATGTCATTTACATCGATGTCATGAACAATCTTTCCGTCGATTGCGACTGCGACGGGCATCCGTCGGCACCGCAAATGAGGGATATAGGCATTCTGGCGTCGCTCGACCCTGTGGCACTCGACAAAGCCTGCCTCGATCTCGTATTCGAGCATGAATCGACTTCGGGCGACAATGCCTCACCGCTCCAACAGCGCATCGAGAGCCGGCACGGAACACACATTGTCGATTATGCCGAACAAATAGGCTTCGGCAGCCGCACTTACCAGTTGATAGACATCGACGAGCCGTCGTCGACGGAATCGGTAACAGCCGACAATGCCCTGCGCTATAACGTTTACAACCTCGAAGGCGTAAAGCTGCTCACCAATGCCCTGTCGTTGAAATCGCTGTCGTCAGGCATCTATATCGTAAACGGGAAAAAGACCGTGATTAAATAAACATGAAAAGCACCGGTGCGGGCAGCATTGCGACAGCCGCTGTTGTGCGTTGATGAGGCTGTCGGCGGAAAGCCCGCAGAAAAAAAGAAAGCGAAAAAAATTTTTTTCGCTTTCTTTTTGTATATCATGGCATTGCCATTTCAAATATACTTTCTATTTTTGTGCAAACAAATATGGAAACAACGAGCGACATCATCGTTACCGACTGGAACCGACGGCTGGAAACAGATATTGAAGACGAATATCTGGCGCATCTGTTTTGCGTAAGCGGTACGTGCCGCTATACTTTCAATGGAAAAACATTTGAAATGCGCGCCGGCGACCTCTCCATTATCCGCAAACGGAAAATGGTAGAGAACGTAGAGGCATCGGACGATTTTCAAGCCGAAATCATCTACGCAAAACCCGGCTTCATCGAACTGTGTACGCCGCAGAGCAACTACGGCATGAAAGGCTCGCTGGCGCTGTTTCTGAATCCCGTGATGCACCTTTCGCCCGAACAGCAAAGCCTATGTCGGCGCAATTTCAAAATGCTGGCATCGCGCATTCAAGATACAAATCACCGCTTCTATCGCGAAACGTTGATAAACGCCATGCAGAACGCCATTCTCGATTTCTTCGACTTCCATGCCCGCCTTTATGGCGAAAACGACATATCCACGCAGAACGCCTCTATCATGAGCCGTTTTTTGAGAATGTTGGAGGCGGGGAGCTATCGCGAGCATCGGGAAGTCTCTTTCTATGCTGACAGCTTGTGCGTAACCGCCAAATACCTGTCGGAAGTTTCAAAAAAGGTGAGCGGATATGCCGCCAACTATTGGATAAACCGTTACACGATACTCGACATATCGCGCCTGCTGCGCGACAAAACGCTCTCGCTCGTACAAATTTCCGATATGTTCGGATTTTCCTCGACAGCCTATTTCAGCCGCTACGTACAGCACCACTTGGGTGTGAACCCGACAAAAGTATGACGGCATTATTCATTTTCTTAAAAACAGTCAAAATTACTTGCTATTACAATATGTTTTTCACTATCTTTGTATTTATAGATTTTTTTGACTTACTACTCTCACAAACTTTACAAACATTATGAGCATCTATATTTTAAATCTGAATGACACGATTGTCCTAAAAGACAATATGGTTGAGAAATTAACAAAGGCGACCGAAGATAGTCTATGCCGTATGAACGAGGCAGCGACAAACTGGGCTGACGTTGAGATAATGAGACAAATTACATGGACAGTCGTTATGGTTGCAGCAATTTGCGTTGCGGGATATATTCTCGTAAAACTGATTGAGGTCATCTCTAAACACTATTCTGAAGAAAGAAAAAAGAAGTGGGACGAAAAAGAATGTGTGCGAAAACAGAAAGCGGTCTTGTGGAATATGAAGTTGTCGGCACTTGGTAAAGACTTGAACAAATATCTTGAAGAAATAGATAATGCATTGAAAGACATTAATGAGAGCAGCAAATGAATAAGTCTCGTTCTATCATTAAATTATTGTTCGACCGTTCATTGTCGAGGAGCCTATGGAGGCAATTCTTTTTTTTGGGAATCGTGCTTATCATCGCATTAGGATTGTCATACCTGATGTTTTGGCGGTGGTCGGGAGTAGAATGGGAACAATTTTGTAAAGATAAAGATCTGAATAAATGGCTGTTGCCAATCTATTTGTTGATAGACTCCAATGCACTGAATAACCTCTATATCGGCAGTGCAGAGCAAGGGTCTGCCGTTCACGGCTGGATGTTGATTGCCAGCAGTATAACTTTTTTGTGCGGGATATTTATATTCAACGGCATCATCATCGGTATCATTACCAACTCTATAGAGCGAAGGGTAGCCAACCATAAGAAAGGACATATCCACTATCTCAAATCCGGTCATTACATCATTATGGGATACGATGATATGGTACCTTCCATTATTATGCATATTTTCGAAAAAGAAAAGAAAGCCTTTATACTGCTGATGAGTGCGGCAGATTCGGAATATATCCGAGAAAAACTGCGAAAAGTGTTCAATGAAAAACAGCTGAGCCGCATTATTATCAACTATGGCCACAGAACTTCTAAGGACTACTATAAAGACATTCACCTTGAAACAGCAGAGCAAGTTTATATTGTGGGGTTGCGTACCTTGCCATCACACGATGCCATCAATGTGGAATGTGTGGATAGTATATGCACCTATTTGGAACAACCTATGATAACCGACCGACCGAAACGTATCACTTGCGTATTTGAGGATCTTGATACCTATGCGGCATTTAAGACTTCCGAAATTTTTGGTCGAGTAAAGAATTTGGGAATGGAGTTCGTACCATATAATTTCTATGCCGGCTGGGCTAAACAGGTGTTTGTGAAACGTTTCTTCTATACCGACATCAACCAGCCCGAACAAAAAATTCCTTATCCCGCTGTGTATGGCAAAGGCTATGCCGAAAACGACACGACGGCTTTGACAAAAGATGATACCCGATATGTCCACCTCACCTTTGTGGGTACGACTAATTTTGCCGTAGCCTTTGCTATGGAAGCAGCCCATGTACTCCATTTCCCAAATGGCAGCAAGGTTAAAACCCTGATTTCATTCATAGATAAAAATGCGGATAAGGAGAAAGATGAATTTATCATACGCAATCGTCATTTCTTTGAAGTGCAGCCGTACTATTACAGCGACCTTTCACAAGGAGCTAATTATAAATCGAAAGAAGACTACCTGCGGAACGAATATCTATATTTTACTAAGGAAAACGGCTATACAGATGACGACGCCAACTTCCTTGACGTAGAATTTGAATTCATTAAAGGCGATGTATTCTCGAAAGAGGTACAGGACATGATTTGTAAATGGGCTGAAGAACATAATCGCCAACAGTACCTCTCCATTTTCTTGGCTATGCCCAATCAGCGGGAGAACTTTGTATTGGGTATGAATATGCCCGATGCCGTGTATGACAATGAGGTGCCGGTGTTCATTCGCCAAGACCGTTCAGATAACTTTGTCAGCAATCTGCGGGAAACCGATGAAGCCATACGTGCGAATAAGAAAAAGAACACTTACTATGCAGTAAAAGACGGAGATATTGAGTCGAAGGTATTGGGCGGCCGTTATGCCAATATATATCCCTTTGGAATGAACGAAACAGCATATAGTGCCGATGAGAAGTCGTTGGAACGAGCCAAACTCATTAATTACCTTTATTATACCATGCCGTCTGCCAACAAATTCCAGAGTCTATTGGCATTAGAGAGCATATCGAGGGAGCAGGTATGGGCAGAAGCCAATGAATGTTGGAACAGTCTTCCTGTGGCACTTAAATGGTCGAATCTTTATAACGCCTATGCCATAGGAATTAAATTAGCCGCATTACGCTCTATGCGAGGTCTTAAACAAGACGACACAAGTCATGACACTCAACCGCTCAAAGATGAAGAAGTGAATATGATGGCACGTCTCGAGCATAATCGGTGGAATGTTGAAAAACTTCTGATGGGTTATCGAAAGGCCCATCGAAATGAAGATAAATATGCTGTTAAAAATGAGCAGCTTAGCAATCTTCTTAAACGGAATAAAGAACGCTTTATTCATCATGACATTCGCCCATATGAAAAATTAGATGATATTCAGAAATTAGATAAAGAATTTTCCCGCTATATTACATGGATTTTGAAAATGACAGAACATAAAAATGTCTGATGATAGAATGATATAAGATGAATAATTTCGGCAAACAAATAAAAAAGCTCTGTACAGAGAAAGAGCAGGAGCTGCTCAACAAATATTTTGGGCACCTTGTGAAAGAGGCGGCGGTAGAACGTCCGGAAACCATAGGAGCGTACACGAAAGACCTGCCACTGAAGATTGAGGCAGAATATCGTGTATTTCTTGAAGAGGTGTGGCGGGAATATGCACCGAAAAAGTTGAAAGGTACTCCGTTGGTGTTGGAGGAACAAAAGCTGCGTAAATTGATGACAGACAATGACCGTGAATCGATAGACAAGGCTCATAAAGCGGCTACGGAACGAACGCTATGGGAACGTATCACCCAAACGAACCACAAGGACGTAACGTATTATAAGGGCCTTCTTCAAGAATACACACGCAACCTGCTGATGGTGATGCGCGAAGATTTCCTTGAAGAAGTTACCGGACATCACATCGAAAATAAAGCGTTTGAAGACGATTAATGAAATGAAAAATCGGGTGTAAATCATAAATTTACACCCGATTTCTGCGGAAAGAGAGGGATTCGAACCCTCGGTACCCGAAAGGGTACAACGGTTTTCGAGACCGTCCCGATCGACCACTCCGGCATCTTTCCATGGTCGTTCCCAAATGCGGGGACAAAAGTATAAACTCTTTTTCAATTATCCAACGCCCCGTCGGAAAAATTTTTGATTTCATTTTTCCGCTGTCGAGTAGGAAAGCGTTATTTCCACTCGTTATAAGGGTGTTCCAAGAGGTAGGAATTGTAATAGCGCGGGTCGCCGCTCACTTCGTCGCCGAGCCAGTCGGGGCGGGCGAACGGTTCGGTTTCGCTCTGCAATTCGATTTCGGCAACGACGAGCCCTTCGTTTACGCCCTTAAATTCGTCGATTTCCCACACCTTTCCGTCGCTGCCGGTGCAGCGGTAGCGGGTCTTTTCGACCAGCGGTTTCCGGCAAAGCGTGTCGAGCATCTGACAGGCATCGGAGATGGGTATTTCGTATTCATACTCTGCGCGTGTACACCCTTGCGTGCGCCCCTTTACGGTGATATAGCCTTTGCCGGCAGCCGCGCGCACCCGCACGGTACGGTCGGCATCGACGCATAGGTAGCCCTGCCGGTATTCGGTATGCGATGCGCCGGCTTTGTAGCCGTCGTTCCGCACCAAAAACTTTCTTTCGATTTCCTGCATGAAAGGGATATTTTTGTTCGTTTTGTCGGTAAAGATAAATAAAAGAGGCGAAATATTACGTTAATAAATGTGTTTCTGCCTTTTTTCGCAAAAAACGAGCAGATATTTTTACTACCTTTGTGCCCGAAAAATGAAAAGCCGTCGTATAGATGAATAAGTATATTACGCGATTCTTTATCTTGTTGCTGTTTTTGTGCGGCGCAACGAAAGGTTTTGCGCAAACGACCACCATTACGGGCGTGGTAACCGACTCGGTTACGCATGAGCCGTTGGGCTTCATTTCCGTATTCATCGGCGGCACCAATATCGGCGTGATGACCGATGCCAACGGGCGCTACACCCTGCGCACTTCGAAAAAAGATTTCACCGAAGTGGGAGCGACCTCCGTCGGTTACAGGGATAAACGTATAAAAGTAAAGCCGGGCGGCACGCACGTCGTCAATATACAACTGGCGCCTGCCGACTACATTCTGTCTGCCGTAGAGGTGAAACCGAAACGGGAGCGATATTCCCGCAAAAACAATCCCGCCGTCGATTTCGTCAAGGAAATCATCGAACGTCGCGACCTGAATAACCCTGAAAATCACGACTTTTATTCGTATGACCAATACGATAAAATGACGATGGCGCTCAACGACTTTTCCGAAGAAAAACGGGACAAAAGAATTTTCCGGAAATTTCAATTTCTATTTGATTTTGTCGATACGTCGGAGATAACGGGAAAGCCCATTCTGACGGTTGCCATACGCGAAAAGATATCGAACAGCTATTATCGGAAAGACCCGAAAATGCACCGACAAAAGGTGTCGGGCTATTACCATGAGGGTGTGGACGATATGTTCAGTCGCGAGGGCATCGCCGCCTTTTACGACGAGATTTTCAAGGAAATAGATATTTATCAAAACAACATCTCCCTGATGCTGACGCGGTTCGTAAGCCCTATTTCGAGCTTGGGACCGGCGTTTTACAAATACTATCTCGGCGATACGCTCATGGTGGAAGGTGAGAAGTGCTTGAAACTTTCATTCGTACCCTTCAACTCTGAATCGGCGGGATTTGTGGGGCATCTTATCGTAACGCTCGATTCCACCTATTTCATCAAACAGTTTGCGATGGCGGTGCCCAAAGACATCAACCTGAATTACGTGGAAGACTTGATTATCCAGCAATCTTTCGACCGTGCGCCGGACGGCACACGCCTGAAAACGAAGGACGATATGGTGGTCGAGTTCCAAATCATACCCGGTACGCCGAAGCTCTATACCCGCAGACTGGCATTGTACAAGAATTTCAGTTTCGAACCATTCAACGACAAAGAAACCTTGGCGCTATTCGAGCAGGAGAGCAGCACCGTTGTCGATGAAATGGCGGAGGTCATGCCGCAATCGTTCTGGGACGACAAGCGGCAGACGGAGCTGAAAGAGAAAGAGGGACTTGTCAAACAGCTGTTGGAAAAGCTCCGTTCCAACCCGATTTATTATTGGTTTGAAAAAATCATTAAAATTCTGATTACCGGATACATCGAAACGAACGAAAACAAGGATTTGAGCAAATTCGACTTGGGTCCCATGAACACGACCATAAGCGGAAATACCGTAGAGGGCGTGCGTCTGCGTGCCGGCGGATTCACCACTGCCAATCTCAACAAGCACTGGTTCTGGAAAGGCTACATAGCCTACGGATTCCGCGACCACCGCGTCAAAGGGTCATCGCGGATAGAATACTCTTTCAACGAAAAAAATTATTCGCCCGCCGAATATCCCATACACTCGCTCGCTCTTACTTACACCAACGACATCAACCAGTTGGGACAGCAATACGAATATACGAACAAGGATAACGTATTTCTGACGCTGAAACGTATGAGCGATACCAAATCGTCGTATCTGCAAAATGCCGAGCTGGCTTACCAGCGTGAACACATGTTCGGATTGTCATACAGTGCGAAAGTCCGCTTCAAACGGGAAGAATCGACACGCTGGATTCCATTCGACGCCAACGACGGTTCGACCTATCGCTTCTACAACTGGGGCGAAGCCGAATTGCGCATACGGTATGCCCCGAACGAAAAATTCTACCAGACGAAAGGTATGCGCTATCCCATCACCCGCGATGCGCCGATATTAACCCTTTCGCATACGTTCTCGCCGAAAGATTTTCTGGGCAGCAAATTCATGCTCAACCGCACGGATTTCTCTTTTGCTAAAGACTTCTGGTTCTCGGCATTCGGGCATATCGAAACGGAATTTCGCGTAAGCCACGTTTGGAGTCAAGTACCGTTCACGATGCTGATACTTCCGAACGCCAACCTCTCGTACACGATACAGGAGGGGTCGTACAGTTTGCTTAGTCCGTTGGAATTTGTACTCGACACATACGGGTCGTGGGATATAACCTATTTTGCCAACGGCATACTGCTCAACCGCATACCTTATATAAAAATATTGCGTATGCGCGAGGTATTTTCGTTTCGCGGATTCTTCGGACACCTTTCGGATAAAAACAATCCGTTGTTAGCCGACCAAAATCCCAACTTGTGGAAATTTCCGGGCAACAATGTCGTCTATGTCATGAACCCCCGCCTGCCTTATATGGAGGTAAGTGCGGGACTGGATAACATTTTCAAGATTTTACGCATCGAATACGTATGGCGCGTAACCTATCGCGACCATGCCCATGCTGCCAAAGGCGGTGTACGCATATCGCTGCATTTCTCTTTCTGAAAACAGAAAAGATAAATCCAACGACAAAAATTTTTGTTATAAAAGAGAACGGACAGATTTTCAAAAAACTGTCGGAATTGTTGATAAAAACTTAAAAAAACTTCCTCCGATATTCGCCCGAAAGCATTATCTTTGTCCACTTTTCGGAAAGAAAAAGTGGACACTGTTTTCAAAATAATAAATATGGCAGAAAGCATACATATCGTTTCTTGCGGAGAGACCTTTTCGGCGCATTTCGCATTGGCTTTGCAACAGAAAGGATATGGCGTGTCGTGTTCCGGCTGTCCGAAAGCACTCTCGAAAGAATTGCTGCAAGGCGGCGTAAGATTGGGCACGCTGGAGCAAATATGCAAAGCCGGAGAAACCGTCGATTGGGTCGTATGTGCCGCCGACGCTACCGATGCCGATATAAAATATGCCGAGTCCGAACATCTGCGCACCATGTCGATATACGACTTGCTGACGACCCATATCGAAGGAAAAGCAACGGTGGCGGAATACAACACGCACAATCCGAGCCGCATACTCTCCATTATACATTATATGTTGCAGTCGCAAAACAAGAAATGCGACTACGTGGCGGGCACGCCGGTCACAGGATTTCCGACGGAGATTTTTTTATCGGAAAACACCCGTATATGCCTGCTCAACGGCGATTGGTTGTCGCAGTGCAACAAACGGGTATATAAGTCTAATATTCTGATACTTTCGTCGCTGCATTGGCGCGAAAACAAGCTCTATCCCACGTTTGAATCTTATCTCGACGCCTGCCACAAGGTTGTCGAATCCATAGACCGGAACGGTACGCTTATTTACAATCAGACGGTAAGCGCATTTCAAGAGTGGGCGGAATCGGTGCGTGACGATATTACGGCAATTCCTTTCAAAGCCCATGCCTGCCGCAGAGACGGCGACAAATGCTTTCTTACACGCTCGAAAAGTGAAACGGAACTTCCGTTTGCCTGCGACGAAGATTTGTTACTCGACCTCAATGCCGCACGAATAGCCTGCCGGCAGTTGGGCATCACCGAAAACGCGTTTTACAACAAAATCGCATCTGCTTCTTTTTTAGGAAAATGATTATCGCCGAACGAAAACGAAAAGAAAACATCGCAGAATATCTTCTGTATATGTGGCAAATAGAGGATATGATACGGGCTTGCAACGGCGACATCGACATAATAGAAGAACGTATCGTCAGCGGCTATCGGGGACAAACGCCCGAGACGATGACGGCGATACGCGAATGGTACGACAATCTGGCAGAGATGATGCGCATCGAAGGTGTGTTGGAAAAGGGGCATCTGCAAATCAATAAAAACATCATCATCGAACTTTCCGACCTGCATGAGCGGCTGTTGAAATCGACACGCGAACCTTTCTATACCGCAACCTTTTACAAAACTTTGCCTTACATCGTGGAACTGCACTCCCGTTCGGGCAATAACGGAGCAGGAGAGCTGGAAACCTGTTTCAACGCGTTGTACGGCATATTGTTGCTGCGTTTGCAGAAGAAACCGATATCATCGGAAACACAACAGGCAATAGAGCAAATTTCCCGATTTTTGGCACTTCTCTCCGAAAAATACAAACAAGACAGAAACGGAGAATTGGAATTATAAATAAAACAAATTAATATGACAACCATTTTAGTAACAGGCGCAAACGGACAATTGGGCAACGAAATGCGCAACCTATCGCAGAACGACAAAGAAAACAAATACCTCTTTACCGACGTACAGGAATTGGACATTACCGATGCTTATGTCGTAAACCGATTCGTAACGGAAAACGGCATCGGATTTATTGTGAATTGCGCTGCCTATACCGCTGTGGATAAGGCGGAAAGCGATTCCGACTTGTGCCGGAAAATAAACGCTGTCGCGGTGGAAAATCTCGCAAAAGCTGCCACAGCCGTCGGTGCAAAGATGATACACATATCCACCGATTACGTATATGGCGGCACCCACTATATGCCATACGTCGAGAGCGACCCTGTGGCGCCGACATCGGTGTATGGCACGACCAAACTTGAAGGCGAACGCCTGCTGTTGGCAGCCAATCCGCAATCGGTCATTTTGCGCACGGCGTGGCTTTATTCTCCTTACGGAAACAATTTCGTGAAAACCATGATACGGTTGGGCAAAGAGAAAGAGCGCCTTACCGTCGTAGCTGACCAAGTGGGCACGCCCACCTGCGCAGCAGATTTGGCGGCAGCCATCGGTACGATTATCCGTAGCGACAAATTCATACCCGGCATTTACAACTTTTCTGATGAGGGAGTTTGCAGCTGGTACGATTTTACCGTTGCCATACACCGGCTGGCAGGAATTACCGGCTGCACGGTCGTACCCGTCGGCACGGACGAATATCCGACCGCAGCACGGCGTCCGCATTACAGCGTCTTGAACAAGAAAAAAATAAAAGAAACTTATGGCATCGTCATACCCCACTGGGAACAGAGTCTGCGCCACTGCATCGACCTGTTGCAACAACAAAACTAAATGCCTGTAAACGTGAGTACATTCATCGAAGAAATAGCGCGGCGACGCACCTTTGCGATTATCAGCCACCCCGATGCGGGAAAGACAACCCTTACCGAAAAGCTGCTGCTTTTCGGCGGCGCCATACACGTGGCGGGAGCCGTGAAGTCGAACAAGATAAAAAAAACGGCGACCTCCGACTGGATGGAAATCGAGAAGCAGCGCGGCATATCGGTCGCCACTTCGGTCATGGGATTCGACTACGGCGATTACAAAATCAACATTCTCGACACGCCAGGACACCAAGACTTTGCCGAAGACACCTACCGCACGCTGACGGCAGTCGATAGCGTCATCATCGTCATCGATGCTGCCAAAGGGGTTGAGACGCAGACGCGGAAACTGATGGAGGTGTGCCGTATGCGCAAAACGCCGGTCATCGTTTTCATCAACAAACTCGACCGCGAAGGCAAAGACCCGTTCGACCTGCTCGACGAAGTGGAGGCGGAGTTGAAAATCGCCGTGCGTCCGCTCAGTTGGCCTATCAACATGGGGCAGCGCTTCAAGGGCGTTTACAATATCTACGAAGAAAATCTCAACCTTTATACGCCCAACAAGCAGACCATTTCCGATGCCATAGAGCTACGCGACATAAACAGCCCCGAACTGGAAAGACACGTGGGCGGGAGCGATGCGCAAAAACTCCGCGCCGACCTCGAACTGATAGCCGGTGTTTATCCCGACTTCGAGGTCGAAAAGTATCTGGCCGGCGACACGGCGCCGGTGTTCTTCGGCTCGGCATTAAACAATTTCGGCGTGCGCGAACTGCTCGACTGTTTCGTAAAGATTGCCCCGTCGCCCCGTCCCGTACAAGCAATGGAGCGACTGGTGCGCCCCGAAGAAGAGGCTTTTTCGGGATTCGTATTCAAGATACACGCCAATATGGACCCCAATCACCGCAGCTGCATCGCATTCGTCAAGGTATGCTCCGGACAATTCCTCCGCAACGAAAACTACAAACACGTGCGACTGGGAAAAATGATGCGCTTTTCCAGCCCGACGGCATTCATGGCGCAGCGCAAATCGACGGTCGAGGAGGCATTTCCGGGCGACATTGTGGGCTTGCCCGATACGGGAAATTTCAAAATCGGCGATACGCTTACGGCGGGAGAGGAGTTGCACTACAAGGGGCTGCCGAGCTTTTCGCCGGAGATGTTCAAGTACATAGAAAACGCCGACCCCATGAAAGCCAAGCAGTTGAACAAGGGAATCGACCAACTGATGGACGAGGGTGTGGCGCAGGTATTTGTCAATCAGTTCAACGGACGGAAAATCATCGGCACGGTGGGACAACTGCAATTCGAGGTGATACAGTACCGTCTGTTGCACGAATACGGCGCGCAGTGCCGCTGGGAAAACCTCAGCCTTTACAAGGCGTGCTGGGTGGAAAGCGACGATGCCGAAGCGCTCGAAAATTTCAAAAAACGCAAATACCAGTTCATGGCGAAAGATAAGGAAGGGCGCGATGTATTTCTCGCCGACTCGGGATATGTGCTGCAAATGGCGCAAACCGATTTTCCCGAAATACGCTTCCACTTCACTTCCGAATTTTAAGAGACGGCGGAAACCGTTTGTATAATTAAGACGATATGAGTATCTTTGTCGCAAGACAATAAAAACAAGTGCTATGCAGGAAAAAATCATCATTCTCGATTTCGGTTCGCAGACGACGCAATTAATAGGTCGTCGGGTACGCGAACTGGATACCTATTGCGAGATACTTCCGTATAATAAATTCCCCCACGGCGACGAAAACATCAAGGGAGTCATTCTCTCTGGCAGCCCGTTTTCGGTATATGACGAAAAGGCGTTCAAGACCGACCTTTCCGCGATACGGGGCAAATACCCGATTTTGGGCATCTGCTACGGTGCGCAATTTTTGGCATACAGCAACGGCGGCAAGGTAGAGCCTGCCGGAAGCCGCGAATACGGTCGCGCCCATCTTTCCCGCTTCTGCAAAGAAAATCCGCTTTTCAAAAATGTACGGGACAACTCGCAGGTGTGGATGTCGCATGGCGATACCATCACCCAAGTGCCCGATAATTTCAATGTCATCGCATCGACCGACGAGGTCGCCGTTGCCGCCTATCAGATAGCGGGCGAACCGGTATGGGGCGTGCAGTTCCACCCCGAAGTGTTCCACACGGAAGACGGCACGCAGATACTTCGCAACTTCATTGCCGATATATGCGGCTGCAAACAGGACTGGTCGCCGGCATCGTTCATCGAAAGTACGGTGGCGAAACTCAAAGAGCAGCTGGGCGACGACAAAGTGGTGCTCGGACTTTCCGGCGGCGTCGATTCGTCGGTGGCTGCCGCGTTGCTTAACAAAGCCATCGGGAAAAATCTCACTTGCATCTTCGTCGATCACGGTCTGCTGCGCAAAAACGAATACGAGAATGTGCTGCACGATTACGAACATCTCGGACTGAACGTCATCGGCGTCAATGCCAAAGACAAGTTTTACAGCGAACTGGCCGGCGTGAAAGAGCCGGAACGCAAACGTAAAATCATCGGAAAAGGATTCATCGACGTGTTCGACGCCGAAGCCCATAAAATAAAGAATGTGAAATGGCTGGCACAAGGTACGATTTATCCCGACGTCATCGAATCACTGTCGATTACGGGCACCGTCATCAAGAGCCACCACAACGTCGGCGGACTGCCCGAAAAAATGAATTTGAAACTGTGCGAGCCTCTGCGCCTGCTCTTCAAAGACGAAGTGCGCCGGGTAGGACGGGAGTTGGGCATGATGGAGCGGCTTATCAACCGCCACCCCTTCCCGGGTCCGGGGCTTGCCGTGCGCATTTTGGGCGACATCACGCCCGAGAAAGTGCGCATACTGCAAGAAGCCGACGACATCTTCATTCAGGGGCTGCGCGACTGGAATCTGTACGACAAAGTTTGGCAGGCAGGCGCGATACTCCTGCCCGTACAGTCGGTGGGCGTCATGGGCGACGAGCGCACCTACGAAAACGCCGTAGCCCTGCGGGCGGTTACTTCGACCGACGCCATGACTGCCGACTGGGCACGTCTGCCATACGAATTTTTGGGCAAAGTTTCCAACGACATCATCAACAAGGTGAAAGGCGTAAACCGCGTTACCTACGACATCAGCTCCAAACCGCCTTCGACCATCGAATGGGAATGATTTTCCCGTGCACGATACAAAGCCGAAACATGTTTGCTGTTTCGGCTTTTTTCGTATGATTGCGGAGACAAATCCGGCAAGCCGCAAATGTTATCAACAGAAAGATACTTTTTTGCAAACAGATGAATTGTCTCTGAAAAAAAATATTTATATTTGTTGCTAATACAGTTGCCGATGCAAATCGGCGGCTGTCGAACCGAACGAATAAACAAATAAAAAACAAGTATATGAAATTTGTAGTATCGAGTAACCTTTTACTCTCTCATTTACAGACCGTAGGCAGAGTTATCAACTCCAAAAACACGATGGCGATTCTCGATAATTTCCTCTTCCGTCTGGAAGGAAATCAATTGACGATTACGGCATCGGATCAGGAAACGACCATGACCACGACCATCGGGCTTATCGAAGCCGAAGGCAGCGGCGTATTCGCCGTATCGGCAAAAATACTTCTTGAACCGTTGAAAGAGCTGCCCGACCAGCCGCTGACGTTCCAAATCAACGATGAAAATCTGGAAATCTTCCTTTACTACCAAAACGGAAAATACAATTTCGTGGGAATCAACGGCGATGAATATCCGCAACGCACGCCGATGAGCGAGACCGCCACCCGCCTTACGATGCCGGCATCGGCACTATTGACGGGTATTTCGCACACCCTTTTCGCCACTGCCGACGACGAACTGCGTCCCGTGATGAACGGCATATGTGTGGACATACACAAAAACGAAGTTTTCTTCGTCGCCTCCGACGGGTACATTTTGGTGCGCAGCAAGAACACGACGGTAAAACCCGACTTGGAATCCATTGTGATTCTGCCGAAGAAACCGGCGACTTTGCTGAAAAATATCCTGCCGAAAGAAACGGGCGATATTACCGTTACATTCGACGATAAGAACGCTTGTTTCCAACTGGCGAATTTCGTACTGACCTGCCGGCTCATCGAAGGGCGCTATCCCAATTATATGTCGGTAATACCCCAAAACAACAGCAATCGTCTTATCATAGACAGAACATTGTTTATCAGCGTACTGCGGCGTATATCGGTATTTTCGGACCCTGCCAGCTCGTTGATACGCCTCGACCTCAATCCCAACCAAATCGTCGTTTCGGCACAGTATTCCGATTTCTCGACGTCGGCAGACGAGAGCATAACCTGCAATTACAGCGGCGACACGATGAGCATCGGTTTCAGTGCGACGTATCTTATCGAGGTGTTGAACAACATCGGTTCGCAGGAAGTCATTATCGACTTGGCAGATCCGGGACGTGCCGGCATCATTCTGCCTATGGAAAACGAAAACGACGAAGAGCTGTTGATGCTGTTGATGCCCATGATGTTGAAAGATTAATCGACCGCAACCGATGCAACTGAATCTGAAAAGACCGCTTGTTTTCTTCGACTTGGAGACGACGGGCATCAACATATCGACCGATCGCATCGTGGAAATCAGTTATCTGAAAGTCTATCCCGACGGACGGGAAGAGGCGAAGACGATGCGCATCAATCCGGGAATGCCCATACCACCCGAAGCTACGGCAGTGCACAAAATCACCGATGCCGATGTTGCGGACTGTCCCACTTTCAAGGAAGTGGCAGCCTCGATAGCCGCCGACCTCGAAGGGTGCGACTTGGCAGGGTACAACTCCAACCGCTTCGACGTGCCGCTGTTGGTCGAGGAACTGTTGCGTGCGGGCGTATCGGTCGATATATCCAACCGCAAATTGATAGACGTGCAGGCGATATTTCACAAAATGGAGCAGCGTACGCTCTCGGCGGCGTATCGTTTCTATTGCGACAAAGACCTCAATGACGCCCACTCGGCGCAAGCCGACACCCACGCCACCTACGAAGTACTGAAAGCGCAGTTAGACCGCTATCCGCAGCTGAAAAACGATATGGAAGCGCTGGCGGAATTTACCTCGTATAACCGCAATGTCGACTTGGCGGGACGCATCGTTTACGACGACAAAGGCGTGGAGATTTTCAATTTCGGGAAATACAAGGGCAGAGCCGTCGTCGATGTATTCAGAAGCGATATAGGTTATTACGCATGGATGATGCAAGGCGATTTTCCGCTGAACACCAAAAACGTGATTACCGACATCAAGATGCGTTCAGTCAATCATAAATAAAAAACGAAAGCGGTGGAATGAAAGCATCTGCCGCTTTTACTTTCATAGGGATATGTTGGAAGGAAAGAAAATCATATTGGGCATTACCGGCAGTATCGCTGCTTACAAAGCCGCCTATCTCACACGGGCGCTGATAAAAAAAGGCGCGGAAGTGCAAATCGTCATGACGCCTTCGGGAAAAGAGTTTATCACTCCGGTTACGCTGTCGGCACTTACGGGAAAGCCCGTCGTGAGTGAATTTTTCACGGCAAACGACGGAACGTGGCACAGCCATGTCGAACTCGGTTTGTGGGCAGATGCCATGTTGGTGGCTCCGGCTACGGCGTCCACTATCGGAAAAATGGCGAACGGTATTGCCGACAATATGCTCATTACCACTTATCTGTCTGTGAAATGTCCTGTGTTCGTGGCTCCGGCAATGGACTTGGATATGTTTGCACACCCTTCGACGCAGCACAACCTCGAACGGCTGCGCTCTTACGGCAATCACATCATCGAGCCGGCAACCGGAGAGCTGGCAAGCCACCTCGAAGGGAAAGGACGCATGGAAGAACCCGACCGCATCGTAGCCTGCCTCGAAAACTTTTTCAGCCGCCGGCAATCGTTGGCGGGTCGGAAAATCGTCATCACGGCAGGACCTACGTATGAAAAAATAGATCCGGTGCGCTTTATCGGAAATTACTCGTCGGGGAAAATGGGATTCGCCCTCGCTGCCGACTGTGCCGCGCGCGCGGCAGAGGTCGTACTCGTGGCGGGACCGGTATCGCTGCCCACACCGCCGTCGGTGCGCCGTATCGATGTGGAATCGGCGGCTCAAATGTACGATGCTGCCACACGGGAGTTTTCCGACGCCGACGCCGCCCTCTGTTGCGCTGCCGTCGCCGATTACGCTCCCGCCGCATACAGCGAACAGAAATTGAAGCGCACCGGCGAAAACCTTGTCCTCACCCTGTCGCCGAACAAAGACATCGCCGCCGAATTGGGGCGCATGAAACGCGCCGGTCAATGCGTGGCGGGGTTTGCTCTCGAAACGGAACACGAAACCGTGAACGCCCAAGAGAAAATGCAACGTAAAAATTTGGATTTCATCGTATTGAACTCGCTGTGCGAACAGGGTGCAGGCTTTCGGGTCGATACCAACAAGGTAACGATTTTCGAGCAGAACGGAAACAAAACGGAGTATCCGATGAAAAGCAAGCGCGAAGTCGCCACAGATATTGTCGATGTGCTTTCGGAATATATCGCGCCCGTAAAAAAATAAACCGGATATTCTTCCGTATTATAAACAGATACCGAACTTTTCATGAAAAAACTCGTGTCGATAACGGCGTTGCTTTTGTGGCTGGCAGCAGGTTTGCCGGCGCAGGAGCTGTCGTGCCGGGTGCAAATCAACAGCGACAAAATACAAGGCACGAACAAACAGGTATTTTCGACGCTGGAACAAGCTATTACGGAATACATCAACACCCGCAAATGGAGCGAAGCGCAGATAGCTCCTAACGAAAAAATAGACTGCACGCTGTTGATAGTCGTCAATTCCGTAAACGACAACCGATATACGTGCGAATTGCAGGTGCAGTCGCGCCGACCGGTTTACAACAGCTCGTACATGACTACGATGCTCAATTTCAGAGATACGCAGTTCGAGTTCGAGTATCAGGAGTTCGACCCGTTGATATACAATGAGATGACGATGGAAAGCAACCTCACCGGCGTGCTCGATTTCTATGTAAACATGATTCTGGCGCTCGATTTCGACAGTTTTTCCTTTCGAGGAGGTGAGCCTTTTTTCCAACGGGCGGCAGAGTTGGTGGCTATGGGTGAATCGTCGCAAGGGGTAGGCTGGGAGGCTTTCGGAAATTCCCGCAACCGCCATGCACTGGTTACGGCTTTCACCGAAGGCAGTAATGCGGCTTTCCGCCAGCTTTGGTACGACTATCACCGGAGAGGGCTCGACGAAATGGCATTGAGCGTGGACAAGGGGCGTGCAAAAGTTACCGAGTCGCTCAACAAGCTGGTCGAGGTGTATGAAAATTCTTCGACGTCGGTATTGCTTCCGCTGTTCAGCGATGCCAAGCTCGACGAGGTCGTCAACATCTATTCCGAAGCGCCCCGTCAGGAAAAAGAAGATACGTATAAAATATTAGACCGGCTCTATCCGACAGAAACCAAACGGCTCGAACCGTTGCGCAAATAATTCCGTCCATGATACAGAAACTGACGATTCGCAATTATGCACTGATCGATTTTTTGGAAATCGATTTTTCGTCCGGACTTACCGTCATGACGGGCGAAACGGGGGCGGGAAAATCTATTATCTTGGGGGCGCTTTCACTTATATTGGGCGAACGCGCCGACAGCAAAGCCATAAAAAACGAAGCTCGGAAAACGGTTGTCGAAGGGATATTCGATATTGCCGCTTACGACTTGCAGCCGTTTTTCCAAGCCAATGATTTGGACTATGACGAAACGGGCGTTTGCATCTTACGGCGGGAACTCCTGTCAGGCAAAAGCCGCTCGTTCGTCAACGACACGCCGGTGTCGCTGGGCACGCTGAAAGAGTTGGGCGTGCAGCTTATCGACATTCATTCGCAACATCAGAATCTGCTATTGGGCGACAACCGTTTCCAACTGCGCATCATCGACCTCTGGGCGCACGATGAAAATCTGCTGTCGGAATACCGGCGCGAATACCGCACTTACAAAGAGTTGTGCGTCAAGCTCGAACAGTTGCGACGCACCTGCGAAGAAAGCCGCAAAGAGGAGGAATATCTGCGGTTTCAATACAATCAACTTTGTGAGGCTCGTTTGCAGGAGGGTGAACAAAAACAGTTGGAGGAGGAGCGGGAAATCCTTGCCCATGCCGAAGAGATAAAACAAGGATTGTATGCCGCAACCGGCTGCTTGGACAGCGAAGAAAACGGTGCGCTTTCGCAACTGCGGGAGGCACTGCACACGCTGCGTTCGCTGCATACGATTTATTCCGGAGCCGACGAGTTGGCAGATCGCATGGAGTCTTCGATAATAGAACTGAAAGATATTCAAGCCGAAATAGAAAACCGGCAGGAGCGCGTAACCGCCGACCCCGAACGCTTGCAGCAAGTGGAGGAGAGGCTCGACTTGCTGTACGAGCTGCAACAGAAACATCGGGTGCAGTCGGATAGCGAACTGCTTGCCATACAATCCGATTTGGAAACGAAACTGTCGGTCATCGACCATTCCGATGCCGCCATTGCCGACCTGCAACAGCAAGTGTCCGCGCAGGAGATGCGCATATTGGAATTGTCGGGCGAGCTGTCGGCGTGCCGCCGGACGGCTGCCGAAACTTTCACCGCTAAGTTGATAGAGCGTACTGCACCGCTGGGAATGAACCATTTGCGCTTCGAGGTGGAGTGGCTGCAAAAAGAGCGTCCCGACATCGACGGTGCAGAGTCGGCGCGCTATCTCTTTTCCGCCAACAAAAACCGTCCGCTGCAACCGGTAGCCGAAATCGCTTCCGGCGGAGAAATATCCCGCCTGATGCTCGGCATCAAGTCGCTGGCAGCCGATGCCGCCGCGCTGCCGACGATTGTTTTCGACGAAATAGATACCGGCGTATCGGGCGAAATAGCCGACAAAATGGGTGAAATCATGGCGGATATGGCAAAATACATGCAGGTCATTGCCATTACGCACCTGCCGCAGGTGGCGTCGCGGGGCGACCACCATTTCCGCATTTACAAAAACGACGAAGGCGATACCGCCCGCACCTGCATGGAACCGCTGTCCGACGAGCAGCGTTTGCAGGAAATCGCCCGTATGCTGAGCGGTGCGCAAATATCGGACGCCGCCCTGTCGAACGCCCGCGAACTGTTGAACCGGAATTAATACACCTATGGAACGCCACGACTTTATATTCGGCATACGCGCCGTTATCGAAGCGATAGATGCCGGCAAAGAGATCGATAAGATACTGATAAAAAAAGACCTGCAAGGCGAGTTGATACAGGATCTGTATGCTGCGGTAAAAGGCAGGAACATTTCGTTGCAACGGGTGCCGGTGGAAAAAATAAACCGTATCACCCGCAAAAACCACCAAGGCGTATTAGCATTCGTATCGCCCGTTGCCTACCAGCGGATAGCCGACCTTATACCGACGCTTTATGAAGAGGGACGTACTCCCTTTGTCGTACTGCTCGACGGGCTGACCGATGTGCGCAATTTCGGCGCCATAGCCCGCACCTGTGAGTGCGCCGGCGTCGATGCCCTTGTCATACCCGAAAAAGGGAGCGTGTCGGTAACGCCCGATGCCGTCAAGACTTCGGCAGGCGCCCTGCTGCATATTCCCGTATGTCGGGAGCCGTCGATTGCCGAAGCGCTGCATTACCTTCGAGCGTGCGGTATAAAAGCGATTGCCGCCTCGGAAAAGGCGGCAATTTCCTATACGTCGGTCGATTACACGGTGCCGACAGCTATCGTCATGGGTGCCGAAGATACCGGTATATCGCCGGCTGCGATGCGGCTTTGCGAAACGCAGGTTTCTTTGCCCCAACAGGGGCGCATCGGGTCGCTCAACGTTTCGGTGGCGGCAGGAGTGATGATATATGAAGTGGTACGGCAGCGTATGCTCGCGGAGTAATTAATGCCGCGAGCATACGCGGTCATTACAAAATATTTCCGGCGGCATCTATCCGCAGTTCCCGTTCATTGTCCCCGCGTTCCAACTCTATCCGATAGTAATCGCCTGACGGTGTTTGTATGTATTCTATATCATCTATGCGGAAACCGGCATATTGTGTTTCAATGGTATTCGTTACGGCGGTCGGCAGTTCGTTTCTCGTAATGTCCCATTCCGTTCTCACCCAATTTTTCGCGCCGTTGAAATAAACGTTCTTTTCTTTGTTTTCATGCCAGATTTCCACTTCCAACAAACCATCATCGTAATCATATTCGAGTATTTGGGCGGCGGGATATTTTTCCAAAATGGAATTTTTGACAGCCGCATCTAACATACCGCCGTTTTCCTGATTTTCGCCGATGCCCGGCTGCGGGGTGGGTTCAGTCATTTTTCCGTCCGCTCCGATGTTGATTTTTACATCTCCGGTGGCGGATTTCAAATCGAAACGATAGTAATTTCCGGTCGGGGTTTCATAATAATCGATATCATCGATATAATAATTTGCATAGGACGACGCTTTGAATGCCTCCATTACTTGGGTAGGTACATCAGCAAGGGTTATTTCTGTTTTGGTGTGTACCCATTCGTTGGAAGTGTTGAAGAGCAACTCCCGGCATACCCGTCCGTCCAAAATTTCAACCTCCGTCATACCGTTCTCGTTGTCGATGTCCACGATACGTGCAGCCGGATATTTTGCTGCGATAAACTCCTCTATGCTGCCGGCAGAAGGAGCGGGAATAAAATCGCTGTAATCATCATCATCGGCATCGATTACGCTCTTTACCAACACGCCATCTTCGGAATAATAGAGGTCTATTTCCGTTTTTACGCCATTCTGCATACTTTCCGCCTCGATGACATAAACCGTTTCCGCTCCTTCGCGGAAGATTTTGTCTACATCATCGACTTTCCACGTGGCATATTCGCTGCTATTGAAAGCCTCTTTCACAGCTTGCGGAAGCTGCTCGAACAGCATATCGCTTTCGGTCATATACCAATTTCCGGCGTTGTCGAGCCATGCCGTATATCGGCTTGTGTCCGCACTGAAATCGGCAACAGCATAATTTCCTTTGACACTCCATGTAATATTGCTTGCATCAGGATAGAGCTTATACAAGGTTTCTTCTTTGCTCGCTTTGTCTACCGTTCCGTCGGGGGTAGCGGTATTATCGTCTTGGCAACTTGCAGCTATCAAGGTCATGCAAGTGAGCATCATCATCGGTAAAAAATGTCTTTTCATACAAAAAATTATTTAAGAATAGATTTTTTGAATGTAAAAGTATATACTCCCGATAGAAGTACAAACATTTTTACGCTCCAATATCGATGATTTTAATTTTTTTTATCTTTCGGCTATCGTCACCGCAGGAACACCTTGCGTGCAAACGAGGTATTTTACAATCGGGCTACCTCCTGCCAGTACAAGCGATGCGTCCGGACATCGAAACACAAGGAATAAAGAAGGGAGAAGGGCTGCTTCACCATCACCGGCAAATACGGCGATACAGAAAGAAAGTGCGCCACGTCGAGCAGCGAATCATATTCTCTCTCGTTCAAGGCATCGAGAAATTCCTGTTTCTTCGTTTGAAATGATGAATTGACAGCCACTAATACGCCGTCGCAAAAGCGGGTATAGGGCGTTTCTTTCTCGTAAGGAAAAATCGAAACTTGCCCTGTCGCCTCGTCGATATGCAATACCGACTGCTCGAAAATGCCTTGTTCCGTACAGATATAATGAGCCAAGAAAGAGCGGTGCATCGCTTAGGGCTTAGGAAGGTTGGGGCGATATTTGTAGCGAATGCGCAGCAGCGAGATATGATCGGCATAAGAGGTTTGCCATGCCGGATAAGCCGGCACTTCGATGCTGCCCATGACACGGGCGACGCGATTGTTTCGCGCCTGCACTTGAATCTGTGTAACGCCGTCGTGCAGTACATCGGTCGATACTGTTGCTATCGAATCGTTGCGATGTTTGATAAGAAGCGTCATGCGGGCGTTTTCGGGAATATTCGCCGGCAGTTTTCCGAAATCGACGGAGAGTTGGAAAATATCGTCTTCGCGGTAGTTGTCGTCGGACGGTATGTCGAAAGTCAGAACACGACGGCGTTTGCGCGGCTCGAAAAGATAAAACGGCTCTTTGTTCCAAACATTTACGGAATCGCCCGGACTCGAAAGCGGGGCACTCTTTTTCTCTACCAACAACACTTTTACGTCGTCGTCTTCCGCTTTCAGTATGGAAGAAACGGTTTTGTATATTTCCGAATACTTCTTCATGTGTTTGCTGTACCACACCAGAGAAGTATCGAACTCTTCCTGCGTAATGTCGTGTTTTTTGTATATCGACCGTTTCAACGCCTCTTTTCCTTCAGAAGTACTGTATTCTCGGATATTATCGGATATGGCTTCCGCCTTGTGTATATCGACCAGCACTTCCGTCATTTTATCGGGACGTATGAGGTACGACGGTATTTTTTCGCAAGCGACAATACCGACAAGCAATATCCCGAAGCAGAGCGTCTTTACGATTCGCATTATTTCGATTTGGCAGGAAAAAGTTCTGAAAACGATTTTGAAAAAGTGTTTCGGTAGAAAAGTATCAAAACGATTACGCCTACCGATATGGCGGAGTCGGCAATGTTGAACACCGGTCGGAAAAATTCGAAATACTCTCCGCCGACAAACGGTACCCACTGCGGCCAATAGAAACCGAACAGCGGAAAGTAAAGCATATCGACCACTTTTCCGTAAAGGAATGGCGCATAGCCGCCACCCGCCGGCAACAACACCGCCACACTGCGGTAGGTTGATTCGCTGAACAGAAGTCCATAGAAAAGCGAGTCGATGATATTGCCCGCCGCACCGGCGAATATCAATGCGATACATACGATGTAACCGTATTTATACGAGCCTTTTTTGCCGGTCAGTTTATAGAGAAAATAGCCGATAAGCGCAATGGCGGCGATGCGGAACAGGCTCAAAAACAGTTTGCCCAACACTTCGATGCCGAATGCCATACCGTTGTTTTCAACGAAAAGTATCTTGAACCAACCGGTTACGGAAATACTCTCGCCCAGCGTGAAATGCGTCTTTATCCAGATTTTGGAAATCTGGTCGATAAGGAGTATCAGCAATACGGTGAGCAGGGCGGCTTTGCGTTTTCCCGTCATTTCCGACCTTTCTTTGCGTCAATACTCAACGTGGCATGGGGCACGGCATAGAGGCGTTCTTTCGGTATCAGTTCGCCCGTTTCCCTGCAAATGCCGTAGGTCTTGTTTTCGATGCGCACCAAGGCGGCTTGCAGGTTCTGTATGAATTTCATCTGTCGTTGTGCCAACAGCCCGGCTTCTTCTTTGGAGAGCGTCGTGGCGCCTTCTTCCAAAACCTTGAATGTGGGAGAGGTATCGGTAACGTCGTTTCCGTCGGCATTCATCACGGAGGCTTTCAACAAATCATAATCTTTGTAGGCTTTTTCGAGCTTTTCCTGAATGATAGCGCGAAATTCCTCCAATTCGGCATCTGAGTAGCGTTTTTTTGTTCCCATAGCTTGAATTATTTGTTCGATGCGAAATTAAATCATATTTGTGAATAAATACGGCATATCCGCTTTATTTACGCTTTTATAACAGACAGGCGTACGGTGAACGTCTCGAAATCGAGTTCCGTACTTTCGGCTTCGAGGCTGTCGCACAGAACGATAGAGTCTGCCAATACCTGTCGGGCGATGTAGTCGCCGAAAGTTTCGACAGCATCGTTTATTTCCGCCTGCCGGGCTATGCGCACGTGTATCTTGTCGGTGATGTCGAATCCGCTCGATTTACGGATATTCTGTATGCGGTTCACCAGTTCGCGGGCGATACCCTCGCGTTTCAGTTCTTCCGTTACCGTAATGTCGAGCGCCACCGTCAGACGACCTTCGTTGGCGACGAGCCAGCCCGGTATGTCTTCCGATATGATATCGACGTCGGCAAGTTCCACGACTGCCTGCTGCGCCTCTATCGTGAACGTGAAGCTGCCATCTTTCTCGAATCGAAGTATGTCGGCTTGCTCCATACGGGTAATGGCGTCTGCCAGCTGCTTCATGATTTTTCCGTAGCGCGGACCCAGCTTTTTGAAATCGGGCTTCACCCGTTTCACCAGTATGCCGGCGGCATTGTCGGCAAACTTCAATTCCTTCACATTTACCTCGTTGAGAATCAAAGTTTTTACGCTTTCTATATCTTGACGCTGCCGGTCGTCGAGCACCGGCACGAGCAGCATGGTCAGCGGCTGGCGCACCTTGATGTTCACCTTGCGGCGGAGCGCCAACACCATAGAGGTGATATCTTGGGCTATCTGCATACGCTCTTCGAGCGGTTTGTCGATGCACTCTTCGTGTACGGCGGGGAAGCGGCTCAAATGCACGGAATGCGTGTCGCGTCCGGTCGCCGTTGTCAAGTCGGTATAGAGGCGGTCGGCGAAGAAAGGAGCGATAGGCGCCATCAGGGCGGCAATCGTTTCGAGACAGGTGTAGAGCGTCTGGTATGCCGACAGTTTGTCGGTGTCCATATTTCCGCCCCAGAAGCGTTTACGGTTCAGCCGCACGTACCAGTTGCTGAGATTGTCGTTTACGAAATCGGATATGGCACGACCGGCGCGCGTAGGCTCGTAATCGTTGTAATATCCATCGACATCTTTGACCAGCGTATTGAGCAGCGATATAATCCAGCGATCTATTTCGGGACGTTGGCTTACCGGTATTTCCAGTTCGGAGAACGTGAAGCCGTCGACATTGGCGTAAAGAGCGAAGAACGAATAGGTGTTGTAAAGTGTACCGAAGAATTTGCGGCGCACTTCTTCCACGCCTTCGACGTCGAATTTCAGATTATCCCACGGCGACGAGTTGGTAATCATATACCAGCGCAGGGGGTCGGAACCGTATTTTTCGATTGCCGAGAACGGATCGACGGCATTGCCGAGCCGCTTCGACATCTTGTTCCCGTTCTTGTCGAGCACGAGACCGTTGGATATGACGGCTTTGTACGCCACTTTGTCGAACACCATGGCGGCAATGGCGTGCAGGGTGAAGAACCACCCGCGCGTCTGGTCTACGCCTTCGGCGATGAAATCGGCAGGATATACCTGCCCGTTGTCCAACAATTCTTTGTTCTCGAACGGATAGTGTATCTGCGCGTAAGGCATCGCACCGGAATCGAACCAAACATCTATCAGGTCGCTTTCCCGTTTCATCGGTTCGCCGTCGTCCGACACCAAAATTATGTCATCGACGTAAGGACGGTGCAAGTCTATCTTGTCGTAATTTTCTTTGGTATATACACCCGGCTCGAAACCTTTTTCCTTGTAGGGATTGGTTTTCATAAAGCCGGCGGCGATGGATTTTTCGATTTCGGCATACAACTCCGCCACCGAGCCGATACATTTCTCGGCTCCGCCTTCCGACCGCCAAATGGGCAGGGGAGTGCCCCAGTAGCGTGAACGGCTCAAATTCCAGTCGTTCAGGTTTTCGAGCCACTTGCCGAATCGTCCCGTGCCGGTGGATTCCGGCTTCCAGTTGATGGTTTTGTTCAACTCCATCATGCGCTCCTTGCAAGCGGTGGAGCGAATAAACCAACTGTCCAACGGATAGTAGAGCACCGGTTTGTCGGTGCGCCAACAGTGCGGGTAGTTGTGCGTATGCTTCTCTATTTTGAACGCCTGCCCACGCTGCTTCATCATCATGCAAAGCACGATATCCAGCGATTCGGCAGCCTGCGCCGCTTTCTCGTCGTATCTGCCGTCGATGGTGAATTTCGGGTCGTAGGCATTTTTCACCCACGCTCCCTGATATTCTTTATAGAGCTCTACATCGACGCAGTTTTTCACAAACGTTTCGTCGAGTTCGTCGAGGAGATAGAATTTGCCGGTGAGATCGACCATCGGGCGGGTTTCGCCTTTGCGGTTTATCATAAAGAGCGAAGGTATGCCGGCAGCTTTTGCTACCTGTGCGTCGTCGGCGCCGAAAGTCGGAGCGATGTGCACGATGCCCGTACCGTCTTCGGTCGTAACGTAGTCGCCCGGAATGACGCGGAATGCTTTGCTGCTTACCGACCAATTGCCTTCGTTATCGACATCGACCGGTTTCACCCAAGGTATGAGCTGTTCGTATTCCATGCCTACCAAGTCGCTGCCTTTGTATTCGCCGACCACCTTGTAGGGTATCAGCTTGTCGCCGGCTTTGTAGGCATCGAGCGGCAATTCGGCGGCTTTGGCATTGAAATGTGCGTTTAAGAGGGCTTTCGCCAAAACGACGGTGATAGGCGTGCCCGTATATCCGTTATAGGTTTGCACGGCAACGTAGTCGATTTGCGGACCGACGCACAATGCCGTGTTCGAGGGCAGTGTCCACGGAGTCGTCGTCCATGCGATGAAGCAGGGCGTACCCCATGCCGCCATTTCGGGTCTCGGATTTTTCATCTTGAACAGGGCAACGACGGTCGTGTCTTTGACGTCGCGATAACAGCCCGGCTGGTTCAGCTCGTGCGAGCTAAGTCCGGTTCCCGCCGCAGGCGAGTAGGGTTGTATGGTATAGCCCTTGTAGAGCAGTCCTTTGCCGTAAAGTTGTTTGAGCAGCCACCACAACGTTTCGATATAGCGGTTGTCGTAAGTGATGTAGGGGTCTTTCATATCGACCCAGTATCCCATTTTGTGGGTGAGGTCTTCCCACTCTTTGGTAAATTTCATCACGTCTTTGCGGCAGGCGGCATTATAGTCTTCCACCGAAATTTTCTTTCCGATGTCTTCTTTGGTGATTCCCAATGCCTTTTCCACACCGAGTTCCACCGGCAGTCCGTGCGTGTCCCAACCGGCTTTCCGTTTCACGTGGAAGCCTTTCATCGTTTTGTAGCGGCAGAATATGTCCTTGATGGAACGCGCCATGACGTGATGAATGCCGGGCATACCGTTCGCCGAAGGAGGTCCTTCATAAAAGACGAAAGAGGGGCAGCCTTCCCGCGTTTTCATGCTTTGCTGAAAGAGCTGTTCGGAATCCCATTTCTTCAACACTTCTTTGTTTATCTCCGATAAATCGAATCCGGAATACTCGGTAAATTTCTTGCTCATATCTGTTTTTGAATAGCGTTTCTGAAAAATCGGTGCAAAGGTACAAAATTCATCTGAAATTCAGAATAAAATAACAAGAAGAAAGCCGAAGAAAATTTTCTTCGGCTTTCTGTATCGTAAAACCCTGTCGCAGTTATATTTTATCGACGTCCTGCATCTTGGGCAGACGCATGAAAAACCACACTGCCGACAACAGGGTAACGACAACGGCTGTCGTTACCGATACCGTATAGGAGAGGGCGATACCCGAACGGTCGAACAAAATGTAGGTGAGTACGACCGACATCATAAAGAGGGCGGGTATGAGCGTTATCCAATAGGGTTTCTTCTTTTGCGCCAGATACACGGTAATCGCCCACAAGGTGAAGGTCGCCAGCGTTTGATTGCTCCATGCGAAGTATCGCCAGATTTTTTCAAATCCGGCGGGGTCGGATAGGCTGTAAATCAATATCAATATAGCCACGATGAACATGGGTATGCAAATCATCAGCCGTTTGACGACGCTGCGCTGTTCGAGGTGCAGAAAGTCGGCGACGATGAGCCGTGCCGAGCGGAATGCCGTATCGCCGGAGGTAATGGGGGCTGCCACCACGCCGAGTATCGCCAGCGCACCGCCGATGACTCCCAACCAGCGGGTGGAGAGAAGATTGACGATGACGGCGGAATTGCCGTTCACTTTTTCGGGTTCGGTAACGCCGAAAAACGCCTGTCCTTCGGGACTGAAAAAGTAGGTCGCCGCCGCTGCCCATATCAGCGCCACGACGCCTTCGGTTACCATGGAGCCGTAAAAGATGTAGCGACCTTGCCGCTCGTTGGTCATGCAGCGTGCCATCAGGGGCGACTGCGTGGCGTGAAATCCCGAAATGGCACCGCAAGCTATACTGATGAACAGCATGGGAAAGAGGGGATTGTTTTCGGGCGAAGCGCTTTTGTTGCCCAAACCGTCCGTCAGTTCGGGAATGTCGGGACAGGTAACGAACAGCATGATGAGAATGCCGATAGCCATGAATATCAAGGCTATAGCGAAAAGCGGATAGACGCGCCCGATGATTTTGTCTATCGGGAAAAGGGTCGCCAGAATGTAATAGGCGAAGATGACGAATATCCAAAATCGGGCATCGAACGTTTCGGGCGTAAGCATTGCCAGCAGGTCGGAAGGTCCTGCCACGAACACCACGCCCACCAGTATCATGAGTATCACGGTGAACGCCCGCATCACCTGCTTGGCGGTAATGCCCAAATAGCGGCCGATGGTCTCGGGCAGACTCTCACCGTTGTGCCGCAGGGAAATCATACCGGCAAGATAATCGTGTACGGCTCCGGCGAAGATCGTGCCGAAGACAATCCAGAGGAACGCCGACGTACCGAATTTCGCGCCCATGATAGCGCCGAATATCGGACCCAGTCCGGCGATGTTCAGGAATTGAATCATAAAGATTTTCCATGCCGGCAGCGGAACGAAATCCACACCGTCGGGGTTGGCGACAGCTGGCGTCTTGCGGTTCGGCTCTATGCCGAAAACCTTTTCCACGAATTTGCCGTAAATGAGAAATCCGGCAATCAAAACGACTAATGAAATACAAAAGGAAATCATAATGATATGTAATTATTGAATATTTTTCCTGCCAATGCTTCGGCGCAGCGTTCGCCGTCGATAGCCGCCGAAACGATGCCGCCGGCATATCCGGCACCTTCGCCGCAGGGGTAAAGCCCTTCCAAACGAATGTGGTGCAGTTGTTCGCCGTCGCGCGGAATGCGGACGGGCGAGGAGGTGCGGGTTTCCACACCTATCATCAGCGCTTCTCGGGTAAGAAATCCGTGCGACAACTTGCCGAAATGCAAAAAGCCCTGACGCAGCCGTCCGGTGATGAATTCAGGCATCCAAAAGTGGAGCGGCGAGGCAAGCACTCCGGGTGCATACGAAGAGGCGGGGAGGTCGAATGAATTTTTCCGGTTCACGAAATCGGTCATGCGCTGTGCCGGTGCCGTTTGGCGGCTGCCGTTCACAAAGCAGCAATGTTCCAATTCTTCTTGAAATTCCAGCCCCGACAATACATTATCTTTATCATAATTCGGCAGGTCTTCCGGTCGTATTTCGACCACCATGCCCGAATTTGCCCACTTGGAACCGCGATTCGAGGGAGACATACCATTGACGACTATCTGCTCGGGAGCACTGGCTGCCGGTACGACAAAACCGCCCGGACACATGCAGAACGAATAGACGCCGCGCCCCTCGACTTGGGTAACGAAGCTGTATTCCGCCGCAGGCAGATACTCGCCGCGACCGTCGGGGCTGTGGTACTGTATGCGGTCTATCAGCTCTTGCGGGTGTTCGAGCCGCACGCCTACGGCAAATCCTTTGGCTTCCAGCTCGATGCCGCTACGGTGCAGGTAGCGGTAAACATCGCGGGCGGAGTGTCCCGTTGCCAGAATCACCGGACCCGAGAAGATTTTTCCGCAACAAATTTTAACGCCAATAATTCGTTCTTTATCAAATAGAAGTTCGTCTACTCTTGCCCCAAAATATACTTCGCCTCCGGAGGCAAGAATCGTGTGTCGGATATTCTCGATGACCGCCGGAAGTTTGTCGGTGCCGATATGCGGGTGGGTGTCCGACAAAATAGCGGTGCTGGCGCCATGTTGGCACAAAATGTTCAAAATGCGCTCCACCGAACCGCGTTTTTTGCTGCGGGTATAGAGCTTTCCGTCGGAAAACGCGCCGGCTCCGCCTTCACCGAAACAGTAGTTCGATTCGCTGTTTACGAGGTGTTCCCGACTGATGCGGGCGATGTCTTTCCGGCGGGTATGCACGTCTTGTCCCCGTTCCAGCACGACGGGTTTTAACCCTAATTCGATCAGACGTAGGGCGGCAAACAGTCCGGCAGGACCGGCACCCACGACGACAACCGCCGGTTTCGATGCGACATTTTGATATTCAATGCGTTGATATATATCGTCTTGCGGCTTTTCGTTCACGTAAACGCGCACCGACAGATTCACCATGACCTGCCTTTTGCGGGCGTCGATAGAGCGTTTCAGTATGCGCACCGCCTCTATGGCCTTGCGGTCGAGTGCATACTCCCGCACGAGAAACTCCCGCAGGGCAGTTTCCGATGCCGCCTGACACGGCAACAATCGCAAAGTAAGTTCCTGTATCATGGTTATCCGAATAGTTGTCGAAAAGCCTCCTCGACTTTTTTCACGGGTATGATTTCTATTTTCAGGCGTTTCGTATCGAACCCTTTAAGATTTCCGGCAGGGATAAGGATTCGCGTAAAGCCTAATTTGGCGGCTTCGAGTACCCGTTGTTCGATACGGGTTACGGGGCGAATTTCGCCCGACAGCCCCACTTCGCCGGTCATGGCGATGCTCTTGTCGATAGCCATATCCATGTTCGACGAGAGTATGGCGCTGATGACACCCAAGTCCATGGCGGGGTCGTTCACCTTCAATCCGCCGGCGATGTTGAGAAAGACATCTTTTTGCGCCAACTTGAAGCCGACCCGTTTTTCCAGAACAGCCAGCAGCATATTCATGCGGCGCAGGTCGAAGCCCGTAGCAGACCGCTGCGGCGTGCCGTAAGCCGCCGTACTCACCAGCGACTGCACCTCGATAAGGAAGGGGCGCACGCCTTCGATTGCCGCCGAAATGGCAACGCCGCTCAACCCTTCATGGTCTTGGGTCAAAAGGAGTTCCGACGGGTTGCTCACTTCGCGCAACCCGTTTTGCAACATCTCGTAAATACCCAGTTCGGCGGTGCTGCCGAAACGGTTTTTTATCGAGCGTAATATGCGGTACATATAGTGTCGGTCGCCCTCGAATTGCAGAACGGCATCGACGATGTGTTCCAAGACTTTCGGTCCGGCTATGCTGCCTTCCTTGTTGATATGCCCTATCAGCAGCACCGGCGTATGGCTCTCTTTGGCGAATTTCAGTATGGCAGCGGCGCACTCCCGCACCTGCGTGATGCTGCCGGGCGACGACTCGACGAGGTTCGTGGAAATCGTCTGTATGGAGTCGATGATGACGAGGTCGGGATTGACGTTGCGGATATGCACGAATATCTCTTCGAGAGAGGTCTCGCACACGATAAAACATTCGGGATTGACGTTTTTGCCCAAGCGGTCGGCGCGCATTTTGAGCTGGCGCGCACTCTCTTCGCCCGAAACATAAAGCACCTTGCGGTCGGTGAGGCGCAGCACGGTCTGCAACACCAGCGTCGATTTGCCGATGCCGGGCTCGCCGCCTATCAGCACCATGGAGCCGGGCACGAGCCCGCCGCCGAGCACACGGTTCAATTCGGCATCGTGCAGGTCGATGCGTTCTTCCTGCGACACCGGTATTTCATTGAGGCGCAACGGCTTGCTGCGTCCGTATTCCGAAGCGGAAACGGGAGAGGGGGCAGCCGGTTTCGCACTGACTACCTCTTCGACGTAGCTGTTCCATTCGCCGCAGGAAGGGCATTTTCCTAACCACTTCGGCGATTCGGCGCCGCATTGCGTGCAGACATAGACGGTTTTGAGTTTTGCCATAAGGTTCGTTTCTTACATCGCCCGCACCTATTGACGGACAACATGCTCGTGTTTCGCCTGCAAAGATAATCATTAAAAAAGAATAGGAATAGAAAACGAAAATAAAGTTTGCATACTCTCCTTACAAGTAATAAAATGTAAGTTATCCGGAAAGTTATAGTCGTTTATACACAAAAAATTCCGACACGGCATCACTGTCGCGTCGGAACCGGAAACACATAATTGAGAACCTATCTATCTTGACTTTTGCTTCATTTTTACATCGCGGGGCGAATTGAGCTTGTCTTCTTTCGCCATCATCATCGCCTTGTGGGCATCGTGCGGCTTCATCTTGCCGCTCGGACAGCATTGCGACATTTTACCATGCATCATCTCGCCGGTGCCGTTTTGCATAGCCGGCAGCGCATTCAGCGCGGCGATTTGCTGCGGCGTAAGTATTTTCTTTATCTCGTCGTTCTGCATGGAATACTGATTCATCTGCTCGGTGCGCAGGCGGTTTATTTCGCCGGAAATGATACTGTCCCGACGCCCTTGTGCCAGAAGCAGGGAATGAATCTTTTTGCTTTGATCGGCAGAGAGTTGCAGCAGCGTGGTCATGTGTTCGGTGCGCGCCTTGGCAAGTTGCGCCACCGTCATGTTGCACACGGGGTTCATCATCTCTTTCTGCCGCGGATTATCTTGCCGCATCGGTTGTTGTGCGGCGGCTGCCGTCGATAACAGACTCAACGAAAACAGCCAGAAAAAAACTTTTTTCATAACGATTTATTGATTGATATACCCTAAAAACAAGCGGGTACGGAAAATGTTTTCCGGAGAAGAAAATTTTTACAACTCGGCGTATGCCGGTATATCGGAGAGAAAACGGCAGCGACTCTGCTCGTAATCGACGGCGCAACAGTAATGCGAAAGTCCATTCGTAACCATCAGGTAGCGCACTTGCAATACGGAGTTGTAGCGGACAATCTGATCGAACGTCGCTTGCGATATTTCCACCTGCGGGGCTTTGTATTCGACCACGACGAGCGGCCGACCTTCGGCATCGTAGATGAGCGTGTCGCAACGGCGTTTGCGGCCGTTTTGCAGCAGCGAAATTTCATTGCCCATACGACCTGCCGGATAGCCTTTTTCGTTTATCAGATAAGCGACGAAGTGCTGCCGTACCCATTCTTCGGGCGTGAGTGCGACATAACGCTTGCGCAAGGCATCGAATATCGAGGTCTTGCCGTCTTGCTCTTTCAGACGGAACGGATATGCCGGCAGATTCAAGGGTATCATTCTCTTGGTCGGAAATTTGCGCGTACCGATAAGATTCGCTAATTTTACCTCCAAAATTAGACAAAAAGGCGGAATCCGCCAAATTACAGTTTACGAAATCATGGCAAAAAAGTCGCCGACAGCCGAATATACCTCGATCATTGCCGACATACGCAGGCAGGAGTTCAAACCCGTGTATCTGCTTATGGGAGAGGAGCCTTACTATATCGACCTGATTACCGATGAAATCGTAAAAAACGCACTGGCAGACAGTGAGCGCGACTTCAACCAAACCATCGTTTACGGCGCCGACACCGATATGGCAACCATACTCAATGCCGCCCGCCGCTATCCCATGATGGCGCAACGGCAGCTGGTCGTAGTCAAGGAGCTGCAACAGATGCGCAGCATTGACGAATTGCTGTTCTATATGCAGAATCCGCAGCCGACTACCGTGTTGGTGCTGAATCATAAAAGCGGTACGTTCAAAAACAAAAAAATCCTTGCCGAAGCCAACCGGCTCGGCTTGGTGTTCGAATCGAAACGCATATACGACAGCCAGTTACCGGCGTTTATCGCGGATTATGTTCGCGAAAAAAAATTGACCATAGACAATAATGCCGCCTCGATGCTGGGCGAAGCCATCGGAACAAATCTGTCGCGCCTGACGAGCGAAATCGACAAATTGGGCGTACTGCTGTCGGCGGCAGAGCAGAACCGCATCACCGCCGACACGGTGGAGCTGCATATCGGCATCAGCAAGGAATTTAACAACACGGAACTGATAAAAGCCGTGGCGCGCCGAGATTTGCTCCGCGCCGGACGTATCGTGCAATATTATGCCAATACCAAAAGCGACCAGCCTTTTATCGCTTTCAGTTCGCTGTTTTCCTATTTCGCCAACCTGCTTTTGCTGCACTATTCGTCCTGTCAAAAAAACGCTGCCGGCATCGCTTCGGAATTGGGCGTCAATTGGTATGCCGCCGACGATTATCTGCAAGGGTTGAAAACTTACAAGGCAGGAAAATGCGTCGAAATCATCTCGAATATACGACGTTACGATGCCCGCTCGAAAGGAGTGGAGTGCGCTCCCGATACCTCGTTCGCCGAATTGCTCCAAGAACTGCTCTACAAAATCATGCATAACTAACGGTTTTCTCCGATTGTAGAAAAAAGAGTAGGGGACTTAAAATCCATTTAATCGCCTGTAACCCATTCAATTAAATGTTAATATGGGCTATTTTAACGTCAAATGGCCGGCATATTTCCGTTTGAATGTCCGTTTGGACGGCACAAAACGAATAAAAACGAGTTTAAGTCATTTCAATATTTTTTGTTCACATATATGAACGAAATCGCTGTAGCCCTGTAAATTTTCTTGTGAAATTCAAATGTTCAAAAATTCATTTGTTCTTATTTCAAAACAGTATGTAATTAAAAGCAAACAGCCTCAAAAACAATATGCAAAATGCAATGACTAATCCATATTACCAATTATAAATCAGTAAAATAGGTGTATTTATTGAATTTATCGAATAGCAACCGTCAAAATATCGCTGCATAAAAATAAATACCGAAAAGCGCCCGAGAAAATTCATGCAATGTAAGCTAAATAACAATATATAAACTAATTCGATAGGTGTAAATATTGAAGTAAAATTGCAAATACTTTTCCGTTTGTAACAACAAATATTTCTATTTGTGGAGCTGCCGTGTTTATAATTATGAATTTTGAAAATTGAATTTTATTATTTATATTTGCGAACGCAAGCGTAAATGCAAAATAATCCGAAATAATCGACATTCGTATGGCAGAAGATAAGGACACCGACCTGAAAGAACGCATCAAACAGTTGATACGCCACTACAATCTCAACGATGCTGCATTTGCCCAAAATATACAAACCAACCGTTCCACGCTGTCGCAATGCTTGAACGGAACAAATGGTGTCAGCAAAGAAATCATATCGAAGATACATACAGCCTATCCCGATGTGTCTACCGATTGGCTGCTGTATGGCGAAGGCGAACCTTTCAAAAAACAGGCTCGAAATCCGCTCAGTTTCTTTCCCGAAAATGAAATATTCCGGTCAGATGACGAGAATGCAACCAAATACGGCAAGGATTCGGGGTTAAAAACGGACAGTAATTCAAGACAAACTTCTGATGATAAAACAAAAACGGGCAATACATCGACAGGAAATTCCGACTCGCAACAACGAGAAAATAAACGTCGTGTCGTAAAAATCATGATATATTATTCCGACAATACATTCGAAACCTATTCTCCGGATAAATAATTTCAGATTCAGATGCGATCTTGTGTTCTATAATTAATATTATGTTAAGTAATAAATGGCAGCAAACGCCATCGAAAGCAGCAAACGATTCGAGAAACAGATTATCATGGAACAATGGAAATCACTCCTTGACGAATTGACGCACAAAGCATAATTTATAATCACTGAAATACGACAAAAGCCGCTTCCATGAAGCGGCTTTTGTCATTTGTGCGAAATTCGGAATTTTTTATTTGCCTTCCAACGATTTTAGTTTTTCTTCGTCGCCCAACGTATAATATATACTCTTCAATGCAAAAATGCAGTCAGGGTTGTTGGGATCGAGTTCATAGGCTTTTTCATAATATGTCAATGCCTGGCGGCAGAGCGGGAAGATACGTTCTTCGCGAGCTTTCTTGTATTCGGCGTCATTTTGGATTTTATTGACCTCCTGCCCTATTTCAACGGCTTTGTTGTAATAGAAGCGCCCCAATTCTGCCCATACGTCAGCCAAATTCGGGTCGAGTTCCAAAGCGGTTTCAAAGCTAGCCTTTGCAGCATCTTCATTATTTATTTCTTCATACAAACGACCTTTTACTTTCCAATATTCGGCACGCGGATTGGCGGCAATGGCTTTATCCAAATAAGCAATGGCATCTTCTGTTTTACCGAGAGCAATGTAGATATTGATCATCTGTTGGAGATAGAACTCGGTGTCTTTATTGATACCGAAACGGTCGAGAATTTCTTCCGAGATAGCCATCACATTGGCGGTATCTTTCTGGTTTCCATACAACTCACCCAAGCATTGATATATGGTAAATGAGTCATAATTGTCCATTTCTTTGGCTCTAATCAATGCCGGAATGGCCAAATCGTAATCTTTTGATATATAGGCAGCCAAAGCGACATAATAACGGCTGAAAATATAAGAACTATCTATAATACCGTTATTAATCATTTCCTGACGTTCCTTGCTGATGCCGTATTTCTCGGGAATTGCCAAATAGGTTTCCCACATTTCACAAGCCTTTTTATATTCCTGATCTTTATAGTAAGTAACGGCAGCGTCCCAAAATCCTTGATGCCTTTGCTGTATCCGGTCAATGATTTTTTTTGAATACTTCGGAGCAACTTTACCTTTTGCATTCGGCAGGGAATCCAAATACAGCGCGTGTTCGAGGTAGTTGTATTCGTCTTCCAGCGCTTTGTACATAACATCGGCATCAAACGATTGATTGGTAATGCGTTTGTTGTCGTTCAGGTTATAAATGGCATCTTCCACTTCTGCCGACACCCACCACGTTTTCGGGTCGTTCTGCGATTCGGGATTTTCGCGGGCTTCGTTCAAGCGGGCACGCGCTTCGTCGTAATTCGGCTTTTCCTGTTTCAATTCGTTGTTCGCCCAATTGACATTTTTTTTCTGAGCGAAAGCACCGCTTCCGATCAGACCGATGGCAATAAAAAGAAAAATCTTTTTCATCTTCGTTTATTTTTAATTATTGTTGTTGTTTTTCAGTTGGTATTTCTCCGGTAACATTCGTACCTTCGGTATTTTCCATTGCGTCTTCCGTCGAATCGGACAAGACTTTGCATACCGATGCTATTTCGTCGTTACGCTTTTCGAGGTTGATGAGCCGCACGCCCTGCGTGGCGCGTCCCATAACCCGCACGTCAGCCACTTTCAGCCGCAGCGTGATGCCCGATTTGTTGATGATTACCAAATCATTTTCGTCGGTAACGTTCTTTATGGCGACCAACTTGCCGGTTTTCGGCGTGATGTTCAAGGTTTTCACACCTTTTCCGCCGCGGTTGGTTACGCGATAATCCTCTATCTCGGAGCGTTTGCCGTAGCCCTGCTCCGACACGACCATAACAGTTTCTTTCTCGGGATCATTGACACAAATCATGCCGATGACTTCATCGCCCACATTTTCGTCGAGCGTCATGCCGCGCACGCCGGTGGCGGTGCGACCCATTTCACGCACTTTCGTTTCGTGGAAACGGATTGCCCTACCCTCTTTGTTCGCCATGATGATTTCGCTGTCGCCGGTAGTCAGACGCACCTGTATCACTTGGTCGTCTTCGCGTATGGTGATAGCGTTCACGCCGTTGGTACGAGGACGCGAATAGGCTTCGAGGCGGGTTTTCTTGATAACGCCTTTTTTCGTACAGAACACCAGATTGTGGGTCATGTTGTACTCCGGATCCTGCAATTGCTTGATGCGGATAAAGGCATTGACTTTATCGTCGGCGTCGATGTTCAACAGGTTCTGAATGGCACGACCTTTCGAGTTTTTCGCCCCTTCGGGTATCTCGTAGACTTTGAGCCAGAAGCATTTCCCTTTCTGGGTGAAGAACAGCATATAGTTGTGCATCGATGCGGGATAGATGTACTCGATAAAGTCTTCTTCGCGCGTATCGCTGCCGCGCGCCCCTACTCCGCCTCGGTTTTGTGCGCGGAAGTCGGTCAAGGGCGTACGTTTGATATAGCCCATGTGCGAAATGGTGATAATCATTTCGTCGTCGGCATAGAAGTCTTCGGCGTTGAATTCTTCCGAAGAATAGATGATTTCGGTTTTCCGTTCGTCGCCGTACTTCTCTTTTATCTCCACCAGCTCGTCTTTGACGACCTGCATACATACGTTTTCGTCGGAAAGTATTTCATGGAAATATTTGATTTGCCGCATCAGTTCGTCGTATTCTTCATGCAGCTTTTCCTGCATCAGACCGGTCAGCTGGCGCAGACGCATATCGACGATTGCCGTAGCCTGCACTTCGGAGAGGGAGAAGCGCTCCATAAGGCGGTTGCGGGCTTCTTCCGGGCTTTTCGACGAACGAATGATTTGCACCACTTCGTCGATGTGGTCGCAGGCGATAATCAAGCCGTCGAGAATGTGGGCGCGCTCCTCCGCCTTTTTCAAGTCGTAGCGGGTGCGGCGTATCACCACTTCGTGGCGGTGTTCCACAAACGACTCGATGAGCTGTTTGAGATTGAGCGTTACGGGACGTCCCTTTACCAGCGCAATGTTGTTTACGCTGAACGACGACTGCAACGCCGTCATTTTATAAAGTTTGTTGAGCACGACGCTCGAATTGGCATCTTTCTTTATGTCGATGACGATGCGCATGCCGGCGCGGTCGGATTCGTCGTTGATGTTGGAAATGCCGTCGATGCGCTTATCCTCCACCAAATCGGCGATGCTCTTTATCAACTCGGCTTTGTTTATGCCGTAAGGTATTTCGGAAACAACGATTTTTTCGTGAGGACCGTCCGTTTCTATTTCGGCTTTCGAACGTATCACGATGCGACCGCGACCCGTTTCGTAAGCCTCTTTTACGCCATTATAACCGTATATATATCCGCCGGTGGGGAAATCGGGAGCCTTGATGTAGTGCATCAGCTCCTCGATGGTAATGTCACGGTTGTCGATGTAGGCGATAATGCCGTCGATGGATTCGGAAAGGTTGTGAGGCGGCATATTGGTAGCCATACCTACGGCAATACCCGACGACCCGTTAATCAACAAGTTGGGAATACGGGTAGGCAGCACCACCGGTTCGTCGAGCGTATCGTCGAAGTTCTTTTGGAAATCGACCGTTTCTTTGTCGATGTCGCGCAACATCTCCTCCGCCATTTTCGAGAGGCGGGCTTCGGTGTAACGCATAGCAGCGGGGCTGTCGCCATCGACGGAGCCGTAGTTGCCCTGTCCATCGACAAGCGGATAGCGCAGCGACCACTCCTGTCCCATACGCACCATGGCGAAATATACCGACGAATCGCCGTGCGGGTGATACTTACCCAACACTTCGCCTACGATTCTCGCGGATTTTTTATAGGGTTTGTCCGAAGTATTTCCCAATTCATTCATTCCGAAAAGCACTCGGCGATGCACCGGCTTGAAACCGTCGCGGACGTCGGGTAATGCCCGGGCTACAATCACCGACATGGAGTAATCGATGTACGATTGTTTCATCTCTTTCTCGATGTCGATTTTCAAAATTCTGTCGTTTTGCTCAATCATGTATTTTCAATCGGTTTTGTTTGTTTTTTCGCTCATGGCATACTGCCATGAAAAAGCGCACTAAGATACGACTTTCTTCCCGATTAGAAAAATTTTCATTCGGAAAAAACGGCATCGGGCGATTTATTTTCCATAAAAATTTGCGATTGCACCCTATTCGGCAGCTATAACTGTCAAAACGGCAGGAATAATTTTCCTAAACGGTTAAAATGCGACGCGGCATATTATTTGCACACAATGAAAAAGGAAAACGACGTTTTACAAAAATAGTTCGTATATTTGTACATTAATATAGTGATTTATGGAAAGAAATTTTTCGCAACGAGTACGTAATGTTTTAGGTTACAGCCGGGAAGAAGCCGAACGGTTGCAAACGCCGTTCATCGGACCGGAACATCTGCTGCTGGGAATTTTGCGAGACGGCGCCGGCAAGGCGGTCGAAGCCCTGCACTATTTAGGGGTGGAATCAGACCGGCTGAAACATACCGTAGAAGAAAAACTGCGCAGCGCCGAAACGGTTTCGACCGAAAACAGTCAGGATATAGTCATCAACAAAAATACCGATAAAGTACTGCGGACGAGCCTGCTCGAATCGCGTCTGTTGAAAAGCGAAGTTACCGATACCGAGCATCTGTTGCTGGCGATACTCCGCGACCCCTCGACTATGGCTGCGCAAGCGCTCAACACCTACAACGTCAATTATCAGAACATTTGCGATTTCGTCAAAAACGGAGCGACACCGAAAGGCGGTGCGGCAGACGAAACGAATGCCTCGCCCCGCATGGGCGCCGACTTTGCCGACGACGATGACGATGAAATGGACGATAACCGTTTTTCGGGAAAAGAGAAAAACGCTTCCACCATTCAGATGAAAGAGTCGGGCAGCGACACGCCCGTGCTCGACAACTTCGGCAACGACATGACGCGCGCCGCCGAAGAAAACCGCCTCGACCCTGTCGTGGGCAGAGAGAAAGAAATCGAGCGGTTAGCGCAGATATTGAGCCGCCGCAAAAAGAACAACCCCGTGCTGATAGGCGAGCCGGGTGTGGGTAAATCGGCTATCGTCGAAGGACTTGCCCTGCGCATCGTGCAGAAAAAAGTGTCCCGCGTGCTTTTCGACAAGCGGGTCATCGCTCTCGATATGGCATCGATTGTAGCCGGCACGAAATACCGCGGACAATTCGAAGAGCGTATCAAAGCCATTCTCAATGAGTTGGAAAAGAATCCGAACATCATTTTGTTCATCGACGAGATACACACCATCGTCGGTGCGGGAGGGGCAGCCGGTTCGCTCGACGCTGCCAACATGCTCAAACCGGCGTTGGCGCGCGGCGAAATACAGTGCGTGGGTGCCACCACCCTTGACGAGTATCGGAAAAGCATTGAAAAAGACGGCGCCCTCGAACGCCGCTTCCAGAAAATCATGGTATCGCCGACGACGCCAGAAGAAACGTTGCAGATACTGAAAAACATCAAAGACCGGTACGAAGAACACCACAACGTGTCTTACACCGATGCCGCTTTGGAAGCCTGCGTGAAATTGGCAGACCGCTATATCAGCGACCGGAACTTCCCCGACAAAGCCATCGACGCGCTCGACGAAGCGGGGTCGCGCATACACATCACCCACATCGTCGTGCCCAAGCGCATCGAGGAGTTGGAGGCGCAAATAGAAGCGACCCGGAAAGAAAAACTCGATGCCGTAAAAGCGCAGAAATTCGAGGAGGCTGCCATGTTCCGCGACAAAGAAACCTCCCTGCAAGGCGAACTCGAAGAAGAGAAACGCAATTGGGAGAAAACCATGCAGGAACAGCGCGAAGTGGTCGATGCCGAAGACATCGCCGAAACCGTAGCTTCGATGTCGGGCGTACCCGTGCAGCGCATCGCGCAAGCCGAAGGGCTGCGCCTGTTGAAGATGAACGATGATTTGAAGCAATACATCATCGGGCAAGACACGGCAGTCGATAAAATCGTCAAAGCCATACGCCGCAACCGCATCGGGCTGAAAGACCCGAACAAGCCTATCGGCACATTCCTGTTCTTGGGTCCGACGGGTGTGGGCAAAACACACTTGGCAAAGAAACTGGCGGAATACCTGTTCGACTCGTCCGACGCCCTGATACGGGTGGACATGAGCGAATACATGGAAAAATTCACCGTGTCGCGATTGGTCGGCGCGCCTCCGGGATACGTGGGCTACGAGGAGGGCGGTCTGCTCACCGAAAAAGTGCGCCGCAACCCCTACTCCGTCGTCCTGCTCGACGAGTTGGAGAAGGCTCACCCCGACGTGTTCAACATTCTGCTGCAAATCATGGACGAGGGACACGTTACCGACAGTCTGGGGCGCAAAATCGACTTCAAGAATACGATTATCATCATGACGTCGAACATCGGTACGCGGCAGCTCAAAGACTTCGGGCGCGGCGTGGGCTTCGATACCGGCGCCGTTTCCGACAAAGAGCTTTCGCGCTCGGTCATACAGAAATCGCTGAACAAAGCCTTTTCGCCGGAATTTTTGAACCGCATCGACGAAATCATCACGTTCGACCAGCTCGACAAGGCAGCGATTTATAAAATCATCGACATCGAGTTGAAAGGATTTTTCGCCCGCATTGCCGAAATGGGGTATCATGCCGAATTGACCGATGCCGCCAAAAACTTCGTCGCCGAGAAAGGGTATGACAAGCAATTCGGGGCGCGTCCGCTGAAACGGGCTATCCAAACCTACCTCGAAGACGAATTGGCGGAAACGATTTTGAAAGGCGAACTGCACGAAGGCGACACCATCGTACTCGACTGCCGCGAGGGCGATACGAAAATCACCGCCTCGATACGGCAGCAGGAGCAGCCGCTCTGACAGAAACTCCGAAAAACAAGTCAAAATGTCAGACCGCAGGGTCTGGCATTTTTTTTGTCTTTTTACGGACGAACCTATGAATTAACTTATAAAACATAAAACCATGCAAAAAGGAACCATTGGGGTAACAACCGACAACATCTTCCCCGTCATCAAAAAGTTTTTATACAGCGACCACGAAATATTTTTGCGCGAATTGGTATCGAATGCCGTTGATGCCACGCAGAAAATAAAAACGCTGTCGTCGGTGGGCGACTATAAAGGCGAACTCGGCGATCTGAACGTAACCGTATCGATCGATGAAAAGGCAGGGACGCTGACCGTCTCCGACCACGGCATCGGCATGACCGCCGAGGAGATAGAGAAGTACATCAACCAAATCGCTTTCTCCGGCGCCGAAGAGTTCCTCGAAAAATACAAGAACGACGCCAACGCCATCATCGGGCACTTCGGCTTGGGCTTCTATTCGTCGTTCATGGTGTCGAAAAAGGTAGAGATACGCACGCGCTCTTATCAGGACGGCGCACAGGCTGTCATGTGGAGCTGCGACGGCTCGCCCGAGTACACGATGGAAAACATCGACAAGAACGAGCGTGGTACCGACATCGTGCTCTACATCGACGACGAAAACAAAAACTTCCTCGAAAAATCGGAAATCGAAACCCTGCTTAAAAAATATTGCCGCTTCCTCCCCATTCCTATCGTGTTCGGGAAAGAACAGGAATGGAAAGACGGGAAATACGTCGATACAGACAAAGACCGCATCGTCAATGACACGACACCCGCGTGGACGAAAAAGCCGGCAGATCTGACCGACGAGGAGTACAAGAAATTCTACGGCGACCTCTACCCCATGATGGACGAACCGCTGTTCTGGATTCACCTCAACGTCGATTACCCCTTCAAGCTCACGGGCATTCTCTACTTCCCGAAAATCCGCAACAATTTCGACATCAACAAAAACCGCATACAGCTCTACTGCAACCAAGTGTTCGTAACCGATTCCGTCGAAGGCATCGTGCCCGAATTTCTGATGTTGCTGCAAGGCGTCATCGATTCGCCCGACATTCCGTTGAACGTATCGCGCTCGTACCTGCAAAGCGACTCCAACGTGAAGAAAATTTCGACCTACATCACCAAGAAGGTCGCCGACCGGTTACAGGAAATCTTTAACAGCGACCGCAAGCAGTACGAAGAAAAGTGGGACGACATCAAGCTGTTTATCGAATACGGTATGCTCTCCGACGAGAAATTCTATGAAAAGGCGCAAAAATTCGCCCTACTCAAAGACACGACGAACAAATATTATACGCTCGACGAATACAAAACTTTGATTGAGAGCGAACAGACCGACAAAGATAAAAATCTGGTTTACCTCTACGCCACCGACCATATTGCCCAATACAACTACATCGAAGCCGCCCAGAACAAAGGATACAGCGTGCTGTTGATGGACGGACAGCTTGACGTGCCTTTCATCGGTATGTTGGAGCAGAAGTTGGAAAAGAGCCGTTTCGTGCGCGTCGACAGCGACACCGTCGAAAATCTGATTCGCAAAGAGGATAAGAAAGAGGTCGCCCTCACGCCGGAACAGCGCGAAATGCTCACGACCGTATTCAAGTCGCAGATACCGACGGTGGAGAAAGCCGAATTCATGGTCATGTTCGAGGCTGTGGGCGAAACCGCCGCACCTATCGTCATTACGCAAAACGAATTCATGCGCCGTATGAAAGATATGTCTGCCCTGCAACCCGGCATGAGTTTCTACGGCGAGATGCCCGACAGCTACAACCTCATCGTCAATACGTTGCACCCGCTTTCGCAACGGGTATTGAGCGAGAGCGAAACGGCTTGCGGCAACGAGCTGACGCCGTTGCGCACGCAACTGAAATCGCTGAACGACGAAATCGCCAAGCTGCAAGAGGCTGCCAAAGGCAAGAAAGACGTGGAAATTCCCGTCGCCGACAAAGATGCCCTCAAAAACAAAGAGGACGAAGCGGCAGCACTGCGCAAAAAGGAGGAAACGATACTCTCCGACTACGCCGCACAAAACAAGCTCGTCCGTCAATTGATAGACTTGGCTTTGATTTCCAACAATATGCTGAAAGGCGAAGCGTTGAGCCGATTCGTAAAACGTTCGGTGGAACTGCTGTAATTCCTCCGCCCCTTTTCGATACCCCGAACAGCAGGCATTTGCAAGGTGCCTGCTGTTTTTGTTTTTTCCGGATTGCCGTTTTTACAAACAGATTCGTATATTTGCAAAAAACAGAATGATATGGAAAACGCATATACCGCCGATGAGCATCGCTACGATGCCATGAATTACCGCCGCTGCGGGCGGAGCGGAATTTTGCTGCCGGCTATCTCGCTCGGACTGTGGCACAATTTCGGCAGTGTCGACGACTACGCCAATTACAGCCGCATCGCCTTTACGGCGTTCGACAACGGCATCACGCACTTCGACCTTGCCAACAACTACGGACCTGTTTACGGCTCGGCGGAAGAAAATTTCGGCAAAATACTGAAAAACGGTTTGGGGCGTTATCGGGACGAACTGATTATTTCCACCAAAGCGGGATACGATATGTGGGCGGGTCCTTACGGAAACTGGGGAAGTCGCAAATACCTGATGGCGAGCCTCGACCAAAGCCTGCAGCGCATGGGGCTCGAATACGTCGATATATTTTATTCGCACCGCCCCGACCCCGAAACGCCTATTGAAGAAACAATGGGTGCGTTGGCCGACATCGTGCGACAGGGAAAAGCCCTGTATGCCGGCATATCGAACTATAAGTCCGAGCAGACGCGCAAAGCCGTCGAGGCGCTGCGGGCGTGCGGTGTGCCGTGCCTGATACATCAGGCGCGCTATTCGATGTTCGACCGCTGGGTGGAGCCGGAACTGCTTTCGGTGCTGGACGAAACGGGCATCGGCATGATTGCCTTCTCGCCGCTGGCGCAAGGGCTGTTGAGCGACCGCTACCTGCATGGCATTCCCGCCGATTCGCGTGCGGCTCGGAAAACGGGTTATCTGAAACGGGAACAAATTACCGACGAACGGCTTTCGCAAATCGCCCGATTGAACGAAATAGCCCGCCGACGGGGACAGTCGTTGGCAGAAATGGCGCTGGCATGGCTGCTTCGCGACCGGCGGGTAACGTCGGTGTTGATAGGCGCAAGCTCCGTCGAACAGTTGAAAACCAATCTCCACGCCCAGAACAACACGGCTTTCTCCGACGAAGAACTGACGGAAATAGAAAAAATATTGCGTGCATAAAAGAATTTTTACGCACGCAATATCACACTGTATTATAGGTTGTTATACCTGTAATCCGCCGATAATTTCTTCGACCGAGCGGCAGCCCTGCCGGTCGAGATAAGCCGCGATGCCGTCGATGACTTTCACCGACACCTGCGGGTCGATGAAATTGGCTGTGCCTATCTCCACCGCCCGCGCCCCGGCCAACAGAAATTCCACAGCATCGGTCGCATTCATGATGCCGCCCAATCCCACAATGGGAATTTTCACGGCATGGAACACCTGCCAAACCATGCGCAGCGCAACGGGCTTGACACACGCACCCGACAATCCACCCGTAACAGTGAAGAGTACGGGACGCCGTCTTTCGGCATCGACAGCCATACCGAGCAGCGTATTGATAAGCGACACGGCATCGGCGCCCTCCGCCTCTACGGCGCGGGCTATCTCGGCGATGTCGGTAACATTGGGCGAGAGTTTGACGATGAGCGTACCGCCGTAAACCGCACGCACGGCTTTCACCACCGAAGCGGCGCTCCGGCAGGAAGTGCCGAAAGCCATGCCCCCCTCTTTCACATTCGGACAGGAAATATTCAATTCGATGGCGGGAATCTTTTCCAACGGCGATAGGCGGCGTGCCGTTTCGGCATAATCGTCGAGGCTCGCGCCCGATACATTGACGATGATATGCGTATCTATATCTTTGATTTCCGGATAGATATGTTCGACGAAATAATCCACGCCCTTGTTCTGCAACCCGACGGCATTGAGCATACCCGACGGCGTTTCCGCCATACGGGGATAAGGATTGCCCTCGCGCGCTTTCAGCGTCGTGCCCTTCACGATGATGCCGCCCAAACGGGAAAGGTCGATGAAGTCGGCAAACTCCACCCCGTAACCGAATGTACCCGAAGCCGTCATCACGGGATTTTTTAACGACAGCCTGCCGATATTTACTCTTAAATCTGCCATAACAATTTTTCTATATTGAATACGGGACCTTCCTTGCACACGCACACGTGTCCGTCGCGGGTATTTTCCACGCAGCACAGACAGGCGCCCACGCCGCACGCCATCGTGTTTTCGAGCGACACTTCGCAGGCAATGCCGTTGGCTCGGGCATATCGCGCTACCGCCACCATCATGGGCTTGGGACCGCAGGTGTAAATGCGGTCGAAATGTTCTTTCTGCAACAGGGAATGCTGCGTTACATATCCCCGCTCGCCGGCGCTGCCGTCTTCGGTCGTTATATCCACTGTGCCGAAGCGTCGGAACGCTTCCGCTTGCAGCACATCGCCCGCCGAGCGCGCGCCCAAAAGGAAATGCGGCGCATACTCCTTTTCATGCAACATGCTGCCTAAATAGAGCAGCGGGGCTGTTCCCACGCCGCCGCCCACGAGCAGCAGGCGTTCATCGCCCGACGGCAGCGAAAAGCCGTTGCCCAGCGGATAAACGACATTGAGCGTGTCGCCCTGCCGCAACGTTGCCAACTGCCGCGTGCCGTCGCCCACAAGCTGTATGAGAAACCAAACTTCGTTTGCCGCCCTATCGACATAGTTGATAGAAATGGGACGCCGCAGAAAAGTCGTCGGCGAACCGTCCACCCGCAACTCGGCAAACTGTCCGGGCAGCATTTCGGGCAGCGGCGTGCCATCGGCAGGCGCAGCCTTCAACAAAACATAACGATCGTGCAACGCAACGTTTTCGGTTACACGCAAATCCGAAATCAGTTTTTTCATCTTGCAATCATATTCCGCACAAAGATAGAAAAAACCGCCGGCTGTTACAAATTATTCCGCTATCTCTCGCCGCAAATTTTATTTTCCCATTTCTACATTTTTTACGTTACAGTTTTATGTTCACAGATAAAACGTGCGCAAAAGTCAAAATTTTGTTCTTGCCGAAAATAACCTGTTTCAACACGTCGAGTTTTTTCGCGTGTCTTCCGACTTCTCGGATTTCGGCATCTTGAAATTTTATCGTATTTTTGTGTGGAATTACGACTGTAAAAAGTGTCCGCGAAAAATAAATTCAAATGCCTGACAATAAAACGATTGAACAGCTTGTTTTCGAAAATTTCCGCGACTTTGTACGCGAGCACGCGCATGATGATGTTTGTCGGCTGCGACTCAAATACGGCAGCGACGAAGCGGCGGCATTCGCTATCGACCAGATAGAGGCACGGCAGAAAACCGGACGCAAACTGCCGACGTGGGCGGAAAACGAATCGCTCCTGTTTCCGTCGCCGCTCTCGGCAGAGCAAGCCTCGTCGGAGGAGACTGCCCGATGCAAGCAGCGGTTGTTCGGCGGACGCTTCGATACGATATGCGACCTTACGGGCGGTCTGGGTGTCGATACGCTTTATTTTTCGCAAACAGCTGAAAACGTTTCATATATAGAGCGATTCCCGCGCTATTGCGAGGTGGCGCGCCACAATTTCGACCGGCTCGGGCGTCGTAATATTAGCGTCGTCTGCGCCGACTGTCGGGAGTATTTGCAGGCGCCGCACCCGCACCACGCGCTCTACTACATCGACCCGGCACGACGCGGCGGGGGCAACCGACGGGTATTCGGTCTTGCCGACTGCGAGCCCGACATCGCCGAAGTGTGGCAGCGGGTTGCCGCCGAAGGCGCCCGCCTGCTCGTGAAAGCGTCGCCCATGCTGGACATTTCGCAGACGCTGCGTGAATATGCCTCCACCGACGTGTATGTGTTGTCGGTGAAAAACGAATGCAAAGAGCTGCTTTTCCTGCTGGCGCCCGCGTGCAGCGACGAGGCGGTCATTCACTGCATCAACCTCGTGGGTGGCGAAGAACAGACGTATTCGTTCACGCCCTCCGGCGAATCGGCACTCCCCACTCCCGTACCGCCGGCTGCGCTCGGCGCGTACCTCTACGAACCGAATGCCTCGATACTGAAAGCCGGCGCCTACAAATCGGTGTGCCGCGACTTCGGCGTCAGCAAATTGTCGGCAAGCAGCCACCTGTACACGTCCGAAAAACTCGTGTCCGATTTTCAAGGGCGGATATTCGAAATCGTGGAAACGCTGCCCTTTTCCCGACAGACCCTGAAAACGTGCGCCGCCCGCTACCCGCAAGCCAATCTGACGTGCCGCAACTTTCCGCTTTCGGCAGACGAGCTGCGCCGTCAGGCAAAAATAAAAGAGGGCGGCGAAACATACATTTTCGCCACCACATGGAAGAATGATAAAATATTGATTATCTGCCGGAAAGTATCCGTTTGTTAATGTTTGAAAGCGCGATCCATCTGGCGGCGGTCTTCGCGTTCTTTTATAGACTCGCGCTTGTCGTACATTTTCTTGCCTTTGGCTAAGGCAATGACTAATTTCGCCAAACCTTTTTCACTGATAAACAGGCGGGTGGGAATAATGGAAAATCCCGATTCCTTTGCGAGCCGCTGCAATTTCGTCAATTCCTTGTGCGTAAGCAGCAGTTTGCGGTCGCGGCGGCTTTGGTGATTGTTATACGTACCGTAAAAATACTCCGCCACATACATATTTTTCACCCACAGCTCGCCGTTGTTGAAATAGCAGAAAGTATCTGCCAATCCGGCTTTTCCGAGCCGTATCGACTTGATTTCCGTACCCGTCAGCACGATGCCGGCAGTGTAGGTTTCCAAGAGTTCGTAATCGAACGAAGCCCGACGGTTTTTGATATTTATCTGCGGAAGTTTCATACGAATGTCAATTCATGGCGGGCATCAGCAGGTAAAAAACATATTCGAGCATCAACGGCAGCCCCAAGACAAGCACCGTAATGATGATGGTGGAAATGCGGCGTTTATCCTCTTCGAGGTGCAGAAATGCCGCCGTGCCCGTCCATACGATATAGGTGATTCCCAGTACGGCATATTCGAGAAACGAAAAAGCGCGCGGCAGAATATTGACGACGATTTCGACCGCCATATACACCGCAAGGAGCGAGCCGAAGAATCGCTCGGTCGTTTCCTTGTCATACGGGAGCGCGACGCGGAGGGCAAACTCTTTCCACAAAAACACGACCAGATAGAAACCTATAAAGAATTTCACAAATTCCACGATAGCCGCGCGTAGCACTTTTTCCAATTCGCCCGACTGATAGTCCGCGCCCAAAATCACCGTAAAACACGACAAGGCGGCAACCCCCATTATCGGATAGAGGAAACGGGTGAAAAACAGCGCATGGGCTGCTTCGCCTGCCTCCGACATCTTCGTCCACGTGGCGGTAGGTCTGAACATAAGACCGTATAAACGGGAAAATATCTCTTTGATCATGTTTTTTCGCTTAACGATGCAAATGTATGAAAAAAAGAGAAATCAACCGGAAAAATCTTTGCGAATTTTCCCCGCAAGAACCCCATTGCATCATCATTTTCTTTTTTTATTGCATTTCTCGGAAAACTTTCTACCTTTGCGAGCACAAATACCAAGCTATATGCCGACAATATCGCAACGGGGCGAAATAATGCCCGCTTCCCCTATCCGCAAGCTGGTGCCGCTGGCAAACGCAGCAAAGAAACGCGGAATCACAGTGTATCACCTCAATATCGGACAGCCCGACCTGCCGACACCGGAAATAGGTCTCGAGGCGGCGCGGCACATCGACCGCACAACGCTGGAATACAGTCCGAGCGAAGGTATCTACTCGTTCCGCAAAAAACTGACCAAGTATTATAATCGCTTCAATATCCGTGTGTCGGTCGATGACATCATCATCACCACCGGCGGTTCCGAAGCCGTATTATTCGCTTTCATGGCGTGCCTCGACCCGGGCGACGAAATCATCGTTCCGGAGCCGGCGTATGCCAACTATATGGCATTCGCCATTTCGGCGGGAGCCATTATCAAGACGCTGCCGTCGTCGATAGACGAAGGTTTCGCGCTGCCCTCTTTCGAGAAATTCGAGGAGTTGATAACTCCCCGCACGAAAGGCATTCTCATCTGCAACCCCAACAACCCGACGGGCTATCTCTACTCGCAGAAAGAGATGAATCAGATACGCGACATCGTGAAAAAACACGATTTGTTCCTCTTTTCCGACGAAGTATATCGGGAGTTCTGCTACACGGGAGCCGCCTACATTTCGGCATTTCACCTTGCCGGCATCGAAGACCATGTGGTGCTCATCGACTCCGTATCGAAGCGGTACAGCGAGTGTGGCATACGCATCGGCGCGCTCATTACGAAAAACGAAGAGTTGAAAAAGAACATCATGAAGTTCTGCCAAGCCCGCCTCAGTCCGCCCCTGATAGGACAAATCGTCGCCGAAGCCTCTATCGATGCTCCCGCCGATTATATGGCGGAGACCTACAACGAATATGTGGAGCGCCGAAAATTTCTCATCGACGGTATCAACCGCATACCGGGCTGCTACTCTCCCATTCCTATGGGGGCATTCTACACGATGGCAAAACTGCCGGTAGACGATGCCGACAAATTCTGCGCATGGTGCCTCGAACACTTCGAATACGAAGGTCAAACCGTATTCATGGCACCCGGCTCCGGATTCTACACGACACCCGGACTCGGTGTCAACGAAGTGCGCATGGCGTATGTACTGAAAAAAGAAGACTTGGGTAAAGCATTGATAGTCTTGCAAAAAGCATTGGATGCCTATCCCGGCCGCACGATATGAATGTAGAGCTGTTCATAGCCAAACGCATTCGGGTTCGCACTGGAAAAGGAAAGGAAAGTCCGGACAAGACACCGCCTGCCATACGCATCGCCACATGGGGCGTAGCGTTGGGCATGACCATCATGATTGTGGCGGTGGCTGTCGTGGTGGGATTCAAAAAAGAAGTCAGCCGGAAAATCATCGACTTCGGCGCCCACATACAGATTACGGGCACTCCCTACCAAAACTCCTATGAAACCGCACCCGTCGCCATAATGCCGGCACTGGACAGCCTGTTATCCACCATGCCCGAAGTGGCGAGCCACGCCGTTTTCGCCACCAAACCGGGCATACTGAAAACCGACGATGATTTTTCGGGCGTCGTACTGAAAGGAATTACCGCCGACTACCCTGTCGAGATTCTCTCGCAATACATCGTAGAGGGCTCTCTCCCCGATTTATCGACCGAAAACGCCACCGATGAAATACTCATCTCCCGCTACATTGCCGACCGCTTGCGGCTGCATGCGGGAGATGCCCTGCACTGCTATTTCGTGGAAGAGAACGTGCGCGCCCGAAAATTCACCATCGCCGGCATCTACCAAACCAACCTGACGGAATACGACCGGTTTTTCATCTTCGGCGATGCGCGCCACGTGCAGCGCCTCAACGGCTGGCACGACGACCAGTACAGCGGCGTTGAAATACGCCTGCACGACGCCGATGCCACCGATGCGGTGAACGACCGGCTGTATGCCGCGCTTCTCGGCGTTTCCGACCGCTACGGGAATCCCTGCTTCACGCAGACGATTCGGGAGCTGAACCCGCAGCTGTTCAACTGGCTCGACCTTTTGGATATGAACGTGTGGGTGATACTCGTCTTGATGTCGCTCGTATCGGGATTCACCATGATTTCGGGCTTGCTCATCATCATACTCGAACATACCCGCATGATAGGCACGTTGAAAGCGCTGGGCACCGGCAACCGCTCCATACGCCGCATATTTTTGTATGTAGCCCTGTTTTTGGTGGGCAAAGGCATTTTGTGGGGCGACGTGTTGGGCATAGGCGTGTGCCTGTTGCAAAAATACCTCCATGTGTTGAAGCTCGACCCTGAAATTTATTACATTCCCGCCGTTCCCGTCGATTTTAATTTTCTCTATCTGCTGTTGCTCAACATCGGAGGATTCATTATTTCATCGCTGATGTTGATAGCGCCTTCCTACATCATCTCCGCCATTCGTCCGGCAAAGACGCTCAAATTTGAATAATTTTATCGAAAACCGACATTATTTTTATCAAAATGATATTATAGTCGGAATTAGAATAATTTTGTAAGTATCAGATATTAATCTTATCAAAAAGATATTATATTTGCCGCATGAAACGTATCGGATTGTTATCTGATACCCACGCATGGTGGGACGACCGTTATGCCGAATACTTCGCCTCTTGCGACGAGATATGGCACGCCGGCGACATCGGTTCGGCAGAAGTAGCCCGCCGGCTCGCCGAAATAAAACCGTTGCGCGCCGTATTCGGGAACATCGACGGACAGGAATTGCGACTGATATATCCTCGCCACCAACGTTTCACCCTCGAAGACGCTGATGTGTGGATAACCCATATCGGAGGCTATCCGGGCAAATACGATGCCGCCGTGATGCCGGAAATATTCCGGAATCCGCCCGATTTGTTCATCTCGGGGCACTCTCACATTCTCAAAGTAATGTACGACAAGAAATTGAATTTACTGCATATCAATCCGGGCGCTGCCGGAAAATACGGATTCCATAAACAGCGCACACTAATACGTTTTACTATCGACGCCGGCAATTTCAAAGATTTGGAAGTGATAGAGCTTGCCGATAATTCCCGATAAATAGTAACTTAAAATAACAATTACCAATGAAACAGTTTTTCAAATTCATGCTGGCTTCTGTCATCGGTGTGATAGTAGCCTCGTTCATCTTCTTCCTTGTGGGCATTATGACGCTGGTCTCCATGACAGCGCAACAACCCACAACCGTCAAGGAAAAATCGGTGTACGTGCTCAACCTTTCCGGTATCGTGGAAGAACGTCATGCGCAAGCGCTGTTCGAACAATTGTGGAGCGACCAAATGCCGACTTACGGACTTGACGACCTGCTCGCCTCTATCGAAAAAGCAAAAGAAAACAAAAACATCGAAGGCATCTATCTGGAAGCCGGAGCTTTCGACTGTTCGCCGGCGTCGATGCAGGAGATACACGATGCCCTGCTCCGATTCAAAGAAAGCGGAAAATTCATCGTCGCCTACGGCGGTGTCTATACGCAAGGGGCATACTACATCGCCAGTGTCGCCGACAAACTGATTGTGAATCCGTCGGGCAGTCTCGGCTGGCATGGACTTTCGGCGCAACTCATTTTCTACAAAGACCTGATGAAAAAAATCGGTGTCGATATGCAGATATTCCGCGTGGGTACATATAAATCGGCAGTAGAACCGTATATCGGAACGGAAATGAGTGCTGCCAACAGAGAACAAACTTCCGTATTCCTGCAATCCATTTGGAACCGGATAGTAACAGATGTCGCCGCATCGCGCCATATATCGACAGAGCGGCTGAACGAACTCGCCGACGAAAATATGGACTTGCGTGAAGCGGAAATGTATGTGCAATGCGGTTTGGCCGATACGCTGATGTACAAAGATCAGGTGAACGATTATTTGAAAAGTTTAGTCGGTGCAGGCGAAAAAGAAAAACTGCATACGCTGACGACCGCCGATATGATTAATCTGCCAGCTGCTGCCCCGAAAAAAAGTAAAAATATCATCGCCATGTATTATGCTTACGGCGAAATAGACGGTGCCGAATCGGTAACGGGCAGCGGCATCGTTTCGGGAAAGGTCATCAACGATTTGCGGAAATTGCGTGAAAACGATGATATAAAAGCCGTTGTGCTCCGTGTCAATTCACCGGGCGGCAGTGCATACGGGTCGGAACAAATCTGGCGGGAAGTATCTCTGTTGAAAGAAAAGAAGCCCGTAGTCGTTTCGATGGGCGACTATGCCGCTTCCGGCGGATATTACATATCGTGTGCTGCCGATGTCATTGTCGCCGAACCGACCACGCTTACCGGCTCTATCGGAATCTTCGGCATGATGCCCGATGCTACCGAATTGATGACGGAAAAACTCGGATTACATTTCGACGGCGTAAAAACCAACGAACTCGCCGATATGGATCGCCCCATGCATTCGTTCAACAAACAGGAAAAACAGATTATGCAAAATATGGTGGAAAACGGGTATGAACTCTTTGTACGCCGTTGCGCCGACGGTCGTAAAATGGACGTAAACGAAATAAAACGTATTGCCGAAGGACGTGTATGGACAGGAGAAATAGCACAGAAATTGAATCTTGTCGATGAACTGGGCGACATCGAACGCGCCATTTCGCTTGCTGCCGAAGCTGCCGGAACGGCAGACGATTACCGGTTAGAGCAATACCCCGAGAAAACCGATTTCCTGACCTCGCTTATGGAAACCCCCGAAAGCTATATAAAAAGTTGCCTGCAAGAACGTCTCGGCGTTTATTTCAATGGATTTAACTTCCTGAAAAACATACGCAACATCGACCGTCTGCAAGCTCGTATGCCGTTCGACTTGACCATCGAATAACCGCCGTCAAGAAAAAGAGGAAAAATAAATCCGAAAAACATTTCCGTTTTTCGGATTTATTTTTTATTTTTGAGTACTCGCAACGACGAGAGAACCTCTAAATCTTCAAGCCATGGGAAAGAAAAATTTTGTGCTGGACACGAATGTCCTCCTTCACGATTACAAGAGCATTTTCAACTTTCAGGAAAACGACGTTTTCATTCCTATCGTCGTATTGGAAGAATTGGATAAATTCAAGAAAGGAAACGAAGAAATAAATTTCAATGCACGAGAATTTACCCGCCAACTCGACAAATATTCCAATAACGACTTTTTTGAAAAGGGCGTGCAGCTCACGCCGGAATCGGGACGGCTTTCCGTCGTCCTCACTACATCGCTGCACCGGCGGGTGCGCGAGGCTTTTCACGAAGACAAGCCCGACCACCGCATACTCTCGGCAGCTCTCGAAGTCGCCGAAAACCACAAAGGTATGCGTACGGTACTCGTTACCAAAGACATCAATCTGCGCATGAAAGCCCGCGCATTGGGCATCGACACGGAGGATTACTACACCGACAAGGTGAAAAACAGCGATATATTCGAGAACGAACACCGCACCATCACCGGCGTATCGCCCGACGTCATCAACGCGATTTACAGTTCGAAAAACGGCATTCCCGTCGAACAAACCGGCTTGGAGTTGCGCACCAACGAATGTTTCATTCTCGACAGCGGCACCTCGTCGGCTCTGGCGCGCTACGTTACCGCCGACGGCTTGGTGCGCAAAGTCTCCAAAGAAAAAAATTTCGGCATCGAACCGCGCAACGCCGAACAGGCATTCGCTTTCGACCTGCTGAACGACGACCGCATAAAACTTCTCGCCATTACGGGAAAAGCCGGTACGGGAAAAACGCTGCTGGCTCTCGCCGGTGCATTGAAACAGCACGGACTCTACAAACAGATACTCCTCGCCCGCCCCATCGTATCGTTGGCAAACAAAGATCTCGGATTCCTGCCTGGCGATGAAAAGCAAAAAGTGGCGCCTTATATGCAGCCGCTGTTCGATAACCTGAATTTCATCAAACGGCAATTCTCGCTCGACAGCAACGACTACCGCACCTTGCAGGAGTTGCAGACGAACGGCTCATTGGTCATCGAAGCCCTCGCCTACATACGCGGACGGAGCCTCTCCGATACTTTCTGCATCATAGACGAAGCCCAAAACCTGACGCCGCACGAAATAAAGACCATCATCACCCGCGCCGCCGAAGGCACGAAAATGGTATTCACGGGCGACGTGTATCAGATAGACTCCCCCTACCTCGACACACAGTCGAACGGTCTTGCCTACATGATAGACCGTATGCAGGGACAGGAAATCTTCGGGCACGTGAATCTCGTCAAAGGCGAACGCAGCCAGCTTTCGGAAATAGCCAGCCAATTATTATAATCATATGATTTCCATTATTATAGCTATTGTCGCGGCAATTTTGTTCGTCGTATTCCTCGTTCTTTGGGCGATGCAGCACAAATCGGCTGCTTCCATCGCTGCCGAGCGCGATGCCGCCGTACAGAACGAGGTGCGCGAACGTGCCGGACGCGAAGCTGCCGAAGAGCGCGTGCGCACCCTCATCGAACAGAATGCCGCCGCCCGCGAACGACTGGCGGCTACGGAAGAACGCATGGAAAACGAACGTGCCGAACGGGAAAAAGCCGAAGAAATGATGCGGACGCAATTCCGGAATCTCGCAAACGATATTCTGGTGGAACAGTCGCAGCATTTCAAGGAAACGAACAAAGAATCGTTAGACCAACTGCTCAAACCGTTCAAAGAGAATATTTCGGAATTTAGAGACCGTGTGGAACGCATCTATGCCAGCGAAAACGAGCAACAGGGCGCCCTGCGAAACGAGCTGCGGAATCTGATGGAACTGAACCGCCGCATCACGACGGAAACCACCAACCTGACCAACGCCCTAAAAGGCAATTCCAAAGTGCAGGGTGACTGGGGAGAAATGATTCTCGAAACGATACTCGACGGCTCCAACCTGATAAAGGGCGTACACTATGACACGCAAGTCAATCTGAAAGACGAGGCGGGCAACAACCTGCGCCCCGACGTCGTACTCTACCTGCCCGAAGGAAAACGCATCGTCATCGACTCGAAAGTCTCGCTTACGGCATTCGTCAATTCGGTAAGCGCCGAAGACGAACCGACGCGGCGGAGCGCGCTGGCAGCTCATGTGGCATCGGTGCGGCAGCACGTGGCGGAACTGGGACGCAAGGAATACCAACGGCTGCTCGAATCGCCCGATTTCGTCATCATGTTCATTCCGAACGAACCGGCATTCCTCGCAGCTTTGCAGACGGACAACTCGATATGGGCGGAAGCCTACGACAAAAAAGTCATTATCTCGTCGCCCACCAATCTGTTCGCCCTGTTGAAACTTGTCGATGACTTGTGGAAACGGAACGCGCAAAGCAAAAACACCGCCGACATAGTAACTTGCGGTACGAAGCTCTACGACCAATTGGTGGCTTTCACCGAATCGCTCGAAAACGTCGGCGCTTCGCTCGAAAAAGCCCGCTCGGCTTACGACGATGCCCGCAAACGACTCACCTCGGGCAACGACAACATCATACGGGTGGGCGAAAAACTGCGCAAATTGGGGCTGCCTACCAAACGAACGCAGTCGCCGCGTATGCTCGATGCCGCCGACGAGCCGTCCGACGAATAAAGCGAGAAAGCGACCTCCGACGGGTCGCTTTCTTTATTCCGGTACATCTTTGACACAGCGAAGATAGATTACGCTGCGGTTTCCCGTATCGGGTTCTGCCGAAACTTCCGATTGGGTTACGCCTAAAAAATATTGTCCCCGCGAAGAAAAATATTCCCGCGAGCAACTCAAATGCGAGGTCGTAACGATGCCGAAATAGTGCAGTATCGTCAATTCCGATATATTCGGCACGCGCCACGAGCCGCGATCGCTCCCGTCGGCTTCTTCGGAGTATCTTCCGCATACCGAATTGGAAGCCAGCGAATTTTCCCACCTGTCGAGATAATATTTCGATGTTCCCGTAGAAGCTCGGTAATAACCGTTGAGCGACCCGTTGAGATTCAAGTTTATTTCTCCCTGTATGTTCGTGGTATTGAGGCGGTTGCAGTCTTGACCGGCATATTTGAATTTTCGTGCCGGAAAACTGTTGATGCTCGAAATATCGTGGCTCGCAATGAACGATGTCGCAGCCGGACGGAGAGACGCCGCCCGGAAATAATCCATTTCAATCGTCCGTGTCGCAGGGTCGTGATGATATGCCTGCTCTATATCGGCATCGCCCGATACCGACGACATATCGCGACCGAGTTTGCGTATGCAGCGCAACGCACCGGCATACACGGGTGTCGGCGACCAGTTCGTCGGATTGAGTTCGCTCATGGCAGCCAGCTCCTCGCCCCACAGCATACGGTTGTCGCTGCCCGCATAATGGGAATCGAGCGCACCGACACCCGCCGTGATTTCGTCGGGAGAATAATCGGTGAAGCGAAAGAGCGGCGAAGGCAGCGACAGCGCGCCCAGCACAATCTGCGTATAGGTGGCGGCAGCCGGCAGATACCAGCGTATCTCGTTCTCGTCGATTACGTTATCGCCGTTCAAGTCGCGGTTGCGCGCCATGCAAGCCGTCATATATTCATCGGGGTGATTCGGCAGGGCGTAAGTCTTGCCGGCATAGACACGGGGCGTATTTGCGCCGCTTCCGTCGGTCATCAGAATTTTATTCCATTGATTCCGCGCCGTGTTGGTGCGGACGAAATTGTAAAGATTCGTCCGCCCATCGGTCGCATAAACCTTATTGTTGTAATCGACCCATGCAAATGAAGTTCCGTTGCGGCTTTCGTTTTCGTGCTCTATGCCGATGGCTTCGGGCGCTTCATCGGCATAATAGGTCTGTATGGATTTCTGCGTAATCAGATACACCGAATTGGAATAGGTGCTTTCACCGTCGTCGGAAACATTCATGCGACCCGGCGCTATCCACGCCTGCCGATTCTCCTTGTTGACAAAATTCCGCCACAGGGCATAATCGGCTTTTCCGCCCGTAAAACCGGCGGCGCTGGCATCGTACTCGCGTTCATAGAGATATTCATCGACAAAGACGGTGTACCATTCGCTGCCGCTCGGATTGGGAAAGCGGTCGGGGTCGCGCAGCTGCTCGATATACCACACGCCCGGGTCGCCGGCAGCTGACGCTGCCGCCCGTCCGCCGTATCGCGGGTCGCCCGGATAGGGAGCGAGCGACGTTTCACTCGCAGCGGGTCGGAATTGCAGCCACGTGTAAAACTGATTGTCCGGCAAAGCCTCATAGCGATTTCGGTTGCTTTCGTCGGTTACATCGACGATGCCGGCGTTTCCGGTAGTAAACACGGCTCTGTTTCCGCTGCCGCCCACCATATCGACCGCGCCGTCGCCGAAGGGAGCGCGAATGCGCCAGACAAAATTTCTCCGCTGTTCGTCGGTAAGGCGGATATTGAACACACCGTAATGCGAATCGAGTTCGATGCGCTCGGTTACCATATCGGTAACATCGCCCGACGCACCGGCGACTACGTCCCCATTGCCCCCGACTGCCTCCACGCGAATATCGTCCAAGCCGTTCACAGTTACGTTGTAAGTATATCGGGTATTGCGCCGGCAATTGAAATCGCGGGCAGTCTCGGCAGTCGGCGCGCCACTGCTCTTGTGTTCGCAAAAGCCGAGATGTATGACATAGGTCGCCTCTCCTGCCCGACGCACGGCGCCGGCAGTCGTGGCAGGCACACGCACGTTGGCGGCATCGACGTAATAGGCGACGCGGCATTTTATGACGACATACGTGGCATTGTTGTTCATCAGGGCGGCATCGTGGCTCGGCTCGGCGGGTACGGTTTCGCCGGCAGCACGCACCAACGAGGCATACCAGCCGCTGTTGCGCCGGTCGGGTAGCTTGTGCTCCCTCTCTCGGTCGGCATACGAAGAGACGCCGGCAAGTCCCCGATGCTTGTTTTCGTACTGGTAAAAATCGAAGCTGTAACTTGAATCGCTCCCCTGCGGCTCCCGAACGAACGCAGCCGCACCGAAAACAGGCGAGCGGCTGTACGTCGTACCGCCGTAATTCTCGGGCAGATTCGCCATTTCCATATCGGCGGCATTCGGAGTATATTGCGGCAGTGTGGTGTCGTTGCAGTCCATACGCTCCTGCAAATAGCTTGCTGCGGGCAGATTGACCACCTGCCACGAAACAGGCTCCAACGTGAGATTTTCGGCTGCCGCAAGATGAAAACGTACATAGGCGACTAACCGGCGAAGGTGTATCGCCCCCGAAAGGATTACGGGTCCGGCACGCAGCTCGACCGACGAAAACGGCATACCTTCGGCATCGGTATAATCGACATCGACGTCATTTTCAGACGTTTCTGTCGCGCGATAAATTCCGCTCATCAGAAAATCGTCCGACACCTGCGCCACCGATTGTGGGTCGGACTGTATGGCAATGATGCGCTTGTATTTGTCCCACGTGTCGGCTGTCGCCAGCAATTCGTCGAGCGGCTGCCGTCCCGATTCCTCCCCATACATGACGCCGTAATGGGCAGCGGCGTTGGCGACGGCGACGATGTAGCTCCTGCCCGACTTGGCAGAAACCGCCAACGGGTAATCGACATGAGGCTGCGCCGTCAGCCCCTCGACGGTGGTACAGCCCGTGCGCTCGCCGGTCGCCGCATTGTAAATGCCTACCCACAAGTCGTCGATATTGCGGGCGTCATCGCTGTCGGGCGAAACGCCGGCAGCACGGGTCAAGTGCTCCATATCGGCAAGACGCACCTGCATGGAAACCGTGCATGGCAAGCCCTCCGCGACGCCGATTTCCGGCGCGTCGAGTTCATCGGTACAGGACAACGCCGCCACAAGGATTCCGAGAAAAAGCGTGCTCGTCGCCAAACTCAAAAGGGGAAGTATTTTTTCAACATCTTTCATCATGCCGTTCGTATTTTCAAATCGCGCCGCCTCCACCTTACAGCCAACCGCCCGTGTTCTTGTGGATTCGGACTTTATAAACGACTGTAAATGAATTGAGTTTTTTATCGTTGTGAAACACGGATTTTGAAAAAATCCAAATTTTTCATTCTATTTGAGAGGCGTCATTTCGGTTTGACAACTTCTGAGAGAAAAAGAACAGCGGTTTTAGGAAACTTCAAGTTTCACAAAATAGTTTTTATTCACTATAAATCAATTGTTTAATAATAAATAGCGTTTGCTAAAATAACAATGAAAAAATATGATAAAAACAGGTTCCTGCCACGTAGGGCAATGCGTTCTAATTTCGGAAGTTTCAAGCAGATTATATTACTATTATTCAGCAACATACATATTCACATAGAGGTAGTTGGCATCTAAAATTCCCGTTTCCGTTAATTCTTCTTATAAGATACTTTCAGAAATAAAAATGGCTGTACCGTTTCCGATACAGCCATTTTCAAAATTATGGAGAGAAATTTTTACATCATTCCGCCCATGCCTCCCATACCGGGAGCCATAGCTGCCGGAGCGGGATTTTCTTCTTTCTTGTCGGCAATGACGCACTCGGTGGTAAGGAACATACCGGCAATGGAAGCGGCATTTTCGAGAGCTACACGCGTTACTTTCGCGGGGTCGATAACGCCTGCGGCGAAGAAGTTTTCGTATTCACCCGTGCGGGCATTGTAACCGAAATCGCCCTTGCCGTCTTTCACACGTTGTACGACAACGGCTCCTTCGACACCGGCATTGATGACAATCTGACGCAACGGCTCTTCGATAGCGCGTTTGATGATTTCGATACCGGTCGTTTCGTCTTCGTTGTCGCCTTTCACACCTTCGAGAGCTTCAATAGCGCGAATATAAGCCACACCGCCGCCGGGCACGATACCTTCGGCAATGGCGGCGCGGGTAGCGCTCAACGCATCGTCTACGCGGTCTTTCTTCTCTTTCATTTCCACTTCGGAAGCGGCGCCGATGTAGAGAACGGCAACACCGCCGGCAAGTTTTGCCAGACGCTCCTGCAATTTCTCGCGGTCGTAATCGGAAGTCGTCTTTTCGATTTGGGCTTTGATTTGAGCCACGCGGGCTGCAATGGCAGCCTTGTCGCCCAAACCTTTGACAATGGTCGTATTCTCTTTATTTACGGAAACTTTCTCGGCGTGTCCCAGCATATCGACGGTAGCGCCTTCGAGTTTCAAACCTTTCTCTTCGGAGATAACGACACCGCCAGTAAGTACGGCAATATCTTCGAGCATCTCTTTGCGACGGTCGCCGAAGCCCGGAGCTTTCACGGCGCAAACTTTCAGAGAGCCGCGCAGACGGTTTACCACCAACGTTGCCAATGCCTCGCTATCGACATCTTCGGCGATAATCAGCAAAGGACGACCCGACTGTGCCGTAGCTTCGAGGATAGGCAGCATTTCTTTGAGCGAGGAGATTTTTTTATCGAAAATAAGAATGTAAGGATTATCCATTTCACATTCCATTTTCTCGGTATTGGTTACGAAGTAAGGCGAAATGTAACCGCGGTCGAATTGCATACCTTCGACGATTTTAACCGTCGTGTCGGTGCCTTTGGCTTCTTCCACCGTGATGACGCCTTCGCGTTTTACCTTCTCCATAGCTTCGGCAATGAGTTTGCCTATTTCTACGTCGTTGTTTGCCGATATGCGGGCTACCGATTCTATTTTAGCCATGTCGTTGCCCACTTCCTGTGCCTGCGATTTGATATGTTCCACCACACCGGCAACGGCTTTGTCGATACCGCGTTTCAAGTCCATCGGATTGGCACCGGCGGTAACGTTTTTCAAGCCGACGTTTATGATGGCTTGTGCCAATACGGTAGCGGTGGTCGTTCCGTCGCCGGCATCGTCGCCGGTTTTGGAGGCAACCTCTTTCACGAGCTGTGCACCCATGTTCTGGAAAGCATCTTCGAGTTCCACCTCTTTGGCTACGGTTACACCGTCTTTCGTGATGTGGGGTGCACCGAATTTCTTTTCGATGATGACGTTGCGGCCTTTCGGACCCAGCGTTACTTTCACGGCGTTAGCCAACGCATCGACGCCTTTTTTCAGCTCTTCGCGAGCCTCGATATTGAATTTTATTTCTTTTGCCATAGTTGTAAAAATAAATCGTTATACTATCAGAGAACAGCCAATACGTCGGACTGGCGCATGATGAGATATTTCTCGCCTTCCAGTTCGAGTTCGGTACCAGCATATTTGCCGTAGAGTACGGTATCGCCGGCTTTCAGTACCATTTCTTCGTCTTTGGTTCCGTTGCCTACGGCGACGATTTCGCCACGCAGCGGTTTTTCTTTGGCGGAGTCGGGAATGATGATGCCGCCTACCGTCTTTTCTTCTGCGGGTGCCGGTTTTATCAGCACGCGGTCTGCTAAGGGTCTGATCTTCATAGCTTCTTGTTTTAAGTTATTTATTGTTTGTTTTATTTGCTGTTTTGTCTTGCGACACCCTTTTCACAGCGAATAGCGTGCCAAATTCTTTTTTAAGTAAAAAACTGCCAAAAAGGCAGGCGAAACATTTATTTCTCTGTCAATACTGACAAGATGAAAAGATATGTTACCTTTGCAACAGATGACGCAGACGATACACGAAATATTGAAACGCTACTGGGGCTACGACTCCTTCCGCCCGTTGCAGGAAGAGGTCATACACGCCATACTCGACGGTCGCGACACGCTGGCGCTGATGCCCACCGGCGGCGGCAAGTCGATTACCTATCAGGTGCCCGGCGTGTTTCTCGACGGGATATGTATCGTCGTTACGCCGCTTATCGCTCTGATGAAAGATCAGGTCGATACCCTGCGGGCGCTCGATATTAAAGCGGCTTACCTGCATTCGGGCATGTCGTATCGGGAAATGCGGGTCGTGCTCGAAAACTGCATCTTCGGAAAATACAAATTTCTCTACGTTTCGCCCGAACGCCTCGCCACCCAGCTTTTTCTCGATAAGCTCAAAGAGCTGAACGTGTCGCTTTTGGTGGTGGACGAGGCGCACTGCATTTCGCAATGGGGTTACGACTTCCGTCCGGAGTATCTGAAAATCGCCGAGCTGCGGACGCTGCTGCCGGCGATTCCCGTGCTGGCGGTAACGGCGACAGCCACGCCCGAAGTCGCCCGCGACATACAGGAGAAACTTCTTTTCCGGAAAGAAAATGTTTTCCGCAAAAGTTTCCACCGTCCGAATCTGCACTACATCGTCCGCCACAACGAAGACAAGATGCAGCAGCTCATCTATATATTGTCGCGTGTGCCGGGCAGCGCCATCGTATATGTGCGCAGCCGCAAGCGCACGAAAGAGGTGGCGGAGGAACTGCATCGGGCGGGCATCTCGGCGCAGCACTACCATGCCGGCATCGAAGCCGAAGAAAAAGATATGCGGCAGCAGTCGTGGAAAGAGGGACGCGCGCGCGTCATGGTCGCCACCAATGCTTTCGGCATGGGCATCGACAAATCCGACGTGCGCCTCGTCGTGCACCTCGACCTGCCCAACTCGCCGGAAGAGTATTACCAAGAGGCGGGGCGCGCCGGTCGCGACGGGGAGACGGCATACGCCGTACTGCTCTACTCCTCGACCGACAAAGCCAAGCTGCACAAGCGCATCGCCGACTCTTTTCCCGAACGCGATTTCATTACCCGCGTATATATTTCCGTGTGCAACTTCCTGCAAGTGGCAGAGGGTTTCGGCTTCGATACGATGCACGATTTCGACATCAACCTTTTCTGCCTGAATTTCAAACTGCCGGTACTGCCCACATACCACGCGCTGAAAATATTGGAACACTCGGGCTACCTCGAATACATCGAAGACGCCAACTCGCAATCGCGCATCATGGTTACCGTACAGCGCGACGAACTCTACAAACTGAAAACCGACGACGCCGAAACCGACGAAGTGTTGCAATGCCTCCTGCGCTCCTACACGGGGCTGTTCGCCGACTACGTGTATATACGCGAATCGGTGCTCGAACAGCGCACCGGTCTGCCGGCGGAAAAGGTATATGAAAGCCTTATCTATCTCAGCAAGTCGGGCATACTGCACTACATTCCGCGCAAGCGTATGCCGCTCGTTTACTTCACCCGCGCCCGCGAAAGCGCGGAACGCCTCGACATTCCCAAGTCGGCTTACGAAGAGCGGAAAGAGAAGTTCAGCCACCGCATCGAACGCATCTTGCAATACGCCACCGCCGACAATGTGTGTCGGGAACGGTTGCTGCTCGACTACTTCGGCGAAAAAAGCGAACGCGACTGCGGCGCGTGCGACATCTGCTTGAAGAAAAAAGACGAAGGACTGTCGGCGGTGCGCTTCGACAAAATCACGGCGTCGGTGAAAGAGCTGCTGTCGCAGGCGCCCTGCACGCTCGACGAAATCGTGGCGCGCCTGCCCTACCCGCAAGACCAAGTGGTCGAGACGCTCCGATACCTTTGCGACGAACGCTTCCTCCTGCTCGACGGCAACGCCTACCGCCTCCGCTGATTTCACGCCTGCCGCCCTGCGGCTCTCTTTTCCTCCTTCTCCACCTCAAAAGAATGCAAAAATTTTTAGCGGAAAGTTTTTGGAAATTTTATTTTCTGAATTATCTTTGCAAGGAAATAGAAAAGGCCACGAAAATGTGCCGGCATGATGCGCCGACTGCTTTTTACGGGCGATTGCTTGCTGGCAATTCGCCTTCCCTGCGCAGACGGAGAGGTGTTTGCCGGCGTCTGTTTTTGTGCCGAGAAAAACCGCTTTTTATCTTTTTCGATAAAAAAACGGCGATACAAGAGCGTACTTTCAAGAAAATGACTACCTTTGCTCCGTACACCCCACCGGTGTGCAGACATATTGAAGAAAGCGTTTTCGCATCGTTCCCTTAGTGAAACTTCGACAATTTCAACAATATACGGAATGGTAATGAAAGTACGCTCTTTCTTTGGTTTGTTATATCTATCTCGGATATACGACCAAAGTGGAGTTGCGTTTACTTGCCGAGTATATTGGGGGAGTCGAAGCCCACACTGAGTAGGCGAGTGAAACAGTGGCTCCGCTTCTTTTTTATGCCTGAATCGAAAAACCGTTATCGGCACTCTCCGAGCCGCAAGTGCCTTTTAATTTTTTTACAATGAAACGACACAAACAAATGTTTCAGAAAATTTGGGGAGTCATCTTTTTCCTCGCCTTCTCCCCTGCCGCGTGGGCGTATAGCTTTTATGCAGACGGCATCTATTACTACATTCCTTCGTCGGATGAAAAGACGGTCGAGGTTACGTCTAAAACTGGTTATTCGAGCGATTATTCGGGCGATGTAGTCATTCCCGCAACGGTAACGTACGAGGGAAGCGAATATCGGGTTATCGCTATCGGCCGCCAAGCTTTTTTCAGGTGCGAGGGCTTGACGGAGGTAACGATACCTGACGGCGTTACCACTATCGGCTCTTCTGCTTTTTACGGTTGCGACGGCTTGACATCGGTAACAATACCCGAAAGTGTTACCTCTATCGGCAACTATGCTTTTTACTATTGCGAGAGCTTAAAAGAAGTACATATCTCGGACTTGGATGCATGGTGGCATATCGAATTTGATGGTTACTCTGCCAATCCATTATATTATGCCCATAATCTCTATCTGAATGACAGCCCTGTAACAGAATTGACAATTCCCGAAGACATAACGACTATCGACAACCGTTTTCAGTATTGTACAAGCATCACGTCCGTAACGATTCCCGAGAGCGTTACAACCATTAAGGAAAGTGCTTTTTCCGAATGTTCAGAATTGCAATACTTTAACGGAAAATGGGCGTCGTCAGACAATCGTTGTCTTGTCGTAAACGACACGTTGGAGGCTTTTGCTCCGAGTGGATTGTCCGAATATACCATACCCAATGAAGTTAAGGTTATCGGCGGCGGAGTTTTTGTGTCTTGCAAGGGCTTGACATCAGTAACGATACCTAACGGTGTTACCTCTATCGGCGACGAAGCCTTTTGGGGATGTAGTGGCTTAATGTCGGTAACGATACCCGAAAGTGTTACCTCTATCGGCAACTATGCTTTTTCGTATTGCGAGAGCTTGACCGAATTTAAGGGAAAATTTGCATCGGACTATGGGCGTTGTCTTATTGTAAACGATACCTTGAAAGCCTTTGCTTTCAATAGCGGTCTGTCCGAATATACCATACCCAATGAAGTTAAGGTTATCGGCGAGAGGGCTTTTGAGCATTGCGAGAGCTTGACGTCGGTAACAATTCCTAAGAGTGTTCAGACTATCGGAGACCATGCTTTTGCGTATTGCTACGGCTTGACGTCGGTAACGATACCCGAAAATGTTACTTCTATCGGTCGTGAGGCTTTTGCCAATTGCTTCTACCTGGAAAAAGTGTATATCTCGGATTTGGCAGCATGGTGCCGGATAGACTTTAAGGATCCTTATGGTTCTAATCCGCTATGTTATGCTCCTAATCTTTATTTGGATAATACACTTGTTACCGACCTGAAAATACCTGACGGTGTTACCGAGATCTACCCCAATACTTTTTCCGGTTGCAGGGGCTTGACATCAGTAACGATACCCGAGAGTGTTACCACTATCGGCGACTATGCTTTTTCGTATTGCGAGAGCTTGACGTCGGTAACGATAGGCAATAGCGTTACCGCTATCGGCGTTTATGTTTTTGATGGTTGCAGCGGCTTGACATCGGTAACTGCTTATAACCCGACACCGGTGAATAATATTGACAGAAAATCTGTTTTCTACAATGTGGATTGCTCCAATTGCACGCTCTATGTACCTGCCGAATCGATAAAATTATATAAAGCCGCCGAAGGGTGGAAGGAGTTCGGAACGATATTGCCGATAGACGAATCGTCCGCCATTACGGAAATACAACAAGACAAAGCCGACGAACACGTAACAGTATATAACCTGCAAGGCGTATTGGTGCTCGAAACGAACGATGCCGCAGACCTCAAAACGTTACAGAACGGCGCGTATATCGTGAACGGCAAGACGATGATTATCGCCCGATAGCGCAAGATAAAATGAAAAGAGAATTTCCTGAATAGATGATCTTTGACCCGCCGCCCTGCCATTCTCATGGCAGGGCGTTTTTTTTATTTCATCGGAAAAGCGGCGATTTTTCGTAAGGTTATTCAGTCGCGGGTGTGGAGTACCAATCCGTCGTAGGCAAAGGCGACTCCGGCGGGGAGTTTCTTCTCCTCCTCAGCTTGGAAGCCCATGTGGTGGCATATATGCGTGAGGTAAGCCCGTTCGGGCGCTAACCGCTCGATAACGGCAAGGGCGTCGGCAAGCGTCTGGTGCGTGGCATGGGGTTGGTGCCGCAACGCATTTATCACCAATATTTCTAATCCTGCCAGTTTGGCATACTCGCTCTCGGGCAGGGTGAGCATATCGGTCATGTAGGCAAAGCGCCCGATGCGGAATCCGACGATGGGCAGCGCGCCGTGCATGACCCGTATGGGCACGACTTCAATGCCCTGCACAGTGAACGGGCGCAAATCGTCGAGCGCGTGCAGCTGCAAATGCGCCACACCGGCATACGGGTGTTTGTTGAAGCAGTAAAAAAAGTGTTCGGTAATGACTTCCAGCACATTCGGCTCGGCATAGAGGGGCACGGGCGACTCTTTGCTGAAACTCCGCAGTTCGTCGATAGCCGAAATGTGGTCGTAGTGTTCGTGGGTAATCAGTACGGCGTCGATGCGGTCGATGCCGCTGCGCAGAATCTGTTGGCGGAAATCGGGTCCGCAGTCAATCAAAATATTTTTCCCGCCGACGGTTACGCACACCGACGAGCGCAGGCGGTTGTCGCGAGGGTCGGCGGAGCGGCACACCTCGCACCCGCATCCTATGGTAGGCACGCCGGTCGATGTTCCCGTTCCCAAAAATTCGATGCGCATGATTTCAGTCTATAATATTCACTTCGGGTGTCAGCTCCACGCCGTACTGCTCTTTTATGGAGCGGCATATCATATACGACAGTTCGACAATATCCTGCGGCGCGGCATCGCCCTTGTTTATCAGCACCAACGCCTGCGTGTCGCAAACGCCGGCGCCGCGATGCGTCCTGCCCCGCCAGCCGGCACGGTCGATAAGCCAGCCGGCAGGCAGCTTCACCCGCTCGGCATCGACAGGATAAGCCGGCATATCGGGATAGCGTTTCTTCAATTTTTCATAGAGAGCGACCGGCACAATCGGATTTTTGAAAAAACTTCCGGCATTGCCGCAGGCATTGCAATCGGGCAGTTTGGAATGGCGTATATCCATGACGACCTGACGCACCAACGAAAGCGACAGGGGTCGGTCGCCGATGGTTTCGCGCAGGTGTCCGTATTCCAAATGGTATTCGGGATTTTTTTGCAGGCGGTACTGCACGGCGGTAACGATGTATTTTCCTTTTAATTCGTTTTTGAAGATGCTGTCGCGGTAGGCGTAGCGGCACTCCGCCGTCGAAAAGATGCGTATCGCACCGCTTTGTATCTCGACGGTTTCGACCTGCTCGATGACGTCTTTCACCTCCACGCCGTAGGCGCCGATGTTCTGCACTGCCGATGCACCGACTTCGCCGGGTATGAGCGACATGTTTTCGATGCCGCCCCAACTCTTTTTCACGCAATACTCGACAAGGGTGTCCCACTCGACTGCCGCCCCGACGCGCAGCAATACGGTGTCGTCGTCATCGGAAAGGGTTTCGATGAAACGTATTCCCGAGTGCAGCACCACGCCTTCGTAGTCGTGCAGAAAGAGCAGGTTGCTCCCGCCGCCCATGTGGAACAGCGGATATTCCTTGACCAGCGGCGATTCGGCAAGGAACATGCGCAACTCATCGACCGACGCATATTCCACGTAATAGCGTGTCTTTATCGGCAGATGAAAGGTGTGCAGCGTTTGCAGCGAGTAATTTTCGTACGTAATCATATTTCGTTTATTTTATCGGAAGCGTACCAGTTTTCCGTCTTCAAAAAAGAGATAAGCTCCCGTATTGTAATACCATTCTTCATTTAATCCGCTGTACGTGGGGATTTCGCGCACCCGCTGCGGACGCCCCAGCGACAGGCGGCATTCGTCTTTCGTCATGCCGGCGGCAACTTCGCCGTGCGTTATCAGCCGCCAGTGTTTATCGGATATGTCGGCATACCGTGCACGCGGGTTGTCGAACGTGAAAAGGCGGTCGAACGTAGCCGCTTGCAGACGGGAGGTCTGCGTGAGGCTTCCATATACCCGATACGTTTTCGCCTCGTCGTCCTCGATGACGAAAGCCATCGGGTAAATGCCGTTGCCCGGCTCCACGTCTTTCACCGTAACGGCGCAATAGCGACCGCCGTCGCAGGTGTTTCCGAGCGAATCGACCCACACGGCAGGGCGGGCATAGAGCGTGCGCCCGGCCAACAGACTCCTTGCGAGTTCTACTTCGTCCTGCGCTATCAGCATGGGCAGCAGCGGCGCATAAGCCGTGTTCTTGATGTCGTCGAGCGTCTTTCCCGTTTTATAGTAATAGCGTGTGCCTTCGCACTCGAACACGATGTCCATCGTGCCGCCGCCCCACATCGAAGCGTCGGTAAAGCCGCAGAAAACGAACAGTTTTCCGCGAAGCGACGAGTCCGGCAGAAGCGGATATTGCGGTTGCAGCAACGGCGACAGCGTGCTGTCGAGGTAGATGAATGTGCGTCCCGCCGCCCACTCCCGACACGGAATCTGCGAAAAATTCTTTTCCATAAACGCCTGTTCTGCGGAGATTTGCTCGACAGGCGTTTTTTTCTTTCGCGCGCCGGCAACGCCGCTCCCAAGAAGCAGGAGAAGCAGCAAAACGACCGTATGCAGGGTGGCGTATTTCATGGCGCTATCGGAATCTTTTAGTCAGTTCATCGTCGGAAACGACCGAGATGACAGGTTTTCCGTCGGGCGTGTAATTGGGCACGGAGAGCGCGAAAAGGTCGCCCACCAACTGCTCCATTTCCGGAGCGGAGAGCACCTGTCCGTACGGTATGGCAGCCGACTCCGCCAGCGTAAGCGATACCGCTTCATGGATATCGACGCTCACGTCGCCGCCCCGCTGCGAGGCGGTTTCGAGCATCTTGTCGATAAGCGTGGGAATATCCAGTCCGTCGATGCCGGCAGGAACGGCATTGATGGCATACGAGCCGCCGCCCATATCGGAAATGTCGAAACCCAACAGCTCGAAATCGTCCTGCACCGAAAGCAGGTTGGCGCCCTGCGCCGGCGAGAGCTGTATCATTTCGGGGAAAAGCAGCCGCTGCGAAACGCCTTTTTTCTCCTTGATATGCGCCATATACCGCTCGAAAAGTATGCGGATATGCGCACGGTGCTGGTCGATAATCATCAATCCCGACTTGGCGGAGGTAAGAATGTAGCGTCCTTTGATTTGCAGGTATTCGGCACCGGTGCTTACCGGCTGCCGCGCGTCGTTCGCGGGCAGCGAAAGCTGTATGGCATCGGAGGTTTTCGTTCCGCTGCCGGCAGCCTCGTCGTCGGGAGCAGGACGGTTGATGCGCGAAGGTATCGTAACATCGCCGTCGTCGGGCACGGCCGGAGAACTCTTGTCGGCTTGAAAATCTTTATACAGCTGCGTCCAGTCGTATGACGGACGTTTCCCTACCCCATTCCCCGCCGATGCCGAGCGGAACGGATTGTAATCGGGCGAGAACGATACTTTCGGCGTATGCACCTCTTGGTTATTGTGCAGAATCGGAATTTCCGGAGCGCCTTCGGTATCGAAATCAATCGACGGCACGGCATTGGATTTTCCCAACGCCTCTTTCACCGCCGACGAAAGAATCTGCCATATCGGCTGCTCGTTTTCGAATTTTATCTCCGTCTTGGTCGGGTGTATATTGACATCTATCGTTGCCGGCTCGACCTGTATGTGCAGGAAAAAGTGCGGCATCTCTCCCGCCGGAAGCAGCTGTTCGTAATTGGAAACGACGGCTTTGTAGAAATACGGGTGTCGCATATACCGACCGTTCACGAAAAAATACTGCCACGCATTGCGTTTGCGTGCCGACTCGGGGTGCCCCACATATCCGGTAATGGAAACGAGTGAGGTCTGCACATCGACCGCCAGCAAATGGGGATTGAGATTTTTCCCGAAAAGCGAGGTGATGCGCTGCCGGAAAGTGCAGGGCGTGAGATTGTACAGTTCGACATCGTTGTGTATGAGGCGGAAAGCGATATCGGTATTGATAAGCGCCATGCGCTCGAACTCGGCAAGGATATAACCGAATTCCACCTGATTGGATTTCAAAAACTTGCGTCGTGCCGGTACGTTAAAAAAAATATTTTTCACCATGAAATTGGCGCCGACGGGACAGGCGACATATTCCTGCGCCTCGACTTTGGAGCCGGAAATAAGTATGGAAGTACCTATCTCGTCGTCGGCGCGGCGGGTGCGCAGCTCCACTTGGGCGATAGCGGCAATCGAAGCCAACGCCTCCCCGCGAAAGCCCATCGTATGCAGCGAAAACAGGTCTTGCGCCGAGCGGATTTTCGAGGTGGCATGACGCTCGAACGACAGGCGCGCATCGGTTTCGGACATACCTTTCCCGTTGTCGATAACCTGTATCAGCGTGCGTCCGGCATCTTTGATGATAATCTGTATCTCGGTGGCTTGGGCGTCGATAGCATTTTCGACCAGCTCCTTGACGACGGAAGCCGGCCGTTGTATCACTTCTCCGGCGGCAATCTGGTTCGCCACCGAATCGGGCAGCAATTGTATTACATCGCTCATAACCAAATACTACTCCTCTTCTTCAATCATCGTTATCGATCGTGCATTCTTTTTCAATTCCTCCGCCGGGCGGTTGGTTCTTCGGAAAAGGTCTTGTTTGTTTTTCGGACGATAGCTTTCGTACCATTTATATTGCGGCAGAAAAATCATCGACGGCTTCAATTTCGAAATAGGCGTCATCGTGCCATCGACGGTAGGCCACATTTTCAGCTTTTCCATTTTGCTGTTTTTCAGATACATGGTAAGAAAACTCGTTTCCGCTTTGTTCATACCCGTAAATGTCATGTCCGACTCCTGCGGATAAAATATCGTTTCCACATTGCCGCTCACTTCGATACGTTCTATATCGCCGTTCCGGAAATAGGCTTTCAGGTCTTTTCCCGTCAGCTGGTCGAAAAACGCCGTATCTTTCTGTTGAACGGCAAAGGCGAAATCGGGAATGTGCGCCCAATCCACCGTAGAATCGTTCATAAACACTTTAATCGTATCGCCGAAAATCTGGCAGTCGAGATTCCACATCACCGGTCCGTACATCATGACCAGTACCGAATCGGCAATGTCGTATATCATCGAATCGCAAATAGCCTGCACGTCGTTGCGGAAAATACGCACCTCGTGGTATGCCTGCAAAATGCGGCGGTCTTGCAACATAACCGATTGCAGCGTATCGGCATGGAGGTAGAGCGTATCGCGTTGGGAATAATCGATCAGCAAGGCTGAATCGGTGGCGAAGGAGGCTTCCCGCCGTTCGTCGTAAAAGCCGTAGTTTCCGGTCATCTGCATCAACCGCACGGTATCATCGACGACGATATGTCCGAAGGCTTCGCCGAATCCCTGCTTGCGGTCGTACAATATCGTATCGCCGGTCATTTTTTGATTCCCCGATACGACGACCGAACGGTTGTACAGTTTTGCTTCGTCGGCAGCAGTGTCGTAGAAACCGAGCGACGAGTATATGGTATTGCTGTCGGACACGATGACCGAAGGTCCCACGATGTCGGCTATTTTCGTCTGCGTATTGTATTTGAGCGTATCGGAGTAAATAACGAACTGCGGGTTGTGCAGCTCGACGTCGTAATTGAAAACGGCTTCTTTCGTGTCGGGACTGTACTGTCCGTAAAACGAAGTGAGCCGATTGACGGTGTCGGCTACCGAACCGCCATTGAAGTAATAGCCGATATTCGGCTCCAAATCGTAATTGAAACTGTCGGTGGAAAGGACGACTTCCCTATCGAGCATACGGACGTTGTTGCGCAAGCGCGCCAACTGCGTTTCACCGTCGTAAAAAAGTTTGTCGCCGAAAATAAAGAGCGTATCGCCCTGCTCCATTTTCACGTGTCCGAAAGCATCGAGCGAATTGCTTTTTTCATAAAAATAGGCGCTGTCGCAATACATATACATACTGTCCTTGCGAAAACGCACATTGCCGCGAAGTATCTGGAAATCGGGAGCGACAGATTCGTCGAAACTCAATTCGTCGGCTGCTTCGAGATATACTTTTTCCTGCGCCGCTCGCCGCACGCTATCGGGACGCACCAAAGAGGAGTCCGTCTGCGCCGAAAGCGAAAGCGCCGGACACAAGAGAGAAAACAACCATAAAAATTTTCTCTGCCACCGTCCGCATATTATCCCGAAATTCTTTCTGTACATTCTACTTTTTTATCCAACCATCGTACATAAATTCGCAGTCGTCCCACCCTTCTTTAATACGGATATAGGTCGTTTTTTGTTTTTCGCGAATCCAATTGTCGATGCGTTCGCTTCGCTTACGTTCTTCCACAATGGCTTTCAGTGTCTGAAAATCATTCGATATGTTTGCCTTATGTCCGGGTATTCGCGCGCGCAATTTCACAATGGCTACGACCTCTTTTCCGAGCTTTTGGTCTATCATGACAAACGGCTCCGATATTTCGCCCACCTCCATTGTATCGACCACTTTGGCAATATCCTGCGGAAGCTGGTCCATACGGAATTTCGTGGTCATGGTTACGCCATCAGAATTGACAAACATCAACCCCTTGTTGTTGCGCGTTTCCTTGTCTTGCGAAACATACTGCACCGCCTCGTCGAATGTTACCACGCCGTCGAGAATGTCTTTGCGCAGCGTGTCCATACGCGCAACGGTATTGTTCAACTCCTCGTTCGAGGGACGCGGACGCAGCAGTATGTGGCGACAATCGATGCGGTCGCCGCGTCTTTCGACAAACTGTATGATGTGGTAGCCGAACTCCGTTTCAACAATTTTGGAAACCTTCTTGGGGTCGTTCAGCGAAAAAGCTACGGCAGAAAATTCCGGCACCATCTCGCCTCTGCTGAAAAAGCCCAAATCGCCGCCACGCCGAGCGGAATTGGGATCTTCGGAATACAATACCGCCAATGTCGAAAATTCCACATCGCCCCGTGTTACACGGTCGGAATATTCACGCAAACGAGCTTTTATATCGTCTATTTCCTGTTGCGGTATAAAAGGATTCACCCGTATGATCTGCACTTCGACCTGTACCGGTACATAAGGAAGGCTGTCGCTCGGATAGTTGGCATAGAAGCGGCGGACGTCGGCGGGCGTTATTTTGATATCTTGCACCAATTTGTTCTGCATCGCCTCGACCACCAGCTGGTCGTGTACATTGACCGTCAGTTCTTCGCGCAGACGGGCAATGGGCATATCGAAATATTCCTCCACTTTTTCCCGCGAGCCGATGGCGTTGATAAAATAATTGATACGATTTTCCACATTGGAAAGCACTTCGGAGTCGGTTACCGTAACGCTATCGATAACAGCCTGATTCAAAAACAATTTTTGAATCGCCAACTGCTCCGGAATAACGCAATAAGGGTCGCCATTGATACGTTCGCCCTGCGTCTGCATGGTACGATACTGCGACTCCACCTCCGACAGGAGAATCGCTTCATCGCCGACAATCCACACGATTTCATCGATAACGCCCGATTTCGACATCGATTGAGCCGATGCCGCCGCAGCGCCGAAAAAAGCAACTGCAATCGCTATAAACAGAGTGTATTTTTTCATGTTCCGATGTTATAATCAACGATAATGACCGTAATATTTGATTTTACGCTCTTTTACGGCTTCATTATACAGTTCGTCGTTTATTTCTTCCAAGAATTTTTGCCGCCGTTGATTCATCAAGCGTTCTTCTATCTGAGGACGTGCAAAATCGAAAGGCATGGTGGCTTTCGCCGGCAGGTAATCGCTGATATTCAAAAGATACCAATATCCTTCGTAATTCACTTCCAGCTGCTTGTGCGTCCGCAAAAAATTATCGACATTGGTTATAGGGTATGGGATATTGTTCATTACCTCTTCGAAAGATACCCATCGGTCATAAAAATAGTCATAATTGACAACATTGTGAAGGGTGTATTTTTCGATATTCCCGACAGCCGCCTGCGACTCCGTTTTATACCATTTTTTCAAATCGCCGATTTGCGGCGCCGTTTCCGACACCTTCAAAAACAGACCTTTGATAATGGGTGTCGTCAGTACGAACTGTCCGGCATGGGTACGATAATAATTGCGGGCGACATCTTCGGTTATTTCGCTATTGAGCTTTTCGTTCAACAGCTGTTTTTGATATTCGTGATTGAACAAATCCCGACGGTAAGAATCGACCAGTCTGTCGATGCGTTCGACATCGGGCAGATTTTTTTGCGCCTGCGCATATAACAGCTCCGATTCCGCCCAACGCCGGATATAGGCTTCGACAAATGCACTGCTGTCGGCGCCCGTCAAGCCGTCGGGCATGACTTCACGCAGCATATCTTCCGTTAAAATCCGCTCACCGATACCCGCAACGGCACCCGGAATCTCGGTTGTATCCAAGCGGCAGGAAAACAGCACCGTCGATAGAATAGTCATTGTGGCGAAAACCGTATATCGCATACTTATACTGTTTTTAGCGTTATTCTTCGGATTTTACCGTAGCCAAAACTTCTTGACGTATCGTTACCGGATATTTTTTCCGAAGTTTTTTCACCCATGCTTCTTCCAAATAGGTTTGATAATCGGACGTTACGAAACCTTTTACATCTTCGTATGATTCCGGTTGCGCCAGTATTTTGCCGCAAATACCTTTCAATCCGGACGATACCGCCGTACTGTCGGACGTTCCTATACCGAAAGCCGCATAATCGACTATCGGATTTTCACCTTTGGCGTAAACGCCGTACGCCAAAGATATATGACGCACACTGTCGGTGTATTCCCTATACAGATTCTGAATCATATTATCCGCTGTAAGAGAGGTCTTTTGCCCCAAACGTTCCTTGACGGCTTTCGTCAGTTCCGCACTGTCCGATGAAATAACATATCCTTTATAATGCGGTTCGTTCCACGTATATTGTTTTTTGTTTTTCTTGAAATACTTTTTCAATCCTTTCGTATCGAGCGGCGCTTTTTTCCACACTTCTCTGTCGCTCACCTCAAAGAGCAGCATGCCGTCGCGATATTCCTGCAAGAGATATTTGATTTCTGGATTGGTTTTGCAAAGCTCCGCTGTTTCGTATTCCGTCATGACATCGACAGTATAGGCATCGGCAGCTTTCCGCAAATCGGACAACGCCACCGTTTTGTCTGCTTTCAGATATTTCGTCAGACCCGATGCCGGATAATTCGTGCCGGCAAAAACGAACAAGGGTTGTTCCATTTTCTGCACTTCCGACCATAAAGAGTCGCCGTTTATTTTTTCCAACTCATTCACGGTCGTTTCGTTCCACGCAAAATTTTTATCGGCTTTCAATTGTTCAAAAAACTGTTTGCGACCCGCGTCGGCACGTTCGTCGCGAGCCATATAGCGAACAATTGCATTGCGCATCTGTTCATACGAATTCGGCGTTTTTTCGTCAATAAGTTTCAAAATATGCCAACCGAATTGGGTGCGTACCGGAGCAGAAATTTCACCAATGGAATCCAAAGCGAAAGCGGCATCTTCAAAAGGTTTCACAAACTGCCCTGCTTCCAGAAAAGGCAATACGCCACCCGATTCGGCCGTATAGGTATCCTCCGAGTTAGCACGTACCAACTCGGCAAAATCCGCCCCTTTAAGCAGTTGTGCATAAAGGGCGTTTATTTTTTTCTCTTTATCTTTCTGTTCTTTTTCGGGGGCATCTGGTGAAATATCCAACATGATATGCGCCACTTGGACAGCCCGCGTTTTACGACGACCGGAAACCTTAATCAAATGGTAGCCGAAGCGAGTTTCTACCGGCAGGGATATTTCGCCCACCGGCGTTTCGTAGGCAGCCTTTTCAAAAGGATATACCATTCGGAAAGCGGTGAAATAGCCCAGATAACCGTCGTTCTGCTTAGCCGAAGGGTCATCGGAATATCGACGCGCCAACTCGGCAAAGTCAGCGCCGTTCAGCGCCTGCTCTCTGACCGACATTGCTTTCTCGTAAATCGCTTTTTTCTCGGCAGTCGTAGCCGTAGGCGGTACTTCAAAAAGAATATGGCTGGCTTCGACCTCCTCAAGCAAACGGGCGTAAGCCTCTTTCGCCAACTGTTCTTCGGCGCCGGAATCTACCAAATAGGGCTTTACCAGCTGCTCGCAATAGCCTTTGTATTCGTCGCGGAACTGCTTCGTGGTATCAAGACCTTGCGCCTCAGCTTCCGCCACTTTCAACTTATAGTTACAAAATAGCGTAACATATTCGTTCAAAGGTGTTTTCTCGGCTTGCTGCCGCAAATTCTTATGATAGATGTATTCAAATTCCGATTTCGGAATGCTTTTTCCAGCAATATTCATGATTTCGGGATCAGCAGTGTCTTGTGCCGACATCGATGCGAAAGCCGGAAACAAAAGCGCTGTCAATAAAAGACCGGTGGTTTTCATCGTATATTTTTTACAAATTTCTATTGTTCGACAGCGCATTTTCATGAAACGCGCTGTCCTTATATAAAATACATCTGTTTTAACGGTTCAAATATAAAAAATATTATACCGGAAACGTCAAAACAGTTGTATAAAGTTATTAAAGTATCGTAAGATTTTTCTTACTGTTGTCCGCGACTGTAATTGGGAGATTCGCTGGTAATGGCGACATCGTGCGGGTGGCTTTCGGCAACACCGGCATTGGTGATGCGGGTGAATTTGGCTTGATGCAGGGCATCGATGTTGGCAGCTCCGCAATAACCCATACCGGCTCGCAGTCCGCCCACCATTTGATAGACTACCTCGTAAAGCGAGCCTTTGTAGGGTACACGGGCGGCAATGCCTTCGGGCACTAACTTTTTTACATCGGTTTCGCCGGCTTGGAAATAGCGGTCTTTCGAGCCTTTTTCCATCGCTTCGAGCGAACCCATGCCGCGATACGACTTGAATTTACGTCCATTGTAGATAATCGTTTCGCCCGGCGACTCTTCCACGCCTGCCAGCATTCCGCCCAACATGACGGAATATCCGCCGGCTGCCAACGCTTTCACAATATCGCCCGAATAACGGATTCCGCCGTCGGCAATAAGAGGTACGCCCGTACCTTTCAAGGCTTTGGCAACGTCATACACGGCAGACAACTGGGGCACTCCCACACCGGCAATGATACGGGTCGTGCAAATGGAGCCGGGACCGATTCCCACCTTCACGGCATCGGCGCCTGCCGATACAAGAAATTTGGCGGCATCGCCGGTGGCGATGTTGCCCACGACGACGTCGATTTGAGGGAATGCGGCTTTCACACGCTTCAACACCTCGACCACGCCTTTGGAGTGTCCGTGCGCCGTGTCGATGACAATGGCATCGACACCGGCTTCGACCAAAGCGGACGCCCGCTCCAACGAGTCTGCCGTTACGCCGATTCCGGCGGCTACGCGCAGACGTCCGAGTTTATCTTTGCAGGCAAAAGGTTTGTTTTTGGCTTTGGTTATGTCTTTATAGGTTACCAGCCCGACCAAACGAAAGTCTTTATCGACAACCGGCAGTTTTTCGATTTTGTGCTGTTGCAGTATATCGGTGGCTTGCTGCAAGTCGGTCGATTGGGTGGTGGTGATGAGGTTGTCTTTGGTCATCACTTCGTCGATGGCGCGGGAGGCATTGCGCTCGAAACGCAGGTCGCGGTTGGTTACGATGCCCACCAGACGTCTGTCGTTATCGACAACGGGAATACCTCCGATATGGTATTCGTGCATAATCGCCAACGCATCGGACACGGTAGCCGAGCGGTTGATGGTTACGGGGTCGTAAATCATACCGTTCTCGGCGCGTTTCACGCTGTGCACCTGTTTGGCTTGCGCCTCTATCGACATATTTTTGTGGATAACGCCGATGCCGCCTTCGCGAGCAATGGCGATAGCCAGCTGCGCTTCGGTTACGGTGTCCATGGCAGCCGAAACCAAAGGTATGTTCAATTGAATGTTACGAGAGAAACGGGTGGTTAAATCGACTTCGCGCGGAAGTACTTCTGAATAAGCGGGGATCAACAATACATCGTCGAATGTCAATCCGTCCATTACGATTTTATCGGCAATAAATGACATAGATAGAAAATTTATTGCACGCAAAGATACGGATTATTTCCTAAATGCGTGCGCTTTTTCATGTTCTTTTTTTCTGAACAGACGTTAAAGGGGCAGATTCCCGTATCGGAACCTGCCCCCTCATTCTGTGTCAATTTCCTAATTCCGAAAGGAATTTGATGCGGACGAGGCGTATTTCTTCTTCGGTATAGTCGCGCCCCAATTCTTCGATAGCGGCTTCGAGGTCGTCGCTTTCGGCTTCCTTGAAGTAATTGAATATATCCTCTACGTGGTCTTCGTCCATTACCTCTTCGAGGAAATAGTCGATATTGATTTTTGTTCCCGAATATACGATAGCTTCGACTTCTTCGAGCAGGTCGGCAAATTCCAATCCTTTCGATTCCGCCAACTCGTCGAGGGCTATTTTGCGATCGATGCCCTGAATGATAGAAACTTTCATTTTCGACTTGTTGGCAACGGTGCGTACCCGCAAATCTTCCGGACGCTCGATTTCGTTTTCGTCGCAATATTTCTTAATGACCTCGACGAATTCTTCGCCGTAGCGTTTGGCTTTGCCGGCTCCTACACCCGATATGTTCTGCAACTCATCGATAGATATGGGATAGGTCGTCGCCATGGCTTCCAACGAGGGGTCTTGGAAAATGACGTATGGCGGAAGTTCCAATTTCTTGGCGATTTTCTTGCGCAGGTCTTTCAATATGGCGTAAAGCACAGGGTCGACGGCACACGCGCCTCCGCCTTTGATAGGAGCTTCTTCTTCGATTTCGTCGAAAGCGTTGTCTTGTACGATTTTGAACGATACGGGGTGTTTGAGAAAATCATATCCCGCCTGCGTTACTTTCAACAATCCGTAGTTTTCGATGTCCTTGTCGAGATAGCCGGCAATGAGCGCCTGCCGTATGACGGTAGACCATTTTTTCTCGTCTTCGCCCTGTCCGCAGCCGAACACCTCCAACTCGTCTTGGTGATACGACACGATTTCGTTCGTTTCTTTTCCCAAAAGGACGTCGATGATATGGTCGGCTTTGAATTTTTCTTTCAGCGCCACAATGACTTCGATGACGGCGCAGAGCATCTCTTGGGCTTCGATTTGTTTCTGCGGATTCAGGCAGTTGTCGCAGTTTCCGCAGTTTTCTTCGTTGTACTCTTCGCCGAAATAGTGCAACAACAATTTGCGGCGGCATACGGACGATTCGGCGTAAGCGGCGGTTTCGAGCAGGAGCTGTTTGCCGATTTCCTGTTCGGCAACGGGTTTCCCCTGCATGAATTTTTCCAGTTTCTGCAAATCCTTGTTCACGTAGAAGGTGATACACTGCCCCTCCCCGCCGTCGCGACCTGCGCGTCCGGTTTCCTGATAATAGCCTTCGAGGCTTTTGGGTATATCGTAGTGTATGACAAAGCGCACATCGGGCTTGTCGATGCCCATACCGAATGCAATGGTCGCCACGATGACATCGACTTCTTCGAGCAGGAAAGCGTCCTGATTGCGGGTGCGGGTGGCAGAGTCCATACCGGCATGATAAGGCAGCGCACTGATGCCGTTCACCTTCAAGGTTTCGGCAAGCTCCTCCACTTTTTTCCGGCTCAAACAATAGATGATACCCGACTTGCCCGACTGGGATTTAATATACTTAATAATGTCCTTGTCGATATTCTGCGTCTTGGGGCGCACTTCATAATAGAGGTTGGGGCGGTTGAACGACGATTTGAACACCGCCGCGTCCATCATACAGAGATTCTTTTGTATATCGTGCTGCACTTTCGGCGTAGCCGTAGCCGTGAGCGCAATGACCGGACGCACGCCTATTTCGTTGATAATGGGTCGTATGCGGCGATATTCGGGGCGGAAGTCGTGCCCCCACTCCGAGATGCAGTGCGCCTCATCGACGGCATAGAAAGAGATTTTCACCTGTTTCAGAAACTCGATGTTTTCTTCTTTCGTCAGCGACTCCGGTGCGACGTACAGCAATTTGGTGCGACCCGACAAAATATCTTCTTTCACCAAATCGATGGCGGCTTTGTTCAGCGACGAATTGATGAAATGGGCTACGCCGTCTTCTTCGCTGAAATTGCGCATGGCGTCCACTTGATTTTTCATCAAGGCGATAAGCGGCGATATGACTACCGCCGTACCTTCGGACATAAGCGAAGGCAACTGGTAACAAAGCGACTTTCCTCCTCCCGTAGGCATCAATACGAACGTATCGTTCCCCGCAAGCAGATTTTTGATGATTGCTTCCTGATTTCCTTTGAATGTATCGAATCCAAAGTGTTTCTTTAAGGCGGCGGTTAAATTGTTTTTGGTAGCCATAAAAGCAGATTTTTTATAAGCGGACTTTTGCCCAAAGACAAATATATAAAACAAAATTTGTATAAAACAAATTTTTTACCGCTTTTTTTAATGAAGAGCGTGCATATTTGCCTTTTTCATCTTTTCTTCGGCGTATTGCCGGGTAACGCATAGCTCTTTGGCATCGGTCGAAGGCATTTCAAACATGGCATCGATCATGATAGACTCGACGATGGAGCGCAAGCCGCGCGCGCCGAGTTTGAATTCTATCGCCGTGTCCACCATATATTCCAGCGACTCTTCCGAGAAAGTGAGTTTGATGTCATCGATTTCAAACATTTTAATGTATTGTTTGATGATGGAGTTTTTGGGTTCGGTAAGTATTTGGCGCAGGGCTTTCCGGTCTAACGGGTCGAGGTAGGTCAATATGGGCAGACGCCCGATGATTTCGGGTATCAGACCGAAGGCTTTCAGGTCTTGCGGGGCGATATACTGCAACAGGTTGTTGCGGTCGATGATTTCGCGTTTTTTGTCGGCGCCGTAGCCCACCACCTGCGTGTTGAGGCGCATGGCTATCTTCTTTTCGATTCCGTCGAATGCGCCGCCGCAAATAAACAGTATGTCTTTCGTATTGACGGGTATCATTTTCTGTTCGGGGTGCTTGCGCCCACCTTGCGGCGGAACGTTCACCACCGACCCTTCCAATAGTTTGAGCAACCCTTGCTGCACGCCCTCGCCGCTTACGTCGCGGGTTATCGACGGGTTGTCGCCTTTCCGCGCTATCTTGTCGATTTCATCGATAAACACGATTCCGCGCTCGGCGGCTTCGACGTTGTAATCGGAAACCTGCAACAGCCGCGTCAAGATGCTTTCGATGTCCTCGCCCACATAGCCGGCTTCGGTGAGTACGGTGGCATCGACGATGGTGAAAGGCACTTTCAGCAGTCGCGCGATGGTTTTCGCCAGCAGGGTTTTCCCCGTACCGGTGGAACCGACCATGATGATATTCGATTTCTCGATTTCGACTTCGTTGTCCGACTTGTCTTTCTGCATCAGCCGTTTGTAATGGTTGTACACGGCGACGGAGAGATAGCGCTTGGCATCGTCCTGTCCGATAACGTAGAGGTCGAGAAACTCTTTTATCTCTTTGGGTTTGGGCAGAACGTCGAGTACAAAACGGTTGTCGGGCTGCCGATGCTTGATTTCGCGCACGGCTTCTGCGGCACGTTCGACGCAATCGACGCATATCAAACCGGAATATCCGGCTAATAAGGGGTATCCTGTCTCTTGTTCGGTACGGTTGCAAAAGGAGCACCGTCCGCCTCTTCCTGTTTCTTTTGCCATTATTTGTGATTTGAACGGACGAGCACTTCGTCGATCATGCCGTATTCTTTGGCTTCTGCCGAAGTCATCCAATAGTCGCGATCGGAGTCTTTTTCTATCTGTTCATACGATTTGCCCGAATGGTCGGCGATAATCGTATAGAGTTCTTTTTTGAGTTTCTGTATTTCCCGTGCGGTAATTTCGATGTCGGACGCCTGTCCCTGCGCACCACCCATCGGCTGGTGTATCATCACGCGGGAATGTTGCAGGGCAAAGCGTTTTCCCTTCGCTCCTGCCACGAGCAGCACGGCACCCATAGAGGCAGCCATACCCGTGCATATCGTGGAGACGTCGCTCGATACGTACTGCATCGTATCGTAGATGCCCAGACCGGCATACACGCTGCCGCCCGGCGTATTGAGATAGATGGAAATGTCTTTTCCCGGGTCGGACGAGTCGAGATAGAGCAGCTGCGCCTGTATGACGTTGGCGGTGTATTCGTCGATTTGCGTTCCCAAGAATATGATGCGGTCCATCATCAAACGCGAAAAGACGTCCATTTGCGCCACATTCAGCTGGCGCTCCTCGATAATCGTCGGCGAAATATAATTACTCGTTATATCTATATACTTGTCCAATGCCATGGCGTTCATGCCCAAATGGCGGGTTGCATATTTTTTGAAATCGTCTGCCATAATGTTATATGGTTTTTAGTGGTTAATTTTGTTCAAACAAAGATATACATAAAACATCAATCCTACAAATTTTCTTTCCGCCGGAAAGAGAATATTTCTTAAAAACGTAAAAAAATCTGCCCGATATCTCTCGGACAGATTTTTTCATCGGAGATAAAAACGGATTGTTATTTTTCTTCAAACAGTTTGTAGAACTGATCCATCGGAAGTTCTTTTTCCGTAAGGGTAACGTGCTCTTTGATGACGGCGAGTATTTTTTCTTCGGTCGCGCGTTCTGCCACGTTGGTTACGGTCTTTTTGTCTTTCAGCATATCCGATGCGTATTTGTCGAGCAGTTCGTCGGGAACGTTCATCATACCGTACTGGGCGAATTGCGAGCGCGTTACTTTTTTCGCCATCGCGAGCATATCGGCATCATCGACTTTCACGGCGAATTTTTTCACGATAGCCTCTTTTATCAGCTGCCATTTCAAGTCGGGCAGCATTTTGGGATATTCTTCCTCTACCGACTCTTTCGTCCGGTTTTCGCCACTTACGACCAGCCAGCGTTTGAGCATTTCGTCGGGCAATTCCAATTCGCCGACTTTCTTCTCCAACAGAGCGCGGGCGTCGAGGCCGAATTTATAATCGCTCTCGGGCTGCATCTGAGCGACAAGCATTTCGCGGGTCTTGGCGGTGAACTCTTCTTCGCTCTTTACGGTGTCTTTGCCGAAAATGTTGTCGTAAAGCTCCTGCCCCATTTCAGCGGCTCTGAACGTGAGAATCGTCGTAACGGCTACTTCGAAGTTCGACTTCATGTCGGCAGCTTTCTCCTTGTCGATATGGAGCATGGCAGCCAGTTCGGTATCGTTGCCGCCGCAGGCAGCAGCCGGATTGAAGATTACTTTTTCACCGCTCTTCACGCCTACGAATTTGGCTTTCTCGGCATCGTCTTTCAGGTAAGCGGGCGTCAGCAGCGACTCGACCGAAATGCCGCCCTCTTTGGGCGCATTGTTTTCGTCGAGTTCCACGAAGTTGCCTTTTACGATGTCTTTCTCGCCGGCGACTTCCACCGGTTCCTGCACGCCGTAGCGGTTGCAGAACGCCTCTTTTTGTTTGGCGACCATATCGTCGTCGATAGCTATGCGATAGTAGTTGAGCTTATCTTTCTTGGTGAGCGAAACGGCAATTTCGGGCGCAATGGCAACATCGAAGCAGAACGTGAAATTTTCCTGCGTATCGAAGTCGATTTTTTCCTGCGACTCCGAAGGAAGCGGCTCGCCCAATACATTGATATTATTTTCCTTTATATAATTGTACAACGCCTCAGAAACCACGTTGTTTATTTCGTCTGCCAAGATGGATTTGCCGACCATTTTTTTCAACATACCGAGCGGCACCATGCCTTTTCTGAATCCGGGTATCGTTGCCCTTTGGCGATAGTTGCGCAAGGCTTTCTCCACTTTTTCTTCATAGTCGGTTTTTGCGACCTCTATTTTCACGACCGCAGAAACATTGCTTTTGTTTTCTTGTGAAATGTTCATTCTTATGGATTATTACTATTATTACTCGCTTTATTGTCAATAACTTGCAATCTTTTGTAAAAGCATCTGTGCCTCTTGTCGGCTTTTTGAGTGTGCAAAATTAAAGGTAATCTTTCGATATTTCAAGTATTTTTTCGGAAAAAATTGTTTTTCGACTTTGACTTTACGGCAAAGAAAGCGTATCTTCGTAACCGAAAATTCAGCATATCGCATGATCGATCAGGCAACCGTAGATAAAATACTCGACAGCGCCAACATCTTGGAGGTGGTGTCCGATTTCGTTACCCTCCGGAAACGGGGCGTGAACTACGTCGGACTATGTCCTTTCCACGACGAGAAGACGCCGTCGTTCAGCGTGTCGCCCTCGAAAGGCATCTGTAAATGTTTCAGCTGCGGCAAAGGCGGCAGTCCCGTGCATTTCATCATGGAGCACGAGCAGCTCTCCTATTACGAAGCGTTGAGGTATCTGGCGAAAAAATACAACATCGAGATTCAGGAACGGGAACTGACCGACGAAGAAAAACGGGCGCAGGGAAAACGGGAAAGTATGCTCATTGTCAATTCGTTTGCACAGGAATATTTTTCGGAAACGCTGTTCAACAACCCCGACGGTCATGACATAGGTCTTTCCTATTTTTATGAACGGGGATTCCGCGACGACATTATCCGCAAATTCGGTCTGGGCTATTCGCTCGACCGCCGCGACGCCCTTTACCAAGAAGCCGTAAAACGCGGATATAAAAAGGAGTATTTGCTCGACACCGGTCTGTGCATCGAAAGCAGCAACGGACGGGTAACCGACCGGTTTCGCGGTCGTGTGATATTTCCGGTGTACAGTCTTTCGGGAAAAATCGTCGCCTTCGGCGGTCGTATTCTGAAAAAAGACGACAAGATGGCGAAGTACGTCAATTCCCCCGAATCGGAGATATACCACAAAAGCAACGAGCTGTACGGCATCTATCACGCCAAACAAGCCATCGTGAAGCAGGACACCTGCTATCTGGTGGAGGGATATACCGACGTGCTGTCGATGCACCAGTCGGGCATCGAAAACGTGGTGGCATCGTCGGGCACTTCGCTCACGCCCGGACAGATACGGCTCATACATCGCTTCACCGACAACGTAACGATTCTTTACGACGGCGATGCCGCCGGCATCAAAGCCTCGCTGCGCGGTATCGACCTGCTGCTCAAAGAGGGCATACACATCAAAGTGGTGCTGCTCCCCGACGGCGACGACCCCGACTCGTTTTCCAAAAAACAGAGCGCAGCATCTTTTACGCAATATATCAAAGAGCATGAGGTCGATTTCATTCGCTTCAAAACCAACCTGCTGCTCGAAGGCGCAGGCAAAGACCCGATAAAAAAAGCCTCCCTCATCAGCGACATCGTAAAGAGTATAGCCGCCATTCCCGACAACATCGAGCGCTCGGTATATACCAAAGAGTGCAGCCGCCTGATGGAGATAGACGAAAGCGTGCTGCTGCGCGAAATCAACAAAATACGGTACGACGAGTTTCGGAACAAAAAAGAAGAGGAACTGCGGGCGCGTACTGCCGCTGCTGCACAGCCTGCCGCAAACGAAACGACAGCCGCAGACGAACCGCAGACGGAGGCGTTGCCGCAAACCGAAACGCCCCCTCCCGCTCCGATACGGCCAACCCGCACCACCTACGCCAACGATATGGCGGAACGCACCTTGATACGCTACATCATACGATACGGCGAAAAAGAATTGTTCCCCAAAGACGAGCCGACCGACGACGAGGAAAAGCCTATGTGGAAAGTCGCCCCGTACATTTTCAACGACCTGCGCAACGACGAAATAACGTTGTCGAACCCCTTATACCAGCGCATCATCGAGGAGGCGGAAATGGTTTTCCGCGAGAATAAAAACCTCTCCCGCTATTTTATAGAGCACGTCAATCGCGAAATCAGCGAAACCGCCCTCAACTGCATCAGCGACAAATACGAATTAAGCAAAGTACACACCAAATTCCAGCACGTAGCCAGCGAAGAAGAAAGGCTTACGGAACTTGTGCCGCGCGCCCTGTATGAGTTGAAAAGCAACATCGTCAATCAGAACATCAAAGAAATACAATCGCGCATAAAAAACGGCAAAAAAGATTCTGCGGAAACGCAACAGCTTATGAATGAATTGACTGACCTGTACAAGCTGAAAGCAGCACTGGCAAAAGAGTTGGGCGAGCGCACCGTCAATCCCGTATAACGCGCCCGGGCACGCGCATGATTTTTCGCTCCTTATATGAGGAATTTACGAAAAAAATTTCACGTATTGTTTTTTATTCGTACCTTTGAGGTTGATTTTCGCAGACAACCCGAAAATGATTTAACCTAATATACACAAAAAACACATGGCAGCTGATAAAGAAAGACTGTTTGACCAATTTCCACCGGTTTCGACCGCAGAGTGGAAAGAGAAAGTGATTGCCGACCTGAAAGGCGCCGATTTCGACAAGAAACTCGTATGGCGCACCAACGAAGGGTTCAACGTGCAACCGATGTACCGTGCCGAAGATACCGCGGGACTGAAAACGACCGAATCTCTTCCGGGCGAATATCCGTTCGTGAGAGGTACGAAATGCAACAACGAATGGCTCGTGCGCCAAGACATCACCGTAGAAAATCCGCAAGAAGCCAACGCCAAAGCGCGCGACCTGCTGACCAAAGGGGTTACGTCGTTGGGATTCCGCATAAAAGAGGAACATATCACCGACGCGGGTTTTGCCTCCCTGTTGCAGGGTATAGACGCCGAAAAGGTGGAATTGAACTTCGTTTCGTGCGTGAAAAACTCCGTCAAAATCGCCCAAACGCTGACGGCTTATTTCACCCAAAATAAAGTCGATGTACAAAAAGCCAAAGGTTCTATCAACTTCGACCCGTTCAAGAGATTGCTGAATCACGGACAGGATTTCGCCGGCTATGCCGACATGGCCGCCCAAGTCATCGAAGCCGCCAAAGGCTTGCCTCTGTACCGGGTATTGGGCGTCGATTCGATACTGCTCAACAATGCCGGTTCCTACATTACACAGGAATTGGGATTCGCCCTCGCATGGGGAAACGAATGGCTGGCTGCCCTTACGGAAAAAGGGTTGTCGGTCGATGAAGTTGCCAAACGCATCAAATTCAACTTCGGCATCTCGTCGAATTATTTTATGGAGATAGCCAAATTCCGTGCCGCCCGTATGTTGTGGGCGCAAATCGTTTCGGCTTACAAACCCGCTTGCGAATGCGCCGCAAAAATCGCCATGCACGCAGAAACGTCGCAATTCAATCTGACGATATTCGATGCGCACGTCAATCTGCTGCGCACCCAGACCGAAACGATGTCGGCAGCTTTGGCGGGCGTCGATTCCATCACGGTTACGCCGTTCGACACGACCTATAAACAGCCCGACGATTTCTCGGAACGCATCGCCCGCAACCAGCAACTGCTGCTGCGCGAAGAATCGCATTTCAACAAAATCGTCGATCCCGCCGGAGGCTCCTACTACATCGAAACGCTTACCGTCTCGATTGCCGAAGAGGCATGGAAACTTTTCATGCAAGTCGAGGAGATGGGAGGTTTCCACGCCGCACTGAAAGCCGGCTTCGTACAGAACACCGTCAATGCGGCTTCCGAAGCGCGCCACACGGCTGTCGATCGCCGCAAAGAGGTGCTGCTGGGAACGAACCAATACCCGAACGTTCACGAAACGGCAAACGAAAAAATAGAAGCCGCTGCGCACACCTGCTGCTGCGGTGCCGACGAAAAGGCTGCCGGCGAAATACCGACGCTCCGCTACGTAAGAGCGGCGAGCGATTTCGAGGCGTTGCGGTTGGCTACCGAGCGGTCGGGCAAGCGCCCCAAAGTGTTCATGCTGACCATCGGCAACCTTGCCATGCGGTTGGCTCGCTCGCAATTCTCGGGCAACTTCTTCGGTTGCGCCGGATATGAAATCATCGACAATTTGGGATTCGACACCGTACAAGCCGGTATCGATGCCGCCTTGAAAGCAAAAGCCGAAATCGTCGTTCTCTGTTCAAGCGATGAAGAATATGCAGCGCTCGCGCCCGAAGCCCACAAGTTGCTGGGCGACAAAGCCATTCTCGTGGTGGCAGGCGCACCGGAGTGCATGGAGGAGCTGAAAGCACAAGGTATCACCCGCTACATCAACGTGCGCAGCAATGTGCTCGACACGCTCAAAGAGTTCAACACCTTATTATTGTAGAATCCCATCGAAAAGCATTTAACTATGAGACCCGATTTCAGAAATATAAATATCCGCGTCGATGCGTTTGCACAGAGCGGAAAAAACGAATTGAAAAACAATGATGCCGACTGGCTGACACCGGAGCTTATACCGGTAAAAGCCATCTACACGAAAAGCGACCTCGAAAGCATGGAGCACCTCGAATACGCAGCCGGTATTCCGCCCTACCTGCGGGGGCCGTATAGCGGCATGTACGCCATGCGTCCGTGGACGATTCGCCAGTATGCGGGATTTTCCACCGCCGAAGAATCCAACGCTTTCTACCGCCGCAACCTCGCTTCGGGACAGAAAGGTCTTTCGGTGGCATTCGACCTCCCGACCCACCGCGGCTACGATGCCAACCATGAACGTGTCGTAGGCGACGTGGGCAAAGCCGGCGTTTCGATTTGCAGCCTCGAAGATATGAAAGTGCTGTTCGACGGCATACCCTTGAACAAGATGTCGGTATCCATGACCATGAACGGCGCCGTGCTGCCCATCATGGCGTTTTACATCAACGCCGGACTGGAACAGGGTGCGAAGCTCGAAGAAATGGCGGGTACGATACAGAACGACATTCTTAAAGAGTTTATGGTGCGCAACACCTACATCTATCCGCCCGAGTTCTCCATGCGCATCATCGCCGACATATTCGAGTTTACCTCGCAATATATGCCCAAATTCAACTCCATATCCATTTCGGGCTACCACATGCAGGAAGCGGGTGCGACAGCCGATATCGAACTGGCATACACCCTTGCCGACGGTCTCGAATACCTGCGCGCCGGCATCAATGCGGGTATGGACATCGACACCTTCGCTCCTCGCCTCTCGTTCTTCTGGGGTATCGGCATGAACTATTTCATGGAGATAGCCAAGATGCGTGCCGCCCGTATGCTGTGGGCGAAAATCGTCAAACAGTTCAACCCCAAAAATCCCAAGTCGATGGCGCTGCGTACGCACTGCCAGACATCGGGCTGGTCGCTTACGGAGCAAGACCCGTTCAACAACGTGGGTCGTACCTGCATCGAAGCTATGGGCGCCGCACAAGGACACACGCAGTCGCTGCACACCAACGCCCTCGACGAGGCAATCGCACTGCCGACCGACTTCTCGGCGCGCATCGCCCGCAACACGCAGATATACATACAGGAAGAAACGTATGTTACCAAAGAAATCGACCCGTGGGCAGGCTCCTACTACGTAGAAACGCTCACCAACGAGCTGGCGCACCGTGCGTGGGAACATATACAGGAGATTGAAAAACTCGGCGGTATGGCAAAAGCCATCGAAACGGGAATACCCAAACTCCGCATCGAAGAGGCTGCTGCCCGCACGCAAGCCCGCATCGACTCGGGCGCACAGACCATCGTGGGCATCAACAAATACCGTTTGGAGAAAGAGGCGCCCATCGACATTCTCGAAGTCGATAACACCTCCGTGCGCAAACAGCAGATAGCCCGTCTGGAAGACCTGAAAGCGCATCGCGACGAGAAAGCCGTGAAAGCGGCGCTCGACGCCATTACCGAATGTGTGAAGACGAAAAAAGGCAATCTGCTCGACCTTGCCGTAAAGGCAGCGAAAGTAAGAGCCACATTGGGAGAAATATCCGACGCCTGCGAAGTTGTCGTAGGACGTTATAAAGCAATCATCAGAACTATTTCCGGCGTGTATTCATCTGAAACAAAGAACGACCCTGATTTTATCAAGGCGAAAGAAATCATCGAACAATTTGCGAAAAAAGAGGGACGCCAACCGCGTATCATGGTAGCCAAAATGGGTCAGGACGGACACGACCGCGGCGCAAAAGTCGTGGCAACGGGTTATGCCGACTGCGGCTTCGACGTGGATATGGGCCCTCTATTCCAGACTCCGGCGGAAGCCGTGCGCCAAGCTGTCGAAAACGACGTGCACGTATTGGGCATATCGTCGCTGGCAGCCGGACACAAGACACTCATTCCGCAAGTGTTTGCCGAATTGAAAAAGTTAGGCCGCGAAGACATCATCGTCATCGCGGGCGGCGTGATACCGGCACAAGATTACGACGCGCTCTACAAAATGGGCGTGGCAGCCATCTTCGGTCCCGGTACGCCGGTAGCCCGTTCGGCTTACGAAATCGTGCGTATTTTGATGGAAGTACGCGGCTGGTTATAAAAACGGAAGCCTTTTACGAGCGAGGCGGGCATACTTACCCGCCTCGCTTTTTTTCGCACCCGCCCTGCCCCGACAAACACACAAAAAAGCCGCCCGAAAAAAATCGGGCGGCTTTTGCTTTTATCGGAAATGATATCAATCGATACGTTGGTCGGCTTTGTAACCGCCCATTTCGCGAATAGCGTTTTTAAGCATGACGTATTGCTCGAACAGGTTATTGACGGGCACTTCATTCTTGGTATAATCGTGCATCGGGCTTTTCAGGAAGAAGCTCAGGAAACGCTGTATGCCGTAACGACCGGCGCGGGCTGCGAGGTCGCTCAACAATACGAGGTCGAGGCACAACGGAGCGGCAAGTATGGAATCGCGGCAGAGGAAGTTGATTTTAATCTGCATCGGATAACCCATCCAACCGAAGATGTCGATATTGTCCCAACCCTCTTTGTTGTCGTTACGGGGCGGATAGTAATTGATACGTACTTTGTGATAATAGTCGGTGTAGAGGTCGGGCTGTTTTTCCGGAACGAGAATCGATTCGAGCGTAGAGAGCTTGCTCACCTCTTTGGTGCGGAAGTTGGCTGGCTCGTCGAGCACGAGACCGTCGCGGTTGCCGAGAATGTTGGTGGAGAACCAACCCGACAGACCAAGGCAGCGAACGCCGAGAATCGGAGCGAATCCCGATTTAACCAACGTCTGACCGGTCTTGAAATCTTTTCCTGCGATAGGCAGTTTCACCTTTTCGGCGAGCTCCCACATGGCGGGAATATCGACGGTGGTATTGGGTGCGCCCATGATGAACGGTGCGCCTTCGGTAAGAGCGGCGTAAGCGTAGCACATCGACGGAGCGATATGTTCGCGGTCGTCGGCTTTCATGGCAGCTTCCAAAGCGGCAAGCGTGCCGTGTACCTTTTCATCGACGGGAACGTAAACTTCGGTAGAGGCTGCCCACAACACGACGACACGGGCGCAGTTATTGGCTTTCTTGAAGTTTTGAATGTCTTTTTTGAGTTCCTGCACCATATCCCAACGTGTCTTGCAATCTTTCACGTTATTTCCTTCGAGACGTTTGGCATAGTTTTTATCGAATGCGGCTTTCATCGGAACGATTTTCACCAATTCGTCTTTTACCGGCTCTATGTCTTTTTCTTTGAGGACTTCGGCATTGGTGGCCGATTCATAAGCGTTTGCAGGATAGACGTCCCATGCGCCGAAAACGATATCGTTAAGATTTGCGAGGGGAACTATTTGATTGTATTTCAAATATTTCTCATCTTCGCCCTCTCCTACGCGAATTATATCGTATTGCGTCATCGAACCGACAGGTTTGGCAAGACCTTTGCGGGTCATCAATACTCCTGTTATAAACGTGGTGCTGACAGCTCCCAAGCCGACAGTCAAAACGCCGAGTTTGCCCTCTGCAGGCTTTACACCGGATTTGTTCATGATCTTAAAAATTTTTACGATATTTTACTCTGTTATTTTAATTATGTTCCGATTTTTTTTCGCGTAACAATAACCATGCAAAATTATACTTTATTTTTGAGAAGTAAAAAGTTTTACATCGAAATTTGTTCGCATTCCCGTGAAAATCGTTTCTTTTTCGCCGGTAACCGATGCAAAGGTACTTATCGGAGGAATGATAAAAAAATCTTTTGCGGGAAAGATTTTCGATAAACAGAATTTAGATTAATAAATACGACAAAACGTAAAACGTACACCGGCTGTATGTCGGTGCAAAACTGTTCATGAAAAATTTTCATGGCTGCTGTAAAAGGGTTACGACGTTGGACAATCCTGCGATAATGGCAGGGTGTACAATGGCATCTTCGTCATCGCTCCACCCCTTTCCTTTCAGCCACGCCACCCGACAGCCTATCGATTCGGCGGGAAGAATGTCTTTTTTATAGGAGTCGCCCACGACAAGCACCTCTTCGGGCGAGAGGTCGAGCGCCTCGACACCCAATTGAAAAATGTGCGGGTCGGGCTTGCGCACGCCCACTACCGCGCTTTCTATGACGGTTTTGAAATATCGGGATATGCCGAAGTCTGCCAACACGCTTTCGATGTTTCCGTAAAAATTGCTGACGAGTACCAGCGGATAACGGGCATACAAGGTTTCGAGCACGCCTCTTGCCTCCTCGATACAACGCCGCGCAGCATCGTAGCCATATCCCGCAATTTTCTGCACGAGCGCTGTCGAATCGCCGCACCGGAGATTTCCGGCATTTGCCAGATATTCGAGTTCGATGCCCACCTTGATAAGCAGAACATCGCGGAAATCGTGCTGAGGCAGGATATGGCGCGTCCGCGCCAATTCGCGCTCGGCATAAACGTAAGCGTCGCGAAATGCCGCCTTATCGACCTCCGCACCCGCTTCGACATAGCCGCGCCACAAAACCTCGCTCCAATGGTCGCCGCGGCTGTCGAGCGTACCGCCGTAATCGAATATGATGCCTTTAACCGTTGCCATTTTCCAATTCGCGAACAAACATACGGCAGATTCTCTCGTGCCGATATACCAAATATGCCTTTACGATATTCAACACGGTCAATTCAAAGGCAAAATAGAGCACGGGCATCTGTATCAACAACGCCGCAAACAGGGCGATAGCTCGCCAATTGAACGTCAAAATATTCGTATATTTCATCAACGGCAGGCTCTTGGTGCGGAAAGCATCGCGAAAACTTTGCGGAATATTTCCGTCGGGAAAACGGAGTTTCAACTCCCGCCGCAACTGTTGCATATAAGGCGTTTGCGCCTCCTGACTGCGGGTGTATGAAAGATAAAACCACAGGATAGCTTTTCGCAAAAAATCGTATTTCCACGATAAAATATCGTACCGGATTTTCAATTCGGAGGCGGTTTCGAGTTCGTCGTTGCCGCCCCGCAGAAAATAGAGGTGGAATTGCCGGTAGTAATCGGCTATCGAGGCTTGTCGGGCGTGAAAAAAGCCGGTGAAAGCGGCAATGCCCCAAATAAGAAGCGGATAAGCAGCGAAAATCCCTGTCGCGGCATTTTCGCGCAGACATATCGCCGCATAAATGGCTATAAACCATATATCGCCTGCCATACCGTCGAGTATGCGCCCCAGATGGGAGTATTGCTGCGTCATGCGGGCAAGTTGTCCGTCGGCGGAATCGAAAGAATCCGCCCATACCAACAGCACCATTCCGATGATGTTGATGCGTATATCGGGAAAATAAAACGCCACGCCTGCCGCCACCCCCAAGACTATGGAGGCTATCGTAATGGCATTCGGCGTAATGCCGAGCATCTTTGCCAGACACGCCCACATATATCCGACAGGACGATAAAACAGGAGGTCTATCCACTCTTCCGTATCGGGCGATTTCAGCGTTTTCCGATAGGATTTCTTCATCTGTTGAATATATTTCCCGATTTTCGACATTATTATATGGTGTGCTTGATTTCTCTCAATATGTATTCGGCAATCCGCGTTGCGGCTTCTTTGCGGCACGGGGCAAAACTTGGAAAGTCGTTGAAGTCGATGACGGAAATTTTTCCATCGGCACCGACAATGCAGTCGCCGCCGTAAATTTTCACATCGAGCACGTCGCCTGCCCGCTGCGCTATCCGCTTCAATTCTTCTTCGTCGAACCGGAAACGGTGCACTGCCCCATTGACCGTCTCGCAGCCATATTTGGAATGACCCGTTTCAAACGGATAAAACCAATAAAAGAAGGAAGTGTCCGCCACTCCGTAGAATTTTATCAAATCACCGTCGAGATGCCGGTTTATGACGGCACGGCTTATACCCCGCAAAGAAAATTCTTTCACTATCGCCTGCGCCTCTTCGGGGTGTCGGGCATAAGCCACGTCTTCTTTGTGAACGGCATGCGAGTCACCCCGTTTCACCCAACACCGCTCATATCCTTTTTCTTCCAGAAGCGGCAGCACATTTTCGTCGGTAGCGACCAATAAACTTTCGGGAGAGGGAATACCGGATTCCCGCAACAGACGGGTCATACGTTCGCGCATACAATTTTCGATACCGTAGCCCGAATTGAAAACGAGAGCGCCGCCATCTTCCATTTGTTGCAAGAGGCGTATCGACCGGGACTCCCGACACATATTGAAAACGATACGTTCCTGCACGGCACCGGCAGCGAATTGCGTTTCGCTATATACATTCACTTCGCAGCCCTGCCGGCGTAAACCATCGGCGACGGCGTTGAAAATGGCGGCATCATTTCCGATGTGGTTGGGCGAATAGACTTCTGCCCGCATGATTCCTGCAATTTTCGTCGCTGCCATTTCGTCGCTGTATTAGGGGTTGTTGCGAATAAAAGATTCGGCGACGGCTATATCACCGGCATGATCGACATCGATGATTTTATCGAAAGAATAGGCTTTCAGCCGTAGCCCTCCGGCTATCAATGCCCGCTGGTAGTTGCGCATACGACTGACGCCTTTTGCCATACACTCGTCGAGAATGCCGAGCGCACGACCGGACAATCCGTATATGCCGCCCGAAACGTAGCGGACTCCCTGCCACGCCTCATCGCGGAAAGCGGTAATCATTCCGTCGGAATCGACTTCGACATAAAGCGGTTTTTCGTCGTCGATAAACGGCGTTACCGCCATACAGCCATCGATGTTTTCGGCGTTCTCGAATGCCGTTATGTATTTCTTAAATTCGGCTTCGGGAAATATGGTATCGACCGTCGTGAGAATAAAACGCCCTTGCGTCGGAAAGGTGCGGCTGACTTCGCGAAACGAGTGCATCGAACTCGGCGTGGATTTCACGACCAAGTGAAACGGTACCGGCAGCGACAACGTTTCGAGATACTCGCGCACTTCGACCATTTGTTCATTGACGATGACGGAGAGAGATTCTGCATGGCATTTTATCATAATGTCCATCAACCGTTTAATCATCGGGACACCGTTCAACTCCACCAATGGTTTGGGACGGCTTATCCCTTCCTGAACAAGACGCGAACCCTCGCCAGCCGCAATAATGGCAAAATTCATTTCACCCGAACGTTTATAATAAGTTTACTCTTTCGCTGTAAAGATAAAATTATTCTGCCGATTTCCTAACTATTTCTCTGAAAAAGGAGAATAGTTATTTGCCTTCTTCGACGCCGGCAAGTTCGGGGTCTATCATGATGCGACCGCAGTATTCGCACACGATGATTTTCTTGCGCAACTTGATGTCGAGCTGTCTTTGAGGCGGAATTTTGTTGAAGCAGCCGCCGCAGGCATCACGCTGTATATACACGACTGCCAGACCATTGCGGGCATTTTTGCGAATGCGCTTGAATGCGGTGAGCAGACGCTCGTCGATTTGCTGTTCCAACTTTTTGGCTTTTTCCCGCAGCTTATCTTCGTCCTGTCGGGTTTCAGCCACGATTTCGTCGAGTTCTTCTTTCTTTTCCTGCAAGACGGCACGACGTTCGGCAAGAGCCGTTTTATTCGTTTCCACCTCGTTTTTCTTAGCCGTCTCCTGTTCGGTGAACTCTTTGATGCGCTTTTCGCAAAGCGTTATCGAAAGATTCTGAAATTCAATTTCTTTCGTCAGAAAATCGTATTCACGATTGTTCCGCACATTGTCTTGCTGCGCCGTATATTTTTCGACCAGCGTCTGCGAATTTCTTATTTCCTCTTTCTTCTTGGCAGTTTCTGTCTGCAACGAGGCTATTTCGTTTTGGTAGTTTTGGATTCGGGTTTCGAGACCGGCTATTTCGTCTTCGAGGTCTTGCACTTCGAGAGGCAGCTCACCCCGCAGCGTTTTGATACGATCTATTTCCGAAAGCACCGTTTGCAGCTCGTAGAGCGTTTTCAACCGTTCTTCGACGGTGTATTCCTTTTCAGCTTTTGTTTTGTCAGTAGCCATGCTTACAAATAATTTATCGGATTCGTTTCTACCTTAGTATAATGGCAGGCAAAGGTAGGAAATTTTTTTGTTATTATTTCGCAAAAAATATCTTTTGTGTACTGTTCGCTTTCATAATGCCCTATATCGGCGAGCAAAAGGGAGTCTTCGCAGCCGAAAAATTCGTGGTATTTTATTTCACCCGTAACGAATGCATCGACGCCGGCGGCAACGGCAGCGGGTATAAGGAACGAGCCGGCTCCGCCGCACACGGCTACGCGACGTATTTTCCGTCCCGTGAGAGCAGTGTGGCGCACGCAGCCGCTTTTGAAAACGGACTTCACCCGTCCGAGAAAATCAATTTCTTCCATCGGACAGAGCAATTCGCCCACGATGCCGCTGCCTGCCTGCTGCCAAAGGTTTTCGAGCGGTATCAGGTCGAAAGCGGGTTCTTCGTAAGGGTGTGCCTGCAACAGCGCCTGCACGGCACGGGCACGAAGGTGCTGCGGCACAATGACGCTTATGCACATTTCCCGTTCGCAATGCAGTTTGCCTATTTCGCCGCAATAGGGCGTGGCGTTTTCGCCGGCGCGGAATGTACCGAATCCGTCAAGGTTGTAGCTGCAACGGTCGTACTCACCTATCGTCCCCGCCCCTGCGGCGAAGAGGGCTTCGCGCACGCTGTCGGCAGCAGAGACCGGCACGTATGTAACGAGCTTCAACAGGCGGTGAGACATCGGCGCGAGTACGGAGACATCGAGCAAGCCGAGCATCTCCGCCATTTTGAAATTGACACCGTTCGCAGCATTGTCCATATTGGTGTGCGCCGCATAAATGGCGACATCGTTTTTCACGGCTTTTATCAGCGTGCGTTCGATGCAGCTGCTGCCGGTCAATGATTTCAGCGGTTTGAATATCAACGGGTGATGGGCGACGATAAGGTTGGCGTCTAACGACACGGCTTCATCGACGACCTCTTCGGTTACGTCGATGCACACCACGACGCCCCGCGCCTCGTCGTCGCGATTGCCCGCCAACAGACCCGCATTGTCGTAGCTCTCTTGGAGCGAGAGCGGCGCAACGGCTTCGATGGCTTGCAGTATGTCGGATATTTTCGGCACGAAAGAGTCGGGTTATTTATGTTCTTTGAGGTCGATTTTCAAATTCAATTCTTCGAGCTGCGAATCATCGATGACCGAAGGTGCCCCGCTCATGGTGTCGCGACTGGAGTTGTTTTTCGGGAAAGCGATGCAGTCGCGTATCGAATCGAGTCCGGCAAAAAGGGAAACGAAGCGGTCGAATCCGAATGCCAAGCCTCCGTGAGGAGGTGCGCCGTATTTGAAGGCGTCGAGCAGGAAACCGAACTGGTAGTAGGCTTTCTCTTCGGTGAATCCGAGCAGCTTGAACATCTGATTTTGCAGCGCACGGTCGTGGATACGTATGGAGCCGCCGCCCAACTCGATACCGTTCACCACCATATCGTAGGCATTGGCGCGCACCCGACCCGGGTCGCTTTCGAGGTATTGTATGTCTTCGGGCTTCGGCGAGGTAAAGGGGTGGTGCATCGCATAGAAACGCTGCGTTTCTTCGTCCCATTCGAGCAGGGGGAAATCGACCACCCACAAAGGAGCGAATTTGTTGCGGTCGCGCAATCCGAGCCGTTCGCCCATCTCCAACCGCAACTCGCACAAGGCTTTTTGTGTCTTCACCGTATCGCCGGCAAGAATGAGCATCAGGTCGCCGCGTTTGGCGCCGAAACGTTCAGCCCACGCCTGCAAATCGTCTTGGGTATAGAATTTATCGACCGACGATTTCAGCACGCCGTCTTCGCCGTAACGTACATATACCAGTCCTTTGGCGCCGACCTGCGGACGTTTCACGAGTTCGGTCAGCTCGTCCAGTTGCTTGCGCGTATAGGAAGCGCAGCCTTCGGCGCAAATGCCGCCCACGTATTCGGCGCTGTCGAAGACGCCGAAATTGTGTCCTTCGGTCAGGTCTTTCAATTCGACGAAACGCATTCCGAAACGCAGGTCGGGCTTGTCGCTGCCGTAGTATTTCATGGCGTCGCAATAAGGCATACGCAGGAACGGTTCGGTGAAGTCGATGTTTTTGATGTATTTGAAAAGATGTTTCGCCATGCCCTCGAAGATGTTGAGTACGTCTTCCTGCTCGACAAACGACATTTCACAGTCGATTTGCGTAAATTCGGGCTGGCGGTCGGCGCGCAGGTCTTCGTCGCGGAAACATTTTACAATCTGAAAATAACGGTCGAATCCCGCCACCATCAAAAGCTGCTTGAACGTCTGCGGCGATTGCGGCAGGGCGTAAAACTCGCCCGGATTCATGCGCGAAGGCACGACGAAATCGCGTGCGCCTTCGGGCGTGGATTTAATGAGCACGGGCGTCTCCACCTCCAAAAAGTTTTGGGCATCGAGATAGCGGCGCACCTCGAACGCCATCTTGTGGCGCAGCTCCAAATTTTTGCGCACGCAACTGCGGCGCAGGTCGAGGTAGCGGAACTGCATACGCAGGTCGTCGCCGCCGTCGCTCTCGTCTTCTATGGTGAAAGGCGGCGTGGCGGAAGCATTGAGCAGATTCAGTTCCGATACGACGATTTCGATTTCGCCGGTCGGAAGATTCGGATTTTTGCTCGACCGCTCGCACACGGTACCCGTTACCTGTATCACGTATTCGCGACCCAATTTATTGGCGGCATCGCACAAAGCCGCGTTTACTTCCTGATTGAATGTCAATTGAGTGATGCCGTAACGGTCTCTCAAATCGACAAAGGTCATACCGCCCATTTTCCGCACGCGCTGCACCCAGCCCGCCAACGTTACCGTCGTGCCGGCATCGCTCAGGCGCAATTCGCCGCAAGTTTTTGTTCTGAACATTTTTTTGTCTTTTTCAAAATCTTTCCATTTCCGAAAGCGCCCCGCAGGGATTTCGGAATAATCGTGCAAAAGTAATGCAATTTGTCTGAAAAAGCAACCAAAAAAACGCAAATAAAAAAGAGCGGTCGAAATATCTTGCGACATCGGGGCAGCGGGAGAAACAACGAGTGCCCGACACGCCGATGAGTCGGGCACTCTCCTATTTACATAAAAAGTTTTTTGTCAAAACAGTTTTTCGGGATATTCGCCGGCATCGACAAGGGCGCGTATCTTGGCTACGACCGACGGACGGTCTTCGGCATAGGTTACGCCGAACCAATGCGAGGTGGTGTCGAGTACTTTTACGGTGGCGATTCCGTTCGTTATCAAATGATTGACGAGCAACGGTATGAAATATTCGGCTTTGATGTTACCGGCATTTTCGCGCAGGAAATCGATGAAATAGTCTTCGGAGTATTTGAAGTAGTCGGGCGTGAATCCCCACATATTCATCGACACGGGCGTGTTTTCATCGACAGCCACCCATGTTTCCCCGTCTTTGTACATCACCTGTCCGTCGCGGCGTTCTATCTGGGTGCGCTCCACGACGGTGGTCAATTCGCCCCGTGCATTGGTTTCGCAGATGCCGCGCGACACCGAGCCGCTCTCCGAAAGGGTATTCCCCACGCGATAGCCCACCATGCAATAATCGTTCTTCTTGCCGTCGAGTCCGCTCAAATAACGGGCGATGACGGCAAAGCTGTCGCGACCGTAGAAATCGTCGGCATTGATGATGGCGAAAGGTTCTTTTATCACGTCCTTGCCCATCAGCACGGCGTGATTGGTACCCCACGGTTTCACGCGACCTTCGGGCACGGAAAATCCGGCGGGCAGGTAATCGAGTTCCTGAAACACTAATTCGACGGGTATCACCCCTTCGTATTTTTTCAATATCTTTTCCTGAAAATCTTTTTCAAACATGTGGCGTATGACAAAGACCACTTTGCCGAATCCGCCGCGAATGGCATCGTATATGGAATAATCCATGATGGTTTCGCCGCTCGGACCCAGACCGTCGAGCTGCTTCAATCCGCCGTAACGACTGCCCATACCGGCAGCCAATACAAAAAGTGTAGGTTTCATGCGATAATCGTTTTAATGTTTTTTCATACGGCAAAGATAATAATTTCTTGCAACAACAAGCTCTATCCAAGTATATTTTTACACAAAAGCAGACACAACAGACAAATAACATTTCGTAACGAAAAAAGAGCGTGCGAAAAACAATAATTCAAAAAAAATCGCGTAAATGCTTGCATTATAAAAACAGATGCCCTATATTTGTCGCATCAAAACGAAATCGTATCACTAAAAAACGAATTGCCTATCGAAAGAAAACTACTCTGAACCAACATTTTATAAAAGATGGATTATTTAATGAAACTGACCGACGAAGAGTTGGTAGTTCTGTATTCAGAGGGTAATAATGAGGCATTCGATATTTTGCTCACACGGTACAAAGACCGCATTTACTCCTATATTTATTATACCGTAAAAGATAGCGACCTGACGGAAGACATCTTCCAAGAAACGTTCGTGAAAGTAATCATGACCATCAAACAGGGTCGTTATGTGGAGACGGGAAAATTTTCGTCGTGGGTAACCCGCATCGCCCACAATCTGATTATCGACCACTTCCGCCAAGAGAGAAACGAAAACCTGATATCGAACGACGAGGACGAAGAAAACGACCTGTTCAACCGCAAAGAACTGAGCGAAGGCACCATCGAAGACGCACTGGTTACGCGCCAAATCCACTCGGACATTCGGCGTCTGGTGGCGGCTCTGCCCGAAAACCAGCGCGAAGTGCTCATCATGCGCTATTACAAAAACATGAGTTTCAAAGAGATTGCCGACGCCACGAAAGTAAGCATCAATACGGCATTGGGTCGTATGCGCTACGCGTTGCTGAATATCCGCAAAATGGCGGAAGACCACCAAATACAACTCTCTTTCTGATTTTTTCCACGCTTGCCCGACAGACAAGCATTTGCCAAACGAGTTTTTACCGTGCCGCTTTCTTTGGGAAGCAGCACGGTTTTTATATATTCAGAAATATATCTGGTTTACAGTACATTAAAGAGATATTCGACGCTATCAAAAAGAAATGAAAAATATCTGTATAAAATGTATAATAATTTACCGGCATTCGCGTTTCTATAATATAACACGAAAAACAAATGCCTATGGAAAAAAACATTACTCCTTTTCTACCCGATTCCGAAAAAAAATCGACCCTGTCCGGTCCGCGCAAAAGCACGTTGATGCTCCTGCGGCAAATTGCCCGAACATACGGCATCGACGCCGCGTCAAAAAATGCCAAGTGGGTTTTGAATTGATTTTCGCGAAAAATCTTCTTTAATTCATACGTATCGCTTATCTTTGTAGAGAAATACAAAGATTCCTTGTTATGACTCCGCTTATCGCCCCTTCGCTGCTGTCGGCAAACTTCGCCGATCTGCAATCGGAAATAACCATGATAAACCGCAGTGAGGCTGACTGGCTGCATCTCGACATCATGGACGGTGTTTTCGTGCCAAATATCTCGTTCGGATTTCCGGTCATCAAATCGCTGGCACCGCTCTGCACGAAACCGATGGACGCGCACCTGATGGTGTGCCGGCCCGAAAAATTCATCGAGCGTCTGCAAGCGCTGGGCATCTATATGATGAATGTGCATTACGAGGCGTGTCCGCACCTGCACCGCACATTGGCGCAAATAAAGGAAGCGGGCATGAAAGCCGGCGTTACGCTGAATCCGCACACGCCCGTATCGCTGCTCGAAGATGTTGTGAACGACGCCGATATGGTACTTATCATGTCGGTAAATCCGGGCTTCGGCGGACAGAAATTCATTCCGCATTCGCTCGAAAAAGTCGCCCGCCTCAAAGAGCTGATATTGAAGAAAAACTCCCAAGCGCTTATCGAAATAGACGGCGGCATCAACGAAGAAACCGGCAAAGCCGCCATAGAGGCAGGGGCAGATATTTTGGTGGTGGGGCACAGCGTCTTTACCTCGCCGAATCCCGAAGAAACACTCTCCCGACTGAAACATTTATAATCCGGCAGCCGCCTCGACGGGTCTGCTACAAATCATGGAAAGAGCCGGACTACTCGATAAAGCGCCGTTCATGCGCGTTGCCGTACCGTTTGCAACTGGCGTGGCGGCGGAAGAAATTTTCTCCGGATTTTTTCTGTTGCCGGCTTTTATCGTCGGCATCTTTTTTCTCGCTTTCCATTTTTATACGCTGCGGCGCATCGAGCTGCGTTATCGCTACCGGCATCTGTTTGCCGTAGCGGCGGGAGCGCTGCTGTTTGCCGCCGGTTGTGCCGTGCTGCGGACAAGCGGTAAGCCGGAACCGGCTCCCGAAGAGTTGCGCCGCTACGCGTATGTTATCGCCCGTGTCGATGAAGTCGATAACACGGCAACGAAAAGCATCGGCATAAAATCGACCGTTGCGGCTTTCGTCGATGAGAATCATCGCCGGACTGCCGCTGCCCTGCCCGTCGTACTGCGGCTCGAACGCGACAGTTCGGCTGCGTTGCCAGCACGGAACGACCTGCTTCTTTTCCGGCAACACCTCGCCCCCATCGCCAACAAGAAAAATCCAGCGGCTTTCGACTACGCATCGATGATGCGCCACAAAGGCTTCACCTATACCCAATACCTGCCGGCAAAACAGTGGAAAATCGTCGGGAAAACAAGGGAAACAAATGTGAAAACGTATGCCCTGCGCCTGCGCGACAAGTGTATGCAACGTATCGACAGCGGCAGCTTCTCGCCGGAAACGCGCTCCATTCTGAAAGCCCTGCTGCTCGGCTGCACCGACAATCTGAGCGCGGAACAGCGGGCGGCATTTTCTACGGCAGGACTGTCGCACGTACTGGCGGTAAGCGGTCTGCACACGGGTGTCATCTGGGCGGTTTTTGGACTCCTGTTCGCCCCGCTGGCATGGCTGCGCATGAAACGGGTGCGGGCGGCACTCATTCTGTTGTTTCTATGGGGATATGCTTTCCTTACGGGCTTGTCGCCCTCGACGGTGCGAGCCTGCGTCATGGCGACAATCATTCTTGCCGGCAACCTCGTCGGTCGGAAAGCGACGCCCATGAACAGCCTGTTCGTCGCATTTTTCGTTATGCTGCTGTACAATCCGCACTACCTGTTCCAAGCGGCATTTCAACTCAGCTTTTTATCGGTGTTCACGATACTCCTCGTCTATCCGCCCCTCTATTCCTGTCTGTCGCCCAAGCGGGAGATACTCCGGTTTCTCTGGTCGTGTGTCGCTGTGTCGGCTGCGGCGCAGCTCGGCACACTGCCGTTGGTGCTCTATTCCTTCCATGAACTGCCGCTGTTGGGACTGCTTACCAACCTTATCGTCGTGCCGCTGCTGCCCGTGCTGCTGGTTATGGGATTTTTGTGGCTCGCCCTATCGGCAGCGGGGGCGGCTCCTGCCCTGCTCACCCGCTGCCTCGACGGCATGACCGGAGGCATGGAGCGGCTCACTCGCGAAATTTCCGCTCTCGACTTTGCCTCGATACAACATATCTGGATAGAACCGCACGAACTCATTTTCCTGTTCGTCGTGCTGTTCGGCGGCATCGCATGGCTTCTGACCCGCCGCACCCGTCTGCTCATCGGGCTGCTTGCATTCGTGCTGGCGTTTCTGGTATTCGACACGGCGGCGAGCCGCCCGCCCCTGCGCAATGTATGGGCGGTATATCAGGAGAGCGGTTCGACAACGCTCAATTTCATCGACAACGGCGACAACCTGCTGCTGCGACTCGACACGTTATCGGTAGGGAACACGGAACGTGAAGCGGAACGTTTTTGGCTGAAAAACGGCATCGACAACGTTACCGGTCTTTCTTTCGGCGACACGCTCGTGCGCGGAAATCTGAGGGTAAAAGCGCCGTTCATCGAATTTCAAAACGACTGCCTCATCGTACTCGACGACACCCGTTGGAAAGAGGCGACAACGCACGAACGGCTGCACGTCGATTACGCCATCGTGTGTCCGGGATTCAAAGGAAAAATCGACGCCGTGCGGCAACTGTTCGACATTAGACAGGTAATTTTAGCCCACAACCTGCCCTACTTCCAGCAAACCGCACTGCAAGAGGAGTGCACACGGCTGCGCATACCCTGCCACCGCATACGCACCGACGGAGCGTGGATAGTCGTCCACACTAAAAATTAAAGGAGAGCCGCAGGTTGAACTGCCGCCCCGTGAGATAGTTGGGCACGGCGTTTTGGTTGTCGTAAATATCGGTTACCCAATAATAGGAATTGACGTTGGCGAAGTCGAGCAAATTGAAAACGTCGAGTCCTATCCATATACTGCGGAAAGCACGGAAAAAGGGTTTGTGCATGATACGGTCTTCGCCGCCCGCCAACCGTCTTGAAAAACCGATGTCGATACGGCGGTAAGGCGGCGTGCGGAAATAGCCGTCGGCACGACCTTTGTGCGGCGGCGCCATAGGCAGACCGTCAGCCCAAATGGCTTTCAGCGAGAAACGGAATTTCGGGAAACGGGGTATGTAGTCCTGAAAGAAAAGCCCCACGCTGTACCGCTGCTCGGTGGGCAACGGAACCTTTACGCCCCTTATCTTCTCTTTGGCGCTCATCAGCGAAAACGAAAGCCACGAATCGACACCCGGTACAAACTCTCCGAAAAGTTTTACGTCAAGACCTGCCACATAACCTTTTGAATTGTTTTCGCCACTGTACCACACGCGCACGTTATCGACTTCGTACGAAATGAGGTGATCCAATTTCTTGTAATAGAGTTCACCCGTGAGTTTGAACGGGCGATTCATCGCCGTGAACGTAAAGTCGCTGCCCAAAATCACGTGGATAGAACGCTGCGATTTGATGTGGTTGTTGAGCCGTACCACCCAATCGCCCTTGCGGTCTTGCACCGTATCGCGAAACTCCTTGTAAAAAGGCGCCTGATAATAAAGTCCCGTTGCAAAGCGGAACGTCAATCGGGGCTGAAACGCGGGATTGAATCCTATCGAGATGCGGGGCGACACGATGCACTCACGATTGAAATCCCAATACGAAAGTCTTACGCCGCCGACAAACCGGTAAATGCCCGATTCGCTTTCGAGGGTATAGGTCTCCTGCGCGTATGCCGAAAAGCGGTTGCTTTCGAGCCGTTGCAGCGAACGGAGGTTGCTGATAAGCGAAATTTCCGTACCGGTATGGGGAAGCGTGTAGCCCGAAGAGTCGCGCGACTCCCATTCCCGCATACGGTCTTGTATGCGTTCGTGCCGATAGTCGGCGCCGTAATTCAGTGTATGGCGTCCCATACGGGTTTCGCCTTTCAGGGCAAGCGCATAGACATCGGCATTCAGACGGTCGCGCGCGTGTTCGCGGTATGCGCCATACCCCAATGTTCCCGCAGACTCCTGCGTATCGATGCCGTTAGCCATATCGAGTTCATCGAGCCAATACTCGCCGGAAATATCATAAGATACGCGCTCGCGCGTGGCAAACGCCGATGCCAGCAGCGACAGCCGTGTAAACGAGGTGGGGTGGTAATTGACGGTGAACGCCCCGAAATAGGTTTGAAACAAATCCTGCTCCTTGCCGTCGAAATAGACTTTGAATTGCGCCGCCGACGACATATTGCCGTATCGGGTATCACGGCTCTGCGGTATGAATTTATAATTGTTCGAAGAAATATTGCCCAAGAAAGCTATATCCCAACGGGGATTGATGCGATAGGTCAGATAGGTCTGGTAATCGAAAAAGAGCGGTTTGTATTCGCCTTCGGTATCGAGCGTGCTCAACAGCGAAGAGTTGGTTTTGAAGCGGAAGCCGTGCAGCTGCGAAAACTTTTTCGTGCGCTGCCCCACCGACGCGCTCGCGCCCAAGAAACTGCCCGACACCGAGCCTTCAAACGATTCCGGCTGCTTGTAGGTAATATCGAGCACCGACGACATCTTGTCGCCGTACTCCACCGGATAGCCGCCCGACGAAAAGCCTACCGACGCCACCATATCGGGATTGATGAAACTCAATCCCTCCTGCTGTCCCGAACGGATAAGCTGCGGACGGTATATTTCTATGCCATTGACATAGACGATGTTTTCGTCGTAATTGCCGCCCCGCACAGAGTATTGCGAACTCAATTCGTTGTTGGAGTGCACGCCCGGCATCGTCGCCAACAGCGCCTCGATGGAGCCGCCGGAAGCATCGGGCATAAGCTGCCAGTCTTTCGGGTCGATTTTTTGCAGCGTGGACATTTGGCGGCGATATTCCCGCACCTCGACCTCGTTCAACGAGCGGTCTTTACGATAGAGGCGCACCGTCAGCGATGTTTTGTCCTGCACATCGCGCAACACGCGCCGCTCGGTGCGATAACCTAAATAGGAAAAAGAGAGTACGACCGAATCGGTCTTTGCCAAATGCAAGGTAAACGCGCCCTTCTTGTCGGTGAACGTACCGGCTGCCGCTGCGGGCGCCGACACGGTAACGAGATCCATCGGCACGCCGTCGGAGTCGATTACCCTGCCCGTTACGACGACACGATGCTGCGCCTGCGCGGCAAGGCACAAAAAAGTCAAAAGAAAAAGTATGCAGTGTCGTAAAGACATAGTATCGTCGATGAACTTATATGTTTAACGGAATTTCAGTCGTTTCAGTATATCCGCCCGCAAAAAAAACACATCGGTCGCCCGTCGCCGCCGACAGACCGCACCCGATTTTCGCAAATATTTCCGGACGGCAGGAAAGTTTCGACATTTTATTGTTATTTTTGCGAAAACAATATCATAACCCCAAACGCAACCGATATGAAAGATTTTCACGAATTGCTGAGAACACGGCGCAGTACGCGCAGATATACCGACGAAGAAATTTCGCCGGAAGATGTAAAGTACATCATGGAAGCCGCCTTAATGGCTCCGTCGTCGAAACGCTCGCTTTCGTGGGAGTTCGTACTGGTGGAAGATGCCGCCATGCTCGAACGTCTGTCGGTATGCAAAGAGCACGGCGCCAAACTCATAGCCGGCGCCAAACTCGCCGTCGTAGTGCTCGGCGACCCGACGAAAAGCGACGTGTGGATAGAAGATGCCTCTATCGCCGCTACGCTGATACAGCTCCAAGCCGAAGAGGCGGGGCTCGGAAGCTGCTGGGTGCAGATACGCAGCCGCTTCGACGAAAACGGCGAATCGGCAGAAGACAACGTGCGCGAATTGCTGAACATTCCGCTGCCCATGCAGGTACTCGCCATTATCGCCTTAGGACACAAAGGCGAGGAAAAAACGCCTTTCGACCTCGAAAAAGCCGCGTGGGAAAAAGTGCATATCGGTCAATGGTAACTCCCGACTCCATACAGCGAATCGTCTTTGTCGGCGCGGGCAACATCGCGACGCATCTGGCTGTCGCCCTGCACGGAGCGGGCTACGATATCGCGCAGATATACAGCCGCACGGAAGCGTCGGCAAAAACGCTTGCCGACCGCATCGGCTGCGCCTACACGACACTGCCGCAGGAGATTACCGAAACGGGCGACCTTTACGTTTTCGCCGTGAGCGACGACGTGCTTGTCCCCCTGCTCGACCGCGTGTCGGCACGCTGCGACGCCCTATGGGTACACACGGCGGGAAGCCTGCCGATGTCTGTATTCGCCGGAAAGTGCGCACGCTGCGGCGTGTTCTATCCGCTGCAAACGTTCAGCAAAAATCGCGCGGTGGACTTTGCGGAGATACCCGTATTCATCGAAGCCGGCAACGCCGCCGATGCCGACCTGCTGCGCCGTGTGGCAGGGCGTATCTCCAACCGCGTTACTGAAATCGCCTCCGAACAACGGAAATACCTGCATCTGGCTGCCGTATTCGCCTGCAACTTCACCAACCACCTCTATGCCGTCGCCGCCAAGCTGCTGCAAGAGCACGGGCTGCCGTTCGACACCCTGCTGCCGCTTATCCGCGAGACGGCTGCCAAAGTGGAGAGCCTCGCTCCTGCCGACGCGCAGACGGGTCCTGCCGTGCGCTACGACCGCCGCGTCATGCAACGCCACCTCGACCTGCTCGACGACCCGGCGGCACAAGAGATATACCGCCTGTTGAGCCAAGAAATACATCGTTTCGCCACAGAAAAACAATCATAAAAAATGAGCAAAATCGCTTACGACTTATCGCTTATCAAAGGTTTCGCTTTCGACGTCGACGGCGTGCTGTCCGCCGAAACCATTCCCCTGCACCCCAACGGCGAGCCGTGCCGCACCGTAAACATCAAAGACGGCTACGCCCTGCAACTTGCCGTGCGCAAAGGCTATGAAGTGGCTATCATCACGGGCGGACGCACGGAGGCCGTGCGCAAACGCTTCGAGGGCTTGGGCATACGGCACATTTATATCGGAGCCGGCATCAAGACGCTCCCGTTCGAGGAGTGGAAAAATTCGACCGGATTGAAACTGGAGGAAATACTCTATATGGGCGACGACATTCCCGACTACGAAGTGATGCAGCAGGTGGGGCTGCCCTGTTGCCCTGCCGACGCAGCACCCGAAATAAAAGCCATCGCCACCTATATATCGCCCTGCAAAGGGGGCTACGGCTGCGGACGCGACGTGTTGGAACAGGTGATGAAAGCGCAGGGCACATGGTTCGGCGCCGATGCTTTCGGCTGGTAATAAAAGAGTTATGGATTTTCTGAAAAATTACGACATCGTACTGGCAAGCAACTCGCCGCGCCGCAAAGAGCTGTTGGGCGGATTGGGCATACCCTATCGCGTGTGCGTACTGCGCGACATCGACGAGAGTTACCCCGATACGCTGCAAGGCGAGGAAATACCCCTCTACATTTCCCGCAAAAAGGCGGCGGCTTACGAAAATATGTTGGAGAGCCGCACCCTGCTCATCACCGCCGACACCATCGTATGGCTCGACGGTCGCGTCTATGGCAAGCCGCACGACAATGCCGAAGCCTGCGCCATGCTCCGCGCCCTCTCGGGAAAAACGCACACGGTGATTACCGGCGTTACGATACGCACGCGGGCAAAAGAGGTGTCGTTTGCCGTATCGACGGAAGTATCGTTCGCCGCGCTTTCCGACGAAGAAATCGACTATTACGTTACCCGTTTCTCGCCGCTCGACAAAGCCGGCGCCTACGGCATACAGGAATGGATAGGCTATGTGGGGGTAAACGGCATACGCGGCTCCTACTTCAATGTCATGGGGCTGCCCATACACCGCCTCTATCAGGAATTGAAAAACAATTTTTAACCCTTGTCATTTCCCCGATTCGGACGACGGCGGCTGCGGTTGCGACCGCCGTTTGTGTTGCGATTAGCGCTGCCATTGGCACTGCCCGTAGCATTGGCATTTCGATTGCCGCCTGCACGGCGGGAACCGCCGTGCCCATGTCCGCGATGAGAAGAACCTCCCCGACGGGAAGACCGACGACCGAATTTCGTCGTATCATACTCCGGCGCCTCTCCCAGCCCTTCGGGCAGCGGGAGTTTCGGCACTTCCCTTTCAATGAATTTTTCGATGCGGAAGAATCGCTCCTGATCCTCGACCGATACGAATGTTATCGCCTCGCCTTCGGCGCTCGCCCGCGCAGTGCGCCCGATGCGATGGATATAGTCTTCGGGGTCGCGGGGCACGTCGAAGTTTATCACCAGCGCAATGTCGGTGATGTCGATTCCGCGCGAAACGATGTCGGTCGCCACCAAGATGTCGATTTTACCGTTTTTATAATCGAGCATCACTTCATCGCGCTGCGCCTGTTCGAGGTCGGAGTGCATGGCGCGGGCATTGTAGTGCAGGCGTCCGAGTGCGGTGGCAAGCTGTTTCACTTTCAGTTTCGACGAAGCGAAAATAATGGTCTTGCCTTTTATTTCGCGGGAAAACAGGGTGTCGATGATGCGCATTTTCTGCGGCTCGTAGCAGATGTAAGCCGATTGTTTTATGGCATCGTTGGGCTTGGAAATAGCGATGTTCACTTCGGCGGGGTCGTGCAGAATATTGCGCGCCAGCTGCCGTATCTTGGGCGGCATGGTGGCGGAGAAAAGCAATGTCTGCCGTTTCGCCGGCAGGAACGAACATATCTGCATGATGTCTTCGTAGAAGCCCATATCGAGCATACGGTCTGCCTCATCGAGCACGAGATATTCGATGCCGGAGAGATCCATTTTGGTATTGAGCAGGTGCGAAATCAACCGTCCGGGCGTGGCAATCATCACGTCGGCACCCATTTGCAAACCGCGCTTCTGCTGGTCCCACTGCGCACCATCGCCGCCGCCCGCCACCACGAAAGTGGAGATGGAAAGAAAGTATGAAAAGCCCTCGAACTGCATATCTATCTGCTGCGCCAACTCCCGCGTAGGGGCGATGACGATTGCCCGCACGGCAGCCTTTTCGGCAGGTCGGCGGGTAAGCAGATTGAGCAGGGGCAATATATAGGCGGCGGTTTTTCCGGTACCGGTCTGGGCGCAGGCTATCACGTCGCGACCTTCGAGCACGACGGGTATCGTGGCTTCCTGCACCGGCGTCGTTTCTTTGAAATTCATCGCATCGAGTCCTTGCAGGACATCGGGTTCCAAATTCAATTCATCGAATCTCATAAGTTCTCTTTCTTCGTATAAACAGCTGTAAAAAAGTTATTTCAATATTCTTCCCAAGACTTGATTTCGAGCGTGTCGAGGTCGATTTGGCAGAAAGCGTTGATGAACGCCGATGCCAGACGCGAGTTGGTAATCAGCGGAATATTCAGGTCGATAGCCGCACGGCGTATTTTGTAGCCGTTGTCGAGCTCGTCCGCCGAGAGGTTTTTGGGAATGTTCACCACGAGGTCTATCTCTTTGCGGTGGAGCAAGTCGAGCGCCTGCGGGGCGTCCGACTCGTCGGGCCATGCCACGCGGGTCGAGGGTATGCCGTTGCTTTCGAGCATCTTGTGCGTGCCGCCGGTGGCGTAGAGCTTGTAGCCTTTGCGGTAAAGCTGCTCGGCGGCAGGCAGCATATCGATTTTCTGCTTGGCGGTACCGGTCGAGAGCAGTATGCCTTTCGACTTGTCGGGTATGCGCTGTCCCACCGAAATCATCGATTTCAATATGGCGCAATCGGTATCGTTTCCCAGACAGCCGACTTCGCCCGTCGATACCATATCGACGCCCAGCACGGGGTCGGCTTTTTGCAGACGGGAGAAGGAGAATTGCGACGCCTTGATACCCACGTAGTCGATGTCGAAAAGCGTGTGGTGCGGCTTCTCCACCGGAAGTCCCAACATGATGCGCGTAGCCAATTCGATAAAATTGATTTTCAGCACCTTGCTTATGAACGGGAAACTGCGCGACGCCCGCAAATTGCATTCGATGACTTTTATCGCATTCTCTTTGGCGAGGAACTGAATATTGAAAGGTCCTGAAATGTTCAGCTCCTTGGCGATGAGTTTCGAGATACGTTTTACCCGCCGTATCGTTTCCATGTAGAGTTTTTGCGGCGGGAACTGTATGGTGGCATCGCCGGAGTGTACGCCGGCAAATTCGATGTGTTCGGATATGGCGTAAGCGATGATTTCGCCCTTTTCGGCAACGGCGTCCATCTCCACCTCCTTGGCGTGTTCGATGAATTGCGACACGACAACGGGGTGTTTCTTCGACACGTTCGCCGCCAGTTCGAGAAATCGCACCAGCTCGTCGTGGTTGGAGCAGACGTTCATCGCCGCGCCTGACAGTACGTAAGAGGGACGCACGAGTACGGGGAATCCCACCTCCGCGATAAACTCGTCGATGTCGTCCATCGAAGTCAGTTCGCGCCATGCCGGCTGGTCGATGCCCACGCGGTCGCACATGGCGGAAAATTTGTTGCGGTCTTCGGCGTTGTCGATGCTGGCAGCCGACGTTCCGAGAATATTCACGCCTTGGTCGGCAAGTTTCAGCGCGAGGTTGTTAGGTATCTGTCCGCCGGTCGATACGATGACGCCGTGCGGATTTTCGAGGTCGAGAATATCGAGAACGCGCTCGAATGTCAATTCGTCGAAATAGAGGCGGTCGCACATATCGTAGTCGGTCGATACGGTTTCGGGGTTGTAATTTATCATGACGCTGCGATACCCCTCTTTGCGAATGGTGTTGAGGGCATTGACGCCGCACCAGTCAAATTCCACCGAACTGCCTATGCGGTAAGCTCCCGAACCGAGTACCACGACCGAGCGGCGGTCGCCGAGATAGTGAATATCGTGTTCGGTGCCGCAATAGGTCAGGTAGAGGTAGTTGGTTTGTGCCGGATATTCGGCAGCCAGCGTGTCGATTTGTTTGACGACGGGCACCACGCCGTGGCTCTTGCGGAACATGCGCACACGCAGAATGTTGGCGTCCATATCGCCGCCTTTAAGTACGGCGCGGGCTATCTGGAAATCGGAGAAGCCTTCGCGTTTGGCACGTATAAGCAGGTCGAGCGGAAGGGCTTCGAGCTGATTGTAAGTTTCGAGTTCGTCGGCAGTGCGCACAATGTTGTGCAGCTTTTCGAGAAACCAACGGTCGATGCGCGTCAAGTCGTGTATCTGATCAACGGTGTAACCCGCCCGCATCGCTTTGCTGATGACAAACACGCGCTTGTCGGTCGGTTCGCGCAGGGCTTTGTCGATGTCGTCGATGACAAGTTCCTTGTTCTCGACAAAACCGTGCATACCCTGTCCTATCATGCGCAAGCCTTTCTGCATCGCCTCCTCGAAGGTGCGACCTATCGCCATGACTTCGCCCACCGACTTCATGCTGCTGCCCAATTCGCGGGAAACGCCGTGAAATTTGCCCAAGTCCCAGCGCGGGATTTTGCAAACGACGTAATCGAGCGCCGGCTCGAAAAATGCCGAAGTGGTCTGCGTAACCGAGTTTTTCAACTCGAAAAGTCCGTAACCCAATCCCAATTTGGCTGCCACGAATGCCAGCGGATAGCCGGTGGCTTTCGATGCCAGCGCCGACGAGCGGCTCAGGCGGGCATTGACTTCGATGACGCGGTAGTCTTCGGATTCGGGGTCGAAAGCGTATTGCACGTTGCACTCGCCCACGATGCCGATGTGGCGAATAATGCGTATCGCCAATTCGCGCAGTTTGTGGTATTCGCTGTTGGTAAGCGTCTGCGACGGAGCGATAACGATGCTCTCGCCCGTGTGAATGCCCAGCGGGTCGAAATTCTCCATGTTGCACACGGTGATACAGTTGTCGTACCGGTCGCGCACCACTTCGTACTCGATTTCCTTCCAGCCTTTCAGCGACTTTTCCACCAGCACCTGCGGCGAGAAAGAGAAGGCTTTTTCCACGAGTTTGTCGAGTTCCTCCTCGTTGTCGCAGAATCCGCTGCCGAGTCCGCCCAAAGCGTAGGCGGCGCGAATGATGACGGGATAGCCCAACCGAAGGGCTGCCGCACGGGCATCGGCGATATTCTCCACCGCTTCGCTCTTGATGGTTTTGATATGTATCTCGTCGAGCTTTTTGACAAAAAGCTCGCGGTCTTCGGTGTCCATGATTGCCTGCACGGGAGTGCCCAACACCTGCACGCCGTACTTTTCGAGTATGCCTTCGCGGTAGAGGGCGACGCCGCAGTTGAGCGCCGTCTGCCCGCCGAACGAGAGCAAGATGCCTTGCGGACGCTCTTTGGCGATGACTTTTTCCACGAAAAAGGGAGTAACGGGCAGGAAGTAGATATGGTCGGCAACGCCTTCCGAAGTCTGCACGGTGGCGATGTTCGGGTTGATGAGAATGGTCTCTATCCCCTCCTCGCGCAAGGCTTTCAAGGCTTGCGAACCCGAGTAGTCAAATTCTCCGGCTTCGCCTATTTTCAAAGCTCCGGAGCCTAACAGCAAAACTTTCTTTATTGTCGTATCCATAAATATGCAGGCTTAAATCTTGTCAATAAACGTGTCGAATAAAAATTCGGTGTCGGTGGGTCCGCTGGCGGCTTCGGGGTGGAATTGCGCCGAAAAGAAGGGCAGCGTTTTGTGGCGTATGCCTTCGTTGGTGCCATCGTTCATGTTCAGGAAAAGCGGCTCCCAATCGTCGCCGAGCGTGTTGTTATCCACAGCAAAACCGTGATTCTGGGAGGTGATGAAACATTTGTTCGTACCCACCATGCGCACCGGTTGGTTGTGGCTGCGATGTCCGTATTTCAGTTTGAAAATTTTCGCGCCGCCGGCTTTCGCCAAAAGTTGGTTGCCCATACAAATGCCGAATATAGGTTTCCCCGTCTTCATGGCGGTGCGTATGTGCGATACGGTGGTTTCGCACATATCGGGGTCGCCCGGACCGTTGGAAATGAACAGCCCGTCGTAGTCTATCGTATTGAAGTCGTAATCCCACGGCACGCGGATAAGGGTAACGTCGCGTTTCAACAGGCAGCGAATGATGTTGTGCTTCACGCCGCAATCGACAAGCACGACGCGCTTTTTGCCGCTGCCGTAGGTGATGACTTCCTTGCAGCTCACGCGGGCGACCTGATTGATGAGGTTGGGGTCGATGAAGTCGATTTCGTTCTCGTCTTCAAAAACGATTTTGCCTTTCATGCTTCCTTTTTCGCGCAGCAGCTTGGTCAACGCGCGCGTGTCGATGCCGGTGATGCCGGCGATTTTTTCGCGCTTCAACCAGTCGGCAAGACTCTCCACTGCGTTCCAATGACTGAAACTCTCGGAATAGTCCGACACGATAATCGCTTCGGCATGAATCTTTTCCGACTCCAAAAAGGTCGATATGCCGTCCGGCTCGAAAGTCTGACGAGGCACTCCGTAATTGCCGACCAACGGATAGGTAAGCACCATCAACTGACCGGCATACGAAGGGTCGGTCAAACTCTCCGGATAACCCGTCATGGCAGTGTTGAAAACCACTTCGCCCGCTACGGCTTTGTCGTAGCCGAACGAATATCCGCGAAAGCGGCTGCCGTCGTCGAGAATCAATACAACTTCTTTTCTTGCTTGCATGGTATGCACTCAGTTTTTATGTAATATTTCTTTTTCTATATAATGTATGTAGGCTTCGTTCACGAGCATGGTACCGCCGACGGTGGGATAGTCGCCCGAAAAGTACCAGTCGCCCGTGTGGTCGGGACACGCCGCCCGCAATCCCTCCTGCGTCTGATAGACGATTTGCACTTCTGCCTGCGTTCCGGCAGGCGTGAGCAGCGCGGCGATTTTCGCCGATATTTCTTCGTCGGTGAAAGGCTCGTATATTTTTTTCACCCAATTCACCATCTCGCTTTTGGGCAGGCTGCGCTGCGCCACCGCACGGCGGTAGGTATCGATGATAAGCTCCTCCCTGCCGCTCTCCTGCAAAAGGGCGATGGCGGCTTTGAAAGCGATAAATTCGTCCATGCGCGCCATGTCGATGCCATAATAATCGGGATAGCGCACTTGGGGCGACGACGAGACGATGACGATTTTTTTCGGGTGCAGGCGGTCGAGTATGCCGATGATGCTCTGCCGCAGCGTCGTGCCCCGCACGATGCTGTCGTCGATGACGACCAGATTATCGACGTAGGGCACAAGGCTGCCGTAGGTGATGTCGTAAACGTGTGCGGCAAGGTCGTCGCGCGTGTTGCCTTCGGCAATGAACGTCCGCAGTTTGATGTCCTTGATGACCACTTTTTCGGAACGCACGCGCATGGAGAGGATATGTTCCAGCGCTTCGCGCGACACGTTTCCTTCGTGCGAGAGTATGTAATCGGTTTTCAGCCGGTTCAAGTATTCTTCAAACCCCTCCTGCATACCGAAGAAAGCGACTTCCGCCGTATTCGGAATGAAAGAAAAGACCGTGTGCTCAATATCGTTATCGACGGCTTTGAGCAACGGTCTCACCAAATTTTTTCCCAACTGTTTGCGCTCCTGATAAATGTCGCGGTCGCTACCCCGTGAAAAATAGATGCGCTCGAACGAACAGGCTTTTCTTTCACGGGGAGCATTAATCGTTTCGGTACGATACTTGCCCCGCTTGTTAATGAAAAGCGCCTCACCGGGCTGCAACTCGCGAATGTCATCGACAGCGAGATTGAATGCCGTCTGTATGACGGGACGCTCGGAAGCCACGACCACCACTTCGTCGTCGGCATACCAAAAGGCGGGGCGCAGCCCCCACGGGTCGCGAATCGAAAACATCTCGCCGCTGCCGGTAACGCCGCATATCACGTAACCGCCGTCCCACGACGGAGAGGTTTTGCGCAAAACGTTCGACAGGTCGATTTGTTCTTCTATGGCTTCGGTCAGGGCTTTTCCGTCGAAACCTTCGGCTTTCAACTTGGTATAGAGGCGGTCGGCTTCGCGGTCGAGCCGATGTCCCAATTGTTCGAGCATGATATAGGTGTCGGCATACTGACGAGGGTGCTGTCCCTGTCCGGTGATTTCGGCAAAAATTTCATCGACGTTGGTAAGGTTGAAATTGCCGCAAAGACTCAGATTTTTGGCGCGCCAGTTGTCGCGGCGCAATACGGGGTGTACGAACGACAGTCCCGATTTTCCGGTGGTACTGTATCGCAGATGCCCCATATAAAGTTCGCCGGCAAAAGGCAGATAACGCTGGGCATAGTCGGCATCATGCAGCTTCTCGGGCGGCAGCGATGCGAAATGCCGGTGCACTGCACCGAATATTTCGGTAATGGCACCCGTGCCCAACGCGCGCTCGCGGAACATATATTCTTCGCCCGGCTGCGATTGCAGTTTGACACAGGTAAGCCCGGCGCCCTCCTGCCCGCGATTGTGCTGTTTTTCCATCAGCAGGTAGAGCTTGTTGAGCCCGTACAGCCACGTGCCGTATTTCTGCTTGTAATACGAAAGCGGTTTGAGCAACCGTATCATCGCCACTCCACATTCGTGTTTCAATTGTTCCATCGTGTAACCTATATCCTGTTGAGTTTTCTTTTTTCCCTATTCCACCGTAACCGACTTGGCAAGGTTTCGCGGCTGATCGACGTCCTTGCCCTTGCTTACCGCCACATGATAGGCGAGCAGCTGCAACGGTATGGTGGTAATCAGCGGTTCAAGACAAGGCAGCGTATGCGGCAGCTCGATGCAGAAGTCGGCGATTTTCTTTATCTCGACATCGCCTTCGTCCACCAAAGCGACGACCTTGCCGTGCCGCGCTTTTATTTCCTGTATGTTGCTGATTATCTTTTCATATTGTGCATTGTGAGTAGCTACGACGACCACCGGCATTTCGGCATCGATAAGGGCGATGGGTCCGTGCTTCATTTCAGCGGCAGGATAACCTTCGGCGTGGATATACGAAATTTCTTTCAGTTTGAGAGCGCCTTCCAACGCCACCGGAAAGTTGTAGCCCCGTCCCAGATAGATGAAATTGTGGGCGTAGGTAAATGTTTTGGAGAACTGCGCAATGGTATCGTTCAACTCCACGACCCGTTTCATCTTATCGGGAATCTCGTTCAATTCGCGAATCGTCTCCGTAAATTCTTCGGGCGATATGCAATTTTTCTCTTTTGCCAGCGCCAGCGCCAAAAGGGTAAGCACGGTAACCTGCCCCGTAAATGCCTTCGTCGATGCCACGCCTATCTCCGGACCGACGTGTATGTACGAACCCGTGTCGGTGGCACGGGCTATCGACGAACCTATCGAGTTGCAGATGCCATACACGAAAGCGCCTTTCTTTTTGGCTTCCTTGACGGCTGCCAGCGTATCGGCAGTTTCACCCGACTGGGAAATGGCGATGACGACATCTTTGTCGTCGATGACGGGATTCCGATAGCGAAATTCCGACGCATACTCCACTTCCACCGGTAAATGGAAGAAGTGCTCGATAAGATGTTTCCCGATGAGGGCGGCGTGCCACGAGGTACCGCACGCCACGATAACGAAACGGCGGGCGTTCAACAAACGCTCCTTATGGTCGATGACTGCCGAAAGCGAAACGGTGTTGCCCTCGACATTGATGCGTCCGCGCATACAATCTCTGATGCAATCGGCTTGCTCGAAAATCTCTTTCAGCATGAAATGGGGAAATCCACCTTTTTCGAGCTGTCCGATATTGAGGGTGGTCGTGCTTATTTTCGGGGTAACTTCGACATTGTCCTGCGTTACGATTTGCAGCGGAGAACCTTTTTTGAGAAGGGCTATTTCGCCGTCGCCGAGATATACGATGCGGTTGGTATGCTCCACGATGGGCGATGCGTCGGAGGCAAGGACGAAACTGCCGTCGTCGCAGACGCCTATCGCCAACGGACTGCTCTGCCGCGCAGCGATAATCGTGTCGGGGTGGCGTTTGTCCAAAATGGCAATGGCATACGCCCCGATGACCTGATGCAAAGCAAGCTGCACGGCACTCAACAAATCGAGGTCGTGCGACAGTTGTATATATTCGATGAGTTGCACGAGCACTTCGGTATCGGTGCTGCTTTTGAACGTGTAACCCTCTTGTTGCAAATTTTTCTTGATGGTGGCATAATTTTCGATGATACCGTTGTGTATCAATGCCAAATTTCCGGATTCGGAGAAATGCGGGTGCGCATTGATTTGATTGGGCTCGCCATGCGTAGCCCACCGCGTGTGGGCGATACCGATGCGTCCGGCTACATTCTTGCCCTCGACAGCGTGTTCGAGGTCGGCTACTTTTCCTTTCGTTTTGTAAATGTTCAATTCATTCGAATCATTTATCAAAGCAATTCCGGCACTGTCATATCCCCTGTATTCCAATCTTTTGAGTGCCTTGATAAGTATAGGATAAGCCTCTTTGCTTCCTATATATCCTACTATTCCACACATAATTTTTATAGATTTATAAATTTGTGCAAAGATAGCGATATTCTGTCAAGCATCAAAAGTTATTCAAAAAATAAATGAACAAAAGAACGGTTAAAAATTTTTTATACCTTTGTCGCCCGGAAATCTGTTTTTATTTTTTACCTAAATGCCCTAATTATGTCCACACTTCGATTCAGAGTCGTAGAGGCGGCTTTCAAGAAAAAGCCCGTCGATGTACCCGTTCCGTCGGAATTGCCGTCGGAGTATTTCGGAAAATATGTATTCAACCAGGAAAAAATGCGGCAATATCTGCCGACAGAAGCCTACACCCATTTGATGAATGCCATTTGCAACGGTGCGCCGCTGGAACGCTCCATGGCAGACCGCATAGCCGAAGGCATGAAAACATGGGCGGTGGAAATGGGCGCGACGCACTACACGCACTGGTTCGCCCCGCTTACCGAAGGCACGGCGGAGAAGCACGACTCCTTTATCGAGCACGACGGTCGCGGCGGCGTGATACAGGAGTTTTCGGGAAAGCTGCTGGTACAGCAGGAACCCGATGCGTCGAGCTTTCCGAACGGCGGTATCCGCAACACATTCGAGGCGCGCGGATATTCGGCATGGGACCCGTCGTCGCCCGCATTCATCGTCGATGACACGTTGTGCATACCGACGATTTTTATCGCCTATACAGGCGAATCGCTCGATTACAAGGCACCGCTGCTGAAAGCCCTTCGCGCCGTAGATAAGGCGGCTGTCGAGGTGTGCCGCTACTTCAATCCCGATGTAAAAAAGGTCATCGCCTATCTCGGCTGGGAACAGGAATACTTCCTTGTCGATGAAGGTCTTTACGCCGCCCGTCCCGACCTGCTGCTTACGGGTCGCACGCTGATGGGGCACGAAAGTTCCAAAAACCAGCAGCTCGAAGACCACTACTTCGGTGCGATACCCACCCGCGTGGCGGCATTCATGAAAGATTTGGAAATCGAGGCGCTCAAATTGGGAATACCCGTAAAAACACGCCACAACGAGGTAGCTCCCAACCAATTCGAGCTGGCTCCCATTTATGAGGAGTGCAATCTCGCCAACGACCACAACCTGCTCATCATGTCGCTGATGCGCAAATTGGCGCGCAATCACGGTTTCCGCGTGCTCCTGCACGAAAAACCGTTCAAGGGGGTAAACGGTTCGGGAAAACACAACAACTGGTCGCTGGGCACCGATACCGGCATTTTGCTCATGGCTCCCGGCAAGACACCGACCGACAACCTGCGATTCATCACGTTCGTCGTGAATACGCTGATGGCGGTATATAAACACAACGGACTGCTCAAAGCCTCCATTTCGAGTGCGACCAACGCCCACCGTCTGGGGGCGAACGAGGCGCCTCCCGCCATCATATCGTCGTTTCTCGGCACGCAGCTCTCCAACGTGCTCGCCCACATCGAGGAGAGCGACGACAACGATTTTTCGGCGCTGAGCGGCAAGCACGGCATGAAGGTCGATATTCCCCAAATACCGGAGCTGCTTATCGACAACACCGACCGCAACCGCACGTCGCCTTTCGCTTTCACGGGCAACCGCTTCGAATTCCGCGCCGTCGGTTCGGAAGCCAACTGCGCTTCCGCCATGATTGCCCTCAATACGGCTGTGGCGCACCAGCTGACGCAATTCAAGAAAGATGTCGATGCGCTGACTGCCGAAGGGTTGAACCTGCACATCGCCATACTTCACGTGCTGCGCCGCTACATCAAAGAGTGCAAACCGATACACTTCGACGGCAACGGTTACAGCGACGAATGGAAAGCCGAAGCCGCCCGCCGCGGGCTCGACTGCGAAACGAGCGTGCCCCTGATTTTCGACAACTACCTCAAAGAAAGCTCGGTAAAAATGTTCGAGGAAATGGGCGTCATGAACCGCAAAGAGTTGGAAGCCCGCAACGAAGTGAAGTGGGAAACTTACACGAAAAAAATACAAATCGAAGCGCGTGTACTGGGCGACTTGGTGATGAACCACATCATACCCGTCGCCACCGCCTACCAATCGACCCTCATCGACAACGTATATAAAATGCGCGACCTCTTCCCCGCCGAAAAGGCTGCCCGCCTCTCGGCGAAGAATCTCGAAATCATCGAGGATATTGCCGAACGGGAAATCGCCATCAAAGCCAAAGTCGATGAACTCGTAGAGGCGCGGAAAGTGGCGAACCGCATCGCCGACATACGCGAAAAGGCTATCGCCTACCACGACATCATCGCTCCCAAGCTCGACGAAATACGTTACCACATCGACAAGCTCGAACTTTCGGTGGACGACCGGCTCTGGACGCTGCCCAAATACCGCGAACTGCTGTTCGTGCGCTGACCGTCGATTTTCATCTTTCAAAAGCCTGAATGTTTTTCGCATTCAGGCTTTTTTGTTTTGAAAATTTCGCCGGTGTCGACCGCCTCCGAAAACTTTTTTCCCCGCAAGGCGTTATGCGTATGTTTTTTAATAAAAATGATTATGATGAAACATGGAACGTTCGCAGTCGCTCTGGCCGCGGCTGCCTTATGGGGAACGGCAGGCACGCCGAGCGATGCCTGCACCCGCGCCGTGTATATCGGCGAAAACGGATTGGTAATTACTGGCAGAACGATGGACTGGCGGGAAAACATACCCACCGACCTCTACCTGCTGCCGCGCGGCGTAACGTATGCCGGCTACGACAGGGGCAGCACCGTGCGCTGGACGTCGAAGTACGGCAGCATCGTGGCGGTAGGCTACGACATGGGCGTGAGCGAAGGCATGAACGAGCGGGGGCTCGTGGTAAATCTGCTCTACCTGCCCGAAACGGTCTATTCCCTGCCGGGCGACACCCGCCCCGTCATGGGCGTCAGCATCTGGGCGCAATACGTGCTCGACAATTTCGCAAGCGTAAGCGAAGCGGTGGCGGAGCTGCAGCAAGACCGTTTCCGCATCGACGCTCCCGCCATGCCCAACGGCTCGGCTTCGACCCTGCACATGGCTATTACCGACACGACGGGAAACAGCGCCATCATCGAGTATCTCGACGGCAAAATTTCAATACACGAGGGCAAACAGTATCAGGTGATGACCAACGCGCCAAGTTATGCCAAACAGCTTGCCATTAACGAATACTGGCAGAGTATCGGCGGGTTGAAAATGCTGCCCGGCACCAACCGTTCGTCCGACCGTTTCACGCGTGCCGCATTCTACATCGGGGTGCTGCCTCGCACGGCAGACGACCGTACGGCACTCGCCGGCGTGTTCGGCGTCATGCGCAACGTGTCGGTGCCGTTGGGCATCAGCACGCCCGACCAACCAGAAATTTCCTCGACGCTGTGGCGTTCGGTCTCCGACCAAAAGAATCGCGTTTATTATTTTGAATCGACCCTCAGCCCGAACACTTTTTGGGTAAACCTGAAAGCGTTGAAATTCGATGCCAAACAAGGGGTTCGACAGCTCTCGCTGTCGAACGGAGAACTCTATTCGGGCGAAGCCAACAAAAATTTCAAGCCGAGCAAGCCTATCGGCTACCTGTTCCGACTGCCTTGATGTTTTAAGCGCATCTACCTCCTGTCCTACATTCAACGCCCGCCGATACCCGACGGGCGTTTTATTTTTCATTCGGCAGAAAAAAGCGGGAGATAATACAATTTATGGCGGCTTTTTGAGTTTATAGAATATGCGCGATACGCGCATACGCCGTATGTATAAAACGACTCGATACCTGCTTTTACTGTTTGTGCTTTCGTGCGCGATACCGTCGCGGGCGCAGGACGACATACAGTTAAGCCAGTATTGGGCAATGCCCACCTACTACAATGCAGGAGCGGCAGGCAGCTACGACAAACTGAATATCCGCGCCGGAACCCGCCAGCAATGGGTGGGTATGCCAGGTGCACCCAAAACGTTTTTGATTCTGGCGGATATGCCTTTCCGCATAGCAAAAAGCCGACACGGCGTAGGCGTGTTGTTGGGCAACGACAGCTACGGTCTGTTCAAAACAATGTCGCTCGGCGTGCAATATGCCTATAAAGTGCGGCTATGGGGCGGACAGTTGAGCCTCGGTCTGCAAGTCGGATTGTTGAGCCAGACATTCGACGGCACGAAAGTGTTCATTCCCGAAAGCGACTACCACCAGACGACCGACGACGCCATACCCTCGACAGAAGTCGAAGGCACGGCATTAGATATAGGATTCGGCGTATATTACACGCACAAATATTTTTACGCGGGACTGTCTACCACGCACCTCACCCAACCCACCATTACGTTCAACGATACATACGAAGGAAGCATCGCCCGCGTATTTTATTTTACAGCCGGAGGCAATATTCCCCTGAAAAACCCGTTATATGAATTGCAACCGGCAATGATGTTGAAGACAACTTTTCAAATGTTGCAAGCCGAACTTTCTCTGCGACTGAAATATAATAATTTCATTTGGGGCGGTTTGGGGTATCGCTGGAAAGAGGCAGTCATCATCATGGTCGGAGCAGAATATAAAAATTTCCTGCTGGGATATTCTTACGATTATTCCACCTCTGCCATACAGAAAGCATCGAGCGGCAGCCATGAAATATTCTTGGGATACAGCATGAAACTCAATATGTCGAAAGGCAAAAAGAACAAACACAAAAGCATCAGAATATTATAATTCATGTTTATGAAAAAATATATTTCATTCCTCGCACTCGCCGCACTGGCAAGCGGTTGCGCCTCAACAGGAGGCTCTAACGGCGGAGAACTGACCGGCGTGGGCGGTACGGCTTGGGGCGAACCTACGCCCTACGGCATGGTATTGATAAAGAGGGGGTCTTTTGAAATGGGTCGCGCCGAGAGCGACTCGCTGTGGGGCACGCCCTCGAATGCCCACAGCATTTCGGTAGACGCTTTTTGGATGGACGATACGGAAATCACCAATTCTGAATATAAACAATTCGTAAACTGGGTACGCGACTCCATCATTCGCGAACGGCTCGCCGACCCTGCTTTCGGTGGGAACGAAGCTTTCAAGATAGAAGAAGACCGCGAAGGCAATCCCGTTACGCCGCACCTGAACTGGTCGAAAGCCATTCCTTGGAAAAATCCGAGCGAAGACGAAGCGCGCGCCATAGAGAGCCTCTATCGCATCGACCCGATTACAGGCACCAAATCGCTCGATGCCGCTCAACTGAATTTCCGCTTCGACGTCTATAACCACACCGAAGCCGCCAAACGCCGGAACCGGCTTGACCCCTCCCGTCGGGTATTGAACACGGACATCGCGCCGAGCAACGAAGAGGTGCTTATTTCGAAAGATACGGCATTCATCGACGACGACGGACGCATCGTTTCGCAGACAATCATTCGCCCGCTGCAAAGCGAATACGACTTTCTCAATACTTATATCATCAACATCTATCCCGACACGACGGCTTGGGTCAACGACTTCGACAACTCCTACAACGAGCCGTATATGCGTATGTACTTCGCTCACCCGGGATATAACGACTATCCGGTGGTAGGGGTATCGTGGGAACAGGCAAACGCCTTCTGCGCATGGCGCACGAACCTCTTGCGCGCATCGGCAGGAAACCGCTTCATCGAACCTTACCGCCTGCCTACCGAAGCCGAATGGGAATATGCCGCCCGCGCCGGCAAAAACGAAAGTAGCTATCCGTGGGACGGCGACGATACGATGGCAGACAAGGGTTGCTTCTATGCCAACTTCAAACCGTTGAAAGGCAATTATGTAAAAGACGGAAACCTGATTTCGTCGCGGGTGGGCACCTATCCTCCCAATGAATTCGGTTTGTACGATATGGCGGGCAATGTGTCGGAATGGACTTCGACCGCCTACACCGAAGCTGTCGACCAATACACAGGCGACATGAATCCCGATTTCCGCTACAATGCCGCCAAGGAAGACCCCTACCGCATGAAACGCAAAATCGTGCGTGGCGGCTCGTGGAAAGACGTATCGAATTTCGTGCGCTCGGATATGCGTATGTGGGAATACCAAAACGAGCAGCGGTCGTACATCGGATTCCGCTGCGTGCGCACCCAAGTGGGCTTTGCCAAAGGTCGTAAAAACTGATTGAGAACCTGTTAATATTTTTACCGTCATGGGAAAATACAAGAGATATAAAAACCGCATTGAAAAGTTTTTGTCGGGCGATTCCGGAAAACGTTTTTTCAATTTTGCATACAGTATCGGCGCCGCTATCGTGATATGGGGTGCGCTGTTCAAAATCCTGCACCTGCCGGGCGGCAACCTCATGCTCTCGATAGGTATGGGCGTGGAGGTGCTGATGTTCGTGCTCACGGCATTCGACCGACCCGCCAAAGAGTATCACTGGGAAGAGGTATTCCCTGTGCTTGACACGAACAATCCCGACGACCGTCCGGAATTTAACGGCGGTGGCGGCGGGGTCGTCATCAACGGCACGGTATCGGGCGCAACAGGCGCCGCAGGCGGCGTTTCCGTTTCGGGTGCCGATGCGTGCCGCATAGCCGGCATACCGTCGAACATCGACGTGAGTGAGGAAGATACGCGCAACCTCTCCGAGAGTATTCAGAAATTGTCGGCGGCAGCCGAACAGATTTCCCACATGGCGGAGCTGACGGAAGCGACTCAAAACTACCTCAACCAAATGGCAGCCATCACGGAACAGATGACACAGTTCCGCCAAGCCACGCAATCGCTCACCGAAGTGTCGGACACGCTGCTCCGCTCCTACCGCAGCATCACCGACAACAGCGACGGCATAGGCAACAACACGCAGGGCTACATCACCCAGATGGAGGCGCTCAACCGCAACATTTCGGGTCTGAACACGATTTACGAAATACAGTTGAAGAGCATCAGTTCGCAGCTCGACAACATCGACCGCGTAAACGCCGGTCTGCGCAATATTCGCGATATGTACGAAGGCTCGATGCAGGACAGTTCGCGCTACTGCGCCGAAGTGGAAAAGATGACGCAGTATATGGCGCAGCTCAATTCGGTATATCGCAATATGCTCACCGCCATGACGGTGAATATGTACACGCCACAGCCGACCCGTCCGGTGCAGCCGGAACCTCCCGTCGCACCTACCGAACCTACCGGAGAAAACGCATAAACCTGATTTTACACGAACATGGCATCACACAATTCCAATTTGTCGCCCCGTCAGAAGATGATAAACTTGATGTATATCGTCCTGACCGCCATGTTGGCACTCAACGTATCGTCGGACGTGTTGAACGGATTCCGGCAGGTTGAGGAGGGTTTGGTGCGCACGACCGAGAACGTGGCGGTGCAGAATGCGAGCCTGTACGACGAATTGACGACCTATAACAGAAACAATCCCGAAAAATCGGGCGAGTGGTATCGGAAAGCGACCGAAGTGCACGGACGCACCGATTCGCTCTACAACTACATCGCCGACCTGAAACTGCGCATCGTGCGCGAAGCCGACGGCAAAAACGGCGATGTAAACAATATCGAGCGGCAGGACGACCTCGAAGCGGCATCGTATATCATGCTCTCGCCCACGACGCGCGAAGGGCGCAAGCTGCGCGAGGCGCTCGTGTCGTACAGCGAAATGGTGGACGAAATGATAACCGACAGCGTGAAACGCCGCCTCATCAACGAATACCTCTACCCGCGCACCCATAAAAGTGCCGTCGTAGAGAAAAAGACGTGGGAAGAGGCAAATTTCGAGAATATGCCCGTCATCGCCGCCATTACCCTGCTGACAAAAATACAGAGCGACCTGCGCTCTGCCGAAGGCGAAATACTGCACACGCTGCTCACCAACATCGACAAAGACGATGTGCGCGTAAACCAACTGAACGCTTACGTCATACCGGAATCGCGCAGCGTCATACGCGGCAGCAAGTATTCCGCACACATCGTGCTGGCAGCCATAGACACCACCATGGCACCCGTCATCAACATCGGCGACGAAAGAATCACCGACCGCAAAGACGGTCTGTACGAGGTACTGTGCACCCGCGCCGGCGTGTACAACCTCGACGGTTATCTCGAAGTGCCGCACGGCGACGGGTCGGCAACGCGCCACCCGTTCAGTACCACCTACTCGGTCATCGAGCCGATGGCTACGGTGTCGGCAACGATGATGAACGTGCTGTATGCCGGCATCGACAACCCGTTAAGCATCTCCGTGCCGGGCATTCCCAGCCACGAAGTGTCGGCAACGATAAAGGGCGGCAGCCTCACGCGCTCGGGTGCCATTTGGCAGGTGCGCCCCGCCAAAGTGGGCGAAGACGTTACCATTACGGTTTCGGCTATCATCAACGGACGGAATCAGGTGGTGAACAGTTCGACGTTCCGTGTACGGCAGCTCCCCGACCCCATGCCCTACATCGCTTATAAAGACGAGAAAGGCAACGAGCAGCGCTACAAAGGCGGACGCCCGTTCCCCAAAACGCGGCTGCTGGCAGCACCCGGCATCGAGGCGGCTATCGACGACGATCTGCTGAATGTCGAATACAAAGTGTTGAGCTTTGAAACGGTATTTTTCGACTCGATGGGCAATGCCATTCCCGAAGTTTCCGACGGCAGCAAATTCTCGCAGCGGCAGAAAGACAGCTTCCGCCGCCTCTCACGCGGAAAACGTTTCTACATATCGCGGGTGAAAGCCATCGGACCCGACGGCATCGAGCGCGACCTCTCGCCCATAGAGATAATTGTAAATTGATTGTAAATGCAAATGATATAGACGATTATGAAAATCACGGTAAAACACCTATTCGTTATACTCGGTCTATGCGCTTTGATGCCGACCGGCGAAGCGCAAAACACGGTCGTGCGGCGCAGCAGCACGGAGAATGCCCGAAAAACCGACAATACGGGGCTTACGGTACGCGCCCAAACCCAATACGGGAATCACGCCGACGCCGGCGAAAATGCGCCGTGGACGCGGGGCATATACCGGCAGCTCGATTTGCAGAAGAAAAAAAATCTGCCGCTCTATTTTCCCGAAGAAATCATCGACGGTCAGAAAAACCTGTTCCGCATCTTGCTCGAATTAGTGGCATCGAATCAGATAAAGGTATATGAATATCTCGACGGTCGCGAGATTTTCACCGAAGAATACGAAGTGAAAACGGAGGATATGTTAGACCGCTTCCACATACTCTATGAAGTGAAAGAGGGTCGCACCGCCCGCCGCAACACCTATATTATCGAAGAGAGCGACGTACCTTGCAACGAAGTGCTTTCGTACTACGTGAAAGAGAACTGGATATTCGACCCGCAGGAATCGACCTGCCGTCCCGTCATCGAAGCCATCTGCCCCGTGCTGCACCGTGTGGGCGACTTCGGAGGCGAAGCCGTGCGTTACCCGATGTTCTGGGTGAAATACGACGACGTGCGTCCGTTCCTTACGCAGCAGTATATCATGAACAGCGATTTCAATAACGCCCGCAACTATACCTACGACGACTTTTTCACGCTGCGTATGTTCGACGGCGAAATATACAAGACGCAGAATCTGCAAAATATGTCGCTCGTGCAGCTCTATCCCACCCCCGAAGCGCAGGACAGCGCTCGCAACGTCATAGAACAGCAACTGCGGCAATTCGACAAATCGCTGTGGGTAAGCAACCCCGATAACCAACCGAAACAAACGAAGCAGCAGGCAAGAGCCGCCAAGTCGGAAACAGAAACGGAAGCTGCGCCTACCGCAGAACCGGCAAAAGAAAAATCGTCGTCGGTACGCTCGTCGCGCGGCAGCTCGCAACCGGCTGCCCCCAAGAGCAAACCCGCCAAGACGAAAACGCCGAAAGCCTCTTCGGGCAGAAGCAGCAGCGGCGGCAGTGCGCCCGTACACTCGGTGCGCCGCACGCACTAAATTTCCCTGCGAAGCACCGACTTCGCAAGAGAATTGCTATTTTTGCACAAAGCAAATGAAATGGCAGAAGAACAGTCACTGAAAGAAAAAACCGCCAAAGGCATATTCTGGGGCGGATTGAGCAATGGAATGCAACAGCTGCTCAATCTGCTCTTCGGCATTTTTCTGGCGCGGCTTCTTTCGCCTGCCGATTACGGTATGGTGGGTATGCTCACCGTTTTTTCATTACTTGCCGGGCTTTTGCAAGAAAGCGGATTCACGGCAGCCCTCACCAATCTCAAAAAAGCGGAACATCGCGACTACAATGCCGTATTCTGGTTCTGCACCGGAATGAGCTGCCTGCTCTACGTGGCGTTTTTCTTTGCAGCCCCTCTTATCGCCCGCTTTTACCATACGCCGGAAATCACCCGATTGGCGCGCTTCGTATTTTTAGGTTTCGTATGTTCGGGTTTGGGCATCACACCTTCGGCTTATATGTTCCGCAACCTTATGGTAAAACAGCGTGCCATATCCCAAATTACCGGGCTCATCACTGCCGGCTGCACGGGGGTAACATTGGCATACTTCGGATTTGCCTATTGGGGTATCGCCACACAACAGATCATGTATATCCTGATAACGACCTGCTGTTATTGGTACTTTTCGGCATGGCGACCCAAATTCAATTTCGACTTTTCGCCCATACGCCGAATGTTCGGATTCAGTTACAAGTTGCTTATCACCAACTTTTTCAATGTCATCAATCAAAATATACTGAGTGTCGTTCTGGGGCGCCTCTATTCCGAACGCGAGGTGGGATATTACAACCAAGCCTACAAATGGAACAATATGGGGCAATCGGCTCTTTGGGGAACGATAAACGGGGTGGCGCAACCGGTGTTGGCAAACGTTGCCAATGAACGGGAGCGACAACAGCGCATCTTCCGCAAAATGCTGCGTTTCGCCGCATTCATCTCTTTTCCTGCCATGCTGGGACTCGGTTTGGTGGCGGAAGAACTTATCGCCATCGCTATCACGGACAAGTGGCTGCCGAGTGCGCAATTGATGCAGATACTTTGCTTTTGGGGCGCTTTCTTTCCCATTTCATCGTTATATCAGCAGCTTATCATCAGCAAAGGCAAATCCACCCGATATATGTGGAACATCATTGCATCGGGGCTGCTTGTTTTGGCATCGTTTCTTCTCGCCTATCCTTACGGCATTCGCAGTATGGTGTTCTGCTTCGTCGGCATAAATATCGGCTGGCTGCCGATATGGCACCTAAGCATTCGGAAAGAAACGGGACTGCGTTTCCGGCACACCGTTCTCGACATTCTTCCATACGCCGTCATCGCCTTGTGCTGCACGGGAGCGGCTTATTGGCTTACGCTTCCCGTCGAAAACATCTTCCTGCGCTTCTTCGCAAAAATCGGCATCTCCGCCGCTCTTTATCTCGCTACGCTATGGCTCTGCCGCTCGGTTACAATGAGAGAGAGTTTCCAATACTTGGGACTGATAAAACGCAACGACAGATAATTCCCTGTCGTCTTGCATTGTTTTGGAAATTAATTGTTATTTTTGCACAAAACAGGTGAAATGGAAAATCCGTATTTAGAGACCTATAAAAAACAGACGCTGCGGCTCTGCCAATTGAAAGAGCTTTCCATTCTCGAAGAAATCGTGCGCATCTGCGAAAAGCACGATATAGAATACTGGCTCGACGGCGGAACGCTATTAGGCGCGGTACGGCACGGCGGATTCATACCGTGGGACGACGATGTAGACATCGGCATGACGTGTGCAGGGCTGGAAAAATTCAAACAAGTGGCTCCGGCGGAATTGCCGGAATATCTGTTCTTGCAAACGCCGCAAACCGATTCGGACAAAAAGCCGATTACCAAAGTCCGGGACTTGAATTCCTTTTTCATCGAAAAGAGCGATTCTTTCAATGCCGATTACCAAAAAGGCATCTACGTGGATATATTCCCCTTTACAGACTACCCGACCGTTCGCCGTTCATGGGTGAAAATGATTCATACAAGGCTGTCGAAAAGTTACAGCATTCTACATAGTCAGCACTATTACTCGCTGCGCTCTTTTACCGAATTTTTCTTTTTCGGCACACAATACGGAATGCTTCGATTGGTATGGCAATGTCTTTGCCTGCTTTGTAAAAAAGGTACTTATATAGCCAATATCATACACAACAACGGGTACGGCATCATGCACAGGAGAGAATCGGTTTTCCCGCTATCGGAAATCACATTCGAGGGCAAACGGTTCAAAGCGCCCGCCAATCCCGATTTATATCTAAAAGATATATACATAAATTACATGGAAATTCCGCCCGAAGAACAGCGAATAATCCATGCCTTGTACATTCACCCCGAATTGATAAAAATGTCATGAAACCGGCTCTTGTAGATGTATCGGTCTTAGTACTGTTTTTTAATCGCCCGACCCCACTTGCCCAAGTGTTCGCACAAATACAGAAAGCCCGTCCGGCTCGGCTGTTCCTCTATCAGGACGGCGCCCGCAACGAACAGGACATTCCCCTAATGGAAGCCTGTCGGGAAATCGTTTCGCACATCGACTGGGAATGCGAGGTGCACCGGCTGTATCAGGAACGGAATTTCGGGTGCGACCCGTCCGAATACATTTCCCAAAAATGGGCATTCTCACAGACCGACAAGTGCATCGTGCTCGAAGACGACGACGTGCCGGCACTCTCCTTTTTCCAATTTTGCAAAGAGATGCTCGACAAATACGAAAACGACCCGCGCGTATGGATGATTTCCGGTTTCAATCACGAGGAAGTCAGCGATGTTCCTTACGACTATTTTTTCACCCGATTTTTTTCCATTTGGGGGTGGGCAAGCTGGCGGCGCGTCATCGACCTTTGGGACGAGCACTACAGTTTTCTCGACGATCCGTTCGACCGGAAACAGCTGGCGGAGGTTATCAAAGACCGCAAATACCGCAGCTCATTCATCGTGATGTGCGAATTTCACCGCAAACAGAACAAGGCTTTCTATGAAACCATCTTCTGGTCGTCGATGTTGTTCAACTCGGGGCTTGCTATCATGCCGACCCGCAACATGATCAATAACGTGGGCATATCGGAGGACTCCACCCATTTTTCAGGTTCGGTACACAGCCAGCCGCGTGCGCTCCGCCGTATCTACACCATGAAACGGCATGAAATGACATTTCCGCTGAAACACCCGCACTACGTCATCGAAAATGTAGAGCATATAAAAAACGTTTACCGCATTCTCGGGTGGGGACACCCCTACCGAAAAATAGCGCGGTCGTTTGAAGAGTTGTACCTGAATGTGCGCTACGGCAATTTCAAAAACATCGGACACTCCATAAAACGAAGAATCCTCAAATGGCGAAAAAAAGATATTTAATCTAATTCCCCGCACTTGACAGTTGCGCCAAAATGCGCAATACGGCATCGGATATGCCGTATTGCGGCTGCCAGCCCAGATGCCTCAACTTGTCGGTAGAGAAAACGGCTTTGGTGATTTTCGTCGCTTGGGAGCTTTCACCGGAGGCGGGTAGGTCAAAGACGACTTTGCGACCGGCGGCGCGTGCTATCGTTTCAGCTAACTCACGAATGGTAAGGCAGGCATTTTCGTCGGCAACATTGTATGCCTCTCCGCTTTTTCCTTTCAACAAAATACAGAGCAGCGCCCGCACGCAATCTTCGACATAGAGCCATGAACGGTATTGGCTTCCGTCGCTTTTCAGCACAATATCTTCGCCGGCAAGAACATTTCTGAAAAATTGGGCATACGCCCGATTATCGTTTTCGGTGAAGCCGCTGCCATAGACATGACAAGGTCGTGCGACCACCACATCGACACCGTATTGTGCGGCATAGGAGGCGCATAGCGTTTCAGCCGCTCTCTTCGACGAAGGGTAGCAGCTGCGCGGCTGCATACTGTCTACGTACCCGCTGTCCGATTCCGTAAACACACGCCCGTCGCCTTCGCCATATATTTCGCCCGATGAAACAAAGAGGAAACGGCGCATGCCATGCGTCCTGCCGTAATTCAAGAGTTTGTCCGTACCCGTGATATTGGCTTTCATGACATCTACCGGCGTGCGTGTCATGACATTCGGCGAAGCTCCTCCTGCCAGATGCAGGATATAATGAAACTCTGTTTCCAACGGCAAATCTTCGGTTATATCGCAATGCAGAAAATGGAAATTGGCGGCTTTTCCGTATTCGGAAAAAAGCCGTTTTGCCCGACTTGCATTCCGTCCGACCGCATAAACGGAATATTCGCCTTCACATGCATACCGCATCAATGTTTCGACCAACGCCGAACCTATCAGTCCGGTTGCCCCTGTTATCAACAGGCGGCACCCCGACAGCGGGATCAAATCCGATTCATTCATTTCAACCAGTCTTCGGTTTCGGTATGCAACAACGATTTATACAGATTTATATCTTCGGTATTTGTCAATTTTATATTACGCTCTTCGCCGCGTACAATCCACAATTTCCTGCCGTCGAGTTCTATCATCATCGTACACGACGATACCGACGAAGTGATTCCTTTTTCCAACGCGGCTTTATGGGCATCTGCCAATTCGCCCAAATGAAAGGTCTGCGGGGTTTGCGTGCGGAAAAGTTTATCGCGGGGTATGCTTACTTCGGACGACTGCATATCGTCGCTTTCCAATATCGCTTCAGCGCACTTTATGGCGGTTATGGCATTTCCGTATTTGTTGCACACGGCAATATTGTTGGATATGATGTCTTGCGACACGAGCGGACGCACAGCGTCATGCACAAGCACGATGTCGCCGCGGTCGTGTCCGGTTTCCAAAAGCCCGTACACACCGTTGCGAATGGAATCTTGTCCGTTCTTTCCTCCCTGAAAAGTGTATTTGTATTTTTTTATATTGTATTGATTGGCATATGAACTCAATGCCGTCTCCCACCCTTGCAGGCAGACAACGGCAATTTCATCGATATTCGGATTTCGTTCGAAAGCGAGCATGGTTCTGATGATGACGGGGCAGTTGCCGATATACATAAATTGTTTCGGAATGTCCTGCCCCATTCTGTTTCCCGAGCCTCCGGCTATAATCAATGCGATATTCATTTTTTCTATTTCAGTTCGAAATTTTTTGTGTTGCTATTACCCGACATTGGCATGGCGGCGTTCTTTGGCGGCTTCGAGCACGTTGACTACGTAGTCGCCCAACTTTTCGCTCTCGGAAATCATATCCATGAAATAGATACCGGCTTGGTAATCGTAGCGTTTCTCATTGATGTTCTGAATGTTGATAGAACGCATGTGGTTGCGGAAGTTGTTTATCTCGACCTCTTTTCCGTAAGCCGCATTCATTTCGGCATCGCTCACTTCGATGCGGTCGAGCGCCGACACCATATTTGCCAAAGCGTCGTTCACGAGATTGACCATGTGGTCGATGTTTTCGACAATCTGGTCATTGAAGTCGATAGAGGCGTCGCTCTTGCGCTGCAAGGTGCGCGCCATGTTGTAACAGCAGTCGCCGATGCTCTCTATCTCGGAAGTCATGGTGAGCATGGCGCTGATTTGACGTTTACCGATTTGACTGAGGCGACCGTCGGAAACTTTTGCCAGATAGTCGGCAATTTCAATTTCTATGCGGTCGCAGGTCATTTCGTATTTTTCTATGCGGTTGTATATTTTGGTGTAAGCCTCCGAACCCTCTTTTTCGTGGAGGAGCGAGTGTACCATTTCATACATACGGCTCGTGCGCTCGGCATACAGGGCGATTTCCTTGCGTGCCTGCAAGAGCGACAGCTCCGACGTGGAGAGCAGCCCGCGACTGATGAATTTGAGCTGGAAGCCTTCGTCTTCTTTGTTCTTGACTTTGACGAGGGAGGTAAGTATCTTCACATACACCTTGACAAACCATATCATGATAGAGAGGTTTATCAGGTTGTAGAGGGTGTGGAATATGGAAAGCCCGAACGATACCGCCAGCTGCATGGAAAGGAAATTCCGCATTTCGGGGGAGTCGGGCGACAACAGTCCGTTATTGAGTTGGTTGATAAGTTCAGGCGAGGTCTGTTCGAGGGTTTCGGTATAGCGGTAGAGCGTATCGGGGTCGCCCTGCCCTACCACGCCGGTGAGCCACGCCGAAAGATCGACGAAGGGATAGAACACGCACATCAGCCACACGGCGCCGAACAGGTTGAACAACAGATGCGCCAAGGCTGCCCGACGCGCGGCGACGTTGGCTCCTATCGACGCCATCAGCGGAGTGATGGTGGTACCGATGTTACCGCCAAGTATGATGGCGCAGGCTATGTCGAACGAAATCCATCCCTTGCTGCACATGATCAGCGTAATGGCAAACGTTACGCTCGACGACTGCACAATGAGCGTTACGACGATACCCACCACCATGAATATGAATATGGAGCGCACACCCATGCTGGCGTAGCGGGTGAGGAAGTTGAAAAGGTCGGGATTGCTTTGCAGGTCGGGCACAGAACGGTTGAGGTAGTCGAGCCCCATGAAAAGAAGGGCGAAGCCCACTATAAATTCGCCCCACGACTTGCGTTTGTTGTTTTTGGAGAAAATCAACGGAATGGCGATGCCTATCAACGGCAGGGCATAGAGCGATATTTCGACTTTGAAACCGAACAGGGTGATAATCCACGCCGTGGCGGTGGTACCCACATTGGCACCCATGATGACACTGATAGACTGCGCCAGCGAAAGCAGACCGGCATTGACGAAACTCACGACCATCACCGTCGTGGCCGACGACGACTGTATCAACGCTGTAATGAGGATTCCCGTGAATACTCCCGTCAGCGGATTTTTCGTCATGACGGAAAAGAAACTCCGCAGGCGGTCGCCGGCAACTTTTTGCAAACCCTCGCTCATGACTTTCATTCCGTAAAGGAACATTCCCAACGAGCCTATGAGAATCAAAAAGTCCAAAAATGTGTAATTCATCGTCGTTATTTAGGTTTAGCGTTGCTTTATCGGGAATTATTTCGTATCTTAGCTTCCTGTTTCGAGATATTTCGATGCAAAAGTAAAAAAATAAACAGCCGGTACAAGTGTTTCGTTGTATTTTTTATTAACAGATAATCAACATTCGGATACCGGATAATGTTTTCATAAAAACGGAATATGAAAAAACAAGTGGAAATCAACTGCCTGAACAACGGCAAAACATTTTTGGTCGAAGAAGGCTCCTCGTTGCAGGAGATATACGAAGCGTCGGGGTTGAAGCTGCCGCACGACGTCGTGTGCGCGCAGGTGAACAACGAAACGCAAGACCTGTCGTACCGCGTGTATAATCCGAAACAGATTCTGTTTCTCGACATCACGCACACACGGGGCACACGCTCTTATATCCGCTCGTTGAGTTTCGTATTATATAAAGCGGTGTGCGACGTGCTGCCCGAAGGTACGCGCCTGCGCATTGAGCACTCGGTATCGAACGGCTATTTCTGCTGCCTGAACCGGCGGGAGGAAATCACCAAAGAAACGGTGGAGCTGTTGAAAAAGCGCATGAACGAAATCGTAGCGCAGGACATTCCTTTCGAGCGCGTGGAAACGACTGCCGAAATTGCTATGGAACGATTCCGGAAACAGGGAATGGACGATAAAGTCGCCCTACTCGAAACGCGGCACCCGCTGTACGAAACCTATTACAAGTTGGGCGACATATATGATATGTATTACGACTGTTTAGTGCCTTCGACGGGCTACCTGCGGGTGTTCGACCTGATAAAGTACCACGACGGCATGCTGCTGCTGCCGCCGCAACAAGAGAATCCCGACGAGGTGCGCCCGGTCATACGGCAGGACAAAATGTTCAACGCCTTCAAGGAGTATATCGACGTAAACAAAATCGTGGGCATGAACAACGTGGGCGACATGAACCGCGCCATACGCAACCGCCATTCGAGCGACCTCATCAAGGTTACGGAGGCGCTGCACGAGAAACAGATTTCGCGCATCGCCGACCGCATAACCGCCCGCCACAACAGTCGGGAGGGCGGCGCCCGCATCATTCTCATATCGGGTCCGTCGTCGTCGGGTAAAACGACATTCTCGAAACGGCTCTCGATACAACTCATGACCAACCTGCTGCGCCCCATCGTCATTTCGCTCGACAACTATTTCGTGGAACGGGAACAGACGCCGCTCGACGAGCACGGGGAATACGATTACGAATCGCTCTATGCATTAGACCTCGAACTGTTCAACCGAGACCTCAACGACCTGCTCGCCGGAAAAGAGGTGAAAATGCCGACCTACAATTTCGAGACGGGCAGCAAGGAGTATCGCGGCAATACGCTGCAACTGAAAGAGTCGGACGTGCTGGTGATGGAGGGCATTCACGCATTGAATCCCGAGCTGACGCCGCACATCGACCCGCGCCAGAAATTCTGCATCTACGTGTCGGCGCTCACCACGCTGTCCATCGACGACCACAGCTGGATTCCCACTGCCGACAACCGCCTGCTGCGCCGCATCATTCGCGACGAAAAGTATCGGGGCACGTCAGCGCAAAAGACCATAGCCCGCTGGGCGAGCGTGCGGCGGGGCGAGGAAAAATGGATTTTCCCCTATCAGGAAAATGCCGATGCCATGTTCAATTCGTCGCTGCTTTTCGAGCTGGCAGTCATCAAACAGCAAGCCGTGCCGACGCTGCTGGCTGTTCCCGAAAGCTGCCCCGAATACGACACGGCGCGGCATCTGCTGCAACAGCTTTACTACTTCCTGCCGCTCGACGAAAAAGAGATTCCCGCCACGTCGCTGCTGCGCGAGTTTCTCGGCGGCAGCAGTTTCATCTATTAGACACCTATATAATATGAGAACCGATATAGACGCTCTGTTTTTCGATTTCGGCGGCGTGCTGCTCACGCTGCACTTCGACCATTGTATCGAGGCTTTCAAGCGGTTGGGCGCCGACGCTTCGCAGGAAACGCTGTTTCGCAGCGGGGCATTCAACGAGGAGTTCGACCGGCTCGAAAAGGGGTTGATAACCACCGGCGAATTTTTCGCTACGCTGCGCCGATTCATGCACTTCACTGCAACCGACACCGAGATGCTCCGCGCATGGAACCTGATTATCGGCACCGTGCCGCTGCCCAAACTGCAACTGCTGCGGGAACTGCGCAGTCATTACCGCATCTATATGGTGAGCAACACCAACGCTCCGCACTTCGACTACACGCGCGAAGCGGTGTTCCGCGACGAGGGGCTGACGGTCGACGATTATTTCGACAAGCTCTACCTCTCCCAAGAGCTGCACACGCGCAAACCGCATGAATCGTTCTACCGAAAAGTGCTCGACGACTGCGGCGAATCGCCTGCCCGCAGCTTTTTCTTCGACGACTTGGAAGCCAACATCGAAGGCGCCAAACAGGTGGGATTCCATACCTGCCTGATAGGTCCCGAAGAAGATTTGCGGAAAAAGATTCTCGAATTGTTGGCGTAATCGAAGAAAATGCCGTACCTTCGTTACTGAAAATTTTTCATGCCGCCATGCTCAGACAGGAACAGAAACTGCAACAACGACAAACGCTGTCGCCTCAACAAATACAGGCGATACGACTTATCGAACTGTCTGAAATAGAGCTTGAAGAACAGATAAAGCAGGAGCTTATCGACAACCCCGCGCTCGAAGAAGCCGAAGACTTCGCCACTGCCGACAACGCTGCCGAAACTTCGCCCGATGCCGACGAGACCGCCGGCGGCGAGGAGAGCGCGGAAGAGCTGCTGATGGGCGACTACCGAAACGAAGACGATATGCCGGCTTACCTCGACCGCGACTCCGGCGGCGAGAACCGCCCGCACGACGACATACCTTTCGCCGGCGGAACGAGTTTCCACGAACATCTGACGGAACAGCTGCAACTGCGGGATATTTTGGAAGACGACCGAAAGATTGCCGAGTACATCATCGGCAACATCGACGACAACGGCTACCTGCAACGCACCCTGCCGGCGATAGCCGACGACCTGCTGTTCCAGACCGGCACGGAAACACCGGTCGAAAAATTGCAGGAGCTGCTGCAAATCATACAGGATTTCGACCCCGCCGGCGTGGGCGCATCGAATCTGCAAGAGTGCCTGCTGCTGCAACTGGAACGCAAGCGCGGCACCGACGCCGTACGGCTGGCATACGATATCATCGACAAGGCTTTCGACGCATTCGGCAAACGCCATTACGAAAAAATAGCCCGCCAATTCGGCATCGGTGAAGATGCATTGAAAGCTGCCATACAGGAGATTGCACAACTCAATCCCAAACCCGGAAGCAGTTGGAACGACGCTTTCGCGGAGAACATGAATCGCATCAGTCCCGATTTCTTCGTCGATGAAAACGACGGCGAACTGACGCTCAGCCTCAACAACAGCCACATTCCGGCACTGCGCATCAGCCGCAGCTACAACGAGATGCTGGCAGACTACACGGGCAACAAAGCCAACCGGACAACCGAACGCCGCGACGCCCTCCTGTTCATCAAACAGAAAATCGATGCCGCCCAATCGTTCATCAACGCCGTGCAACAGCGGCAGCAAACGCTCTCGGCAACGATGCAAGCCATACTCGAACGTCAGCGCGATTTCTTTCTCTCGGGCGACGAAAGCCGGCTGCGCCCCATGATTCTGCGCGACATCGCCGAGCGCACGGGATACGACATATCGACCATATCGCGCGCCACGAGCAACAAATATGTACAAACCGCTTTCGGAATCTACCCGTTGAAATATTTTTTCTCCGAATCGATGCAGAACGATGCCGGCGACGAATTTTCGACACGGGAAATAAAAAAGATTCTGAAAGAGAGCATCGAGGGCGAAGACAAACAGTCGCCCCTCACCGACGACCGGCTGTGCGAACTGCTGCGCGAAAAGGGCTACGCCATAGCCCGCCGCACGGTGGCGAAGTATCGCGAACAGCTCGGCATTCCGGTTGCCCGCCTGCGCAAATTTCTGTAACGCCATGAAGACAATTGCCCGCATATTTTCACTCCTGACCCACCCCTGCCTCCTGCCCTTTTACGGCAGCGTGATAGCCGTCGAATGCAGTTATATCGGAAAGTTGGCGCTCATTTTCAAACTTTTCATCTGCGGCGGATTTCTATTCTTCGCCGGTGTGCTGCCCGCCCTCTTCCGATTGCTGCTCCGTTTTTTCCTCCACAAGAAAAAAGACGATGGAGGTTTTCATAAAACAGAACTCTTCTTTTATGCGACAATGCTGCTGTTTTGCAGCCTGTTCGCCGCGCGGCTAAATCTGCCCATGTGGTTTCTGAACTACACGAACGGCGCATTCGTGGCAGCAATCATCACGGGTATCATCAACTATTGCGGCTGGCGCATAAGCATCTACATGACAAGTTTCGGCGCATTGTGGGCATTGACGTATTTCATGCACACCGACCTGTCGGGCATACCGCTCGGCGTGTTCATCGTCCTTATATTGACGACCGGCGCGACAGCCACCGCCCGTATGCTGCTCGACAAAAACAACCTGTGGCAGATTTCCGCCGGTCTGCTCTGCGGATTTCTCTGCACGCTTCTATTACCGATTTTACAACTCACACTTATAGCTATTTTCCAATGAATCCTATCGTCAGCATCATCATGGGCAGCACTTCCGACCTGCCCGTCATGGAGAAAGCCGCTCAGCTGTTGAACGACTTTGAAATTCCGTTTGAAATGAATGCTCTCTCCGCCCACCGCACGCCCGAAGAGGTGGAACATTTCGCCAAGAACGCCGAAGGCAGAGGGGTGAAAGTAATCATCGCCGCCGCCGGCATGGCAGCACACCTGCCGGGCGTCATTGCGGCATCGACACCGCTGCCGGTCATCGGCGTGCCTATCGACTCCACCCTCGACGGCATGGACGCCCTGCTCGCCATCGTGCAGATGCCTCCGGGCATTCCCGTCGCCACCGTCGGTATCAACGGCGCCCTCAATGCCGCCATACTCGCCGTGCAGATGCTTTCGCTCGAAGACAAGCGGATTGCCGAACGGCTGAAAACTTACAAAAAGGGGCTGGCGAAAAAAATCGTCGATGCCAACGAAAAACTCGCGCAAGTGAAATATCCGTTCAAGACCAACTAACCGGCACGCCTACACCATCATGGACTTTTTCAATTACCGGCGTCGGAACAGCACGACGACGCGCATAGGCAACACACCTCTGGGCGGCGACAACCCCATACGCATACAGTCGATGACCAACACCCCCACGCACGAAACCGCACCGAGCGTGGAGCAGTGTATCCGCATCATCGACGCCGGCGCCGACTATGTGCGCCTGACGGCGCAGGGCACCCGCGAAGCGGAAAATCTCGCCAACATCGAAAACGAGCTGCATCGGCGAGGCTACCATACGCCGCTGGTGGCGGACATACATTTCAATCCGCACGTCGCCGAAGCAGCCGCCGCCATCGTGGAAAAAGTCCGTATCAATCCGGGAAACTTCATCGACAGCGCCCGCACCTTCAAACACCTCGAATACACCGACGAAGAGTATGCCGGCGAACTGGCGCGCCTGCGCGAGCGGCTCGTCCGCCTGCTCGATATATGCAAGGCGCACGGCACCGCCATACGCATCGGCGTCAATCACGGTTCGCTCTCCGACCGCATCATGAGCCGGTACGGCGACACGCCGGCAGGCATCGTGGAGTCGTGCATGGAATTTCTGCGCGTATGCCGCGACGAGAAGTTCAACGATGTAGTGCTGTCGATTAAGGCATCGAACACGGTCGTTATGGTGCAATCGGTGCGTATGCTGCTGGCTGCCATGGAGAAAGAAGATATGCACTACCCGCTGCACTTGGGCGTTACCGAAGCGGGCGAAGGCGAGGACGGCCGCATAAAATCGGCAGTAGGCATCGGCACGCTGCTTGCCGACGGCATAGGCGACACCGTGCGGGTATCGCTGAGCGAAGCGCCCGAAGCGGAAATTCCGGTCGCCCGCAAACTCGTCGATTACATCACTGCCCGTGCGGGACACGCTTTCATCGAGGGAACACCAGCCGCCGATTACGATTTCACTGCCATGCAGCGGCGCAAAAGCCGCACCGTCGGAGAGATGGGCGGCGACAAAGTGCCCGTTACGATAACCGACCGACAACCCCATACGGGTATGCCTGCCGACTACTCCTGCCATGCCGACGGCGACGGAATACGCATCGTACCCTGCGAAAAATACACGGGACAACCCGATACGTTCCCACTCTTTACGACGGAGGAACTTACAGCGCTTGCCGCCTGCCGGAGCGAGAAAAAATTTCTGCTGCTCTCCTATTCGCAACTCGATACGGCGGTGTGGAACGTGCTGGATTCAGATAAGAGCGTCATCGCCATACTGACAAGCCGGCACGCCAATCCGGTGGGCGAATGCCGCGCCTTTTTCCACCGGCTGCTGCGGTGCGGCTGCACCGTTCCGGTGGTCGTGCAGTTCTCTTATAAAGAAAACGAAGTCGAAGACCTGCAACTGAAAGCGGCTGCCGACTTCGGCGCCCTGCTGCTCGATGGCTTTGCCGACGGCATCTGGCTGCGGAACGAAGGCACCATTCCCGACGACAAAATCACGAGCTGCATGTATGGCATTTTACAAGCCGCCCGCCGGCGCATGAGCCACACGGAATACATATCGTGTCCGGGCTGCGGTCGCACGCTTTTCGACCTCGAAAAAACAATCGCCCGCATAAAGGCGGCGACATCGCACCTGAAAACATTGAAAATCGGCGTCATGGGCTGCATCGTAAACGGTCCGGGCGAAATGGCGGACGCCGACTACGGGTATGTGGGCGCCGGCAGAAACCGCGTCAGCCTCTACAAAAACAAAACGTGCGTACTCAAAAACATTCCCGAAGAAGAAGCCGTAGAGTACCTCATCGCCCTCATCAAGGAAAACGGCGACTGGACGGAACCTTAACCCATTCACCCGCCCCGAAAGAAAAAACTTTCACTCCGAACGATTGTTATAAAGGAAAATCATAAAACATTTTTCAATCAATTATGGAGACAAAATTTTCTTTTTGGGGTAAAAGCCGCTACTGGTGGGCGGTATTGACGGTAGGCGTATTGCTGATACCGTGCGGTATATGGTTCATGTTCAGACCCGCAGCCGGATATGCTATCATTTCGATGCTGCTGGGTTGGGCATTAGTGGTGCTGGGAGCGATACAGCTCGTCATTGCAGGCGACGTCGAGCGCAACCGCAGCGGGTGGGGTTGGTGGCTCGCCGGAGGCATATTCGACCTGTTCATCGGATTTCTACTCATCAGCCACCTGCTGTTGAGCGAATCGCTGCTCCCCTATTTCTTCGCTTTCATTCTGCTGTACAGGGGAATAAAGTACATCGTGTCGGGTCTGGCGCAAAGCCGGCGAAACAAAGGGTGGTGGCTCTATCTGTTGAACGGCATTCTGCTCCTGCTGTTTTCGTTTTTCTTTTTCTTCTCGCCACTGGCGGCAAGCGTGGTCATCGTTTACCTGTGCGCCATCGCTTTCGTCTATTGGGGCGCGATGCTTATCGTTTTCGCCCTCGATTTGAAACCCGATAAAAACGATATGCACCGCAAAGGAACGGAAATAGCTATCGGGTGAAAAAAACATGTATCTCCTTAAAAAAGCGAAAAACGCCGGATAATTCCGACGTTTTTCGCTTTTATTCACAACTTGTTTATGATTTTTTGCTTACATCTTTTTATCTTTGTATATTCGATTTCACTTAAACGTTCGCGTCCGATTTCCGTCTAAAAGAAAAGCGCGAAAGCGTGCATGAAAGGAGAATGATTATGAAAACCGCAAACCGCATCGGAATGTTTTTGCTTCTGCTCGCATTGCCCGGCATCGCCGCCGGACAATACTACGACGATTTATACATACGTCCGAGCGATAAAAAGCATAAGGAGAAAAAGGTTGAAAACGTACAGCGACAACCTGCCGCAGAAGTCATCGTCGAAACCGCACCTGCCGACGACAACGCTATCGACAGCGATTGGAATGTCGATGCCTACAACCGCCGTTACGCGACGACAGACACCACGCTCGCCACACTGCCCGCTGCCGAAACCGAAACGATAAGCGGCGACGGCTATTACCTGAACGGATTCAACGGCTCGCAGAGCGACTTGGAATATGCCGAGCGCATACGCCGTTTCCACAATCCGCGTTTCACCATACACATCACCGACCCCGCCTATACCGATATATATTTGTTGGATTCCTACGACTGGAACGTATATATCGACAGAAATTTCGCTTTCGTTACCCCGACATGGACAAATCCCTATTATTGGGATTATAGGTGGGCGCCTTACAGTTGGTCGTGGTCGTGGCGATGGGACCCGTTTTATTGGGGATTCGGTTATACGCACTACGGATATTGGGGCAGTCCTTATTGGGCATGGAACTATCCGCCATACCATGGCGGGTGGTATGCACCGCCGGCACCTCCCCGTCCCGATTATCGTCCGCAACCGTCCCGCCCCTCGCACAACCCGGGCGGGTGGAGCAGCCGCCGTCCTGCGTCCGTGCAGCCGAACAGGGGAACGTCGGGCAACCGAACCATTACCAACCAACAGGGACAACGGGTGCGCACGGGCAATACTTCACGCTCGGCACAACGGCAGAACAATCAATCCGCTCCGCGTCAAAACAATTATAACAGCAACAACCGTCAATCCTACACGCCGAGCTACAACACCGGCACCCGCAGCGGCAGCATGAGCAGCGGTGGAGGTGGCGGCGGCAGCCGAAGCGGCGGCTTTTCTTCCAGAAGCGCAGGCGGCGGAGGAGGCAGTCGTAGCCGGAGATAACTTGCTAAAAAACTAAACATGTAAACATGAACAAAATTCTAAAAAATATATCTTTCGCCCTGTTGCTCGCGGCAGGAAGCACGGGCATCGGGCAAGCACAATCGGCAACGGAAGCGTTACGCATGAGCGACACCGACCTTTTCGGGTCAGCACGATTCGTGAGCATGGGCGGAGCCTTCACCTCGTTAGGCGGCGACATCAGCAGCTTGTCGCAGAATCCGGCAGGCATCGGCGTATTCCGTTCGTCAGAAGTCGCTGCCACGATGAACATCGCTATTCAATCCACCCAAATCGACAACCTGCCGGGCAACTCCGACCTGCATTCTTCGCGCGTACTTTTCGACAACATAGGAATCGTGGGAACAATGCGTTTCGGCGAAAACGCGACGGTAGCCAACATCAATTTCGGTGCCGCCTACAACCGGCGACAGCATTTTTCGCAAAACTACCGCGTAAACTACGCAGCCCTGAACGGCTCGCTGTCCAACGCCATAGCCGGACTATGCACCGACGCGCCAGCCAACCTCACCTATTCTTCCGGTGCAGCTTGGCTTGATGTACTTGCATACGATAATTTTCTGACCCGCGCCGTCGGACAGGCAGGAAGAGGAGACTGGATATATGAAGGTCTGTATGCCGGCGGACAGACAAGCGGCAGAGGCTTCCTCGATATGCAGGAAAAGGGCTACGACAACGAATATTCGTTCAACTTCGGCGGCAACATCGCCAACCGGCTGTTTTTCGGCATCGGGCTGGGTATCGACGATTTGAAATACCAAGTGGTGTCGTATTACGAAGAAACGCTTGCCGACACGCAGGGCGAAACGGAACTCACCGATGACGACGGCAGCACGAATTTCTACCCGATTACCGCTTCCGACTACTCGCTGTACAACGAACTCTCCACACGAGGCACGGGCGTGAATTTCAAGGTCGGACTTATCGGCTACATCACCGATTCGTGGCGGGTGGGCATCGCCGTGCATACGCCAACCTACTTTTCGCTTACGCGGACGGCATACGGCGACATCGTAAACGATTACATTTATACCGATGAGGTGGGTGAAGTTTCGGCAAATTCGGAAAGCAACACGCCGGTGTCGGAAACGGATTTCCGCCTGCGCACGCCGATGAAAGTCATGGCGGGCACCTCTTATATGTTCGGCACGAAAGCCATTTTGAGCGTCGATTACGAATTTACCGCCAACAAGCGCATGAAGATGTTTGAGCGCGACGGATTTGAATATACGTATGACAATCAAGATATTAAGGATTATCTGAAAAACAGCCACACCATACGGGTGGGTGCCGAATACCGCATTCTGCCGCAATTGAGCGTGCGTGCCGGATATACCCTTACGACCACGCCCGTATCGGACGCTTGGCTCGACAATACCGTCTACGGGCCGACCGCCGGCACGCTGCCGCACTATACGCTGAACCGCTCGAAACAAGCCTATTCGGCAGGATTGGGCTACCGGTTCAAACGTGCCTATATCGACGCCGCCTACCAACACCGCTGCAACAAAAACGAAGTAATGGCATATTCGGCTGTTCCCGACAAACAAATTTCGGGTGCAAAAAATGTTCGTGCAATAACGAAAAATAACAACATAATTATTACCTTTGGAGTAAAATTTTAGACACAACGGCTTCTGCGGTCTGTTATGAACACATCGGGAAGCGAAGAGACAAACCTTTCTATAAAAAAAACATGAAGAGATTTATTTTCCTCGCAAGTCTGCTCATAACAGCAGTTTTGGGCAATGCGCAAATGCAAGATCCGGTTGATTGGAGTTTTTCCGTAACCGATGTATCAAAGACAGAAAAAGAGCTGCATTTCACAGCAAAAATCGACGACGGGTGGCATATGTACGGGCTGCATATTCCCGAAGACGGACCGAACCCCACCTCTTTCACTTTCGCTGAAATAAACGGAGCGGAATTGGTAGGCGACGTAACTTCGCCATCAAAGCTGATTACCAAATACGACGACACATTCGGCATGGAGCTGAATTGGTACGAACACGAAGTAACGTTCGTACAGAAGATAAAAATCACGGGCGAAACTTTCGCTGTGAAAGGTTATCTGCGCTACATGACGTGCAACGACCGGTCGTGCCTGCCCCCGACGACCGAAGATTTCGATTTTGCCGGAAAAGGCGTGGCAAAAGCTCAAACACCGCCGGTTGCCGCCCAGAAATCCATGAAAAAAACAGAGCCGAACAAAATAACAGACTTACCCGCAAAATTACCGGCAAAAGTTGAAAAGACCGAAACAGCCTCTCCCGAAAGCGAAAAGACGGTAACGCCTGCCGCAACACTTGTTCCGGCAGAGGAAATTCCGGCGGCAGTGTCCGAGCCGGAAGAAACTGATTTGTGGACTCCGGTCATCGACAAACTGCAAGCTCGCGGAGAAACGACAGCTGCCGACGATACGTCGATGTGGTTTATCTTCTTCTCGGGATTTCTCGGCGGTCTGCTCGCATTGGTTACGCCCTGCGTATGGCCTATGATACCGATGACGGTAAGTTTCTTCCTGAAACGTTCGGGCAACCGGCGCCGCTCGATACGCGACGCCGTGATTTACGGGCTCGCCATTATCATCATCTATGTAGGCTTGGGCTTGCTTATCACCGCCATATTCGGCGCGAGCGCACTGAACAGTCTGGCGACGAACGCCGTGTTCAACATTCTTTTCTTTGCGCTTTTAGTGGTATTCGCCATATCGTTCTTCGGTGCGTTCGAACTGACGCTGCCGGCATCGTGGACGACGAAACTCGACAGCAAAGCCGACTCCACGAGCGGACTGTTGAGCATCTTCTTCATGGCATTCACACTGGTGTTGGTGTCGTTCTCATGCACGGGACCCATTATCGGCACGTTGCTGGTACAAGCCGCATCTATGGGATTGACAGTGGGTCCGGCAATCGGTATGTTGGGATTTGCTTTGGCGCTTGCCATACCGTTTGCGGTGTTCGCCATCTTCCCGTCGATGCTGCAATCGCTGCCCCGCTCGGGCGGCTGGCTCAATTCGGTGAAAGTGGTTCTGGCATTCCTCGAACTGGCATTCGCACTGAAATTCCTCTCGGTTGCCGACTTGGCATACGGCTGGCATATTCTCGACCGTGAAACTTTCGTCTCCCTTTGGATTATCATCTTCGCCCTGTTGGGCTTCTATCTGTTGGGAAAAATACGTTTCCCACACGACAGCGAAACGACGCACGTTTCGGTGCCGCGCCTTTTCCTTGCCATGATTTCGCTGGCGTTTGCCGTGTATATGGTGCCGGGTCTTTGGGGTGCGCCGCTGAAATCGATCAGCGCCTTCGCTCCGCCTTTGACGACGCAGGATTTCAATCTGTACGAAGATGAAGTACACGCTGCTTTCACCGACTACGACGAGGGCATGGCTTACGCCAAGAAAGTAAACAAACCCGTATTGATAGACTTCTCGGGCTACGGCTGCGTGAACTGCCGCAAAATGGAGGCTGCCGTGTGGACGGCTCCCGAAGTGAAAGAGGTTATCGAAAACGATTACATCTTGATAACGCTCATGGTCGATGACAAAACGCCGCTGCGCGAACCGGAAAAAATCGAAGAGTATGGCAAGACGCGTACACTCTACACCATAGGCGACCGGTGGAGCTACCTGCAACGGCACAAATTCGGAGCCAATGCACAGCCGTTCTACGTACTGCTCGACACCGACGGAAATCCCGTAGGTCCCTCCTATTCTTACAAGGAAGATGTGCCCGCTTATCTCAACTTCCTGAAAAACGGTGTCAAAGTTTTCCAAAACGAAAACAAGTAACCGCCCCATACCGAAGACAAAACAGACCCGCACCGAAACTTTCGATGCGGGTCTGTTGTTTTATCTGCACTGACTAAATCATACGGCTTATGAAAAATTTTTCCGTCCGGCTTCTGCCGCTGCTGTTTTGCGGAATCGTGCTTTCGGGGTGCGACAAAAACGAGGACATCGCCCTTGAAAGTCTTCCGCAGGAGAGCCGCACGTTCATTTCGACCTATTTCGAGAATGCGTCGGCAAACCAAATCGAAAAGAAAAAAGAGGAACCGCGCTACCGCGTGGAACTGAATACGGGATTTACGCTTTACTTCTACGGCGAAGGGGGCTGTCAGTGCATCGACGGCAACGGAAGCGGCATACCGCAAGGCGCGGTGTATGCGCTGCTGCCCGGAAGCATCACAACCTACGTGTATGCCAACTATCCCCAAACGACGATTACCCTTATCCGCATCGAAGATTACGGCTACTATCTCGAACTGGGCACCCGTCCGGTCGTCGCACTCAAATTCGACCGCGAGGGCGGTGTGATAACACTCACCTACCGCAGCTAACACCGCTCATAGGTAACGAAAGAATAGGGATAGGCGTGCCGCTCGTCGGCAGGGAAATCTTCCCGTGCCGTCTCCTGCCACACCGTTTTGTCTATCGGCGGGAAAAAGGCGTCGGCATCGGGAAAGGCGTGGTGAATCTCGGTAATGTAAAGCCGGTCGGCTTGTGGCATAAACTGCCGGTACACGGTGGCGCCGCCGATGATGAACAGCTCCTCATCGGGCATTGCCAAATCCAAAGCCTCCTGCAACGAACGGCATACGGTAACGGTGTCGGGCAGCGCGTGCGGCTGCGAGGTAAGCACGACGTTGCGCCGGCGGGGCAGCGCGCCGCCCGGAAGCGACTCGAATGTACGCCGCCCCATGACGATGGTATGGTCGAGGGTGAGCGACTTAAAATGTTTCAAATCGGCAGGCAGGTGGCACAACAGGTCGTTGTTGCGCCCGATAGCTCCGTCGGCAGCCACTGCGGCAATCAAGGATATTTTCGGCATAGTTTGTTTTTCAGACGGCTACGACGCCTTTTATATGCGGGTGCGGGTTGTAATCGGTAAGGGTGAAATCTTCGTATTGGAAATCGAATATCGAACGCACTTCGGGATTGAGGTGCATGTGCGGCAGCGGGCGCGGCTCCCGCGTGAGCTGCAACCGCACCTGTTCGAGGTGGTTTTTGTAGATATGGGCGTCGCCGAGCGTGTGTACGAAGTCGCCGGCTTTCAACCCCGTAACCTGCGCCATCATCATGAGAAGCAGCGCATACGAGGCGATGTTGAAGGGCACGCCCAAGAATATGTCGGCGCTGCGCTGGTAGAGTTGCAGGCTGAGCCGCCCGTTGGCGACGTAGAATTGAAAGAAGGCGTGGCAGGGCGGCAGATTCATGCGTGAGAGGTCGGCGACATTCCACGAGCTGACGATGATGCGGCGCGAATCGGGATTGTTTTTGATAGTTTCCACCGCCTCCGTTATCTGGTCGATATGCCCGCCGTCGTAGTCAGGCCACGAGCGCCACTGGTAGCCGTAAATGTGTCCGAGGCTGCCGTCGGGGTCTGCCCACTCGTTCCAGATGCGCACGCCGTTGTCCTGCAAATACTTCACGTTGGTGTCGCCTTTGAGAAACCACAGCAGTTCGTAAATAATGGATTTGAGGTGCAGTTTTTTGGTGGTCAGCAAAGGAAACCCGTCGTCGAGGTTGAATCGCATCTGATGCCCGAACACGCTGATAGTGCCCGTGCCCGTGCGGTCGTTTTTCTCCGTACCCTCATCGAGTACCCGTTGCAAAAGTTCGAGATATTGTTTCATGTTCAATACGGTTAATAGCCCGCGCGGTATTTTCCGTCGGTGCTGTCGTCGATAATGCTCAAATAACTGGCATAGCGCGAGCGGCTGATGCGCTGCTCGTCCAATGCCGCCAAGACGGCGCAGCCCGGTTCGTGCCGGTGGGTGCAGTTGCTGAAACGGCAATCGTGCGCGAAGCGGAATATTTCGGGAAAGAAATGCGCCACTTCTTCGGGGGCGAAGTCTATCGTGCCGAATCCCTTGACGCCGGGCGTGTCGATGATGTAGCCGCCTTCGGGCAGCGGGAACATTTCGGAAAAGGTGGTGGTGTGCATACCTTTGTGGTGCGTCGCCGATATTTCGCCGGTTTTCAGGTGCAGGTCGGGCAAAAGGGCGTTGATAAGGGTCGATTTGCCGACACCCGAGTTGCCTGCCACCAACGTGATTTTTCCCGCCAACAGCGCCCGAACGGCGTCGATGCCCTCGCCCGTCGCCGCCGACACGGAATGGCATTCGTACCCGATATAGGTATATAGGTCGGAAAAACCTTTCAGCAGCTCGGCATCGTCGCCGGTATAGAGGTCTGTTTTGTTGAATATCAGTTTCACCGGCACGCGGTAGGCTTCGGCGGTCGCCAGAAAGCGGTCGATGAATATCGGATTGGTCTGCGGGAAATCGACGGTAACGACCAGCAGCGCCTGATCGAGGTTGGCAGCCAGAATGTGGGTTTCTTTGGAGAGGTTCGACGCCTTGCGCACGATGTAGTTGTCGCGCTCCTCGATGTCGGTGATGAAGGTGATGCCTTCGCGGTTTTCCTCGATATACACGCGGTCGCCTACGGCTACGGGGTTGGTGCTGCGTATGCCTTTCAGGCGGAAGTTCCCTTTGATTTTGCATTCGACAAGCGCCCCGTCGTCGGTACGTACTGCATACCGACTGCCCGTGTTTTTTATGACCAATCCGTGCCGCATATCGTTTCCGTGAAAAAAGAAAGCCGCTCCGCCGCTGTCGGGTGGAACGGGCTTCCGATTCCGATTTTATACGGTAAGTATCTCTTTTTCCTTGGCGGCAAAGATTTCGTCGATTTTCTTGATGTATTTGTCGTGAATCTTCTGCACTTCGTTTTCGCCGTCTTTTTCCACGTCTTCGGGCATGCCGTCTTTAATGGCTTTTTTCAAACCTTCGATTGCGTCCCGACGGGCGTTGCGCACGCTTACTTTGGCATTTTCGGCTTCCTGTTTCGCCTGCTTCACCAGATTTTTGCGGCGCTCTTCGGTAAGCGGCGGCAGACGCAGGTAGATGACTTCGCCGTTGTTTTCGGGGGTAATACCTATTTCCGAATTTTGCAGGGCGCGCTCCACTTCTTTGAGCATGGATTTTTCCCACGGCTGTATGGCAATGGTTTTGGCATCGGGCGTAGATACGGTGGCAACATTGCTTATGGTTACCTTGCTGCCGTAATAATCTACGCGCACGGGGTCGAGAATGCGCGGGTTTGCCTTTCCGGCGCGTATCGAAGCCAGTGCGTCGTCGAGGAAAGAGACACTGAGGGTCATTTTTTCTTCGGCATCGTTGAGGTAAGTCTTAACGTCTGTCATAGCGTATAGATTTTTTGTTTTCGAGATAACAAAGATAATTTATTTTATCGAATCGGCAGCACGCCGCCGGTTCAATATACGAGCGTTCCGATATTTTCGCCGTTCATCACCTTGCGGAGGTTGCCGACGGTGTCCATATCGAACACGATGATAGGCAGATGATTCTCTTTGCAGAGGGTGGTGGCGGTAAGGTCCATGACTTTCAGTCCGCGATTGTAGATTTCGTCGTAACTGATTTTGTCGAACTTCACTGCCGAAGGGTCTTTTTCGGGGTCGGCGGTGTAGATGCCATCGACGCGCGTGCCTTTGAGCATCACTTCGGCGCCGACTTCCACGCCGCGCAATGCCGATGCGGTGTCGGTGGTGAAGAACGGATTTCCCGTGCCGCCCGATATGATGACGATTTCGCCGCGCGACAGCGACTCGATGGCGCGTGCGGGGCTGTAATGTTCGCCTATGGGGTGCATGGGCACGGCGGTATATACGCGGGCTTTCTGTCCGAGCGTTTCGAGGGCGGAGCTTAGTGCCAGACTGTTGATGACGGTTGCCAGCATACCCATTTGGTCGCCCTTCACGCGGTCGAATCCTTTTGAGGCGCCGCTCAATCCGCGAAAAATGTTGCCGCCGCCGATGACAATGGCTATCTCCACTCCCATGCCGGCTATCTCCTTTATCTGCGCGGCATACTCCTGCAAACGCACTTCGTCGATGCCGTACTGCTTTTTACCCATCAGACTCTCGCCGCTGAGTTTCAATAATATTCTTTTATATTGTGCCATTTCCGTTTATTGTTTCACGTTATCTGCAAAGATAAAAATTAAAAACGGAATTACAATAGCCCTACCCCAACTTCCGTACTCTCGATTTTTCTCGGACGCTCAACATTTGCTTTTTTATTCACCGTCGGCACAGGCGCTGCGAATAACAAAATAAAATCTACAATAGACCGGCATATTACGAATTTTTTTTGTATTTTTGTTTTCGGATTGAGGCAACTCATATCCAAAACATATTGAAAAAGAAGCGTTATGCTTATCTTGTAAGTTGGAAACGTAGGAAATTTCGGACTTAGTACGAGAGAAGGCATAGTGGTTCTTACGCTATAGCGTGGACTGCTATTACTATATCCGTACTAAAGGTTTTTCCTACGACCTCCAACTTAGATGTGGTTGCATTGCAGTTCACGCTTCGTGCATCAATAAAAGTCTTTGAGGGGCTGCCAAAGACATATGTACGATTATGGCAGAGATTAAAATTCCTATTGTAGAACTTGCAGCAGATAAGTTTCAAGTTTCAATAGATACGAGCCTGTATACCAAAGAAGTCATAACAGCTGCTATCTATAAATTTTCTCACCTGTTTTATATCCACCAGCAAACAGATGCATATAATCAAGTGTTGGTAAATGTATGCTTTGAATCAAAGGATAATGGTAAAGTTACGGAAGATGTTCCTAAGCAATTTTGCAATGAATTGATAGACCAACAGATTCGCTATAATACAAATGCGCAGTTTAAGCATATTCGTGATATGATAGTTCAAGAAGCGTTCAAACCTATAACAAAATGACGAATTATGGCTTATCAATTACTACCGTTTCGCTTTGAACGATTCAATGAAAATCAATATCTCCTGACAAATGAAGTTGGAGAATATATATTCTTGTCAAATGATGATTTCCACGCTTTTGTTAATGATGAGTTAGACGAACACAGCGAATTGTTCTATAACCTCGCCTCTAAACAAATTGCCACAACTGACAAGATTGAAGATGTGGTGCAAATGCTTGCCACCAAGTTTAGGACGAAGAAAAGCATCTTGCGTGATTTTACTTCGTTACATATGATTGTGCCAACGCTACGTTGTAATTCAAGTTGTATTTACTGTCAAGTCGCTCGTAAGAATATGGATGATCATTCTGGAGATATGACTAAAAAGACGGCAAAGAATGTTGTAAAAACCATATTTCAATCTCCATCGCCTTGTATCAAAATAGAGTTTCAAGGCGGAGATCCATCAACAAACTTCGATATGGTAAAGTATATCATCGAAGAAGCTGAATGGCAAAACTTGTTCAAGAAAAGAGAATTGGATTTTGTAATCTGTACTAACCTTACACTACTTAATGAAGATATGGTGAAATACCTGAAGAAACATAAATGTATGATTTCCACTTCTCTTGATGGACCTAAAGATTTGCACGACATGAACCGTCCTTTACAAAATAAGGATTTAGACCATCATGCCATTTTTGAAAAGAATCTTGCAATGATAAGGAATATATGGGGAGATAATGAGTGCGTTTCTGCATTGATGACTACTTCCAAATATAGTTTAGGACGTTTCAAGGAGATTATAGATGAATACATCAGATTGGGATTCAATAATATATTCCTACGTTCTCTTAATCCTTATGGATTTGCAAAGCAATATAAGGATAAGATAGCCTATCCTGTTGAAGAATTTATTGCAAATTACAAGGAAGGACTAGATTACATTATTGAACTGAATAAACAAGGAACTTTTTTTGTAGAAGGCTTTGCGGCATTGTTGTTAAAAAGAATGTTAACCCCATTTGCTACAGGATTTGTTGATTTGCAATCTCCAGCAGGAGTGGGTATCGCAGGGGTGATATATGATTATGACGGCAATGTGTATGTTTCGGATGAAGCACGTATGATGGCTCGTTTCAAGAATTACTATTTTAGATTGGGTAATGTAAACGAAAACACTTATCAGGAAATGTTTAATGGAGAGCTGCTACACCATATCATTGCTTCTGCTTGTAATGAATGCCTACCTGTCTGTGCAGAATGTGTTTTCCAACCTTATTGCGGAGCTGACCCTGTTCGTAATATGTCAGAGCAAGGCGATATGATAGGTTTTAGGCCTACAAATGAAATGTGTAAGAAAACAAAAGCCATCATACACTATTTGTTTGAGTTGCTGCAAAAACACGACCCTGAAATAAATAGAATATTTTGGTCTTGGTTAAATTGATTGTGTTATGAAACAGATTCAAGGTACTTCATATAATATTAAAGATGATATAGTTGGACGCATAACCTTCGGCAAAAAGAATTTATTGAGTCGTTCCAATGATATACTGGTTTGTAAAGATAGCAACAAACCTGCTTTCGGCTATTTGGCTACAATTACGGAGAAAACAACTTTCTCCACCAAAGACAAGCCTTATTGCATTGTAGATAGTGTTGAAAATTTTAACGAGAGAGATGTGGTTATTATCAACAAAAAAGGTGAAATCATTTTTGTGTACGAGATAAACTCCAACCACAATGTCCTGATGGCGACAGAACGCTGTAACCATCATTGTATCATGTGCCCACAACCTCCCATTTTACAGGAGAAAGATAAAACTCCTTTTAATTTACAGCTCATATCTCTGTTTGACAAAAACACACAAGAGATTGGCATAACGGGAGGTGAACCAACTCTTATTGGGGATAATCTTTTTACATTGATAAACCATATTAAAAAGGTATTACCTCAAACAGCTATCAGCATTCTGTCTAACGGAGTAAAATTCGCAGAAAAGGAATATGCGATGAAATTAGCCAAGTGCAAACATCAAGATTTGCAAATAGATATTCCGTTGTTCTCAGACATTGCCGAAGAACATAACCGCATTGTAGGGGCAAAAACATTTTATAAAACAGTTCAAGGATTATATAATTTGGCATTATTCCGTCAACGCATCGGATTGCGTATAGTAGTCCATAAGCAAACTTATAAGCGGCTCCTTCAATTTGCAGATTTTATCTATCATAATTTTCCTTTTGTAGCCCAAGTAGCTTTTATGCAAATGGAAACAACAGGATTGGCAAAAGAAAACTTTGAAGAATTATGGATAGACCCATATGACTATAATAATGAGTTACGAGAAGCGGTACTATTACTTGCAGACAGAGGTATGAAGCCTTATATCTATAATGCACAATTATGTGTACTCCCCGAAGATATTCGTTGTTATGCACAACAATCTATTTCAGATTGGAAAGACATATATATAGAAGAATGTGCCGAATGTGTACTAAGGGGACAGTGTGCTGGATTTTTTGAATCCAACAGGCAAGCTCATAGTTCGCATATTAAGAAATTAGAATATATATCATCTGATATATCGTGTTAAGTAACAGATTGTTTAATTAAAAAAGGAGGTATTAATGAAGAAACTCTTGTTCTTTGCGATCTCTGCAATTCTTGCAGGTGCAAGCTATTGTTCCTCTGTTAGTGAAAAGATTGTCGCCAAGGTAACTAACAGCGACACTCAAATCAAGCAACGGCAGGAACAATTATTGGTGTTAGAACAGTTCTCTGCCGAGTTTAAACTACTCGCCAGTCACAGTTCTCATAGCAGCCACAGCTCGCATAGTTCACACAGTTCTCATCGCTCACATAGTTCACACTATTCGAGTAGATAAAGAACTTGGTAAAATTAGGATGGGAGTAGATTTTCTGCTCCCATTTTTATACTTAATAAATATCATTCACTACCTTTGTTGAATCTTAGTAACAATTAAAACTTTATACTATGGTTAGTATGTATGAAGAGAATAGTCTTTTACAAGAGATAGATAATAAAATGATTGAAAAGAATTATATTTCGCCTACCGAATTATAAGAATGGTATTATATGGACCAGAATCAGGTGTATAAAGATGCTGTAAAAACTATAAAGGAAGCGATATTGCGTAGCCAGTATCGCGCAGCCTCTTCTGCAAACAAAGAGCAACTATCATTGTATTATGGTATAGGTTGTTATGTTTCAAAGAACTCTCGCGAGGGCTTTTGGGGAAAAGGGGCAATAGAAGCAATCAGCCAGCAACTGCAAAAAGAGTTGCCGGGACTTCGTGGGTTCTCGGCTGCCAACATCAAATTTATGCGTCAGTTTTATGAAACTTGGTGTGAGGATTTGAAATCGCTAACTGCAGTTAGCGGAATAGGTGATGACAAATCGCTAACCGCAGTTAGCGAAATTGACACCCAATTATTGACACCTTGCGAAATCCCTCAAAAAGAGGATTTTGACATTACCGCCTTTTTAGGATTAGGTTTCACGCATCATATGATTATAGTCCGCAAGACCAATTCTCTTGCAGAGCGTCTGTTCTACATTCGTCAAGCCCTTGCCAATAAATGGAGTAAAGAGGTGTTGGCTGCAAGAATAGAGGATAATTTGTTTAATCATCAAGGCGAGATTGCCAACAACTTCATTCAGAAGATACCCGATGCAAGACAATCATTGAAAGCAATAGAGATGTTCAAAGATGAATATCTTTTGGACTTTATCAATGTGGAAGAACTCGGAGAACGTGATAAAGAGGATATTGATGAACGGGTTATCGAGCAGGAAATCATACACAACATTAAGAAATTCATTCTTACATTTGGTCGTGACTTCGCATTTGTAGGCAATCAGTACAAATTAGAAGTGTACGGTGTAGAGCATTTCCCCGACCTGATTTTCTTTAACAGAGAACTGAACGCATTGGTTGTAATAGAGTTAAAGAAAGGAGCTTTCAAATCCTCTTACTTAGGGCAGTTATGTACCTATCTTCGTTTAGTGGACGACCAAATGCGTAAGCCGCACGAAAATCCATCAATCGGCATTGTATTATGCCGGAGTGCGGACAAAAAGTATGTGGAGTATGTAATCCAAGATTACGATAAGCCATTAGGCGTTGCCACATACAAAACTTCGGACGAAATGCCAGAGAAATTAAAACAGGCATTACCCGATATAGAAGAATTGAAAAAATTACTATAATTCAAATTGCAGACGAAAAGAGAATAATGATAATTTTCTTTCGTCTGCGATTCTTTTTGTACCACTGTTGCATCAGAGTTAAGCATTGAAGCATAACGATGAAGGACTCAAAAATACGAACGGTTGCCATCTCGTTACCCAATTTTCAAACAATCCGACCAACCGATTTATTCTAAGCAAGTTATCTTTTCTTGCAAAAGTTACCGTAAATATGCGATAAAAAGAAACAAAAGGTTTTGCAAAACGGCAAGGGTAAAAACAATCGGGCTGCGCCGTGTGGTGCAGCCCGATTATCGAATAGGAAAAACTGTTTTCTATCCGAGGAATCCGAGCAGGATACCGGCAGCGACTGCCGAGCCGATGACACCTGCCACGTTGGGTCCCATAGCGTGCATCAGCAGGTAGTTGGAGGGGTCGTATTCGAGACCGAGTACCTGCGAAATGCGTGCGGAGTCGGGCACTGCCGATACGCCGGCATTACCGATAAGCGGGTTGATTTTGTTGTCTTTCCGCAAAAAGAGGTTGAAGAATTTGACAAACAACACGCCGGCGGCGGTGGCAATGACGAACGATACGGCTCCCAAAACGAATATCTTGATAGAGTTCGCGGTAAGGAACTGCGAGGCTTGGGTGGAGGCTCCGACCGTTACGCCGAGCAGAATGGTGATAACGTCGATCAGCGGACCTCGCGCGGTCTCTGCCAAACGGCGGGTAACACCGCTCTCTTTGAGCAGATTGCCGAAGAAAAGCATTCCCAACAGCGGCAGACCCGACGGCACAAGGAAACAGGTGAGCAAGAGTCCGACAATGGGGAAAATGATTTTTTCGGTCTGCGACACGGCACGGGGCGGACGCATACGGATAAGCCGCTCTTTCTTGTTGGTGAGCAGCCGCATGATAGGCGGCTGTATGACGGGCACGAGCGCCATGTAGGAGTATGCCGATATGGCAATGGCTCCCATGAGGTTGGGTGCGAGTTTCGAGGAGAGGAAGATGGCGGTGGGACCGTCGGCGCCGCCGATAATGGCAACGGCTCCTGCCTGACTGGGGTCGAAGCCCATTGCCAGCGCGATGGCGTATGCGCCGAAGATTCCGAACTGCGCGGCGGCTCCGACAAGCATCAACTTCGGATTGGAAATCAATGCCGAGAAGTCGGTCATCGCCCCGATGCCCAAGAATATCAGCGGCGGATACCAACCTTGCACCACGCCTTGATAAAGGATATTCAGCACCGAATTTTCTTCGTATATGCCCAACTGCAATCCGGCATCTTTGAAGGGTATGTTACCGATAAGGATACCGAATCCGATAGGGATAAGCAACATCGGCTCGAACTCTTTGGCTACTGCCAAATAGATGAAGACACAGCCGAAAAATATCATTACCAGATTTCCAACGGCTACGTTGGCGAAACCTGTATAGGTAAGAAATTCATTTATGTTCTCACCTAAAAAACTGAAAAACTCTCCCATACGTCTTTATCCGATGACGACGATGTCGGCACCTTCGAGCACCGAATCGCCTTTATTTACTTTTATGTCGGTTATTTTACCGTTTTGCGTGGCGGCGATGATGTTTTCCATTTTCATGGCTTCGAGCACAGCCACTTTTTGTCCGGCTTTCACTTCGTCGCCCACTTTGACGCTGATTTCGAGAATCACGCCGGGCAGCGGAGAGCGCACGGCACCTGCCACCGACGAAGCGGCGGGACGGGTTACGACGGGGGTGCCGGCAGCGGTTACGGGGGCTGCCTGCGGACGGGTAAGCGGTTTTATCTGTTTCTTCGCCGGTTTGTCCAACTCTACCTGATAGGGGGTGCCATTGACTTCGATATTGGCGATGTTTTCTTCTATCCGGTTGATGTTTACGGCGTAGAGATTTCCGTTGATTTTATATTTGAACTCTTTCATGTTGCTGGTTGTTTGGGTTTATTTCTTGTTGGGAATCTGCCGCAGTCCGTAAATTTTGGAGCTCCACGGCGAGTAGGTGCGTTTAACCTGTTTGACGGTGAGAATAGCCTCCTCGTAGTCGTGTTCGGCTTCCTGATACTCGTAAATCGCCATGGAAATGGCGGCGAGCACTTCGCCGGGTATGGAGGTCTCGCTCTTGGCGGCGGAAATGGTATCGGCAACGCCGGCTTTGACGGCGCGGTGCGCACTCATGGTAATCGACGCCTTGCCTACGCATTTGAAGGCGAAGAAGAGGATTATCAATGCTATAAACACGACCGACATGGCGGTAATCGCCATAGAAACGCCGAAGGGGTCTTTTTCGCTGAACTTATCGACTTTCGGATTGGTGTTCTCGACATGATTGGCAGCTTCGGGGGTCGGGTTTTCCAACACCGTGCGCTCGCCCTTGCCGTCGAGGGAAAAGCCGAAACTTCGGTCGGGCGCGAGAGCGGGCACGTGCACTTCGTCAATCAGATTTTTACCGCTGGCGTCGTAGAGTCCGATGTAATTCTCCTCTCCCGCTTTCAGGCTGAAATTGGTATGGAAAGTGCCGTGGTGCGCCTTGCCGTCAGCCCAAAGGATAACGACTTGGTGGGGTCCGATTTTGGTTTTCAGGTCACCTTTGGAAATCATGTATTTCTTGGGGTTGGCGGGGTCGTCGGTGATATAGCAGCCCGCCATTTGCACCGTGCCGGCAGAGCTGTTGTATATCTCTATCCACGCACCGCGATTGCCGAAGGGGTCGATATAGTTGTTCTCGTTTGCGGTCAGCACTTCGTTGATGCGCAATGCCATAGGCGACTGTGCCGCAGCGACCATCGCCACACACCACAACGCCAATGCTACTCTTATTTTGCGTATGTTCATCGTTACGGAATTTAAGAGTGAATTACAGGGGTATATTTCCGTGTTTCTTTGCCGGATTGACCACTTTCTTGGTCTGCAGCTGCGCCAGTGCGCGGCATACGCGGAAACGGGTGTTGCGCGGCTCGATAACGTCGTCGATATATCCGTACTTGGCTGCGTTGTAGGGGTTGCCGAAGAGTTTGGTGTATTCGGCTTCCTTCTCTGCCAAAAATGCTGCCGGATTTTCCTGCTCCTTAGCTTCGCGGGCGTACAACACGGCAACGGCTCCGCTGGCGCCCATAACGGCGATTTCGGCGGTAGGCCATGCAAAATTGACATCGCCGCGCAGCTGCTTGCAGCTCATCACGATGTGCGAACCGCCGTAAGACTTGCGCAGGGTTACGGTAACTTTGGGCACGGTGGCTTCGCCGTAAGCGTAGAGCAGTTTGGCTCCGTGCGAAATGACGGCGTTGTACTCTTGTCCCGTGCCCGGCAGGAATCCGGGAACATCGACCAACGAAACGATGGGTATATTGAAGGCATCGCAGAAGCGGACGAAACGTGCACCCTTGCGCGAAGCGTTGCTGTCGAGCACGCCCGCCATTTTGCAAGGCTGGTTGGCAACGATGCCCACCGACTGTCCGTTGAAGCGGGCAAAGCCCACGATGAGGTTCTGGGCGAAGTCGCGGTGTACTTCGAGAAATTCGCCTTTATCGACAATGGCGCCGATGACTTCGTACATATCGTAAGCCTTGTTGGGCGAGTCGGGTATGATTTCGTTCAACGAATCTTCGAGGCGGTCGATCGGGTCGTCGCAGGGAACGATGGGCGCTTCTTCGAGGTTGTTTTGCGGAATGAAGCTGAGGAGGTTGCGGATAAGTTTGAGTCCGTCTTCCTCCGTATCGACAGCGAAATGCGCCACGCCCGATTTGGAAGTGTGCACGGAGGCGCCGCCGAGCTGTTCGGCAGAAACGTCCTCGCCCGTAACGGTTTTCACCACGGCGGGACCGGTGAGGAACATATAAGAGGTGCCTTTGGTCATCAGCGTAAAGTCGGTGAGAGCCGGACTGTACACGGCACCGCCGGCGCAGGGTCCGAAGATGCCCGAAATCTGGGGTATGACGCCCGACGCCAGAATGTTGCGCTGGAATATTTCGGCATAGCCGGCGAGGGCGTTGATGCCCTCCTGTATGCGGGCGCCGCCCGAGTCGTTGATACCGATGCAGGGGGTTCCCATTTTCATGGCGAGGTCCATAACTTTGCATATCTTCATCGCCATGGCTTCGGAGAGCGAGCCGCCGTTTACCGTGAAATCCTGCGCAAAGACATACACCAGCCGACCGTCGATCGTACCGCTTCCGGTTACGACGCCGTCGCCGAGATAATGTTTCTTTTCCATGCCGAAGTTGGTGCAGCGGTGGGTTACGAACATATCTATTTCCTCGAAGCTGCCTTCGTCGAGAAGCATGGAGATACGCTCCCGTGCGGTATATTTACCTTTTTCGTGCTGTTTGGTAATGGCTTTTTCGCCGCCGCCCAAACGCGCTTCTTCACGCAGAGCTATCAGCTCTTTTACTTTTTCAAGTTGATTACTCATATTCTATTTCGGATTGGTGTGTGTTATTGGTTATTCAGCGGGTTTCTCGCACAGTTCGGTGAGTACGCTGCAAGTCGATTTGGGGTGCAGGAAAGCGATGTTCAAGTCTTCGGCGCCGCGACGGGGAGCTGCGTCGATGAGGCGCACGCCTTTGCCCGACAGTTCGGTAAGGGCATTTGCCACGCCGTCGGCTACGGCAAAAGCGATGTGGTGTATTCCTTCGCCGCGTTTTTCGATGAATTTGGCGATGGTGCTCTCTTCGGAGGTCGGTTCGAGCAGTTCGATTTTGGTTTGTCCGATTTTGAAGAATGCCGTTTTCACCTTTTGGTCGGCGACTTCTTCGATGGAATAGCACTTCAATCCCAAAACTTCTTCATAGTAAGGCAGGGAATCGGCAATGCTTTTCACGGCAATGCCCAAATGTTCAATGTGTGAAAGATTCATAGCGTATAGATTTTTTATGCCTCCGCTTCGGGAGACGGTTTTTTACTTGTGGCAAAGGTAACAATATTTATTGAATCAACCTATTTTTACGAAAAAATAGCCTCGCGGCGAAAAAAATTTTTTCTTCGGTTTTCGGGTCGGAATATTTCCCCTGCCCTGTCTGAAAAAACAAAAGCCCCTGCACATCGTCAAATCGTAATTTTTTTTGGAAAATTTGAAAAATATCGTATATAAAATTTTGCTAATATAAATACAAATGAGTAATTTTGCAAAAACTATCATCATATTATGGTACAAAATTATTCTTCATCAAACGGAAAGAGATCTTCTTTCCTCAAAAAAACGGCAATTGCCGGATTATGTATCATTGCTGTTTTCATCATGGCAATATTGATTTTCAATGGGGCGCAATCTCCCGAAGAACAATATGAAAAAGGCAAACAATATTATGATGAGAGGAATTATACAGAAGCTGTAGATTGGTTTCGTCAGGCAGCAGAACAAGGCAATGTCGCCGCTCAATACAATTTGGGCTATTGCTATTATGAGGGAAAAGGCTTAACACAAAACTACACGGAAGCAGTGAAATGGTACCGCAAAGCCGCCGAACAGGGCGATGCCGAAGCTCAATATAATTTGGGCTGGTGCTATTATAATGGAAAAGGCGTAATGCAAGATTACGAAGAAGCGGTGAAATGGTACCGCAAAGCCGCAGAGCAAGGATTGGTCGAGGCTCAATTTCAGTTAGGTTGGTGCTATGCTCTCGGACAAGGCGTAACACAAAACTATCCGGAAGCGGTGAAATGGTACCGCAAAGCCGCAGAGCAAGGCTATGACGTTGCTCAATGCAATTTGGGCTATTGCTACGAAGTCGGAAACGGTGTAACGCGAAACTATCAGGAAGCGGTGAAATGGTATCGCAAAGCCGCAGAGCAAGGTCATGCCTATGCTCAAAACAATTTGGGTGCGTGCTATTATAATGGACAAGGTGTACCGCAAGACTATACGGAAGCGGTGAAATGGTATCGCAAAGCCGCAGAGCAAGGTCATGCCTATGCTCAAAACAATTTGGGTGCGTGCTATT
>CANQDQ010000001.1 GCA_947593515.1 uncultured Bacteroidales bacterium | reverse complement strand
CTTTCTGCTTTGCTTCAAGATGTGGAACAGATATTTTCTCTCCCCTTTTGTTGCACTTCTATCTTGACTGAACACTTGCGAAAAATTCCAATTGAGAGATGAAAATACAGTTGGAATGCCGGTAAAACGACGATATACCGGTGGTCTGTACGATTTTTCCTATGCTATAAATTTGTCGTTAAAAAACGATTGTCAAAAAAATAACGAAATCCGTTTCCCGACGGTTTCTATTCAATGGTATTGATAATTTTGTTGGCGGGATTCAATGGGTTCTGGTCGGACAGTACCAACGACTTGACCATGTGCAGCGTTCCCTGTTTGTACTTTTGAAAATGCGCCGATGCGATGTGTGACCTGTATGCCTCCGCGCCGGCATAGGTTTCGAGAATCGTAATCTGGCAAGGGTTATCTTGTTCTGCCACAGCGTACATAGTCAGCACGCCCGGCTCGGTGCGCAGGGATATTTCGCCGACTTCGGTCGCATATTTCATGTATTCTTCCAAGTATTCGGGATAAACCTCTATTTTCGACAGACGCACGATGCCGTCAGGCTGCATGGGCTGTTTGGGACACATTCCCTGTATTTTGTCTTTCATCGTTTCCGGATTGTTTATGTGAAGCCGTGTTGTTTGCGAAATAGAGCGGCCGCCGAACAGGGCAGCCGCATTTCCTGCCATGATGTCGTCTACATACGGCGCCGTCTGTTCGTTTTCAGCCAACTGCGACCGCAGGCTTTTCAGATTCTCTATCAAAACGGTAGCCGGTTGATAAGGATAATCGGAGCCATACAGCAGATGGTCGGGCGTAGTAATGGTCAGCAGGGATTTCACTACGTCGGGCGCTGCTCCTCCGGCAAGGTCGTAATAGAGGTGCGAGAGATTGGATTCCCAATCGACCGCCTGCATATAGCCTTTTGCCTGCATCACCGGCAGAATGGCTTTCATGCGCGGGATAGCCAACGGCAAAAACGACCCGCAATGCGGCACGACAATCCGCAAGTCGGCATAACGGGCAGGCACGTTGCGGGCAATCATATTAAGCACTGCGCGCGTGGTTTCGGAGGGATATTCGTAAACGGCGAGCGGTGCGGTGGCGATGATGCCTTCGTTTACCGGCGACGGCTTGTGCGGGTGCAAAATGATGACAGCCTTGCGTTCGTTCAGCACCTTCATCTGCGGGTCGAGCGCTTCGTCGCCCACATACTGTCCCCTGCTGTTGGTCGCGAGTTTGATGCCGTCCGCACCGAGCGTATCGAGTGCATAAACAGCCTCTTCGATAGCCACCTTTACATCGGGCAGCGGCAGCGAGGCGCAGAACAGGAATTTGCCCGGATAGTCGGCTTTCAGTTTGGCACAGGCTTCGTTGTAGCGGCGCACCGCTTTCCAGCACTCCTCCGTATCGCTGAAATAAGGCTGGGGTGCGGGCATGGAGAGCAGGGCGGTTTCGATGCCTGCCGCTTCCATGAATTTCAGGTGAGCGGATACCTCCCATTCAGGCAAAGGAAATGTCTCCTACATGGCAGCCTCGTGCCGTTCGAGCAGCACCTTAAATTCGGGCAATACATTGTGGCAATGCACATCGACGGCTTGTTGCGCCGTCGCCGTAAAAAGCGGGAGCATAAACGAGAATATGAAAATAAATCGTTTCATTCGTTGTTTCCTCTCTACATCATCGGCATTTCCCACGCGCCGCGGGTATCGACACCCGTGCTTTCAGCCGCAGTTTCCAACGTACGAACTTCTTCTTGCGTAAGGGCGACTTGTGCCGCTTGTGCGTGATGCATATCGGTATGTCACCCGCCAAGTTCCGTACAGCCGGAGTTAAAAGACATTGAATATTCAGATCGTTAAACGGTGCCTTATTTCTCTTGAGGCTGTAAAGGTCCATAGAAGTAAGAGGCTGTAGCGCCGCCATCGATAAGGAAATCCGCACCTGTGATGAATGCTCCTTGCGGACGCATAAACAGCTCGGCGACATTGGCAACTTCATCTGCTGTGCCGGGACGACCTGCCGGACACTTGGCAAACATATTTTTATAAAAATCGCCACGTGGTCCGTTAAATTCATCGATTGCAAGTGGCGTAACTATTATACCCGGAGATATGGAGTTAAGTCGCGCACCGCGTTCACCCCATTTCACTGCCTCCGCCATTACACGCTTCACGTTGCAACGTTTCGCAAGCTGATAGGCATGGAGTGTGTTCTCAATATTCTCTGGCTGGAGCATGGGAAGTGACAGCAGTTCATAGGTAGGGGTCACGGCAAGGAGTCGGTCCTCCTCAGGAGTAAGAGCAGGCATCCGATGTCCTGACTGGCTTGAGATTGTTACACCTGTTCCACCCTCGGCTATGACTTTGCCTACTTCCTCAAGCAGTACAGCTGTACCGTAAAGGTCGACTTTAAGGATGGCTTCAACTGGTGCCTGAGACGGTGAAACTCCAGCTGCGTTGACAAGCATAGTTATTTCTCCGTATGTCTGTGCCTCGACAAGAATATTCTTGATAGATTCACGGCTCGACAGATCCATCTCATGCGCAACCGTATCAAATCCCGTCTTGTTCAGTATGTCTGAGATGGTTTTGGCGTTCTCAATGTTCTTGTCGCCGATAACAATCTTCATGCCATATCCCATTCTCCGGGCAATTGCCATTCCTATCTGACCGGCTCCGGCCAATATCATTACGTCTTTCTTCATATTCATCATATTAATTTTCAAAATATATGATACCTACGTAAAAGATTATTAGGGCTGAATTTTATTTATCCTTTTTCATGCCGAAACCTTCAAGCCATTTATCAACGCTTTTCTTTGCTGAAGCCTGATTTTCCTGTGCAATCTTTCCCTGAATGGCAAGGCCTTTTCCGGTCAATGTATTTGAACCCTTACATTCAGCAGCAATCTTGCGGTCTGTTCCTCCCATACCGCTCCCTTCATGAGTTACGAAAGGAATCACTGTCTTCTCGTTCCAATCATGTTTCTCAATAAAGGTATAAACGCACATCGGTGGCTCTCCCCACCACTGCGGATATCCGATGAAGATGACATCGTAGTCCTCGACTTTAACATCACCCTTTACGGCAGGACGAGCATTTTGCTGAAGCTCCTTTTTTGCAATCTCTATGCATTCATTATAGCTATCTTTGGGATAATCCTTTTCAGGAACAATCTCAAAAATGTCTGCACCCGTAGCGCCGGCTATCATATCGGCTATGATATGAGTATTTCCTTTCTCAATGTAGCCCACGTTGTAGTTTTCCCCGGTATGTGAGAAAAACACTACCAATTTCTTTCCGTCTGTCTTCATAACTTTATTCTCTTTTGTTTTTGTATCTTCTTTAGATGAATTTGAAGCGTATGCAGTATTGCAGAATACTGAAATAAGCGCTGTAAACATTATTGTCAGAATCTTCTTCATTGTTATTCCTAAGTTTAATCTTGTGGGAATTTTTCTTTTTCAAGATACCTGATTACTTTGGCTGGAGAACCGACTACAATAGCGTAATCAGGAACATCGTGGGTGACGATAGAACCGGCACCGACTGTAGCATAACGACCTACCGTCACTCCCGGCATTATTGATGCACCGGCTCCAATCCAAGCACCTCTCTTTATATGAATCGGTTTGCAGCGAAGCAGATTGCGCTCATACATGTCGTGGTTGTTGGTGATTAACTGCGCATTAGCGGCTATCATGGCTCCATCGCCGATTGTAATACCTCCGGCTGCCATGAAAAGCACATTGTTCAGTATGGAACAGTTACGACCGATTTTTACCTCCCTGCCTCTAACCACGTTTATCATCGGCATGATTTTCGAACCTTCACCAAATTCTCCGAAGAGTTCCTGCACCAATGCCTTGTATTCCGGTGTATGGGGCATTGTATGGTTCAACTTAAAGCAAAGCTGATCATTATGCACATCTTTTTTTTAAGCAGCTTCTGCCGTCCGGCGCTATTTTTCGCCGGCGGCGATGCGGTCTGTCCATCGGCGTATGGAGGCTTCGCCGAGATTGTTCAACAATTTCCCCTCGCCCCAGTTCAGTTCCGGATATTCGGCTTTCAGACTTTTTACACTGTGGTCGATCCCGCTGCCGCCCGAAGTGGCAAACGGAACGATTGTCTTGCCTTTCAAGTCATGATTTTCGATGAACGTATTGATTACCCGCGGCGCGAGGTCCCACCAGATAGGATAACCGATAAATATGACCGCATAACCGGCTGCGTCCAATTTTTTGCCGGCAAGAGCCGGACGCGACTTCGGGTCGCTCATCTCCACCGAACTGCGCGAGCGTTTGTCATGCCAATCGAGGTCGGCGTCGGTGTAAGGTTGGGCAGGCGTAATCGCATAGCATTCCCCACCCGTGATGCCCGCCAGCTTTTCCGCTGCCCGAGCCGTTGTGCCTGTTGCCGAGAAATAGGCAACCAAAACACGTTTGTCATCATTCTGTGCCATAGTGTGTGCGTTTGTAATTAAAAATGCAACCATTGCCAATAAAAGAGTTTTTGCTTTCATATTTTCGAATTATTTTATATAACCTATTTTCTTTAACCACTCAGCTGTCATATCGTGGCAGCCGGCAATCTGTGATGAACGTATCCAAAGGCTCGGCGACAGAAAATTTCCGTCGGGAATCAGCCGTTTGGCATCTGCCTCTACACCTGTGATGCCGCTGCTCGCGCTCGATACAATCAGACCTATCCTTTTTCCCGCCATCTCTGCACCATGGTTGAACAGAAATGTTTGCAGCGGAGCAGCCATATTGCTCCACCAAAGCGGGGCAGCAACGATAATCGTGTCATACGCCTCGAATTGTACCTCTACGGGGTCTATGGCAGGATAGGAAGATGCGTCGCCGGGGTTATCGCGAATTGCTTGAATCTGTGCGCTCCCGATAGCATAATTGTTCGCCGCATAATCGAGACCTTTTTCTGTCGGTTGTATCCGTACCGTATCCGCTTCGATTTGCGTACACAAGTCGCTGACGACAGTATGCACGTTGTTCGTAAAGCTGTAATAAACGACAAGGGTCTTTCCTGCTGTCGGATTCGGATCGATATCCGGGTTATCCGGAACATCCGGATTTTCGGGGCTGTCAGGATTCTCGGGCGTTTCCGCAGGTGGGTCGATTACAGGTTCGTCATCGGGAGAACAGGCGCTCAATCCGACCGCGATGAATATGGCCGACAGGAAATATGATAACTTTTTCATATAGTTCTGTATGATTTTTTTCTTTTCCATATCTATTCCTATTCGATTTTCTTAATAATTCGTGCCGGATTGCCTGCGACGACCGTCATGGGCGGAACGTCTTTCGTTACTACGCTGCCGGCGCCGACAATGGCTCCGTAACCGATTTTTACACCCGGCAGAATCGTTGCGGCGATGCCAATCCACACCTTATCTTCGATAACAATCGGGCGCCCGTAGGTGGCACTGCGGTTTTCGGGATTGGGGTCGTGGTTGATGGTTATCAGATTCACTTTCGGACCGATGAATACGTCGTTGCCGATGGTGATGCCGCCGCGACCGAAAAAGGTGCAGCACTGCTGTATGAAACAACTGCGACCGATTGTTACGGGCTTGCCATAGTCGATGTAAAGCGGCGGCAGGACGGTCGTACTCTTTTCGAGCGGCTTACCGAGAATACGTCCCATATACGTATGTACCTCCTCCGGTGTGCGATACCCCGTGTTCATCTCCGCCGCCGTCTGCATCGTGGTGAAGATGTCTGCAATCAGGTCTTCGTAACCCGCATCATTGGGCGAAACCATCTCGCCATTCACATCTCTTGCGAAAATATCGTTGCGTGCAGCCTCTTGATTTTCACATACGGTTGAAGCAGCTCGTTTTCTCTCCTCACACTTACTCGAATCATTCATAACATTTTTGTTTTTCATATTCTGATACAAAGGTAAGAAGAACGCCTCGCACCGTTTTTGCTGCGAGGCTCAAATTGTTTTGCTGTAAGGCTCAATCGGATTTTATTCCGCACGCTCCGGCTCAAATCATACTGGGAGCATAACCGTATGTTTCCTTATATACTTTCGAGAAGTGGGAAAGATTCTTGAATCCCACATCGAAACAGGCTTCCGTTATCTTTTTCCTGCCGGATTTTATCATGTCGTGCGCCGCTTCCAATCGGCGTTTGATAAGCCATTTCTGCGGCGTCAGATTGCTCACTTTCGCAAAGTCGCGTTTGAAGGTCGCCAGACTGCGACCGGTATAACTTGCGATTTCTTCCATCGACAAATCATACATATAGTTTTCGTTCAAATAATCGAGAATGTCGATTTTCCACGGATCGACGAAATCGAACAGCGAGGCATAGAGGCTTTTGTCCGTATTGAGCAGCACGTAAGCGCCTTCTATCATTTTCAGTTTCAACACATCGTCGGAAGGTCGGACACCTGCATCGAAATAAGGAACCAACGATTCGAACAGGCTGCGTATGTCCGGACGGTTATTCGGCAATACGCGCAGACTCACTTTTTCACGTTTCGATTCCATATAAATCTCTTTTTTGTCGAGTGTCTGATAGAACTCCCGCAAAAACGGTTTTGTGAATTTCAGCACAATGGAGCGATAGGGGTGCTCCTTATCGGCGTGTTTCTGCAACCACATTCGGTTATCCCGCCGCATGAAAGCACACTCGCCCTCATGCAATATCGTTTTCTTTCCCCGTTCCTCTATTTCGAGTTCGCCGGAACACAAATAGATAAGCGTATGTTCCCGATTCTCGTGGGCACAGCCTCTATCGTCGGTGAAAAAATTTGCTATCAGGACGTTCGAGCAGTCGAATACATCTAATCGTTCCATATCGGTCTCTGTTTTTTGCAAAAATAAGAATTTGCACGCATTCGTGTTTTGTTGTACGGCTCATTTCGGGCAATTGAAATTCGTATCTCGACAGACGAGAAGTGCTGCCGTTTTCAGAACTGGCTGTTCGCCCGTTTTATGTCCATCAGCGAAATGTGTTCGTTGCGGTAGCGGGCATCGGGATTCACCTCGCCGCGTCCCAGCAAGGGGTCGTGTTCGTTCTTCGCAAACCGAATGGCTTTCTGCGGACAGTTGTGAATGCAAGACAAACAAAATTCGCAATCGCCCTGCATCTTGACTCCTTGCGAGGTCAATTCGTAATTTCCGCGAGGACAGACGCTTGCACAGATGCCGCACCCGATGCAGGCGTCGGTTACGGTAAAATATTTTTTGCTGTCCATGAGAAAGCCTTTTTCCGGATTCAGTCCTGCGTATGCCATGAATCCCGCGTGCATCTGGCGCTCCTCTTCCGACACAGGCTCGTGCCAATGTTTCTGTGCCGCGAGGTCGGCAGCGATTTGCTGCAAATGTTCGGGAATGTGTTTGTCGATTTTCATTTGCTCGTTCATGTCGAAGTTGGGCAGCCAGTTATCCACCATGATGAGCGTATTGATGTAGTCGAACGCATGACCGGCACGACGCGAAATGTCGTCCCAAATCTCTACGGCGTTGCACTTGCGGGCGCCATAGGTCAGGACGGCGAATTTGTAATCCGCTTTCAGCCGCGCCTTTTGTATGAACCGCCGTACCATGTTGGGCGGCATGTGTCCGTAAATGGGATAGACGATGCCTATCTCGTCGGCCTCGATGTCGAACCGCTGCTGCTTCATCAGTTGGGGAATACTCAACAGCTCGGTATTCGCATCGGACAATTCGCGCGCTACGTACAGGCAATTGCCCGTAGCGGTAAAATAAAGAATCGTCCGCTTTCTCCTGCCGCCCTTGCACGAGGTCAGGGCGGAGAGTCCGGAAAAAGCGGCTGCCGTAGTTATCAGCGTGGCGCTCAGGCGCTTCAAGGCTTCGCGGCGGGTCATTTTCCCATTCATATCCATTTTTCGGCACTGTTTATTCAGGCGATAAAGATAGCCGTTTTACCGGAAAACCGATGCACAAAAAATACGGAATGTTATACCTTTTTTACGGAAATGCGGCGATGCCGCCGTTTTGCCGGAACCGGGCGGCATCGTTCGGCGCGAAGTATTCGGGGGGGTATGCGATTTATGGGAGCTGGCTGTCGGGGAGCGGGAACGTATAGAGCGCGCTCGGGGCGTGGCGCTCCAACGCGACGAGCTGCACATCGCGACCCACCGCGATGCCGGCTTGCGACAGCCGCGCGGCAACGGTGTCGTATGCCCGCTCGGGACGGTTGTTTTCGCGGCTGAGGTGGCACAGAAAGATATATTCCAGACGGGGCGTGTAATGGGTGGCAAGGAACTCCGCCGTGTCGGTATTGCACAGGTGTCCCGTAGGCGAGGCGATGCGCCGTTTGAGATAGGGCGGATAAGAGCCCGACTGCAACAGTTCGGCATCGTAATTCGCTTCGATAATCAGGCAGTGCGCCCGTTGCAGGTAGGCAGCCGCGCGGTCGGGCACCTGTCCGAGGTCGGTGGCAAAGACGAAACAGCGGTCGCCGCACTCCACCATATAACCCACGTTGTCGCTCCCGTCGTGCGGCACCTCGAAGGCGGTGAGGCGGAAGTCGCGAATGGCGAAAGGCGTCTCTTTGCTTATGGGGTGTCCCGACGAATAAATCCGTTCCGAAATGCAGCGGCAGCGGTTGGCGCCGTCGAGAATCTCGCGCGTGGCATACACGGGAATGCCGAGCCGCTCGCCTATGTAGCCCGCGCTTTTCACATGGTCGGCATGGTCGTGAGTGAGGCACAAAGCCACGACTGCATCGAGCGACATCCCCGCTGCCGCCAGCCCCTTTTTGATGCGGCGGGGCGATATGCCGGCGTCTATCAGTATGCCGTAACGCTCGGTGCCTATATAGTAACAGTTGCCGTCGCTTCCGCTCGACAGACTGAGAAAATGCAAATTCATCGGTATCTTGTTTCCTTTGCCGCGCCGGCAAACGCGCCCGCGCTTATCGCAACGCAAAGGTAACTTTTTTCTGCCACACGCCCAAGCCGGCGCGGCGGAAATAATCTGCCGGCACACGGCGATGCAGACGGAAAACAAACGGGGCGGCTTCGCTGCGAAGTCGCCCCGTCGTGTGAGGTAAGGCTATGCTTACTTTCTCAGAGCCAGTTCTTTTACGATGGCGCGGTAGCGTTCGATGTCTATCCGCATCAGGTAATCGAGCAGCCGGCGGCGTTTGCCGACCAACATTTTCAAGGCTCTTTCGGTCATATGATCTTTGTGATTTGACTTGAGATGTTCAGTCAAATGAGCAATACGGTAGGAAAATAATGCTATCTGCGCCTCAGGTGAGCCGGTATCAGTATTGGACTTTCCGTATTTCTCGAAGATCTCCTTTTTCTTTTCAGCAGTTAAATACATTTTAAGCTGTTTTTTTGATGGTTAATAATTTCAAGACCGCAAAGGTAAAACAAATATTTCCGTCCCGCAAGTTTTTTCCATTTTTATTTTTCAGGAATTTGCGAGAAGAGAGAAAGCGACACAGATTATTGATTTTTCTCATACGCGAAAAATTATTTATAATAAAAAACAGGTGTTTTTTCTCTATTGGAAAATCCTAATGCCTTATACAAGTATTCTTCACAACTGGTTACGGATAGATGAAGATTCTGTGAAACATCGTCCCCCCCCCCCCAAAAAAAGGGGTATCGCCAATCATAATACCTATTTTGTTATGAGAACGTTCAGCTGTTTCATTTAATTCAAATCCGCTATGATGTTTCATATCATCCGCCAATTTTCTGACTTCTTTTGCGGTAAGAATAATTGTTTATGTAACTTTGCGCCAAGTAAAATATTTAAGGTAAATGAAAATTAATAAGTCAGTAATTTTATTATGTTTGGCATGTGTATCTTCCTGTTCTGCTGAAGACACCCTCGCCACATCTCCACTCCCTGGTATAACCATAAATAATTTCCCTGTTATTGATGGATCAGACTCAACAGATCCTCTAAGAGATCTTCTCATGTGTAAAATTCTTGGTTTTGAATACAAATGGGAACGTCGACCTTTTACTCAGGAGCCCGAGGCAGATATTAAAGAGATAATTCCGGAGTACACTTGCTCGGAATCCGAAAGGATATATTTAGAGAGTATCTGTCTGAAACATTCAAATACACACCAGTCATATATAAATTTGATTGACAATAAGGTTGAACTTGTAATTGCTGCACGTTCCATTTCCAGAGACGAGAAGGCATATGCAGATGAATGCGGTGTAACACTTATTGAAAAACCCATAGCCAAGGATGCGTTGACTTTTATGGTCAATCCATCGAACCCTATGAATAACCTTTCAATCAGTCAGCTTCAGGGTATATATACCGGAGAGATAACAAACTGGAAAGAAGTAGGAGGAAATGATGAGAAAATCCGACCTTATGTAAGAAACCGCAATTCCGGAAGTCAGGAAAAGTTTGAAACTCTGGTAATGGACGGTCTGACGATTGCCGAATTTCCCGAGCTTCAGGTTGGTTTCACTATGATGTCCCCCTACTATCAACTTGAAGAAGATAAACAAGGCATAGGCTTTTCTCCATTCTATTATTACAGCGTGATTGTCGATAACGGGAGCACGAAAGCCATTGGCTTAGATGGTGTTCCTATGACAAAGGCTAATATTCAGAACAATACCTACCCATATACCACAGATGTATATGCCGCAGTCCGCTTTGACATAGACCGTAACAGCAATGCTTATAAACTTTTTGAGTTCCTTACTACTCCCGCAGGACAGGACATCGTTAATGAAAGCGGTTATGTGCCGTTAAATCAAAATTCAGGTGTTAGAAGCATTTATGATTCTGACGAATCAATCGTGTCAACCAGTTATACCGATCTTAGAGGTGTGGCACATAATAAGCCACACAAGGGCATAATGCTAAAAACAGAAATATACAAGAATGGGAAAAGCAAACATTCAAAAATCTTAGTGAAATAATGGCAGTCTTGAAATGAAAAAGTATATACTATTTCTATTATTAGTATAATCTTCGTGCTCCTTACCTTGCGTAGCTTCAAGAAAATCTGAATGGTAAGATGCCAGATTGTTCAACGATGCGGCATAATCAGGGTGTCCCTTACCGAGCACTTTTTCCCGAATCCGCAAGGCTTCCGTTTCAAGGTCTCGAACTTTGGCATAATCCCCTGTTGATACCTCTGTATGGCAGCAGATGACAGCGAGTCCGCCCGCGATAAAAGCGGATATTCTTTTTTTGTTGCGCTTTCCTCTTGACAGAATAAGAGATTCTGTCTGAAAGATATAAAAATCCGACTGATTTTCTTCGCGATTATTCCGTTTTTATCGTACATCTTCCGTTTGGAATCTGCGGAAGCGGGGGCAATGGCGTGCATGAGGTGCAGGGCTTCGCACACTTTGCGCACGGAGGCGGCGGTTTCCACTTTGAGCATGACGCGGCGAATGTAGCTGTTCTGTATGCGGGCTACGGGCGGATAGTCATTTCGTCGAGCAGGTAGCGCGCATCGGCATATTTGTCGATGATAAAGAGAATGTAGCGAATGTCGGTGATGATAGAGCGTTGGTATTCGGGGCGATACTGAATGTCGCCGGTGATGCCTTCCCAGTTGCGGTCGAAATTGATGCCCACCAGTTCGCCGCGTGCATTGAGCACGGGGCTGCCCGAATTGCCGCCGGTGGTGTGGGTGTCGGCAATGAAATCGACCGGCATTTTGCCGTCGCGGTCGGCATAGACGCCGAAATCTTTTTGGCGGTAAAGTTCGGAAAGTCTTTCATCGACGGGGTAATCGCGGCTGCCCGCTTTCACTTTTTCCATCACGCCGTCGAGTGTCGTGCGGCAGTCGTAGGTGATGGCGTTGGACGCCGAGTAGGGCAGCACCCGACCATAGGAGAGGCGAAGGGTGAAGTTGGCATCGGGGTAGGAGGGCTCGTCGGCGTGCAGCATCAACAGTCCGTCGATGAACGTTTTGCGGGCGTCGGCAATTTTGTTTTCCGACGGGCGGAGCTGCCGACCAAGCTGCCGGTATTCGTCGACGATACTGCGGGCATACCGCACCATGCCGTCGTTTTCCAACTCTTTGACGGTGGGGTGCTTCTTCCACTTTTCGTATTTGGAAGGATTGGCAAAGAGTGAATTTTTGAACAGGGCATCGACGTAGCGGTCGATGTTGCCTTTGTACCGCTTGTTGATGGTACGGAAAAATGTCGGGCGATATTCAGGCGCGATGCTGTCGGCGTAGAGTTTCAACATCGTTTTGGTGATGGCGCGGTCGGTTTCGGGCGAATAGTTTTTGTCGTAGAAACGGTGATAGCGGGCGTCGGACTCGGCAAGAGCCGCTGCGCGCGCCGCCGCATCGCTGCCGTCGAGTGCCGCTTTCAGAGCCGAGAAGTCGGTGGGTACGCGGCTGCACTCGGTGCCTGTCCATAGGGCTTCGAGTAGGTATTGCATACGGCGTTTGAGCATGGTGCGATTTTTTACCTCGTGTGCGATGATGTCGGCGGCTTCGCGGTAGATTTGTATATCGTTATCCCAGCCCCAGTTTATCAGCTCGTTCATCTGCCGCTCTTTCAGGTACTCGGTCGATTGCCGCTCTATCATGATGTTCATGCCGCGACTGCTTTTGTAACTGTTCGACGATGTGGCGTATTTGCCGGCATACTGAATATATACCTTGGGGTCGGCAAGCATCTTGTCGAGCATATTCCATTGACGGGCTTCACGCACGGCAACCCGTATGCGGTTGTCGATGTCTTTGCGCTCGCGCACTTCTGCCGGCGTGTAGTAGCGGTCGGTGCGACCCGGAAAACCCATGAGCATCACGAAATCGTTTTCTTCGACCCCGTGCGTGGTAAGGTCGAAATATTTTTTCGGACGCAGCGGCACGTTTGTCGGACTATACGGCGCGGGGTTGCCGAGCGAGTCGGCATAGATGCGGAAAATCGAGAAATCGCCCGTGTGGCGCGGCCATCGCCAGTTGTCGGTGTCGCCGCCGAATTTGCCGATGGACGAGGGCGGCGCGCCGACCATACGCACATCGGAATAGGTCTTTTGCGTGAACATATAATATTGGTTGCCGCCGTAAAAGGGTTTGATGACGACTGAAACACCCGGCAGCGATGTCAGGGAGTCGCCGGCTCTTTCCCGCGCCAGCCGGTTGAGGAACGGCTCGGAGAGGTATTTCATTTCGATGCGGCTCGTATCTTTTTTCAACGCCTCCTCCACGTAATCGGTAACCTCTTCGATTTTTTCGATGAATGTAACCGTCAGTCCGGGATTGGGAAGCTCCTCGTTGCGGTTTTTTGCCCAAAAGCCTTTGGCGAGCAGGTTGTTATCGACCGTGCTATGGCTCTGTATGTAGTCGTAGCCGCAATGGTGGTTGGTGAGCACAAGCCCGTAAGGCGAAATGACTTCACCCGTGCAGCCTTGCCCGAAAATGACGACGGCATCTTTCAGCGACACCGAATCGGGGTGATAAATGTCTTCGGCACAGATTTCAAGCCCCAAACCCTTCATCTGTTCAAAATTTTGCTGTTTCAGCAGCGGCAGCAGCCACATACCCTCGTCGGCACGGACGACGGCGGAGGAAAGGAGAGAGAGGTAAAGAAGCAATGCGCGAAGATGTGTTTTCATAAAAATAGGTTAGTGATGAATGCAAAGCGAATATGGCGAAAATTTTTTGTCCGTGCAAATATTTCGCCCACAAAAATTTCTCAAAATTTGCTTATTCATCAAGATTCTTAATCCGGGACAGAATCTCCGTATGGATAACATCTATCCACCGGCTGTCCACACCCGCTTTGACGGCATATTCCGGGTAATTACGCACTGTGTCCGCTACTTTGTCGATGCAGGAGCGGGCGGATTTTATTCCGAATCTCTCCGCTACGGTCAACAAATCGGTTCGGGAAATATACTCGTTCTTGTTGTTTATGGTCATGCTGTGCCGATTGACATACGGGGGTGCCGCAGGGTCGATGGAAAAAGTAAAGTCGTATGCCGGAGCGATGTGCCAGTGCCCGTCCGATTTCATCGTGAAACTGAAATTCTTGGTATGGTCGTCCACATTCCCGCACAGCACATTCATCACCATCAGCCGGAACAACTGCGCGACTTCCGCCGGCGGAACACCTATTTTGCAGGCGGTATCGATAAGCTCTTCATACGACTTGGATACGGGATTCAGGGCTGCCAACGTCTGGACGTGGATTTTCTCGTCACCTTTTCTGTCGAATCGTTCCGTGATGAAATGCGCATTGTGTTCTCCTTCCAACAGCCGGCTCGGCATCATCGAGAGTCCGGCATCGAGCGCCATAAGGTAATAACTGTATTCTATCCGTGTTGTCGGCAGGGTGCCGTGTTCGTCGAATTTGATGATTGCCGGCGTATATCCCGGATAGGGAGTGCCGACCTGTCCGGAATAGCATTGTCCGGTTTCGTAGTTCACGTTGATGACCGACTTGGGGCGTTTGCCGCCTGCCGAGGTGCCCACCCGAAACAAACTCTCCATCATCAAATCCCCCGATATGACAGCCTTGAAATCCTTCGCCTGCTCATACATTCTGCGGGCAAGTTCATAGAGTTCCGTCACTTCTACCTTGAACGGCGTTTCCAACTCTTCTGCTGCCGGAGGGAGGAACTCCAACGCTCCCATGCCCCGACGACCGATGTATGCCAGACGATCCAGCGCCGTCAAATCTCTTATACGGACGCCATGTGTCTTGACCCATTCATTGAATACCGTATTTCCCCAATGGTCCGGAAGAGAATCGGCAATGAAAGACGGCAGACCGCCGAAGAGTTTATCCTCCTCCGGATATACCGGTAATCCTTTTTGTGCTGTTACTCCGTTTATGGGGGCTTGCAACGGCGCTATATCATATCCGTTCCGGACATATTCCCGGTCGAAGTAGAAACAGATTCTGTCCCTGTATTTCTCGCGACCGGCAACCAGTGTCCCGACTTTCCTGCCCCACAGCATCACGTCCAAACTCTTAATCATGTTTTGTCCTCCGTACTCTTTTGGGAATCAATTTTTCGATTTGTTTCAATGCCATAGGCGGAACAGGCAGTTCGGGCAGTAGCTCTTCGATACGCTGCTCCTGTCCGACGACACGCAGTAGCGATATGAAATTCCCCAAAGTCAGGTTTACGTTCTGTCCCTGTTCGAAACGACAAATAGTACTCTTGCTGACACCCGATTCCTCCGCCATTTCCTGCTGGCTGATGCGCGCTGCCAACCGATATGCACGGATTCGCTTTGCCAAAAGCTGCATCAAATCCGTATTGGTAGTATATGGTTCCATATATGCAATATATGACTATTTGAGTGCAAATATAATAATAAATAGTCATATACTACAATAAATCCATTGAAAATAGTCGGTTGATTATTTTTTGTGGAGCGTGTTTTTTGTTCTGATAGGTATATATCTGAAATATTACAGGTCGAGGACGCTGCTTTCCATCGTGGCGAGGTCGATAGAGAAAAGCCGGTTGTAGAGCGGCGTGCCGCACCCCGTAATGATTTTTATCGCTTCGGCTGCCTCCATGCTGCCGACGACGGCGGGGGTAGGACCCATCACGCCTGCGGCGGCTTTGGGGCGCGCTTCCAGTTCGGCGCGGTCGGAGTAGAGGTCTTGGTAGCGCCGCGCCCGTCCTCCGTTGAATACCGACACCTGCCCGCGCAATCCCATGATGCTGCCGTAAACGTAGGGCTTTCCCAGACGGGCGCACAGGTCGTCGATGAGGTAGCGGGTGGCGAAGTTGTCGCACCCGTCAGCCACGATGTCGTAGCGCGAGATGATTTCTTCGGCATTTTCCCGTGTCAGAAAACAGGGGTAGGTGTCGATGACGCAGCTGCTGTTGTGGCGGGCAAGCGTGCGTGCGGCGCATTCGACTTTCGGCTGCCCCACTTCGGCTTCGGTGTAGAGTACCTGCCGCTGCAAGTTGCTCTCCGACACCACGTCGGCGTCGATAAGTCCTAATCGTCCGACCCCCGCCGCGCAGAGGTAGAGCGACAGGGGCGAGCCCAGCCCGCCCACGCCTACTACCAGTACGGAGGCTTCGGAGAGTGCTTTCTGCCCGTCGATGCCCACTTCGGGCAGCATGATTTGGCGGGCATACCGTTCTTTCCAATGTTCGTTCATCGTCTTTTGGTTTTTAGTCGAAAATGCGATCCCAGTCTTTCCACACCACTTCGTAGCCGAGCGATTTGATGGCTTGCTCCACTTCGGCGGGCGTGCGCTCGTCGCTTACGGCAAACTGCTCCAATGCCTGCGGGTGGGTGCAGTAGCCGCCCGGCTCGGTGCGGGAGCCGGCGCTGAGCGAGGTGGCGCCCAACGTGGCGATGTGGTCGCGGAAGTGCGGATTTTCGCGGGTCGATATGGAAATGTCGGCATCATGGTCGAACAGCCGGAAGGCGAAAATGGTCTGCGCCAGTTCGCGGTCGTTCATGACGACGTTGGGCTGGAAGTGCCCTTCCGACGGACGCATACGGGGAAAATTGACGCTGTATCGGGTCTTCCAATATTTCTTCCGCAGGTATTGCAGGTGCATCGCCATGAAGGTAACGTCGGTGCGCCACTCTTCGAGTCCGATAAGCACGCCCATGCCTATTTTGTGCACGCCTGCCTGCCCCATGCGGTCGAACCCGTTGAGCCGCCATTCGAAATTCGACTTCATGCCTTTTGGGTGATATACCTTGTAACGCTCCCGATGGTAGGTCTCCTGAAAGCAGACGACGCCGTTCAGTCCCGATTGGGTGAGGCGGTAGTAGTCTTCGCTTTTCAGCGGCATGACTTCGATGGTGAGATTCGAGAAGTAAGGGCGCGCCAGCCGCAAGGCGTTTTCGAGATAATCGACCCCTGCGTCGCGCGGATTTTCTCCGGTAACGATAAGCAGGTTTTCAAATGGTCCGAGCCGGCGTATCGCCTTGCACTCCTCCACGATTTCTTCGTCGTTGAGAATGATGCGGCGTATCGGGTTGTTGTGGTTGAATCCGCAATATACGCAAAAGTTGGTGCAGGAGTTGGTGATATACAGCGGGATATACATGCTTATCGTTTTGCCGAACCGCTGTTGGGTGTAGTAGCGGCTCCGCACCGCCATTTCCTCTATATTTGCGCTTGCCGCCGGCGATATGAGCGCCATGAAGTCGTCGATGTCGATATGCTCTTTGGCGAGAGCGCGGGCTGCATCGTCGGGGGTTTTGGCGTATATCCGGCGGGTGATTTCGTCCCACGAATAATTTTCCAATTCTTCTGAAAACATGATAATCTGTTTTTGCAAAAGTTATTTGATACAATCTTTCAAACTCCGGCTGATACGCATGGCGCAGAAGTTGGGACCGCACATCGTACAGTATTCGCCGTCGTTTACGGAACTTTCCTTGTAATAAGCCAGCGCCCGCTCGGGGTCGAGCGAGAGGTTGAACTGGTCTTTCCAGCGGAACTCGAAGCGCGCTTTACTCAGCGCATCGTCGCGCACGGTGGCGCCCGGATAGCCTTTGGCTATGTCGGCGGCGTGGGCGGCTATCTTGTAGGCGATGACGCCGTTGCGCACGTCCTCGCGGTCGGGCAGACCGAGATGTTCTTTTGGGGTAACGTAGCATATCATCGCCGTGCCGAGCCAAGCAATCTGCGCCGCGCCGATAGCCGAAGTAATGTGGTCGTATCCCGGGGCGATGTCGGTGGTCAGCGGCCCGAGCGTGTAGAAAGGCGCTTCGTGGCACGAGGTGAGCTGGCGCTCCATGTTCTCTTTGATTTTCTGCATGGGCACGTGTCCGGGCCCCTCGATGATTACCTGCACGTTGTGCGCCCATGCCTTTTCGGTGAGTTCGCCCAGCACGTCGAGTTCGAGGAATTGCGAGCGGTCGTTGGCGTCGTGTATGGAGCCGGATCGCATGCCGTCGCCTAACGAAAGCGCCACGTCGTAGCGCTTCACGATTTCGCAGATTTCATCGAAATGCGTGTAGAGGAAATTTTCCGCATTGTGGCTTACGCACCATTTGGTCATGATAGAGCCGCCGCGCGAAACGATGCCCGTAAGCCGTTCGCCTACCAGCTCGGCGTGCGCTTTCAGCACGCCGGCGTGTATGGTGAAGTAATCGACTCCCTGCTCGCACTGCTCTATCAGCGTGTCGCGGTAAATCTCCCACGTGAGGTCTTCGGCGATGCCGTTCACCTTTTCGAGCGCCTGATAGATAGGCACCGTGCCCATCGGCACCGGACAGTTGCGGATTATCCATTCGCGGGTTTCGTGTATGTGGTCGCCGGTGGAGAGATCCATGAGCGTGTCGCCGCCCCAATAGCAGCTCCATACGGCTTTGTCCACTTCCTCCTCGATGCCCGACGAGAGTGCGGAGTTGCCGATGTTGGTGTTGAGTTTCACCGCGAAGTTGCGCCCGATAATCATCGGCTCGGCTTCGGGGTGGTTGATGTTGGCGGGAATAATGGCTCTGCCGCAAGCCACCTCGTTGCGGACAAATTCCGGCGTGATGTGCGAGGCGATGCCCAGCTGTTCGTTTTGCAGATTTTCCCGTATGGCGACATATTCCATTTCGGGGGTGATGATGCCTTGTCGGGCGTAATACATCTGTGTGATTTCTTTGCCCTCTTTGGCGCGGCGGGGCAGGTGCAGGTGTTTGAACCGTATGGCGTCGAGGCTTTTGTCGGCTTGCCGTTGGCGTCCGTATTCCGACGATATTTCCGGCAGCTGCTCCGTGTCGTTGCGCGCAGCCACCCATGCCTCCCGCATACGGGGCAAGCCCTTATCCAAATCTATCTCCACGTCGGGGTCGGTGAACGCGCCGCTGGTGTCGTAGAGGTAGACGGGGTCGTTGTGGCGCACCACGCGCTTGCCGTCGATGATGTTTACGGTGTCGGTGAGATTCACTTTGCGCATGGCGACCCGTATGTCGTGCAGTTTGCCCGAAACGTAGACTTTCTCCGAGTTGGGATAAAAGTATCGTGTAAAATCTTTTTTCATAATCCGTGGGGTATAGGGTTAGTCTAAAAATGAAGTGAGCGGACTGCTGGCGACCGCGTGGAATGTTTGCGCACCGAGACCTGCTTCGTAGGCGCGGCGACCGGCGACGACGGCTTCTTTGAAAGCGATTGCCATTTCCGTCGGATTGCCGGCGACGGCGATTGCCGTGTTCACCAATACGGCGTCGGCGCCCATTTCCATGGCTTCGGCGGCGTGCGAGGGTGCGCCTATGCCGGCATCGACCACGACGGGCACGTTGCTCTGTTCGATGATGATTTCGAGCAGGTCGCGGGTACGCAGACCGCGATTCGTGCCGATAGGTGCGCCGAGCGGCATCACGGTGGCGGCGCCTGCCTCTTCGAGGCGTTTGCACAGCACGGGGTCGGCCTGTATGTAGGGCAGCACGGTGAATCCCATTTTCGCCAGCGCCTCAGTGGCTTTCAGTGTTTCCACCGGGTCGGGCAGCAGGTATTTGGGGTCGGGGTGAATTTCGAGTTTGATGAAATTCGTGCCGAAGGCTTCGCGTGCCAGTTGGGCGGCGAGTATCGCTTCGTCGGCGTCGCGCACGCCCGACGTGTTGGGCAGCAGCTGTATATTCTCCCGCCGAATGTGGGCGAGCAGGTCGTCCGACTGCGGCGCAGCGGTATCGACGCGCTTCATGGCGACGGTTACCATTTCTGTTTCCGATGCGAGAACGGCTTGTTCCATGACTGCGTTGGAACTGAATTTGCCGGTTCCGACAAACAGGCGGGAGCGAAACTCCCTGCCTCCGATGACAAGATTGCTCATAAGGTAAAAGTTTTTATAGTATCGATTATATTTTTTGTTTCTGTTACGGGGTCGTCGGCGCGCAGTATCGTGCCCGACAGGGCGATGCCCGCGATGCCGGTCGCCATGAGGGCGGGTATGTCGCCGCGCTCGATGCCGCCGATAGCGACAACGGGTATGGTATAACCTTTTGCGCGGCACTGTTGCAGCAGCGAACGGTAGCCCTCCAAGCCGAGAACGGGGCTCAGATTTTTTTTCGTCTCCGTGAAGCGGAACGGCCCGAGTCCGATGTAATCGACGCCGCAGGCAGCGAGGCGCTCGATGTCGCCGAATGTGTTTGCCGTGCCGCCGATGACGGCTTTGTCGCCCAAGAGGCGGCGGGCTTCGTCGGGCGGCATATCGTGTTTGCCGAGATGCACGCCGTCGGCTCCGCACGCTGCAACCAAATGCACACGGTCGTCGAGTATGAGCGTGGCGCCGTACTGACGGCAGAGCGCGCGCAGGGGGCGCGCCACCGCCAGCACTTCGTCGTCGCCGGCATCTTTCATGCGGAGCTGTATCCAGCGGCAGCCGCCTTTCAGGGCAGCCGCAGCGGCGTCGAAGTAGCCGTATCGTTCGTTGGTATGCGTGATAAATTGCAACATATATTTATATGGTGTTTGCTGCATAGAGCGCCTCCATGCGCTCTTTTGCATTTTGTTCGTTCAGTCCGTTCCACAGATAGCCCAGCAGCACGGCGCCGCCGAAACCGAGCGCGCGCAACTGCGGGAGGTGCCGCGGCTCTACGCCGCCCAAGGCGTACACCCGTTCGCCGATGATGCCCTCCTGTGCGGCACGACGAAGCACCGCTTCCGTGAAACGGGAGCGGTAACCGCTTTTCGACAGGCTGTCGTAAATGGGGCTGAGGAAACAGTAATCGACATCGGCGCTCTGCTGCACCTCCTCGAAGGTGTGGCACGAGCGTCCCGTGCGGCCGGCATACCCCGCCGGAGCGACGGGGTGGCGGCGGTTCAGGTGCAGACCGCCCACGTCGAAGCGTTCTGCCAGTTCGAAGCGGTCGTGCAGAATCAGGTGCGAATGATATGTGGCGGGAATCTGTTGCAGCAGCCCGACAAGTTGCTCGGACGAATATCCCGGCTTGCGAATGTGCATTTCGTGCAATCCGTTGTCTAACAGCAGCGCGATGAGGCGTGCTTCGTTTTCGTATTCTGTTTCGGTGGTGATGCCTGTCAATTTCATAAACGTAAAACTTGAAATACCGAAGCCCGACTCTCCGATTCCCGAAGAATCGGGCTTTACGATGCATAGAGCGTTATCCTCCGCAGACGGCTTGAATGACTGTTACATTATCGTCATTCGACAAGAATGTTTCCGCCCAATCCTCTTTGTGGATAATCTTGTTGTTTACGGCCACAGCCACCCCTTCGGGGTTGATGCTTTGTCCGGCAAGCAACTCTTTGAGAGTTACGCGACTGCCGACGTAGATTTCCTGTCGGTTCAAAAATACTTTCATTAGATTTCAAGTTTAGGTCTTATGGTGTGTTTCCTCGTTTCTGTCGGTTATGTGCAGCGGTTGCGGGTCGAAGAAGTGGTCGATGGGTCCGTGTCCCTTTCCCACCGACACTCCGGCGCCGGCTTCGAGGGCGCGTGCCACGTAGGTTTTGGCTTGCGCCACCGCTTCGTCCAACGGTTTGCCCAGTGCCAGAAAGGCGGCGATGGCAGAGGAGAGCGAACAGCCCGTGCCGTGCGTATTGACGGTTTCGACTTTCGCCGACGAAAACACCTGCGGCTCTTTGCCGGCGGCAAACAGTACGTCGTTCATTGTCGTCCCCGACAGATGCCCCCCTTTCACCAGCACGGCGCGGCAACCGTCGTGCAATAATTTTTCGCCGGCGCGATACACCTCTTTTTCGCCCGATATTTCCACTCCGCTTAATAAAGCGGCTTCGGGAATATTGGGCGTGATAAGGGTTGCGCGCGGGAAAAAACGTTCTTTCAGAATGCGGCATATATCGTCGCCGGCGAGCCGATGCCCGCTGGTCGATACCATGACCGGATCGAGAACGATGAATTGCGGGATATATTGGTCCAAGATGTCAAGGAGCGCAATGGCGATGTCGGTGGAGTATAGCATACCTATCTTCACGGTATCGCAGGATATATCGGAAAGTATCGCTTGTGCTTGTGCTTTTACAATTTCGGGTGGAATCGGGTGTATGGCGGTTACGCCTTGCGTGTTTTGCGCCGTGATAGCCGTGATGACCGACATACCATAGACCCCGAGCGCCGACATCGTTTTCAAGTCGGCTTGTATGCCGGCGCCTCCGCTGCTGTCCGAGCCGGCTACGGTGAGACACGTGCTGTAAGTACGAACCATATTCGCTGTTTTCTTTTTCGAGGGCGAACGGTTGTCGGGCAGTAGGATAAGTCTGCGTGTCTCTATGAACAAAATTCCTTCTCGGCATTACCCGGGCAGGTTCATAGGGTGTAATCTCAGCCGTTGCGGCACCCCTTTTGTTACTTCGCAAAAATAGGGAGAAAAATTTGATTTATCAATCTTTTTGAAGAAAAAATCCGCTTTTTATTCGTTTTATGCGGCTGCACGGATATAACTAAATGATGTAATATATTGATTATTAAATTATTTTTTTTCATCGACAGGCGGCTGTCGTGTCGAATAATTTACGAAAATTTGCAAGCTACCCTACGAGAGTGTTTGCAGGAACGATATTTTTCGTATCTTTGTGGCGATACGGGGAACGGCGGTTCTCCACAACCTATTGATTCGTAAAGCGTTTCGTTTTATCCTTGTTCTGGAAATTCGCCAAAATTCAACAAAGAAGGATAGACAGTGCAAACGCTCATGCAGCCGATATGCGCCGTGAGGTGTTCATATATGGCAGGCGTGGGGGTAGCTGTTTATTTCTTTGTGGGTGTTTGGCGATACCTCAGAACAGATAGACGGAAATTGTTCCCACGCTTTTATTGTATTATGCTTATTATTAACCGCCTTGTCGGGGAACAGCGGGCATAAAATTTTTGAAAAATGAAAAAACAGTATGGTTTTTGTCGCACGGCGCTGCTGCTGTGCGCGTGGTTGTTCTCCTCTGCCGTATGGGCGTATGACTTTGAGGCAGACGGCATCTATTACAACATTACTTCGTCAGGATACAAAACGGTTGAGGTTACGGGAACTCCAGATCACAACTATTCGGGCGATGTAACCATTCCCGCAACGGTAACGACGAATGAGGGTATCGAATATCGGGTTATCGCTATCGGCTACGATGCTTTTTATATGTGCAATAATTTGAAGTCGGTAACGATACCTGAGGGTGTTACCACTATCGGTGGCTATGCTTTTGAGGGTTGCAGCGGCTTGACGTCGGTAACAATTCCTGAGAGTGTTACCGCTATCGGCGACTTGGCTTTTGCGCATTGCGATGGCTTAACATCGGTAACGATACCAGAGAGTGTTCAGACTATCGGCGACTGGGCTTTTGACTGTTGTTTCAAATTGACGTCGGTAACCGCTTATAATCCGATACCGGTGGATATTGTAGTAACATATGTATGGGGTTCTCTCTTGGCTTTCGATGGTGTCGATTGTGCCAACTGCAAACTTTACGTACCCAAAGGGTCGGTAGAAGCCTATCGGAATGCCGAAGGGTGGAGCAAGTTCGGAGAGATATTGCCGATAGACGAATCGTCCGCCATTACGGAAACGCAACAAGACAAAGCCGACGGACACGTAACAGTATATAATCTGCAAGGCGTGTTGGTACTCGAAACCGATGATGCTGCCGACCTCCGCAAGTTGTCTGCCGGCTTCTACATCGTGAACGGCAAGAAGATGATTATCGCCCAATAGCGCAAAAGAATAGAATGAAAAGAGGATTTCCTGAATAATAATCTTTGACACGCCGCCCCGCCATTCATATGGCAGGGCGGCTTTTTTACTCTATGGCAGTATTAAAGTAGCGAAACGTATTGCAAAAAAATCCTGCCCAAGTGCGGTATTTTCATATATTTGATTACTTTTGCGGTATAGACCGAGTTTTTATGAAACTGATAGAAAATAATATGCAGAAGATTATCGCTTTGTGCCAAAAGCATAAGGTGCGCAAATTGTTTGCTTTCGGGTCGGTACTCACCAAGCGTTTCAATGACGAGAGCGACGTGGATTTGCTGGTGGCTTTCGACAAGCCGGAGATAAAAGACTATTTTGATAATTACTTCGATTTTAAGTACTCGTTGGAGGAATTGTTGGGGCGGAAGGTCGATTTGTTGGAAGAACAGACCCTTAGAAATCCCTATCTGAAAGAAAATGTAGATGCGACAAAAGCCTTGATATATGGATAATTCGGTAAAGAAATATTTTTTACCGAAATTGAAAGACGAAACGCTTGCGCTGCTGTCGAAGAATTGATTTTATCGGCGGGCTTCGATGCGGAAAAGTGCGGGGCGCGGGTTCGGGAGAATGCGGTGTCGGCACTGAATTTCACACAGGTGCAAGGCTTTTTTGCCATTGTTTTGCAAAATTCGGGCAAATTGTTTACCTTTGCAACCTGAAATAATCGGTAAACTCCGAAATAAAATATATCACTTATGAGTCTGAAAATTGTGGTACTTGCCAAGCAGGTGCCGGATACCCGAAACGTAGGGAAAGATGCCATGAAAGCCGACGGCACCGTCAATCGCGCCGCCCTTCCCGCCATCTTCAATCCCGAAGACTTGAACGCGCTCGAACAGGCGCTTCAACTCAAAGAAAAATATCCCGGAACGACGGTGAAACTGCTCACGATGGGTCCTCCCCGCGCAGCCGACATCATTCGCGAAGGTCTATTTCGCGGCGCCGACGGCGGCTATCTGCTCACCGACCGTGCTTTTGCCGGAGCCGACACGCTGGCTACCTCGTATGCACTGGCTTGCGCCGTGCGCAAAATCGGCGACTTCGACCTCGTAATCGGCGGTCGTCAGGCAATCGACGGCGATACGGCGCAGGTAGGTCCGCAAGTGGCTGAGAAACTCGGCATTCCGCAAATCACGTATGCCGAAGAAATCATTAGCGCCGAACGGGGAAAAGTCGTGGTAAAACGCCGTCTCGAACGCGGTGTCGAAACCGTCGAGGCACCCTATCCCGCCGTCATCACCGTAAACGGCAGCGCCGACGAGTGCCGTCCCCGCAACGCCCGTGCCACCCAGAAATACAAATACGCCAAGACTCCGAGCGAACGGCAAGCCGACAACACCTCGTATTACGCTACGCTGTGCGAAGAACGTCCCTATCTCAACCTGACCGAGTGGGGCGTTGCCGACGTCGATGCCGACCTCTCGCAGGTAGGTCTTGCCGGGTCGCCCACGAAAGTGAAACAAATCGAAAACGTCGTGTTCCAAGCCAAAGAGAGCAAAACGCTCACCGCGTCGGACACCGACATCGAGGAGTTGATAAAAGAACTGATCGTAAACCATACTATCGGATAATAACCCGTTGCGGCGCAGCCGCTACACAACACACAGAATTATGAATAATTTATTTGTATATTGCGAAATAGAAGACGGAGTTATTGCCGACGTCAGTCTCGAATTGCTTACCAAAGGGCGTTCGCTGGCAAATCAGCTCCATTGCAAACTCGAAGCCCTCGTCATCGGGCATCGCCTCGACGGAGTAGCCGCACAAGTATTCCCCTACGGCGTCGATACCCTCTATCTGGTCGATGACGCACGGCTCTATCCCTACACTTCGCAGCCCCATGCCGCCGTGTTGATCAATCTCTTCAAAGAGCAGAAACCCCAAGTGTGCCTCATGGGCGCCACCAGCATCGGACGCGACCTCGGTCCCCGCGTGTCGTCGGCGCTGCACAGCGGCCTGACCGCCGACTGCACCGCCCTCGAAATCGGCACCTTCGAAGATAAGAAAGAGAACAAGACCTACGAAAATCTGCTCTATCAGATACGTCCCGCATTCGGAGGAAACATCGTCGCCACGATTGTCAATCCCGAATGCCGCCCCCAGATGGCGACCGTGCGCGAGGGCGTCATGAAGAAAGAAATCGTCGATGCCGCCCACAAGGGCGAAATCGTGCGCCTCGACGTGAAGAAATATGTTTCCGATACCGACTTCGTCGTTTCGGTCATCGACCGTCAGATGGAGAAGTCGAAAATCAACATCAAGTCGTCGCCCATCATCGTGGCGGGCGGTTACGGCGTAGGCTCCAAAGAAAACTTCAAACTGCTTTTCGACCTCGCCGAAACCATCGGCGCACAGGTGGGTGCATCGCGCGCCGCCGTCGATGCCGGATTTACCGAACACGAACGCCAAATCGGACAGACCGGCGTTACCGTTCACCCCAAACTCTATATCGCTTGCGGCATATCGGGGCAGATACAGCACATCGCCGGTATGCAGGACAGTTCGATTATCATCTCTGTCAATAGCGACCCCAACGCGCCCATCAATACCATTGCCGACTACGTAATTACCGGAACGGTGGAGGAGGTGCTGCCCAAAATGATCAAGTATTACAAGAAAAACAGCAAATAATCGAGGAATATGGCAAATTTTTATACCGATAACAGTGATTTGAAACATCACTTGACACACCCGCTCATGCAGCGGATTGTGGCTCTGAAAGAGCGCGATTATGCCGATGCGAAAAAATACGATTATGCTCCGCTCGATTTCGAGGACGCCATGGACAGCTACGAAAAAGTGCTCGAAATAGCCGGCGAAATATGCGGCGACATCGTGGCTCCCAATGCCGAAGGCGTCGATCACGAAGGCCCCCGCGTCGTCGATGGTCATGTGGAATATGCCTCCGGTACGGTACGCAACCTCGATGCTCTGGTGAAAGCCGGTCTGATGGGCATTTCGCTGCCCCGCCGCTACAACGGCCTCAACTTTTCGCTCGTCCCCTACATCATGGCTGCCGATATGGTGAGCCGCGCCGATGCCGGATTTGTGAACATCTGGGGCTTGCAGGACTGCGCCGAAACCATTTACGAATTTGCCAGCGAAGACCAGAAGCAGCGTTTCCTGCCTCGCGTATGCGCCGGTGAAACCATGGCGATGGACTTGACCGAACCCGATGCCGGCTCCGACTTGCAATCGGTCATGCTCAAAGCCACGTACAGCGAAGCCGACGGCTGTTGGTATCTCAACGGCGTGAAGCGCTTCATCACCAACGGCGACGGACACATCGCCCTCGTCCTCGCCCGCTCCGAAGAGGGCACGCGCGACGGTCGCGGTCTGTCGATGTTCATCTACGACCGCAACAGCGGCGGCGTAACCGTGCGCCGCATCGAGAACAAGATGGGTATCAAAGGCTCGCCTACCTGCGAACTGGTGTTCCGCAATGCAAAAGCCGAACTTTGCGGCGACCGCAAAATGGGACTTATCAAATACGTCATGGCACTGATGAACGGCGCCCGTCTGGGCATCGCCGCCCAATCGGTCGGAATTTCCGAAGCCGCTTATCGCGAAGCCCTCGCATACGCCCGCGAACGCCGTCAGTTCGGGAAAGCCATTATCGAGTTCCCCGCCGTGTCGGAAATGCTCTCGCTGATGAAAGCCAAACTCGACGCCTCCCGTTCGCTCCTCTACGAAACCACCCGTTTCGTAGATATGTATAAGATTTACGAGGACATATCGAAAGAGCGCAAACTCGAAAAAGAGGAACGCGACGAAATGAAAAAATACCAGCGTCAGGCCGATGCCTACACCCCTATGTCGAAAGGTATGGGCAGCGAGTTCTGCAACCAGAACGCTTACGACTGCATACAGATACACGGCGGTTCGGGCTTCATGAAAGACTATGCCTGCGAACGCATCTACCGCGATGCCCGTATCACCTCCATTTACGAAGGCACCACGCAGTTGCAGGTCGTTGCCGCCATTCGCCACGTAACCACCGGCACCTATCTCGGCATGATGCGCTTCTACGAGGAGCAGCCTGTTTCGGGCGACTTGCAGACCCTGCGCACCCGCCTCAAAGACCTTGCCGACCTCTACGAGGCGACCGTCGAAAAAGTAACCGCTACGAAAGACAACGATTACATCGACTTCCACGCCCGCCGCATGGTCGAAATGGCAGGGCACATCATCATGGCGCACCTGCTCGTGCTCGACACCGAACGCACCGAGTCGTTCCGCACCTCTGCCGAAGTGTATATGCGCTATGCCGATGCCGAAGTGCGCAAGAACGCCGCGTTCATCGATTCTTTCGACCTCAACGACATGACCTACTACCGGAAAGATTAAAATCCTTTCCGTCCTTTGTAAGCCCTTTACGTATATTCGTAAAGGGCTTATTTATTTCTGGAATCGAAATATTAGGATAATACATATAGATGTCGTATATTTGTATCATGTTGCAAGAATATTTGAATAAAATAATATGTGGCGATTGTTTGGAAGGTATGAAGAAACTTCCCGACGAGAGTATTGATCTTGTCGTTACCTCTCCTCCGTATAATTTGAAAAATTCTACGGGAAATGGAATGAAATGTGGAAAAGGAGGAAAATGGTCGAATGCGGCTCTTATCAATGGATATGCAACTTATGATGATTGTATGCCTTATGATGAATATTGTCAATGGCAGAAAGCCTGTCTTTCAGAGATGTTCCGTGTAATAAAAGATGATGGGGCAATATTCTATAATCATAAATGGAGAGTGCAGGCAGGGAGAATCCAAGATCGCCATGAAATTGTACAAGATTTCCCTATTCGTCAGATTATTATCTGGAAGCGCAAAGGGGGTATAAATTTCAATGCAGGATATTTTCTCCCCACATATGAGGTTATATACTTAATTGCAAAAAAAAATTTCAAACTGGCACCGAAAGCCAATTCTTATGGTGATGTATGGGAATTTGGGCAGGAACTTAATAATTCTCACCCTGCACCTTTTCCCGTATCTTTGATAGACAGAATCATAACTTCTACAACGGCTCAGATAATAATGGATCCTTTTATGGGGAGTGGAACGACGGCTGTCGTTGCACAGGGATTAAATAGACAATTTGTCGGATTTGAGATAAGTGAACAGTATTGTAAGATTGCCAATGAGAGATTGGAACGGAACAAACTGTATCCGGAAATTGCAAAATTGCACCCGCTTAAATTGTTTTAATTATGAATGCGACATTGAAATTGATAACAAAAGAGGAACTCATAGCAGGATTTCGGAAAATAGAGAAAGCCGGCTGGATAGAAAATAAACGGGGACGTAATGACGGAGCGGTTGGAAATACGTTGGAAGATTTATTGGGTATCCCTGAAAATAACCTCCCTATTCCGAATGCTGCTGAATGGGAATTAAAAGCTCAACGATCGACTACAACTTCATTGCTGACGTTATTCCATACAGAACCTTCTCCTCGTGCAGCAAAACTTGTTTCGGAGATGCTGTTGCCATTGTATGGCTGGCGCCACAAACAAGCGGGAATCAAATATGCGGAAAGTGAACGTTCTTTTCGACAAACTTTGAATGGCAAAACGTTTACCGATCGTGGATTCAAAGTTGAGGTAAATCATAAAGAACAACGGGTGGAGATCGTTTTCGATCGTACTAAATGCCAAGCTGTTCATTCGGAATGGTTGCGAGAGATAGAAGCAACTGCGGGGACGACATTGCCGGTTACTCCATATTGGGGATTCAATGATTTATATACGAAAGCAGGTACGAAGTTGCTGAATTGTTTTTATGTACAAGCCGACGTCAAAAAAGAAAATGGCAAAGAATATTTTCATTATAATAAAGTTCTGATGCTTGCGAATCTTGATATTGATAAATTTATTGAAGCAATAGAACAAGGGAAAATATATGTTGATTTTGATGCGCGAACAGGACATAATCATGGTACTAAATTTAGAATACATTTTTCAGATATTCCGTTTGTGTATAAGTCTGTAACGCAGATATTGTAAAGGATATAGATTGACAAACCGATTCCCGACCGAATGGACGGGAATCGGTTTTTTTATGAGAATATTATCAAAAAAATATCTTTTGATTGTATTATTTTCTATCTTTGCCAACAAATATAAAACCTAAAAAATTAGATTGTATGAAAAAGCGTTTAGGATTATTGGTTTGGTTGTGCTGCATTGCGGCAGCCGTGCAGGCGCAGAATTATCAAGATGTCGTCTATCTGAAAAACGGGAGCATCGTGCGGGGCGTGATTGTGGAGCAGCAGCCGAATGTTTTGCTGAAAGTAAAAACAGGCGACGGCAGCCTTTTCGTTTTTCAAATGGCAGAGGTCGAGAAAATGACGAAAGAGGAGATAGTGGATCGTCGTTATCGAAACAGCGATGCTTTCCTGTACGATTCGCGTCCATACAAAAAGAGAACGTATACCGATGATATGCACGGCTATTGCGGTTTTGTCGAAGTCGGAACGATTGTCAATTTCCGGGCAAGCGGAATCATCATAGCCAGAGGCGGATTTTCCGTAAGTACTTCGCACGGTTACCGGTTCAATCCGCATCTGTTTTTTGGAGGCGGTTTGGCGCTCGATTACCATAGTGCCGGCGCCCGCCTTTTCATTCCTGTGTTTGTCGATTTTCGGACAGATTTTTTGGATAGGAACATTTCCCCTGTTTTTGACGTGAAAGTCGGATATTCCTTAGGTTCTAAAACGTCTGAAACGGTCAATCCCGGAGTCTATTTCAATCCTTCTTTCGGGGTGCGTTTTGGGCTCAATCATCGTGCTTCGCTGGCGGTTATGTTGGGGTATAATATGCAGCAGCAGGTTTACGGAGAAGAATATTATGAATACTATTCCAATGAAAGCTATCATTATCATTATGGTAATTATTATTTGCTCCGGCATGGACTTTCTTTGCGCATAGGCGTCGGATTCTAAGCTGATGCCGTAAAATGCAGGGAGCCGCGATGAGTCGCGGCTCCCTTTGTTTTTTAGAGAGGTACGCTGTTATTTTTTATACACGAGTGGGCACGACGCGAGCGATTCGCGTATCAGCCGGTTGCACAGCGCTGTGTCGGCAACGGCTTCCGACAGGGAGAGAGGCAGTTTCCGTATCTCGGTTACTGCCGCGTCGGGAATGATGCTTGCCCGCAGCCGGGCGGAGGCAGGTGCTTTTTCGAGTGCCGCATATTGTTCATAGGTGTAGGTGGTGAACGCTGAAGTCGGTGCGATGCCCCGCCGGTCGAGCAGGTAGCCGTCGGCGAGGGGTATCGGTTTCATTTCCGGCGATATGTCGGTAGGGTCGGGGTACGACACGATGCCGGTGCGGGCGGCGTCGAGCGTTATGGGTACGTTGTCGCGGTAGTCGCCCGACGTTTTGTAGATGAGAGCCGGCGGCAGGGCGCCGACCGAATTTCCGACGACAGCCGGCGCCGCCTCCACAGGCATGGCACCGGCGGCAGGCGCCGTTTCACGTGCGGAGCGGCAGGCAAGCAGCGATGCCGACAAGGCAAGGACACCCGCTATTTTCATAAGCCTCATTGCACAATCAGTTTATGGGTTATCGTATTTTGTGCTGTCGCGGTGCGCACGAGGTAGTGCCCTGCCGGCAGCCGCGAGATATCCACCGTTTGCCGTGTGGTGCTGTTGCCGGCAACCGACAGCAGCACTCTGCCCGAGAGGTCGATGACCGTTATCCGCCGTATCGCGCCCGATGCAGAAACGGTTACATAGTCGGCGGCAGGATTGGGATAGACAGCCGTTTTCTCTGCCTTTGTCTCGGAAATGCCGGCAGGATTCGGTGAGAACGTCAGTGAGGTAGGGGTTGCCGTGAGGGTCAGGCTTCCGATACTGTCGAGCGGAACCAATACATCGAAATACTTATCATATAGGTTTTTACCGTTCTCGTCGAGTACCATATAAGCAGGAGTAACGGTGTAGGTACCTTTCTCTGGAAATTCCGTTATATTGAAATGACAAGACGGATAGCCATACAACGGAGAAAGTCGATACCAGCTTCTTCCCGACAAATAAAAAAACTCGCCGTCAGTACGGGTGAGTTTCAGCAACGGTTTGTAGTTAACCGTATCGATGGCGTAGGAAACTATAAATCCGTTTATGGTAACGACCTCTTCCGTCAGACGGTTGTAGGTCGATTGAGCGGCTGTAAGATTTTTTCTCAAAGCGAGTTGGTGTCGGGTAGTCGAGCCTTCGACAGGCGGTTGTATTCCGGTAACTATGGATTGAATGAAATTGTACCCGCCGGTTGAGCCTCCGGCTCCCTGTGAATCGGGGTCGAGTGCCGTGAGCAGGAAATAGCCGTCGCTCATTCCGCTCCAGCCCCAATTGATATGGAAATAGTCTTCGCCGTCGCGGTATTGGTAGCCGTCGCATACGAACTCATGTCCTCCTCCGTCTTCGGATACCCCGCTATACAAGACGGGACGTTGGGCGCACAATTCATTGTAAATGATGTTTTTCCATTCCGGCAGAGAATAATAGTCCCGTTCCAAATACATTATTCCTTTGTCGTAGTTGAAATAATGGATAAGGGCGGTTGCCGCATTAAAATCCACTGCCCCACTTCCATCAAGAGCATACTCCATATCTACCGACACCCCTGCATGATACATCAGTGTGGCTACGGCTGTTCGCGACGCAGCGGGACTGTTTGCATTGTATTCGTCGAGCATCGCCTCCCAATTGTAGGTCGTGGCGCCGAAGTCGGCGGAGATAGTTTTTTTTATGTTTTCTTGTTTGTACGAATACGACCCCGTCCCATGCAGCGGGTAGTTATGGTATTTCATGATTTGCGCCATAGCGGTAGCCATACAGCCGCTGGGACAGTGCTTGCCGTCGATTGTGGGACACAAATCGTTGTAGGGAGCAAGTTGGTTCCACTTGGTGTGAACGAGGGGCTCTATATCCGCCCGCGCTTCGGCGGCTGTGTATGCCGTCGTTTTTTCGATAGCTCCGGCGGCAGCCTGCTCTATCTCGGCGCCGTAGCAGTCGAACCAATATTGCATGGCGGGCGGCATGGCATCGGCATCGAAACTTCCCGTGTCGGAATAACCGAGCAGCGGAGCGGCGGCATCGTCGGCGGAAACAACTAAGAATCCGCCGCCTTCGTTGTTGAAAACGTATAGCGTGTTGAGGACGCCGTGCACACCGATGTATGCCAATTCCGGCGCTGCCTCTGCCGACCTTGTCGGTGCGGAATGATGCGTTTTCACTCTTGCGAGTGCTTCTGTCGGCGAAAGCTGTCGCGCAGACAGCGAACTTGCCAGCAGGCTTGCGGAGAGGAGGAGAAACAAAAACTTTTTCATATTCCTATAATGTGATGCCGACGGAATTGTTCAGCCGTTATTTTTTCAGTGCGGCGATACTCTCTTCGAGCGACTTGATTTTGCTTTCGGCGTCGGCTTGTTTCTTGCGCTCGGTTTCCACCACTTGGGCGGGGGCGTTGTTTACGAAACGTTCGTTGCCCAACTTGGCGAGAACCGATTTCAGGAAGCCTTGCATATATTTCAATTCGTCTTCGAGTTTCTGCAATTCGGCAGCCTTGTCTATGTTGTTGCCCAGCGGCACGGCATATTCGGTCGTGCCCACGAGGAACGATGCGGCAGTCGCTTCTTTGCCGGCGACTCGTTCGATGCCCGACAGGTTGGCGAGTTTGGCGACGACGGCGTCGCAGCCCCCGTCGTGCGTGCCGATGTATTGCAGCGCGAGCGGCTCTTTGTTGGCGATGTTTTTCTGCAAGCGCACGGTGCGCACGCCGGCGATGATTTCTTTCGCCCGCTCCACGTCGGCGAGCAGTCGCTCGTCGTAGGGAGCGAGGGCGGGAACCGGCTGCACCATGATGCTTTCGCCCTCTTGGCGGTCGCAAAGGTGCTGCCACAACTCTTCGGTAATGAAAGGCATGAAGGGGTGGAGCAGCCGCAGCAGCTCGTCGAAAAATTCGAGCGTGGCGTCGTAGGTGCGGCGGTCGATAGGCTGTCCGTAAGCCGGTTTCACCATTTCGAGATACCACGAAGAAAATTCGTCCCAGAAAAGTTTATATACCGTCATGAGTGCTTCCGAGAGGCGGTATTTGGTAAAGAGGTCGGCCACTTCGGCATTCGTCTTTTGGAACATCGAGGCGAACCATTCGACGGCGATGCGCGCCGATTCGGGTTGTGCCGCACGGTCGTCGACCTGCCAGCTCTTTACCAGCCGGAAAGCGTTCCATATTTTGTTGTTGAAGTTGCGGCCCTGTTCGCACAGCGCGTCGTCGAAAAGTATATCGTTGCCGGCAGGCGCCGAGAGCATCATGCCCATGCGCACACCGTCGGCGCCGTAGCGGTCGATGAGGTCGAGCGGGTCGGGCGAGTTGCCGAGCGTTTTCGACATCTTGCGGCCGATTTTATCGCGCACGATACCCGTGAAATATACGTTGCGGAAAGGCATTTTTCCTTCGTATTCGTAGCCCGCCATAATCATGCGCGCCACCCAGAAGAAGATGATGTCGGGACCCGTTACCAAGTCGCTCGTGGGGTAGTAGTAGCGTATTTCCTCGTTGCCCGGACGGTTGATGCCGTCGAACAGCGAGATAGGCCACAGCCACGACGAAAACCACGTGTCGAGGCAGTCGTCGTCCTGCCGCAGGTCGCTGAGCGTGAGAGCGGCGTTTCCGCTCTTTTCGCGGGCGGCAGCCAGCGCCTCTTCGGGCGTTTCCGCCACCACGTAACCCCCTTCGGGCAGGAAGTAGGCGGGAATGCGGTGCCCCCACCACAGTTGGCGCGAGATGCACCAGTCCTTGATGTTCTCCATCCAGTGGCGGTAGGTGTTTTTGTATTTCGGCGGATAGAATTTTATTTCGTCGTTCAGCACGGGGGCGAGGGCTATTTGGGCGAGATGCTCCATTTTGAGGAACCACTGCATCGAGAGTTTCGGCTCTATCACCGCGTCGGTGCGTTCCGAGTGTCCCACTTTGTTGTCGTAGTCCTCCGTCTTTTCAAGCAGACCCGCCTTGTCGAGGTCGACGGTGATTTGCCTGCGCACGTCGAAGCGGTCTTGCCCCACGTACATACCGCCCGCTTCGCTTATCGTACCGTTGTCGTTGAATATGTCGATGACGGGCAGGTTGTATTTCTCGCCCAACATATAGTCGTTTACGTCGTGGGCGGGCGTAACTTTGAGGCAGCCCGTACCGAATTCCATATCCACGTAGTCGTCCATGATGATGGGTATGGAGCGGTTTACCAGCGGCACGATGACACGTTTGCCTTTGAGGTAGGCGTAGCGCGGGTCGTTGGGGTTCACGCACACGGCGGTATCGCCCAAAATCGTTTCGGGGCGGGTCGTCGCCACGACGATGTATTTTCCGTTCTCCCCTTCTATCATGTAACGCAGGTAGAAGAGTTTGCTATGTTCCTCCTTGTAGATTACCTCCTCGTCCGACAGGGCGGTGAGCGCTTTCGGGTCCCAGTTCACCATGCGCACGCCCCGATAGATAAGCCCTTTTTTATAGAGGTCGACAAAGACTTTGATGACGCTGCGGCTGCGGGTTTCGTCCATGGTGAATGCCGTGCGGTCCCAGTCGCACGACGCGCCTAATCGGCGCAACTGTTTCAGTATGATGCCTCCGTGCGTGTCAGTCCATTCCCACACGTGGCGCAAAAACTCCTCGCGTGAAAGGTCGGTTTTTTTGATGCCTTCGGCAGCCAGCTTGTTCACCACTTTGGCTTCGGTGGCGATAGAGGCGTGGTCGGTGCCCGGCACCCAGCAGGCGTTTTTCCCCGTCATGCGGGCGCGGCGCACGAGTATATCCTGTATGGTGTTGTTGAGCATGTGCCCCATGTGCAGCACGCCGGTTACGTTGGGCGGCGGAATGACGATGGTGTAAGGCTCGCGACCGTCGGGTTTCGATTTGAAAAATCCGTTTTTTATCCAGTATTCGTACCATTTGCCCTCTACGTCGGCAGGGTTGTACTTCGTTGCAATATCCATGTTTTTCGATTCTGAAAATTATTGACTTGCAAAAATACGAAAAAAAAGAAAACACCCCGCTTTCGATGCCGATATTTCATCTCTCTTTTTTCCGAATTTGTGCCGTGCGTTTTTGCGCGTGAGGAATTTATGGTATATTTGTATATTCGTTCGTGTGGACGGAAAAAGAAATCGTCGTTTTATGAAACTGTTGCAAATCAATACGACCGTCAATTACGAGGCGACGGGACGCATCGCCGAAGAAATCGGGCAGACCGCCATGGCGCACGGCTGGGAGAGTCATATCGCTTACGGGCGTTTCTCCAACGGCAGCCGCTCCCACGTGTTCAAAATAGGGACGCAGCGCGATGTCTATGTCCACAAGCTGCACTCTTTCCTGCTCGACCGGCACGGGCTTGCCTCGAAACGCGCCACACGGGAGCTTACCGCCTATATCGAATCGGTGTCGCCCGACATCGTCCATCTGCACAACCTGCACGGCTTTTACCTGAATTACCCCATACTGTTCCGCTGCCTGTCGCAGCTCGATGTGCCGGTGGTGTGGACGCTGCACGACTGTTGGGCCTTTACGGGGCATTGTTCGCATTACGATTATGCCAAGTGTTACCGGTGGAAAACCCGTTGCCACGACTGTCCGCAGAAGCGTTCGGTTTATCCGCCCTCGTGGTTTGCCGACCGTTCGGCACGGAATTTTCGCGATAAAAAACGGTGGTTCACTTCCTTGAACGACATGACGATAGTACCGGTGTCGGCGTGGCTGGCGGGCGAAGTGAAAGATTCGTTCTTGGGAAAATACCCGATACATCTGATTCACAACGGTATAAATACAGACGCCTTTTCACCGCAGCCGGTAAGCAAAAAAGATTTTGGTTTGGAAAACAAATTCGTCATACTGGGCGTGTCGAATTTTTGGACGTGGCGGAAAGGTCTCGATGATTTCGGGCAGCTGCGGACGCTGCTGCCGGAGGAGTTTGCCATCGTCTTGGTCGGACTCACGCCGAAGCAGATAAGCGAGCTTCCCGAAGGCATCGTCGGCGTGCCCCGCACGAGCAGCCTGCGGGAGTTGGCGGAGTATTATTCGCTGGCTGACGTTTTCGTGAATCCCACGTGGGAGGACACTTTTCCGACGACCAATTTGGAGTCATTGGCTTGCGGTACGCCGGTCATCACGTATCGCACGGGCGGGAGCGTGGAGGCGGTAGACGACCGCACCGGATTTATTGTGGAGCAGGGCGATACCGCCCGTATAGCCGCTATCGTGGCAGACATGAAAGCGACCGGCAAGCAGCCTTACACCGAATTTTGCCGAAGCCGTGCATTGGCGTGTTTCGACAAACGAGATCGCTATATGGAGTATCTCCGCCTGTACGACGACCTGCTCGCCACCCGAAAATAGCGCCGCTTGTTTTTGTTGCAAATTAGTTTTTCCCTTATTTTATAAGCCGTTGATAAAATATCGGACGGAAATTGTTTCATAATACCTGTTTAATGATTATATTTGCACTGCGTAAAAATACACGATGCATTGAGTAAAATGTAAATATATGTATAAAAGAGGTGTATATCAAACGATTATAAATAGGATTAATGAGCCGCGCAGGTTCGTGCAAGTGGTTATGGGACCTCGGCAGGTGGGCAAATCGACCGTTGTGAAACAGGTGTTGCAGGAACTGAATTTGCCTTACCGGTTTTATTCTGCCGACAATGTTCCTGCCATTAACAGCGCATGGGTCTCGAATTGCTGGGCTGCCGTGCGCAGCCTGAAAGAGAGCAAGGGGTTGGACTGTATATTGCTTGTTATCGATGAAATTCAGAAAATCGTCAATTGGAGCGAGGTCGTCAAAAAGGAATGGGACGATGATACGTTTCATGATCGCAACATAAAAGTTCTTTTGCTCGGCAGCAGCCGCGTACTTTTGGAAAAAGGTCTTTCGGAATCGTTGGGAGGACGTTTCGAGGAAATTCGTATGACGCATTGGAGTTATCCCGAAATGCGCGATTGTTTCGGATTCAGCCTCGACCAATATTTGTTTTACGGAGGTTATCCGGGCGCGGCGTCTCTTGTCAACGATGAAGATCGATACCGGCAATATATACAGTCGGCTATTGTCGAGACGACTATCAACAAGGATATTCTGCTGGATACGCCTATCGGCAAGCCTGCCTTGTTGCGCCAAACCTTTGAGTTGGGAGCCTCTTATTCGGGGCAGCTGCTGTCGCTGTCGAAAATGGTAGGGGTGCTGCAAGATGCCGGCAATACGACCACGCTGGCGGAATATGTTCATTTGCTGGACGAGGCGGGTATGTTGGGCGGATTACAAAAGTACAGTATCGACACCGCCCGCAGGAGAGCGAGCATTCCGAAGTTTCAGGTCTATAACAATATACTGAAAACGATATACAGCCCGTACACGTTTGAGCAGGCGATTCTCGATCGCAAGGCGTGGGGGCATATCTTCGAGTCGGGCATAGGGGCATATATTCTCAGTCAGGCGTTTGTCCAACACTTCGAGGTTTTCTATTGGCGTGAACGAAACGACGAAGTGGATTTCGTGCTGCGCAAGAAAGGTTCGGTCGTTGCCATAGAAGTCAAAAGCAATGCGGAGAAAAACACGGCAGGACTGGAAACATTCAAAAAAATGTTCTCTCCCCGCACAGCTTTGATTGTCGGCGATGGCGGTCTCGATGCCGAAGAATTTTTGTCAATGGATATGCGAACCTTGTTTTGACCGGTTTGCGCGAATCCTTTATTCTTTTCTCTTTCTCCGGCAGGTGATGACGGCGGCTCCTGCGGCAATGACAGCGAACAGCCCCATGCCGCACCACGCTATCGTTTCGGTGATGCGTATCGAGGTCGGGCGGAACGCCATGACCACTTCGTGTTCGCCGGCGGGGATATACAGTGCGCGCAGCACGTAATCGGCGCGGGCGATAGGCGTTTCCTTGCCGTCGATAGTCGCCGTCCAGCCGTGCGGGTAGAAAATTTCGGAGAAGACTGCCACGCCTCCCTGCTGCGACGACACAGCGTAGTGCAGCTCTTCGGGGTGGTACGAGGTGAGTTTCAGGGTGGCGGTCGAGTCGGCGACGGCATTTTTTTCCTCGAATACCGAAGCGAAACGCTTGTCGATGACGGCGGTGGTCGTCGGGTCGAAGTCGGTCAAAGCCTCCATTTCTTCGTTGGCGCTATTCACCCATTTTATTTCGTCTACGAACCAGCCGTTGCCCAAAGCCCCGTCGTTGAGGTAGGCTTGCGGAGTGCCGCTTTCGTCGGGTTCGATAAAGTATTTCGTATTCAACATATTCAGCACCTGCATATTGCCCTTGCTTATCTGATGCTCGATAAGCTCTTGATACCGACCCAGTTTGGCGGCGTGATACCCGCCGATACATTTGTGGTAGAACGGTGTAGCCCCGTCGTTGAACGTGCTTGTCGCGCTGTTATACACCCGATAGTAGAGGTCTTTGTCTTGCAGTATCGTTTTGTCGGCAGGACTTTTCGGGTAGAACGAAGCGAAATCTTTGGTTTCCTGCCGTTCGATGAAATGCTCGCTGTTGAGATAGCGTTTATCGACGAGCCACATATCGCCGATGCAGAGCGCTATCGTGGCAATGACGAATACGCGGGCGTTGAATTTCTTGCGGGCGAAAAGGAACAGCAGCACACCGCCGAGCGCGATGACGAAGAACGACCGCCACGCATCGCTGCGGAAAATGGCGACGCGCACATCTTCAAGCGCATCGATGACTGCCGCCACTTGGGCGTTTCGTGCGGCTTGCGGCAAAAATGCCTGCACTTCCTGCGCGCTCAAAAAGTCGAAAAAGAGTCGCGGCAGCAGAGCGAACAGCAGAGCGATACCGCCCGTCAGGGCAAAAGCGATACATACCCCTTTCCGGTTCTTGCGGAGCGTATCGGAATTTTTCACGATTTCGGCAACCGCCAACGCCGCCAGCAGCGGGATTATCAGCTCCGCCACCACGAGAATCGACGATACCGAGCGGAATTTGGAATACATCGGGAAGTAGTCGGCAAACAAGTTGGTGAACCACATCATGTTATGTCCCCACGACAGGAATACCGTGATGACCGTTGCCCCCAGCAGATACCATTTGAGCCGTCCGGGCAGAATGAAAAAGGCGAGGACGAAGAGCGTCATGAAGAAAGCCCCCGCATATACGGGACCGGAAGTGAAAGGCTGGTCGCCCCAATAACGGTTTTGTTGGGCGATGATTTGCCGGTATTGAGCCGGTGCCGACGAAGCCTCTTTTCCGATAGCGCCTGTGGCTCCGCCCTTTACGTCGGGCACCAGCAAGCTCCATGTTTCGCCTATGCCGTAGCTCCATTGCGTCATGTAGTCGCGGTCGAGACCGTCGGTTTTCACTCCGGCATTGCCGAGAGTCAATTCCGATTTTCCGCGCATACTCTCTTTGCTGTATTCCCACGTGTGGTACAGGTTCGAGATATTCACCGACACCGAGAGCAGCAGAGCGGCAAGCGATACGCCCGTCGCTTTGGCGAAATCCGGAAGTTTATGTCCCCGTATGCTTTCCACCAGCCGCCACAATACGTAAGCCCCTATGATGAAGAAAGAGTAGTAGGTCATTTGTACGTGGTTCGCCATTATTTGGAAGGCAAAGAACAGGGCGGTCGTCAAACCGCCGGCGATATATCTGCCCCGATAAATAAGTATCAATCCCGCGATGGTAGGTGGAATGTAAGCGAGTGCCAATACTTTCCAGATATGCCCCGCCATGATGATGATAAAGAAGTACGACGAGAAAGCATATCCGATAGCGCCGAACACGGCGATGTCGCTGCGGGCGCCCCACACGCACAGCAGTATGTAGAAACCTATCATCAGCAGATATACATACACCACCGGTACGGGAAGGTACAGTGAATAGAGATTGCATACCTTTTGAAGAAAATGGCTTGTTGCATACGAAGGCGCTATTTGGTAGGTGGGCATACCCGAGAATTGTGCATTCGTCCAGCGGATAGGATTGCCGGAATCGGTACGGTATGTCGTGATTTCCTGCCCGACGCCTTGTCGGCTGTCGTGCCCGAGAACGGTTTTCCCCTCGAAAATTTCAGGTGAGAAGTAGGCGAACGAGATGACGACGAATGCGATTATCGCATAGAGGTGCGGCAGCAGGGGTTTCAAATAGGTGCGAAACATGGCTTATACGATTGAAATTCGACCTCAAAGATACGATAATAAAATGATATGAAGGAAAAATCCCGAAATTTTATGCCGAAGGTCTGCGGAGCGTTTCGATTCGTTTCAGGGCGGCGTCCATACGCAAGTTGTGTTTGATGTACCGCCGTATCGAGCGGTATGTCGGGTGCAGGGCATGGAAAGGTCGCGCGCTGTTTTCTTTCAACAGGAATATCGCGAGGCACAGAAGGCAAGCCCACAACAGCCACCCGTATATCTCTTTCAGGCTGACTGCCAATGCCTGCTGCTGCACGGCTCCGTATATTTCGGCAAGAGGCAGCTCTCCGGCAAGCGGCTGCACGCCGTCGATGCCGGCACCCAACAGCATACTGTTTTTCTGCATGACGACTTTCAGTATCCGTCCTAAAACCGCGCTGCCGAATGCTCCTCCGAGACATGCGCTGGCGAACGATTGCGCCGTAACCGACTGGAAAAAGATAGGAAACGGAATGCGGGAAAGCGCTGTCAGGAAAGTGATGACAATCATCACCAAACCGGCATTCCGAAGAAATACCGGCAGTATCAGTATCGTCTTATCGACGTTGTAGTCGATGTAGAAGTAAAAAAGCGCCAAATGGAGAGCCAGACACTCGAATGCAATGGCTGTCATGCGCCGGTATGCCCACTTCCGTCGGGCGAAAGTGAGGTACATGAACAGGCTCCCCATGACGATGCCGGCTGTTCCCGCCCAATTGAGCGAAATCACGTGTTCGGCGTCGTAGCCGAGAATACCCTCCATATAGGCGTGGTCGAATACATGACCGGTGGCAACGAATATTTCGATTACCGACAGCAGGGCGAGGGTCGTGTAAAGCGGGCGCTGCCGCCAGACATCGGGACTGATATAGGGGTGGCGCACAAACGTGGAGCGCCAGACGTTCAGTGCCGTAACGGCGATGCCGCCGACGGTGGCGCAGCGTATTTCCGACCCGTTCCACCAGTCGTAGTGTTCGCCATATACGCAAATGAAAATCGCGCAGAGCAGGCTCACGCCCCACATGATGCCTCCCAACCAGTCGATGCCGTAAAGCGGGAGTTTGCGCATGGCATGGAACGTGCTGAAAAGAATTTGGTTGGCAATCAACACCGCCAGCAGCAGTCCGATAATCAACCAGTGCACGTATTCCCACGTCGCCCATACGGTCGTGTAAACGGTCAGCAGTCCCGACAGTTGCAGGCTGCCCTGCACTAGCAGGTGAATGTAACAGAAAAATACCGACAGGTCGCGTTTCGGCGTAATCCAAAGCTGTATGAGCGAGTTGCATTCGAAAGTCGCCCACATGCGGAAAAATCCGGTGAAGAAGCATACCGCCACCAACACGGGCACGCTGTGCGTGTACATACATATCAGGTTGCCGGCGATGATGGCTGTCGTACAGATTTGAAATGCCGTTTTGGTGCAGAAGCGGAATTTCAGCCGGAAAATGATGGCGAACGTCAGCGCCAAACCTGCCAGTGAGGCGTAGCCCGCCATCATGATATCTTCCTGCATCAGCGAGGTGGATCCGACCATTTGACTGACGGCTGCCAGATACACTCCGCCGGAAAATTGAAAGACGATGACGAACGCGACCAAAATCCACGGACGGATTTTTTTCGGCACGAAATCGCGCAGCATCGGCAGCGAGAAGGGTGGTATTTCGTGCATGGAATCAATATTTTACGATACACTCCACGTTCATGCCGGCGCGCAGCCGCTTCATATCTTCCGCCCGATTGTTTCCGGTAAACTCGATGCGCACGGGAATGCGCTGTTCCACTTTCACGAAATTGCCTGCCGAATTGTCTTGCGGAAGCAGCGAGAAGCTGGCTCCCGTCGCCTGCGAAATCGATTTTACCACTCCTTCATACACGCACTCGGGAACGGCATCGACGGTTATTTCGACGGGCAGTCCTTCGGCGATATGGGCGGTCTGCGTTTCCTTGTAGTTGGCGACGACCCACTTTTCCTGTTCATCGACCACCTCGACGAGCGTCTGTCCGGGCTGCACGAGCTGCCCTTCCTGCACCGTTTTGCGACCGGTGATGCCGTCGCACGGCGAGAGAATTACCGTGTACGATAGATTCAGTTTCGCCAGCTCTACGGCAGCTTCCGCCAGTTTCACGACGGCTTCGGTCTGTTCCAGACGCTGTGACTGCTCCTGCTTTACGAGCGCGGTCGATTGCTTTTGGCGGGAGAGAAGCGCGTAACGGGCTTTGGAGCTTTCGTAAGCGGTCTTTACGGCGTCGTACTGCTGGCGGGTTACGGCTTCCTGTTCCAACAGCTTTTGATACCGGTGATACTCGCGCTCGTCGTTTTCGAGCCGGATTTTCGCTTCCAAAATTCCGGCGTCGGACACCGACAGGTTGTTTTCGGTCGTGTGTATCGACGACGACACGACGGCTTTCCCCGAAAGGGCGTTTTGGTAGTCGGCTTCGGCTTGGGCGAGCCGGAAGCGAAACTCGGCATCTTCGATGACCGCCAGCGTATCGCCTTTGTGCACATGCCGGTATTCGGTGAAGTAAATATGTTTGATGAATCCCTGTATCTTGCTGTTTACCGGCACGATGTGCTGGCGCACCTGCGCGTTGTCGGTAAATTCCACCCTGCCCAGATGCACGAATTTGTCGCATACGTAGACGAGGGCGCATAGCAGCGCCGCAAGCACGGCGACGTTGAAAATTATTTTTTTCGTTTGTCTTTTCATCGGAATGTTTTTAGAGAGTACCTGAAATATAAAGAAGTTTGTAATAGCTGAAAATCACGTCGATGCGGGCATTCACCAATTCCGCTTCCGCCGCGAGCTTGGCGTTGCTTGCGTCGAGCATATCGGTGATGAGTGCCATATCGTTTTGGTAGCGGTTGTGTACGACGGCGTAGTTGCGGTTGGCAAGTTCCGCGCTTTTTTCCTGCGTCTGCACCGTCAGGTAGCTTTCGAGATATTTTACGTATTCGGCTTGGACGGACAGCACGGTTTCTTCGGCTGCGTGTTCGCGGGTCTGCTGCGCGCGCCGTATCGACAGGCGGCTGCGCGACAGTTCGCGCGGCGACTTGAACAGCGCATCGAAATTGTATTTGATGCCCACGCCCACATACCAGTAGTTGAAATTCTTGTCGATTGCCGGCACTTCGATGAGTATCGGACCGTTGAGGTTGTTGCCCGCGAAAAGGGCGATTTTCGGAATCAGGGTCGAGCGAATGATTTTGTTTTGCTGCTGCTCCATTTTTATGGCGATGTCGCACTGTTTCAGGGCAGGCGACTGTTCGATGCCCGATTTCGTCCAGTACGACTCGTCCCCGACGGGAATCTCTTGCGTCAGGAGGGCGGTGTCGGGCACGATTGCCGTGCCGGCGGGCAGTCCGAGCAGCACGACCAAATGGTTGTTGAGTATCGTCCGGTTGTTTTCGATGCGGGTGCGTTGCAGTTCGAGGTTCGACAGTTGCAGTTCGTAGCGTGTGATGTCGTTGTGCAGCACGACGCCCTCGCGCTCTTTGGCGCGCAGCTCGTCGAGCACCTGTCGGGTTTGGGCGATGTTGGCGTCGTAGACGCCGCTGAGGTTCTGCTGCTTGAACAGGTCGAGATAATACCCCACTAACCTCAGCCGCGTTTTGTCGCGAGTATCTTCGAGCGTCCATCGGGCGCTTTCGCTTTGCAGGCGGGCGAGGTCGATGCTGCTCCGTATCGCTCCGCCGGAGTAGATGACCTGCGATGCCTCTACGGCAAGATTGTTTCCGAAATGGGGCATATCGATATTCATTTTATCGGAAAAATCGCGCTCCCACATGCGACCGTCGCCGATGTAGTTTACCGACACTTCGGCGCTGATTTCGGGCAGACGCGCGTTCTTTGCTGCTTTTATGGTGCGCAGACTCTCTTCCACGCCGGTTTTGTCGGCGCGCAGCGACTTGCTGTTTTCTTCGGCTAACGCGAACATTTCGTCTATGGATAGCCTTTTTTGTACGGATTCTTGGGCGTATGCCCCGTTGTACAGTATGCACGTGCATACCGTGAGCAAAATATATTTGTTCATGTGTAGGTGATAAGATGTGAATAATGAAACAGGGGTGAAACGCGCTTTCCTAATCGGAATTTTCACGACCCCACCGGTGGAAGTCGGCTAAGCGAAAAAAGATTTTTTGAATAAGTGCGGTGTAAGCGAAAGTGCGATTTTTTCTCATTGTCCGGCGGGACTGTATATCCCGTTCAGGCGACAAAGGTAGAAAAAATAAAAACGTAGACGGATTCTGTATTAACAAATATTATGATTTTGACGTGCTGCTGTTGCCGGTATGGAAGAAAGCGGGCAATAAAAAAGCAAGCCCTGTTTACACAAACAAGGCTTGCTCCGGATTTGCCGTATGGCGGCGGCAAAATCCTCTCTCTATGCAACAGAGTAAAAAAGCATCAATAACTTTGTTTATGGACGCTCTTTACAGCGCGTCCCGACGGGTCGTTGAGTTTCTTGAACGACTCGTCCCATTCCAGTGCCGTGGCGGTGCTGCAAGCGACCGACCGTTCGGACGGCACGCTGCGTGCGGCGGCATCGGAGGGGAAGTGTTCGGCAAAGATGGAGCGGTAGTAATACTCCTCTTTGTTCATCGGCGGATTGATGGGGAAGCGTTCGGCGGCATGCGCCATTTCTTCGTCCGACACCCGTTCGGAGGTAATCTGTTTGAGTACGTCGATCCAACTGTACCCCACACCGTCGGAGAATTGCTCTTTCTGACGCCATGCCACGCTCGCGGGCAAAATGTCCTCGAAGGCTTTGCGCAGTATCCATTTCTCCATTTTCCCGTCTTTCGCCATTTTGGCTTCGGGGTTGAGGCGCATGGCCGTGTCCATGAAAGTTTTGTCGAGGAACGGCACGCGCCCTTCGACGCCCCACGCCGAGAGCGATTTGTTGGCACGCAGGCAGTCGTAGAGGTAGAGCTTGCTGATTTTGCGCACGCACTCTTCGTGGAACGCCCGCGCGTCGGGCGCTTTGTGGAAGTAGAGGTAGCCGCCGAATATCTCGTCGGCGCCTTCGCCCGAGAGCACCATTTTTATGCCCATCGACTTGATGACGCGCGCCAGCAGGTACATCGGCGTAGAGGCGCGCACCGTCGTTACATCGTAAGTTTCGATGTAATAGATGACGTCGCGCAGGGCGTCGAGACCCTCCTCTATGGTGAAGTTGATTTCATGATGCACCGTGCCGATGTGCGCGGCGACCTGACGGGCGGCTTCGAGGTCGGGCGCCCCTTTCAGCCCTACGGCGAAAGAGTGCAGCTGCGGCCACCAAGCGTCGGAGCGGCTGTCCGATTCGATGCGTTTGGCGGCATACTGTTTGGCGACAGCCGACACGATAGACGAGTCCAGCCCGCCCGACAGCAGTACCCCGTAGGGCACGTCGCTCATCAGCTGGCGGCGCACTGCATCGCATAGCGCGGCACGTAACGCCTCGCCGTCGGCGCCGTTGTCTTTCACGGCGTCGTACTGCTCCCAGTCGCGTTTGTACCAACGCACCATTTTGCCGCTCCGGCTGTCGTAATAGTGTCCGGGCAGGAAGGGGGCGTAGTCGGTACACCACCCTTCGAGCGCTTTCAATTCCGATGCCACATAGGTGCGACCCTCGCTGTCGTGCCCCATATAGAGGGGTATCACGCCTATGGAGTCGCGGGCGATGAGGTAGCGGTCGTTTTCTTCATCGTACAGCGCGAAAGCGAAAATACCGTTGAGGTCTTCGAGGAAGTCGATGCCCTTTTTCCGGTAAAGCGCCAAGATGACTTCGCAGTCGGAACCCGTCCGGAAAGGATAGTCCTTGCAGATGCCCTCGCGCAGGTCGCGATGGTTGTATATTTCGCCGTTTACGGAGAGTATCAGTTTGCCGTCGGGGCTTTTCAGCGGCTGCCCGCCCGAGGCGGGATCGACGATAGAGAGGCGCTCATGCGCCAGAATCGCCGATTTCCCCACGTATATGCCCGACCAGTCGGGTCCCCGATGACGGATTTTTTTGGACATTTCCAATGCCTGCGCACGCAGTTGCGCCGCATTCTCTTTTATATCGAATATGCCTACGATTCCGCACATGGCTTTCTTATTTTAAGGTCGATAAATAACGGTCGATAGCTGCGGCGGTTTTGCGCCCCGAAGCGATGGCGCGCACCACAAGACCCGCGCCGTAGGAGGCGTCGCCGGCGGCGAATACCTTTGCGACGGAACTTTTGTTGTCGCTGTCGACAGCCACGTTTTTGCGCCCGTCGAGCGTAACGCCGAGATTTTCGAGCAGCCCTTCGTAAACGGGGTGTACGAATCCCATTGCCAAGAACACCATATCGACGTCGAGAATTTCGGTTTCGGCAGCCCGCTGCGGCGTCATGCGGCCGTTTTCGTCGGTCGTCCAAGTTACCGGAGCCACTTCGACCTGTTTCAATACGCCGTTTTCGCCGATGAAGCGCACGGTGTCGAGGCTCCACCGCCGTTCGCAGCCCTCTTGGTGCGACGACGATGTTTTAAGTATCTGCGGGTATTGCGGCCACGGTGTCGCCGGATTTTTATCGACCGGCGGTTTGGGCATGATTTCTATTTGCAGCACGCTTGCGGCGCCCTGCCGTATGGCGGTGCCCACGCAGTCCGAACCCGTGTCGCCGCCGCCGATTACTAACACCCGTTTGCCTTTGGCGGAGATGCGTTCTTCCGGTGCGACCTCTGTGCCGGCATTGACGCGGTTTTGCTGTTTCAACAGTTCGAGCGCGAAGTAAACGCCTTTGAGGTCGCGCCCTTCGACGCGGAGGTCGCGCGGCTCGCCCGACCCGATAGCCACGCATACGGCATCGTATTCGTCGAGCATTTTTTTCAATGCCTTCTTGTCGGCGCCTACCGGTGCGTTGCAGAAGAAAGAGATGCCCTCTGTTTCGAGCAGTGCCTGACGGCGGTCGATGACGCTTTTGTTGAGTTTGAAGTCGGGTATGCCGAGCCGCAGTAGTCCGCCGATGCGTTCGTCTTTTTCAAAAACTTCGACGGTGTGCCCCTTGCGGTTGAGCTGGTTGGCGCAGGCGAGCCCTGCCGGTCCCGAGCCGATGACTGCCACCTTCTTGCCCGTGCGGGTGTGAGGCGGACACGCCACGACATACCCTTCGGAAAAGGCTTTTTCGATAATGGCGGCTTCGTTGTTGCGTACGGTTACCGGCGCATTTGCCGAAAGACCTAACACGCACCCTTTTTCGCAGAGCGCCGGACAGACGCGCCCCGTAAATTCGGGAAAGTCGTCGGTTTCTTGCAAGAGGCGGTAAGCCTCCCGCCAGTTCCCTTTATACACGGCGTCCTGCCATTCGGGCTGGCGGTTGCCCAGCGGGCAGTTCCAGTGGCAGAAGGGCACGCCGCAGTCCATGCAGCGCGAGGCTTGCGTGCGGCACTCTTCGTCGTGGAAGGTAAGCTCCACTTCGGCAAAATCGGTTTTTCGTTGTTGAACGGGACGATATCCCGCTTCTTTTCTTCCTATGGTAAGAAATGCTTTCGGATTTCCCATGATTCTTTTACTTTTTACTTTGTTGCATGATTAATAGTCCCGTTCCACTTTCTCGATTTTCTGTTGCAGCGATTTTATTTTCTCTTCTTGCAGCACTTTCTTGTACTCGATAGGCATCACTTTGATGAATTGCGATACGTATTCGTCCCAGTTTTCGAGCATACGTTTGGCGAGGGGACTGTGCGTGTTCTCGTAGTGGTTGGCGATGAGGTCGTGCAGCTCTTTGTTGTCGGCGGCATCTTCGATGAGCGAAAGTTCCACCATCTCCATGTTGCAGAAGAAGTCGAAATTGTCGTTCTTGTTCCACACGTAGGCGATACCGCCGCTCATGCCGGCGGCGAAGTTGCGACCCACTTTGCCGAGCACCACCGTGCGACCGCCTGTCATGTATTCGCAGCAGTGGTCGCCCACGCCTTCGACGACGGCTGTCGCGCCGCTGTTGCGCACGCAGAAGCGTTCGCCCACGATGCCGTTGATATAGACTTCGCCCGACGTGGCGCCGTAGAGCAGCGTGTTGCCGGCGATGATGTTTTCTTCGGGAGCAAACGACGAGCCTTTCGGCGGAATGACGATGATTTTGCCGCCCGAGAGACCTTTGCCCAAATAGTCGTTGGCTTCGCCCGAGAGGCAGAAGGTTACGCCGTGTGCGAGGAATGCGGCGAAGCTCTGACCTGCCGAGCCGGTGAAGTTGCACCGTATCGTGTCGTCGGGCAGACCGGCGTTTCCGAAGCGCGTGGCTATCTCGCCCGAAAGCATGGCGCCCGTCGAGCGGTCGGTGTTGCATATCGGCAGATGCAGCTCGATGGGCATCAGCGATTTAAGCGACGGAAGCGCTGCCTTTATCAGCCGCTGGTCTATCACGTCTTCGATTTGGTGCGTCTGTTCCTTGATTTTGCGGCAGGCATGTTTTTCAGCCTCTGCCGGACGGTAGAGTATGCGCGAAAGGTCGAGTTTGTCTATCGTGTGGTCGCCTACGGGAGGTTTCGGGAAAAGCAGGTCGGAGCGGCCGATGATGTCGTCCATTTTGGTGAAGCCCATTTCCGCCAGCCACTCCCGCACTTCTTGCGCGAGGAAGGTGAAGAAATTGACGAGGTATTCCGACCGACCGAGGAAACGTTTGCGCAGTTCCGCGTTCTGTGTGGCGACGCCCACCGGACAGGTGTTCATATGGCATTTGCGCATCATCACGCATCCCAAGACGATGAGTGCGCTGGTGGCGAATCCGAATTCTTCGGCGCCGAGCAGCGCTTGTATGATGATGTCGCGTCCGGTTTTCAGCTGTCCGTCCACTTGTAGCGTTACCTGTCCGCGCAAGTTGTTGAGTACGAGCGTCTGCTGCGTTTCGGAAAGACCTATTTCCGACGGCAGTCCGGCGTGCTTTATCGAGCTGGCGGGACTTGCTCCCGTGCCGCCTTCGCAGCCGCTGATGACAATCATGTCGGCTTTGGCTTTGGCTACGCCGGCGGCAATGGTGCCCACGCCGCTCTCCGATACCAGCTTCACGCTGATGCGGGCGCGGGGATTCACGTTTTTCAAATCGAAAATGAGCTGCGCCAAGTCTTCGATGGAGTAAATGTCGTGGTGCGGGGGAGGCGATATGAGCGAAATGCCCGGTATGGAGTGGCGGGTGCGCGCAATCACTTCATCGACTTTGAATCCGGGCAGCTGTCCGCCTTCTCCGGGTTTTGCGCCCTGCGCCACCTTGATTTGTATTTCGTCGGCATTCACTAAATATTCGGTCGTTACGCCGAAGCGTCCCGATGCCACCTGCTTGATGGCGCTGCGAGCCGACGTACCGTCTTCGCGCGGAACGAAGCGTTCGGCATCTTCGCCGCCTTCGCCCGTGTTGCTCTTGCCGCCCAGTTTGTTCATGGCGATAGCCATAGCTTCGTGCGCCTCCTTGCTGATAGAACCGAACGACATGGCGCCCGTTACGAAACGGCGCGTTATGGCTTCGACAGGCTCTACCAGCGAAATATCGATGGGGTTGCGTTTGAAGTCGAGGCGGTCGCGCAGGAATACCGGCTGCTCCTTGCCATCGACCATGGCGGTAAATTCTTTGAATTTCTTGTAGCTGCCCAGACGGGTCGCCAGTTGCAGAGTCGATATGGTTTCGGGATTCCATGCGTGGAATTCGCCGTTTTTGCGGAAGCTGTAAATGCCGTTGTGATTGAGGTACTGCTCTTTGTCGACGTAAGCCTCCGCATGGAATTTGACGATGTCGCGGTAAATCTCTTCGAGCGTTACGCCGCCTATTTTGGAGGTCGTGCCGCAGAAATAACGGTCTATCAATTCCTGTGAAATGCCGACAGCCTCGAACAGTTGGGCGCCCCAATAGCTGCCTATCGTGGAGATACCCATTTTGGAAATGACTTTCAATAAACCTTTGTTCACCGCTTTCACGTAATTTTTTTCGGCGGTGTGGTAGTCGAGCTGTATCTGTTTGTCGTTTACCAACTGGTTGATGACGGCAAAAGCCATGTAGGGATTTACCGCGCTGGCGCCGTAGCCTATCAGCAGGGCGAAGTGCATCACTTCGCGCACCTCGCCGGTCTCTACGACGATAGCCGTCTGCACACGCATACGCTTGGCGATAAGGTGATTGTGTACGGCGGAAACGGCGAGCAGCGACGGTATGGGCACCTGCGTTTCGTCAGCTTCCTTGTCGGAGAGTATGATGTAATTGAAGTCGGCTTTCACCGCCTGTTCGGCTTCGGCGCAGAGGCGGTCGATACCCTCTGCCAGCCCTTGTGCGCCGGAATTGAGGTCGAACGTCATCGACAGCGTTTTGGTGCGGAAGCCCTTGTAGCGCAGGTTACGCAGAATATCGAGGTCGGCGTTGGTGATGACGGGTGATTTGATATTGACCATCTTGCACAGCTCCGGCGACTGCACCAGCAGGTTTTTGTTGATGACACCGATGTAGTTGCCGAGCGACATCACCAACTCTTCGCGAATGGGGTCGATAGGCGGGTTGGTTACCTGCGCGAACTGTTGCCGGAAGTAGTGGAACAGTAGCTGCGGTTTCTGCGAAAAGAGCGCCAGCGGCGTGTCGTTGCCCATAGAGGCGATAGGCTCTTTGCTTTCGGTGGTCATGGGTATGATGATGCGCTCCACATCTTCTTTGTGGTAGCCGAACGTATGCAGGTGTGCCGCATAGTCGGGCACGTCGTAGCGCACGGTGCGCCCCGAGCTGATGGTGTCGAGTTTCACGCGGTTTTTGGAGAGCCACTCCCGATAGGGGTATGCCGAAGCTAATAGCTCTTTCAGTTCTTCGTCGCGGTAGATTTTACCTTTCTCGGTGTCGATGAGAATTAGTTTGCCGGGTTGCAGACGTCCTTTTTCTTTGATGTCGGCGCCGTCGAACGGCAGAACGCCCGCCTCCGAAGCAATGACCATCATATCGTTTTGCGTGATGAGGTAGCGGGCAGGGCGCAGACCGTTGCGGTCGAGCATACCGCCGGCGTAGCGACCGTCGGAAAAGAGCAGTGTGGCGGGACCGTCCCACGGCTCCATGAGAATACTGTGGTATTCGTAAAACGCTTTCAGATTCTCGGAAATGGGGTTTTTCTCGTTGAAACTTTCGGGAATCATCATGGAGAGTACATGAGGCAGGCTCATGCCCGACATCATGAAAAATTCGAGTACGTTGTCTAACGATGCGCTGTCGCTCATTTCGGGTTGCACGATAGGTTTCAGCGCGTCGATGCCTACGCCGAGCGCATCGGGTTGCAGCACGCTTTCGCGCGCCTCCATCCATTTGCGGTTGCCCCGTATGGTATTTATTTCGCCGTTGTGTCCCAGCAGGCGGAACGGCTGCGCCAGACTCCACGTGGGGAACGTGTTGGTACTGAAACGCGAGTGTACCAGCGCCATGCCGCTGGTGAAGTAGGGATTTATCAGGTCGAGGTAGTAGTAGCGCAGTTGCAGCGACGTAAGCATACCTTTATATACAAGGTTCCGGTTCGACAGCGAAACGATGTAGAAATCTTTTTTCAAGGCGATGTCCGAGTGCAGCACTTTCGCCTCTATTTTTTTGCGCAGAACGTACAGGGCGCGGCTCAGTGCCGTTTCGTCCATTTCGTTCGGGGCGGTGATGAAAAGCTGCTTTATGGCGGGTTCGGTGGCTGCCGAGCCTTCGCCGAGTATTTCGCTGTTCACCGGCACGTCGCGTATGGTGAGCAGTTGCAGTCCGGCGCCGGAAATTTCGCTTTCTATGATAGCGATGAGGGCTTCTTGGTCGGCACTCTCTTTGGGGAGAAAGACAAGTCCTGTACCGTAATGACCTTTTTCGGGCACGGGGATTCCTTGCAGGAGAATGAACTCGTGCGGAATCTGCACCATGATGCCCGCGCCGTCGCCCGTTTTGGGGTCGGCGCCTTCCGCCCCGCGGTGATTCATGTGTTCGAGTACCTGCAAAGCGTTTTCGACGATTTGATGCGACTTGCCGCCGTGAATGTTCACCAGCAGACCGACACCGCAGGCGTCGTGTTCGTAATCGGGGCTGTACAGACCTTGTTCTTGTAATCTTTTACTTTGTTGCATGATGATATTGTTTTTTTGAAACCTGCCCGACAAACCGAATGAATGCCCAAAAAATTCGGTTTGCCGGAACAGGTCGTCTCCTTATGCAAGGAGTTGGTAAGAATTGAATTTAACGAATGAATAACAGTTCTCTGTATTTGGGGAGAGGCCACATCTCATTATCGACGATAAGTTCGAGTTTGTCGATGTGGTAGCGTATCTCGTCCATCAAGGGCACCACCGTGTCGTGGTAGGCAATGGCTTTCTCGCGCTCGTCGGTGATTTTGTTCGCCACTTTGCGGGCATCGACCAGCGCATCGACTTTGGTGATTACCGTAGAGATATGTTTCGATACTTTGCGTACTACCTTCGTATCTTCCTCCGAAAGCGTTTTGGCTTCATCGGCGGGGAAGAGGGCGTTGAATTTGGCGATGTTGTCGAGCAGTATCGACTGGTAGCGCGAGGCTACGGGCACGATGTGGTTCATTGCCAAATCGCCGAGTACGCGGGCTTCGATTTGTATCTTTTTGGTGTAGGTTTCCCATTTCACCTCGCAGCGCGACTGCAATTCCACTTCGCTCATTACCTTCGTGTCGGTGAAGATTTTTACATTCTTGGGACGCAGGTAGGCATCGAAATTCAGAGGCACGCTCGTTTCGCAGTCGAGACCGCGGCGGGCGGCTTCGGCTTTCCATTCGTCGCTGTAACCGTTGCCGTCGAAACGTATGGCTTTGCACTCTTTTATCAATTTGCGTATCACGGTGAAGATAGCTTTTTCTTTTTGTGTGCCCGCTGCGATGAGGCTTTCGACTTCGGCGTAGAAGTCGTTGAGCTGGGCGGCTACGGCGGTGTTGAGCACGATCATGGCGGCGCCGCAGTTTGCCGACGAGCCGACGGCACGGAACTCGAAGCGGTTGCCCGTGAAGGCGAAGGGCGACGTGCGGTTGCGGTCGGTGTTGTCGATGAATATTTCGGGAATATGGGCTACGCCGATTTTGATGCCGGCTTTCGGGTCCATCTTGATAGCTTCATCGGTCGTTGCCGATTCGAGCTTGTCGAGCACTTCCGAAATCTGTTTTCCGAGAAATACTGAAACGATGGCGGGAGGAGCCTCGTTCGCACCCAGACGGTGGGCATTGGTAGCCGAACAGATAGAGGCTTTCAGCAGGTCGTTGTGTTTGTAAACCGCCATGAGCACGTTTACGAGGAAGGTAACGAATTGCAGGTTTTCCATGCCGTTCTTGCCCGGAGCGAGCAGGTTTACGCCGGTATTGGTGCCCATCGACCAGTTGTTGTGTTTACCCGAACCGTTGATGCCTTTGAAAGGCTTTTCGTGCAGAAGCACGCGGAAGTTGTGGCGGCGGGCCACTTTTTTCATCAGCGACATGAGCAGGAGGTTATGGTCGTTTGCCAAGTTGGTTTCCTCGAAAATGGGAGCCACCTCGAACTGGTTGGGAGCCACTTCGTTGTGGCGGGTTTTCACGGGAATGCCGAGTTTCAGGCACTCTCTTTCGAGGTCGGACATGAACGCGAGCACGCGGGTGGGAATGGAGCCGAAATAGTGGTCTTCGAGCTGCTGGTTTTTCGCGCTGTCGTGTCCCATGAGGGTGCGACCGGTGAGTACGAGGTCGGGACGGGCGGCATATAGAGCTTCATCGACCAAGAAGTATTCCTGTTCCCAACCGAGATAGGAGAATACTTTGGTTACGTTTTCGTCGAAGAAATGGCATACTTTCACGGCAGCTTCGCTCATGGCGGAGATGGCTTTCAGCAGCGGGGTCTTGTAGTCGAGCGCTTCGCCGGTGTAGGAGATGAACACGGTGGGAATGCAGAGGGTGTCGCCTACCACGAATGCGGGCGACGAGGGGTCCCATGCCGAATATCCGCGAGCCTCGAACGTGTTGCGGATTCCGCCGCTCGGGAAGCTCGATGCGTCCGGCTCCTGTTGGATAAGGATTTTACCGGAAAACTCCTCGATGACGGCGCCTTTTTCAAACTCGATGAACGAGTCGTGTTTTTCGGCGGTGCCGCCCGTAAGAGGTTGGAACCAGTGGGTATAGTGGGTCGCGCCCTGTTCCATAGCCCATTGTTTCATGCCGGTAGCCACGCCGTCGGCATATTCGCGGCTCAACGGCGTGCCGTTGTCGATGGCGTCGATGATGGCATTGTAAGTCCTTTTGGAAAGATACTTCGCCATGGCGGCGCGGTTGAAAACGTGTTCGCCGAAAAATTCCGACGGACGTTTTTCTTCCGGTTCGAGTACGACGGCTTTGCGTTTGAAAGCCTCGTCCAGCAATTTGAATCTAAGTGTACTCATTTCTTTTTTACTTTATGTTTGAGAGTTGTTTATTTCATATAAAGAGGGGAGAGGGTCGTACCCCTCCCCGTAAAATCAGTTGTAAGCCGATTCGCCGTGTTCGTAGATGTCGAGTCCCTCTTCTTCGATGCGTTTGGGAACGCGCAGACCGTGAATGAGGTCGAGAACCTTGAAGATGACGAATCCCATGCCGGCAGCCCAAGCTCCTACGACGACCGAGCCGAATAGCTGGGCAAGGAAGAAATTCCAGCTTCCGCAGTAGAAAAGACCGTTCGTCGTGCAGAAAAGACCGGTGAGAATCGTGCCGAGAAATCCGCATACGCCGTGTACCGACGATGCGCCCACAGGGTCGTCGATTTTGAGTACGTGGTCGATAAAATCGACGGCGAGTATCATCACGACGCCGCAAATGATGCCGATGATTACGGCGCCGCCCGGCGATACGAGGTCGCATCCTGCCGTGATGCCCACCAATCCTGCCAAGATGCCGTTAAGCGTCAGCGACAGGGAGGGTTTGCCGTATTTTATCCAGCTGGTAACCAACGAGGCGAATCCGCCGGCGCAGGCTGCCAGATTGGTTGTCAAGAACACGTGCGAAATGGCGGTGTAGTTGCCTTCGCCCGAAGCTGCCAGCTGCGAACCTGGGTTGAATCCGAACCACCCGAACCAGAGAATGAACACGCCGAGTGCGCCGAGCGTGAGGTTGTGTCCGGGTATGGCGTGCGACTTGCCCTCTTTGTATTTGCCGAGACGGGGTCCGAGAATGGCTGCCCCCACGAAAGCGATGGCGCCGCCTACCAAGTGTACGACGGTGGAACCGGCGAAGTCGTGGAACGTGATGCCGAAAGTGCTCATCATGAAGCTCCCTTCATCGCCGTTCATCAGCCAGCCTCCGCCCCACGTCCAGTGTCCGGAAACGGGATAAATCAACACGCTGATGCATACGGTGTAAATCAGGTACATCGAAAATTTGGTGCGCTCTGCCATAGCTCCCGAAACAATCGTGGCGGAGGTGGCGCAGAATACGGTCTGGAAAATGAGGAATCCCTCGATGGGCAGACCGTTGTCGATGATTTCCTCCATCTTCGCCAAGTCGAAGAAGTGGGGCATACCCACGAAAGCTCCGATGCCGAACATCAGGCTGAATCCGATAAGCCAGTACAGCAGCGAACCGAGCATGAAGTCGATAAAGTTTTTCATCAAAATGTTCGCCGTGTTTTTCGTGCGGGTGAAGCCGGCTTCCACCAAGGCGAATCCGGGTTGCATGAAAAACACCAACATGGCGGCGAGCAGCATCCACACCACGTCGAGCGACGTTGCCAGCTCGGCAATCGACATCGGTGCAGCCACCGTTTCTTCCGCAGCGGCGACCGCCTCTTCTTGTGCGGAGGCTCCCGAAGTAAAGAGCGTAATCGTCATCAAAACGATGAACATACCTATTTTTTTCATAACCTTTTTCTTCTTAAAAATAATACTTGAAAGTGATACTTATTTCTCTTGTTCCGCGTTGTAGAGGGCGATGTCGCCTCGGTCGGCAGTACGTATGCGCACTGCGTCTTCGATAGGAACGATAAAAATGCGTCCGTCGCCTATCTCGCCCGTGTAGGCGGCTTTCATGATGGCTTGCACCGTCTTTTCCACATTTTTGTCGCGCACCACGATGGAAATCATCGTGCGCTCGATATAGCTCGTGTCATAGACCACACCGCGGTAGATGCGCCCCTGACGGGCTTTGCCCACACCCCGTACATCGTAGTACGAAAACCACTCGATGTCGGCTGCGAGCAGAGCATCTTTCACGTCTTCGAATTTTGTCTTGCGGATAATTGCTTCAATCTTTTTCATTTTACCTTAAATTTATTTCTGCATGATTTTAGAACGAAACTCCGAATACCAAGAATACATCGTCGTTGGCAGGGGAGAAGATGGCTTCGACCGACAGCGTCGTGCCGAAGTTTTTGAAAAGGGTGAACGTTTTCGCCACTTTCGCCGAGATGTCCATTACATTGAAACTGCTTGCATACATACCTTTCCACGGGGTGATGCCCAAGCCTACGCTGCAATCGACGACTCCCTTGATGTCGAAGCCGTAATCCAAGTCGATGTAGGTCGAGAAATGCTGTTTGCCGGAATCGTTTTTGTCGAACGGACAATATACCACCGTGTTCCACCCTATCGTCAGCGGGAATGAGCAGCTCTCGCCGAAGTCGTAGCCGGCGGAGGCTTCGAGGTAGTGGCAGTTTCCGGTTTCGCCTTTCTCTTTTTTCCATGCGCTGAAATAGGCATTGCCCTCGCCGGTCCACCAATAATCGGTAAGCCCTATCGAAAATCCTTTTATCGCATAGGAAACCGAGAGGTCGAACTCTTTGGGCGCATCGACCAGTCCGGCAAATGAGGTGCTGCCCCATACGCCTACCGAAAAGCCGGCGGCGTCGAACGACAGATAGGGTTGAATGCTCGCTCCCGTCTGATAGGTGCCGCGCCATACATAGGAACTTACGAGGTCGGCTCCCACCGAAAGGGTAAAGCCTTTGTCCGCATTCAGGGTTATGTCTTCGGCTTTTGCGTTTGCCATACCGAGCAGCAGCGATGCCATAAGCGTTAATGAAATTGTTTTTGCTTTCATGATTCTCTTTTTTATGTATTTGAATATCCTGTTTGAAAACCTGTTTGTGATAAGGTGCCGCTGCGGCACTTGATTATCCGATAGTTCTCTCTGTTGTCCCCGCGAAGGGGCTCTGTGTATTCAAATACTTAAAAAAGCAATCCTCTTTCGTTTTCATAACCAATCTTTTTTACCTAAACTTTTTACCTTTTTACCTATATTATATCTTCCAATTTTTTATTCGTTCCACGGCTTCTTCGACTTCGCTGCGTTCGCCGAACGCCGTCAGTCGCAGATAGCCTTCTCCGCCCGGACCGAATCCTACGCCGGGCGTACCCACGACGTGGCATTCGTAAAGCAGCCTGTCGAAGAATTTCCACGAGTCGATGCCGCCGGGCGTCTTCAACCAGATGTAGGGGGCGTTGACACCGCCATACACTTCGAGTCCGGCTGAGGCAAGCCCCTCGCGTATGATGCGGGCATTCTCCATATAATAGGCGATGTTGGCGCGTATCTCTTTCTGCCCTTGCGGGGTGTATATCGATTCTGCCGCCCGTTGCACGATGTAGGCGGTGCCGTTGAATTTCGTGCTTTGCCGGCGGTTCCACAAGCGGTTGAGGTCGGCACGCTCGCCGTTGAGGCGGAATGCCCGCAGCTCTTTGGGTACGATCGTGTAGCCGCAGCGCAGTCCGGTGAATCCCGCCGTTTTCGAGAAGCTGCGAAACTCGATGGCAACTTGTTTGGCGCCCCGTATTTCGTATATGCTGTGCGGCACGTCGCTTTCGCTGATGAAGGCTTCGTAGGCGGCGTCGAAAAGAATCAACACGTCGTTTTTCAACGCGTAATCGACCCACTTTTTCAGCTCTTTTTTGGTGAGAGTCGTTCCTGTCGGGTTGTTGGGGTAGCAGAGGTAAATGATGTCGGGAGTCTCTTTCGGCAGCTCCGGAATGAATTTGTTTTCGGCGCAGCACGGTATGTAGGCGATGTCGCTCCACCGTCCGTCGGGCAGCAGGTTTCCGGCGCGGCAGCCCATCACGTTGGTATCAACGTAAACGGGATACACGGGGTCGGTTATTGCCACGCGGTTTTCTTTGCTCAATATGTCGCCGATGTTTCCCGTGTCGCTTTTGGCGCCGTCGCTGATGAACACTTCCGTCGGGTCGATGTGTACGCCGCGCGCTTCGAAGTCGTGTTTGATGATGGCGTCGATGAGAAACCGGTAACCCTGTTCGGGACCATATCCGTGAAAAGTGGCTGCATCGCCCATTTCATCGACGGCTTTGTGCAGGGCGGCGATGACGGTCGGCGGCAGCGGACGGGTTACGTCGCCGATACCCAATCGTATGATGCGGGCTTCGGGGTGTATGATTTTATAAGCGTTCACTTTCCGTGCTATCTCCGTGAAAAGGTAGCTTTCGGTGAGCTTCAAAAATTGTTCGTTTACTAATGCCATAATGCTTCTATCTTTTTCGTTGCATAAATTTTTATTGCCCCAAGAGCCATTCTCCTTCAAAAACCGTTTCGGCGCCGCCGCTCATATACACATGATTGTCGGCGGCGTTCCATTCGATGTCGATATCTCCGCCCAAGAGCCGCAAGACAGCCCGTCGGGCGGTAAGCCCGTCGAGTACGGCAGCCACGAGGGTGGCACACGCACCCGTGCCGCAGGCGAGCGTCTCGCCGGCACCGCGTTCCCACACCCTCATGCGTATTGCGTCGGGCGATACGATTTCGGCAAACTCGATGTTGCAGCGTTCGGGAAAAAGCTCGTGCCGTTCGGCGGCTGCGCCGACGGCGTGTATATCGATGTCGTCCAGACGGGGAACGAATATCACAGCGTGCGGATTGCCCATCGACACGCACGTCATGCGATAGGTCGTCGTCCCGACGGTCAGAGGCACGTTTATCGCCCGCTCGCCCGACAGGGCTACCGGTATGCGGCGCGGTTCCAAAACGGGTTCGCCCATATCCACGCGCACCGAAACGACTTTTCCCGCTTTCACCGTCAGCCGCAGCACTTTGATGCCCGCTGCCGTTTCGAGCGTTATCTCCTCTTTGTCTGTCAATCCGTTGTCATATACATATTTGCCGATGCAGCGCGAGGCATTGCCGCACATTTGCGCTTCGGAGCCGTCGGCGTTGAACATACGCATACGGAAGTCCGCCCGTTCCGACGGCAGTATCAACACCAGTCCGTCCGAGCCTATTCCGAAATGCCGATCACTCATGCGCACGGCGAGCTTCTCCGGTGCGGTAACTGCTTCTGTCATACCGTTTATATAAACGTAATCGTTTCCGGCTCCGTGCATCTTGGTGAATCTCATAAGCAAATTTTCATTTTGAAATCGAAAGTTGTGTTTGTCTTTCGTTTTGCTAATTATTTTCGACAAAGATATGCATAATGTAAACACGAAACAAAATTTGCAAGAAAATATTTTGAAATAGTTGTCGTACTTTCATATTGTAATATTAAAACTTGCGATGCTAATAAATTGTAACCGTAAGTTGTTTTATGCTTTCATTTTGAATGCGACGAAAAACAATCAAGTGTAATTTCGACAATAATTCTTTTCCGGACGAAACGTCATAATGAAAGTTTCGCTATCTTTGCAGCCGATTTTTACGATTTTTTCCGATGTTGCAAAAGCTGAAAGTGTATATGCTGCCGGTGGCGATGATACTCGGTGCGCTGCTCTACCGCCCTATCACGTACCTTAACGATATGTTTCCCCTCATTACGCAACTGCTTATTTTCGCCATGTTGCTGATAACCTACTGTCGCCTGTCGTTGCGCCACCTGCATATCGAACGGTTGCACGGTTGGCTGCTGGCGATACAGGTTGTCGGCGGGCTGGGCATCTATTTTTTGTTGTGCGGCATCGACCCGTTGGTGGCGGAAGGCACGCTGATATGCGTATTTGCCCCGACGGCGACGGCGGCAGCCGTCATCACGCAGATGCTGGGCGGCAGTCTTGCTTCGTTGGCGACATATAGTTTGGTAAGCAATATGGCGGTGGCGGTTCTTTCGCCGATTATCTTTTCGTTTATCGGTGTCCATACCGACATCGATTTTCTCACGTCGTTTCTTATCATTTGCCGGCAGGTGCTGCCGCTGCTCATTCTGCCGTTCGTCGTTGCCGTTCTCATGGGAAAATTCCTGCCGCGAGCGCACGAGGCGCTGAGTCGGAGCCAAAGTCTGTCGTTCTATTTGTGGGCGGTGTCGCTCACTTTCGTCATGGGGCGCACCGCCTCGTTCATCATAGCACAAGGCGGCGACAACCTGCGCGAAGAATTGTTATTGGCGTTGTTCTCGCTGATTGTCTGCGGTTTGCAGTTTATTTTAGGAAAAGTCATCGGACAGCGTTATGCCAACCGCATTGCCGGCGGGCAGGCGCTGGGACAGAAAAATACCGTGCTGGCGATATGGATGGCGCTTACCTATGTACACCCGCTCGCCTCGATAGGTCCTGCCTCGTATGTCGTGTGGCAGAATATCGTGAACAGCACCCAGCTCTGGATAAAGAACAAACGGGAAAAAGCGGCGCATACATCTGCTGAATAGTGCGCCGTAATGGGAAAAATGATTTATCGACCCGTTCACTCGTTCATGGCGAGGTCGGAGGGCGCATAGTCGGGCAGGGCGCAGCCGCAGCCGCGTCCGGCGGAACAGGCGGAGAGGAGAAGCAGCAGTGCCGCAGCAACGGCGCATTTATAGAGAATCCGTATCATAATGTTCGTTTTTGAGCTTTCATTCATAAAACTCCGTTTTTTGCGAAATATTGTTTTCTCTCTTGAAAAAAGGGCTTAGTACTCGTTTAGGATAACATACATCTTTTTGTAAAATCGGGAGGAATATATTATTTTTGTATCGAATCTTGATCACCGTTTCATCGATGCAATCGGAAAAAGAACTTACCACTGCCGCGAAAAGCAAGCGTATCGTCAAAAATACGGCGATGCTCTATATCCGTATGCTGTTTGTCATGGCGGTATCGCTATACACTTCGCGTATCGTTCTTCATGCGTTGGGTGAAGAAAATTACGGTATTTACAACGTGGTGGGCGGCATCATCGTGATGTTGGGATTCTTTTCCGGTTCATTGGGCAGTGCTTGTTCCCGCTTTATTACATTTGTACTCGGCAAAGGCGATGAAACGGAGGTAAAAAAGTATTTTTCCACAATTTGTTGTGTCCTTTGGCTGTTTGCGGCGATCGTGGTGGTGTTGGGCGAGACGGTCGGGTTGTGGTTCGTATGCCACAAGCTGGTTATTCCGCCGGAGCGCATGACGGCTGCTTTGTGGGTTTATCATTGTTCGGTACTCACATCGGTGATAGCCATTGTCAGCGTTCCTTACAATGCGTTGATTATAGCCCATGAACGTATGGCGGCATTTGCTTATGTTTCCATCGTTGAAGTGGTATTTAAGCTCCTTATTGCGTGGGCGCTGCTTTATACGTCGTATGACAAATTGATTGTGTATGCCGTACTGATTATGCTTGTTCAGGTATTGATTCGCGTGCTGTATGGCTGCTATTGTTCCCGTCATTTTCCGGAGAGCCGGACACCTATGAAATGGGATAAGCCGATAGTACGAGAAATTGCCTCGTATGCAGGGTGGACGCTGAACGGCGATTTGGCGATAGTCGGATATACGCAGGGTATCAATGTGCTTTTGAATCTGTTTTTCGGACCGGCGGTCAATGCGGCGCGTGGAATAGCCGTGCAGGTACAGACGGTAACGATGCAGTTCGTTCAGAATTTTCAAACCGCAGTCCGTCCGCAGATTATCAAATCCTATTCCATCAGCGATTTTCCTTATATGCACACGTTGGTCATCGGAGCTTCGAAGTATGGCTTTTTTTTGATGCTGCTGCTTGTCTTTCCCCTTGTTTTATGCGTAGAGCCGATATTGTGGATTTGGCTCGGCACTGTTCCCGAATATACGGCGGATTTTGTGCGCATCATGTTGTTTGTCGCTTTGATAGAACCGTTTCGATTCGCTTTGATTAATGCCATTCATGCCACAGGCGATATAAAGAAATTCCAACTTTACGAAGCAACTACCTTATTGACCATTGTACCGATAGCCTATGTGCTGTTGAAGATATGGCATATATCGCCGGTGGCGGTGATGCTGGTCTATTTTTTTATTTATTTGTTGGCGCAGGGAATCCGCATTTGGATAGTCTTGCCCAAAATACGAATGCCATATTCCGTTTATTTCCGGAAAATTATACCGAGAACCCTTATCCTTCTGTTGTGTTTTGCCGTACCGTTGTATTTTTTTGATATTCCCGCCACGATTTCGTGGGTGCGATTATTTCTCTATGTGGCTGCAGCGGTGTGCTACATGGCGGTGTGTATCGGAATATTCGGATTCGAGCGCGCGGAACGGATTAAATTCCTGTCGATTTTGAAACACAGATTGCGCTATGGTACAAGAAAACGACGATAACGACAATTGCAGCCGTCAAAAGAGGGTAAACGAATAAGAGTTTGCTTTTTTTTGAGAACGGATATGATTTGGAGTTTTGGCTCTATTTGGTTATCTTTGTCGAATAAATTTATATAGCTATGAAAACCATGAAATTCCTCTCTTTTCTTTTGTGTGTTGCTTTGGCGGCAGGAGCGTGCAGCAGTCGTAACGACTCGGATTCCGATGCGGGGAGCCTTCCGGATAATAACGATGTCTTTGCCAAAGGTGCGGACATCAGTTGGGTTACGGAAATGGAACAGCAAGGCATGAAATTCCGTGATGCTTCCGGCGTGGAAACAGATTGCTTTCAGTTGATGAAAGATTTGGGTATGAATGCCATTCGCCTCCGTGTCTGGGTGAATCCCGAAAAACACGACAACTGGTGCGATAAAGAAGATTTTTTGGTCAAAGCCAAGCGGACGGCAAAAGTGGGAATGGATTTAATGGTCGATTTCCATTACAGCGATTGGTGGGCTGACCCGGGTCAGCAATTTAAGCCGGAGGCGTGGAAAGGAAAATCGCTTGCCGAATTGAAACAGGCGATTGCCGACCATACCAAAGATGTGCTGAATGCCTTGAAATCGGCAGGCATAACCCCCAAGTGGGTACAGGTAGGCAATGAAATCCGTCCGGGTATGTTGTGGGACGAAGATGTCGCTTTGAGCGGCGCCTCCTACGATATTTATGAAAAAGATGTGAAAGGCTTGAACAGCCCGACCAACAAGTTGAAATATCCTAAGAATTTTGCCAATCTTGCCGCTTTCGTCAATGTAGGGTATGATGCGGTGAAATCCGTTTTCCCGAATGCCGTTGTCATCGTCCATTTGGATAACGGTTACGATAATTCGTTATACACGTGGTTCTTTGATGAATTGAAAAGGAACGGGGGCAAGTGGGATATGATAGGCATGTCGCTTTATCCCTATTGGACAATGCTCGAACACAAGGATTATACAGCAGACAGGACGATTACGGACTGCATCGATAATATCAAAAAAGTGAGTGCCAAATACAATTGCGACGTAATGGTCGTGGAAACCGGAATGGAGTGTGCCGATGACGAAGGTCGGCTGGCGGCAGAATCGGTTTTGCAGGAAGGTAAAACGCTGTTGGCTCGTATCCTGAAAGAGTGTCGTGACAATACGAATAACCGCTGTAAAGGCGTGTTTTATTGGGAGCCGGAGTGTCAGCCGAGCCGTTACCGTTTGGGCGCGTTTACGGAGGAAGGTTATCCTACCGTTATCATGGAGGCTTTTAAGTAATTGTAGGTTCAGCTGCATCATCTTTATTCGCAACAAAGGGAATATGTCATGACAAAAAAAAATCCGGCAATATCGGTAATCGTAGCCGTATATAAAGCCGAAAAATACCTGTCGCGTTTTTTCGATACTCTTTTGTCGCAGACTTTTACAGACTTTGAGGTCTTGGCAATCGATGATGGCAGCCCCGACCGTTCGGGTGAGATGTGTGAAGAATATGCCCGAAAAGATGCCCGTGTCAAAGTCTTTCACAAAGAAAACGGCGGTGTGGCTTCTGCCCGCCAATATGGCATAGAGCGGGCATCCGGCGAATATACGATACACGCCGACCCTGACGATTGGGTGGAGCCGGATATGTTGAAACTTCTTTACGAAAAAGCCGTTGCCGATGATGCCGATATGGTAATCTGCGATTATTATGAAGAATCGGCTGAGGGAACAGCGCTTCGTCGGCAAGAGCCCTCTTCGCTTGATGCTCGGGAGGTATTGCGGGGTTTGTTTACGAGAAAATTGCATGGAGGGTTGTGCACTAAACTTATACGGCGCAGCGCATACGAAACGCAGAATATCCGTTTTTTCAAAGGATTGAATTTTGCGGAAGATTTGTTTTTTTGTGTGCAATTGTTGAAGTGCGGAATAAAGGTATCGTATTGCGGAATAGCTCTATATCACTATGATACAGAAATAAATGCAAATTCTCTTAATTTAAACTTGGTTCTGGAACAGGGGGACAGATACATTGCGGCTACAAAAACGTTTTTACAAGAACCGGAATATCGGGAAGAATACATAAATTCGATAGGTTCCGCTCTTTTCCGGATATTTGAAACCGATGCCCTTACGAGTAGGGAATTTCGTCGGCGATACGGAATGTATCGGAAGTTGATTTGGAAAATGAAAGCACGGTCGTTCCAAGTTCGGATGCTACTCTATTTTTCCTGTCTCGGTTTTTATCGTCCGGTGTATTGGCTCCTGTCGTTGAAGCGGAAAATTGCCGGCAACCATTATTACGGGAAATAGGCAATACACCTTATTGTTCCAAAATTTCCCGCATAAGATTTTTGCTTTCTTCCGGCAAGTCGGATTCGGCAGCCGAGAAGAAATTTTCGATTTGTTTATGGGTCGCTTCGTCTTGCTCGGCGAGGCGGCGCAGGGCATCGACAGCGACGGCGAGCGTCGGGCGATGATTCTCCGTTGCGAATAGTTTTTTACAGGCTTCCAACAGTATGGCAATTTCATTTTCCGACGGCTTGTAGCCGGCAGCGAGCAGCCTGTTCCATAGACGGAAGCCGGTATATCGGGCAAGGTCGTCGGTGCGTTCGAGGCAATATGCCGCCAACTCGGCGGCAAACGGGAGGCGCGAAAAAAGATTCAGACAGCAGATGTCGGCAATTTCAGGGTAGGGTATTTCAGCCACCCAACGGCAGGCGGTCGCCCTGTCCATTTCGGCGGGAGGGTAGAGCCATGTCGCCAGCATCTTCGATTCCCGCACCGGCTCGCTCCACAGCCGTTCGGCGAGCATTTTGTCGGGCGGGTATGCGGCGGCGATGCGTTTCAGCAGCGGCAGCGTAAGCCCGAAATTCACACGGTAGACCACCCCTTTCTCCCGCATACTGGCAGCCACGATGCCGTTCATCGCCTTGCGGAACTGCCGTTTTATGGCGCGTATCTGTTCGTCGGTCGTATTCATGCAGGGCGGGTTGTCGGGTCAGAAGGGCACTTCGTTAGGCTGTTCGTCGGTAAACCCTTCGTTAGGGGGAATATTCGTTATGTCATCGGCTTTTTGGGCAGCCCTTCTGTTTTGGTTGATTCGGGAGGGAATGGTGATTTCGTCGCGGTAATTCTGGAAACGCGCCAATTCGCTGCGGAAGCGCAGGCGCACATCGCCTACGGCGCCGTTGCGGTGCTTGGCGATGATGATTTCGGCGACGCCCAGCAGCGAGTTGCCCTGTTTGTCTTCGGTCATTTTATAATATTCGGGACGGTGTATGAAGCACACCATGTCGGCGTCTTGTTCGATGGCGCCCGATTCGCGGAGGTCGGCGAGTTGCGGGCGTTTCCCTTCTTCACCGGTGCGCACTTCGACGCCGCGGTTGAGCTGCGACAGCGCGATGATGGGAATGTTCAACTCTTTGGCAAGCGCTTTGAGCGAGCGCGATATGGTGCTGACCTCTTGTTCGCGGCTGCCGAATTTCATGCCGCTGGCGTTCATCAGTTGCAGGTAGTCGATGATGATGATTTTGATGCCGTGTTCGCGCACCAGCCGGCGGGCTTTGGTGCGCAGCTCGAAAATCGAGAGGCTCGGCGTATCGTCTATGTAGATGGGCGCGTCGTATAGGTCTTTGATTTTGGCGTTGAGCTGTTCCCACTCCGCCGTCGAGAGCCGCCCGCTTTTTATTTTGTCGCCTTCGATTTCGCAGGCGTTGATGATGAGTCGGTTCACGAGCTGCACATTCGACATTTCGAGCGAGAATATCGCCACCGGTGTGTTGTAGTTGAGCGCCATGTTTTTCGCCATGGAGAGTACGAAAGCGGTTTTTCCCATTGCCGGACGGGCAGCGATGATGATGAGGTCGGAGTTTTGCCACCCCGAAGTGATTTTGTCGAGGTCGGTAAATCCCGATTGCAGTCCGCTCAATCCGTCCTTGCGGTTGGAGGCTATTTCGAGAATGTGCAGGGCTTCGTTGATGACGGGATTGATTTGCACCACATCTTTTTTGACGTTGTTTTGGGAAATCTCGAACAGTTCGCCTTCGGCGTCCTGCATCAGGTCATCGACGTCGTAGGTCTCGTCGAAGGCTTTGGCTTGTATTTCGCCGCAGAAGCGTATCAACTCCCGTGCCAAATATTTCTGCGCCACGATGCGGGCATGGAACTCCACGTTGGCAGCCGACGACACGCGCCCCGTCAGGTCGGTAATCGTGTATTCGCCGCCCGCTTCGTCGAGCGTGTTGTTGCGGCGCAGCTGTTCGCACACGGTCAGCATATCTATCGGCTCCTGCTTCATGGCAAGGTCGACGATGGCTTTGTATATCAGCTGGTGTTTGTATTCGTAGAAACTCTCCGGTTTCAGAATGTCGCTTATTACGGGGTAAGCATCTTTTTCGAGCATCAGTGCCCCCAGTACGGCTTCTTCGAGGTCGCGTGCCTGCGGTTGCAGTTTTCCCATATCGATAAGCGGAGTCGAGCCGCTTTTCTTGCTGCGTTGATTTTGCTGTCTGCCCGAAATGATTTCCATAAAATTCGTTTGTAAAGGTAAATAACTTTTTCGCAGACAAAAATATAAAAGAATGCGGGTACACCGAAACAGAAGTCGAAAATTTTTTCAACTCATTTTGAACAAAGTTATTTTGCAATTCCATAAAAACTCTTTACCTTTGCAAAAATATTCCGCTACGATAATTTCGGCAAAGAAATGAGAGTGAAGATACATAGAGAAGGGCGGCACATTCTGATAGCATTGTTTTTGCTTCTGTGCATCATCGACGGGGCACTTTTTTACTTTTGTCCCGTTCAGTGGCTCAATATTCTTCTCCTTGTAGCTTCCGTAGTATTTTTCTCCTTGATTCTTAATTTCTTTCGCTCGCCGCGCCGTCATTTCGCCGGTGAACGGGAAAATATGGTCGTGGCTCCGGCAGACGGCACGGTGGTGGTCAAAGAAGAGGTTTTGGAACCCGAATACTTCCACGACAAACGCTTGCAGGTGTCGATATTCATGAATCTTTTCAATGTTCATGCCAATTGGACGCCGGTAAACGGATTCATCACGCGGGTCGAGCATCAGAACGGTCGCTATCAGGCGGCTTGGCTTCCGAAATCGAGTACCGAAAACGAACGCTCCACCATTGTCATCAAAGCCGAGAACGGACAAGAGATACTTATGCGGCAGGTCGCCGGCGCCATGGCTCGGCGCATCGTTACCTATGCCGAAGCAAACGAGTCGTGCCACATCGATGAACATATCGGATTCATAAAATTCGGTTCGCGCGTCGATCTCTATTTGCCGCTCGATGCCGAAATTTTGGTAAAGCTCGACGATAAAACGACGGGCAACATCACTCCGCTCGCCCGATTGAAATCTTGAATGCACGGGTGCCGACGCCCGCTGCTTATCCGAAAAAATCATGAAACGCATCACCGCTTACATACCCGACGCCATTACCTGCTGTAACCTGCTGGCAGGCTGCGTGGCTTCGATATTTGCCTTGCAAGACGATTTCGAGGTGGCGGCGGCAGCCATCATCGTCGCTGCCGTGTGCGACTTTCTCGACGGTCTGGCAGCCCGCGTGCTCGACGCCTATTCGCCGCTGGGCAAAGAATTGGATTCGCTGTCGGATTTGGTAAGTTTCGGTTTGGCGCCTGCGCTGATGATGTACGCTCTGTTGGCGCATTTTCTGCTCCTGCCTTACGGTGAATACGAATACGTGGCGTATATCGCTCTGCTGATTCCCGTTGCCGGTGCGTTGCGGCTGGCGCGCTTCAATGTCGATGACCGCCAGAAAACCTCGTTCATCGGTTTGCCCATTCCTGCCAACGCCCTGTTCTGGATAGGTATCGCATTTGCCGGCACGCAGAATTGGCACCCGCTGATTTTGCCGGCATTGATAATCGTCGTTTCTTACCTGATGGTTTCCCCGCTGCCCATGTTCTCCTTAAAGGTTACCACTCTTTCGTGGCGGGAAAACAAGCTGCGCTACCTCCTGATAGCTGCTTCCATCGGATTGCTTGTGTGGCTGGGATTGGCAGGCTTGTCGGCGGCGATAGCCGTCTATGTGCTGCTCTCGCTGGTCGCCCTGTTGTGGAAATGATTTTTCCGGCAGCCAGCAAACCGAATCATCGGGCGGACGTCATTGTTTAACACCCTTTCGGGGTAAATAAAAATCAAAAAAGTATGTTCTTCTTTCAGTTGATAATTTTCATCGGATTCATTATACTGCTGGCGGTACTCGGTTTCGTGTTCCGCGTATTGAGCATTTTCGGCGGACGCCGACCGGCTGCACCTTTCGGCTCTGCCGGAAGCCGCGAAGACGACCGGCCGTCCGAACCCGAAGAACCCTCTTCCCGCCGGCGCAAAAAAGTGTTCGACCGCACCGACGGCGAATATGTCGATTTCGAGGAGATAAAGGATAAAAAGTAAAATCGGAAACGGCGCCGCTTCGCTTATTCTTCTTTGCGGTGTATGGTATCTTTCACGTCGTTTATATCGACGAATTTATTGACAATGGCGTAAATCGTCAGACCGGCGGCGCTATGTATCTGCAACTTTTGCGAAATGTTGCGGCGATGCGTTATTACGGTGTGGGTCGATAGGCAGAGCTGTTCCGCCATTTGTTTGTTGGTCAGTCCTTTCACTACGCCGACGATGATTTCTTTTTCGCGTTCGGTCAGCGGTTCCCGCAGATTTTGTTCGTTGTCGGGCGCGCATGTTTTTTCTATTTTCCGCTGTATTTCGTCGGCGGAGTCATACACCGATACGATTTCATCGTACCCTTTGAGCGTGGCGGTGTCGGCCAGCATGTTTTGCAGGGCGATGCACTTCAATCCCTCGACCTCTTTCCGTATCTGCTGCAAGGGGAAGAAGCCGAGCACGGAGGGATTGACGATGAGCACATCGGGCGTGCGTCGCGACAGGGTCGTCTGCAATTGCGACAGCTCGGCGATTTCGATGATTTCGATGTGCAATGTCGATAGGCGGCGCAGCACAGCCACCATGCCGCAGCGGAGTATGAGCGACGGTTCGGCGACTGCGATTTTCAACAGCGTTTTCATTGGGCTTTGCGCGTTTTCTCGATTTCTCTGATGGCGGGAACGAAGAGGCGGTCTTCGATGGAATTGTGCGATGCCAAATCTTTTTCGCAGTTGAAAATGTCGAACAGTACGGCATTCAGTTCATTGCTGCCGGCTGCCGGATAGTATTTGATGAGAATGTTTTTCAATTCCACGAGTTTGGCTTCGACGGCATCGTGCTGCCGGCTGAATACCTCGATGTTGTAGTTTTTCGGCACGGGTTTCCCTGCCAGCAGCGCGCGGACGTAGGGAAATACCGTCTGTTCCTCGTACAGCATATGTTTCTGCACCTCAGCTACATATTCGTCGAAGAAGCAGAGTATGGCGAACGATACGTCTTTTTGCCGGCAGTCTATGGCGTTGAGCAGGCTGCGCCGTATGGCGGGCAGTCGGAAGTTGAGAAAATAGTCGTGCGACTTGTGCAGGTATTGCACCAGCGACTCTATGGAAAACGGCGTGTCGCTCGCTACCACCTCGTCGGCGTCGAGCAGCAGGTTGATGACCGCCAGAAAAGTATCGACATCGACGCCGCTGTCGCGGCATACCTCCTCTATCGTCTTGTCGCCGAATCCCAATGCTATGCCGAAGCGGCTCATTACCAGCAGTACGGAATAGTTTTCGCACACCAACACGCTCATCGGGTCGCTCTTTTTGTATTTTCCGAGTTTATACATCGTCGTGTGTTTTATCCGATACAAATGTAGGAAAAAAAACGAAATGTTGAAAGGTCGGATTTTTTTGACAAAAGCGTAAAATCTTGAAAGTGTATCGAATAATTTTTTATATTTGCGAAAAATCCTTGCGATGAGTGCTTTGTAAATTTGATTTATAAGAATATGAAAAAGTTCATCATGTTTCCGCTATTGTGCGCCGCCATGCTGGCAATGGCGCAGCCCCGTCAGGAAATTCTCTTGGAAAAGGGGTGGCGGTTTATGCGGGGCGATGTGCCCGAAGCCGCCGATCCGTCGTTCGACGATTCCGGTTGGCAAAACGTAAAAGTGCCGCACGACTGGGCGATATACGGTCCGTTCGACAAGAATATCGACCGGCAGGTCGTCGCCATCGTGCAAAACGGCGAAACGATACCCTCCGAGAAAACCGGTCGCACGGGGGCGCTGCCCTATATTGGCGTGGGGTGGTATCGCACTTCGTTTGAAGTGCCGGTGGGAAAGCGGGCGACACTGCTGTTCGACGGTGCGATGAGCCGTCCGCACGTATTTCTCAACGGCAGGGAGGTCGGACATTGGGCATACGGATATACCCCGTTTTATATCGACATCACGCCCTATCTCACGGAAGGGCGTAACACGCTTGCCGTGCGACTTGAAAATTGTGAGGAAAGCTCTCGCTGGTATCCGGGCGCCGGACTTTACCGTCCTGTACACCTGATACTGACCGAAGATGTTGCCGTGCTCATGTGGGGCACGCGGGTTACGACGCCCGTCGTTACCGCCGAAAATGCGTTGGTGCAGGTCGATGCCGAAATAGAAGGGGGCGAGGGTAAACAACTCGACGTTTCGACCGAAGTGTTCGATGCCGACGGCGTTTCGGTCGCTGTCGCCCGCTCGCAGGAGCTGCTGTTCGATGGCACGACGACGGCGCGGCTTACGCTGAAAAATCCTCGCTTGTGGTCGCCGGAGTCGCCGGCGCTTTATACCGCCGTTGTCTCTATCCGCGAAAACGGCGTGTTGAAAGACGAATATACCACCCGTTTCGGAGTGCGCAGCATCGCCGTTACGCCCGAATACGGTTTCCTGTTGAACGGCGTTCCCCGCAAATTCAAAGGCGCGTGTCTGCATCACGATTTGGGTCCGTTGGGGGCAGCGGTGAACAAAGCGGCATTGCGCCGCCAGCTGGCGATACTCAAAGAAATGGGGTGCGATGCCATACGCACGTCGCACAATATGCCTTCGTCGTGGCAAATGGAACTTTGCGACGAAATGGGACTGATGGTCATGGCGGAGTCGTTCGACGAGTGGCGGCGTCCCAAATGCAAAAACGGATACCACCTCTTTTTCGATGAATGGGCGGACAAGGATTTGACCAACCTGATACGCTGCCACCGCAATCACCCGTCGATTGTGATGTGGAGTATCGGCAACGAAGTGGGTGAGCAGGGACGCGTCGAAGGCGGAAAAGTTGCCAGATATTTGCAGGATATTTGTCATCGGGAAGACCCCACCCGCCCGGTAACGGCAGGCATGGACCAACCCGACAACGCGATGAAAAACCAGTTCGCCGCCGTACTCGACGTGCCCGGACTGAATTACCGCCTGCACCGCTACGTAGAGAGTTACAAGCGTATGCCGCAGCGGTTCATTCTCGGTTCAGAAACCGCATCGACTGTCAGTTCGAGAGGGGTGTACAAATTTCCGGTAGAGCCGACGAAAGGCAAGAAGTATGACGATGGTCAGTGTTCGTCGTATGATTTGGGCGCTTGCTCGTGGTCGAATCTGCCCGACGACGATTGGGCTTTCCAAGACGACTCGGCGTGGGTCATCGGCGAATTTGTCTGGACGGGATTCGACTATCTCGGCGAGCCGACTCCTTACGATGAAGTGTGGCCTTCGCGCAGCTCCTATTTCGGCATTTGCGATTTGGCTGGCTTGCCGAAAGACCGTTACTACCTCTACCGCAGCCACTGGAACACTGCCGAGCCTACTTTGCATATCCTGCCCCATTGGAATTGGGAGGGGAGGGAAGGTGAGATAACTCCCGTCTATTGCTATACCGACTGCCCGTCGGCTGAGTTGTTTGTAAACGGCGTATCGCAGGGGCGCCGTTACAAAGAGCCTTCGCAGCCTTACGACCGCTATCGCATTCGTTGGAACGATGTTGTCTATGCACCGGGTGCGATAAAGGTCGTTGCTTACGATGCCGACGGTCGTGCCGTCGCCGAGAAAGAGGTGCGTACCGCCGGACGTCCGCATCATTTGGTCTTGACACCCGACCGTAAGGTCTTGGCAGCCGACGGCAACGATATGGCTTTCGTTACCGTGCAGGCGGTCGATAAAGACGGGAATCCCTGTCCGTTGGCGGATAACGAACTCCGTTTCACCGTGAAAGGCGCCGGCACGTATCGCGCTGCCTGCAACGGCGATGCCACCTCTGTCGAGATATTCCACCAGCCGGTTATGCACCTGTTCAACGGGCAGTTGGTCGTACTTGTGCAGGCGGGCGAAGAAGCCGGCGAAATAACCCTTTCCGTTTCGGGAAAGGGATTGAAAACGGCGCGGCTTACCCTCGAAACGAAATCGGATAATCTTTCTCAAAAATAAATCATGAAAAAACTCTTGTTCCTTTTTATCGCTTTTGCTGCGGCGGGCAGCCTTTCTGCCCAAGACCTGCATATCGTGTTCATCGGCAACAGCATTACACAGGGCGCCCAGCTTGCCGACGTGGCGACAGAGGCGCCGCCTGCACGGGCGGCAGCATATCTGGCGGAACATCTGCGGGGAAAGGTCGATTTCCGAAACTGCGGATTCAGCGGGCGCACGACGCTCAATTTTCTGCCGGTGAACGATGCCGAGTTTCGGAAAGTGCTGGCGGCTGCTGATGCGCTCTCTGCCGAAAAAGGCGTGCTGCTTTTTTCGATTATGCTGGGCACGAACGACAGCGCCGAGCGCGGTCCGCTCGGTGCGCCGGTACACCCGTCGGTCTATTATACCAACCTGCAAGCCATTATCGACGCCCTGCTCGAAAAATATCCGAAAAGTATTGTCGTGCTGCACCGCCCGATATGGTACAGCCCCAATACCTACAACACGGCGACCTATCTGGCGGGCGGCTTGAAGCGGCTGCAATCGTATGCGCCTATGCTCGACAAGCTGGTTGTCCGCTATGCCGAGCGCTGTCCCGACCGCGTTTTTACGGGCGATACGACGGCTTTCGGCTATTTTCGGGAGAATTATTCCCGCTTCAAACCCGAGCAGGGGCAGGCGGGCACGTTCTATCTCCACCCTAATAAAGCGGGTGCCGACGATTTGGGTCGCTTTTGGGCGGAGGCTGTTTTGCGGGCGCTTCCCCGAAAAATGAAAAAATAATTTGCACAATCGTTTATAAATCCGTATATTTGACTTCACAGGTGTGGAAATCACACTTAATGATGCCATGAAAAAATTTCTTTGTTCTCTGTTTTGTATCGTCTTGTGGGGCGTGCCGGCTCTTTGTGCCGGCAGCGAACCCGACAGCCTCTATCTGTTTTCGTACTTCACCAACCGCGATGCCAATACGCGCGGTATGCACTATGCGTGGAGCCGCGACGGGTACGAATGGCATACGGTGGGCGCGCCGCTCGGACTTTTGCGCCCCGACCCCGAAAGCGATGCGCCGCGTCTGCGCGACCCGTTCATCATGCAGGGCAAAGACGGTACGTGGCATTGCGTGTGGACTACCGGTTGGGAAACGCCCCATATCGGATATGCCGCTTCGCCCGACCTGCTGCATTGGAGCGCGCCGCGTTTTCTGCGGGTGATGGAGAGCGCGGGCTATGAGCCGCGCAACTGTTGGGCGCCGGAGATGCTCTACGACGAGGAGAACGATTGTTACCTGATTTTCTGGGCAAGTACGATAAAGGTCGGCGGCGAGTGGCGCGTCGAAAAAGGAAAGAAATACGACAACCGCATCTACTACACGACCACGCGCGACTTCGAGCATTTTGCACCTGCCCGCCTGCTGTTCGACTACGGGTACAACGTCATCGACGCGACCGTGCGGCGCATCGGCGACACCTATTATATGATATATAAAGATGAACGCGAACTGCCCGAGCCGCACAAATACCTGTTGGTGGCAACGGCGCCGGCGGCGACTGGTCCCTACCTGCCTCTTACCGGCGAGCCGTTCACTCCGGCGTGGGTCGAAGGTCCGTCGTTCATACGGCTGCCCGACGGCAGCTACATCTGCTATATGGACAATTATCGTAAACACGTTTACAGCGCGATGACCACGCGCGACTTCATACGCTGGCGCGAAGCCCCGCGCAAACTTTCCATGCCGTCGGGCGCCGCGCACGGTGCCGTGCAACGGGTGGCTGCGACAGTGGTCGATTCGCTGCTGCGTTATGCTGCCGAGACAGCTCCCCTTAAAATCGGCAATAAATGAACGTGATATGAAATCGAAAGTTTTAACCCTCGCTCTTGCTCTTGCCGCGACGATGCTCGGTGTGCCGTCGCAGGCGCAGCGCGTACTCGACGTTTCGATGAAGCCTCGTGCGGAAATCAATCCCGAAATGTACGGCATCTTTTTTGAAGACATCAATTTCGGCGCCGACGGCGGCTTGTATGCCGAGTTGGTGAAAAACCGCTCTTTCGAGTTCGACTACCCGCTGATGGGGTGGACGCCTTTCGGTCGGGTGTCGGTCGAAACCGAGCGTCCGGCTTTCGTGCACAACCCGCATTACGTGCGGCTTACCGGAGGCGACGGCTATAAAAAGTCGGGCTTGCAGAACGACGGATTCGTCGATGGTATGGGCGTGAAAGCCGGTGCGGAGTATCGCCTCTCTTTCTATGCCCGTGTGCAAAGCAAAACGCCGGTGAAGCTGCGCTTCGAGTTGATTACGAACGATAACAACATTATGACGGCGAAGGAAATCGAAATCTCCGCGCCCGAATGGGAAAAGCAGACTTTGCTGCTGAAAGCCCGCAAGGACGATGCCCATGCCCGTCTGCGCATGACCCTGCTTTTGTCGGGTACGGTCGATGTCGAGCATATATCGCTCTTTCCCGTCGATACGTGGAAGGGGCGCGAAAACGGGTTGCGGAAAGATTTGGCGCAAGCCCTCTGCGACCTGCACCCGGGCGTGCTGCGTTTTCCGGGCGGCTGCATTGTCGAAGGGACGAACCTTGCGACCCGCTACCAATGGAAAAATACGGTGGGTGCAGTCGAGAACCGTCCCTGCAACGACAATCGTTGGCACTATACTTTTCGGGAACACCTCTATCCCGACTATTTCCAAAGCTGCGGGCTCGGCTTTTATGAATATATGCTTTTATGCGAAGACATCGGCGCACAGCCGCTGCCCGTACTCAACTGCGGCATGGCGTGCCAGTACCAGTCGGGCGAGTTGGTGCCGCTCGATTCGCTGCAACCCTATATTCAAGATGCTATCGACCTCGTGGAGTTTGCCAACGGCGACACCTCCACCGTGTGGGGCAGGCTGCGCGCCGACATGGGGCACTCCGCGCCTTTCGGTCTGAAATACATCGCCGTAGGCAACGAACAGTGGGGTGAGGAGTTTGTGAAACGCGAAGCCCTCTTTGTCGAAGCCTTGCGCCGCCATTGTCCCGAGATTCTCGTGGTCGGTTCGGCGGGACCTGCCGCCGACGGCGAGCAGTTCGATTACCTGTGGCAGGAAATGAAGCGCCTGCGTGTCGATTTGGTCGATGAGCATTATTACCGCCCGCCCGAGTGGTTCTTCGCCAATGCCGACCGTTACGACGCTTACGACCGCAAAGCGCCGAAAGTCTATGCCGGCGAGTATGCCTCGCACCATAAGACACGCGCCAACAATTTCGAGGCGGCGCTCTCCGAAGCGGCTTTCCTTACGGGCGTGGAGCGCAATGCCGATGTGGTGCGGCTGGCTACGTATGCGCCGCTTTTCGCTCACGCGGAGGCATGGCAGTGGCGTCCCGACCTGATATGGTTCGACAACATGCGGGTGCTGCTTACCCCGAATTACTACGTGCAGCAGCTCTATTCGCTGAACAAGGGCACGCACACGCTCGCACTTACCGAAAACGGTGTGCCGCCGACGGGGCAGGAGGGGTTGTATGCCTCTGCGGTGCTCGACAAAGAGCGCAGTTGCGTGGTGGTGAAAGCGGTCAATGCTTCCGACCGCGAGATGCCGCTCGTCGTGCGCCTTAACGGCTTGAGCCGCAAGCAGGCGCCGGCTGCCGAAGGCACGGTGGTATATATGCAGAGCGATGACGAGTCGGCAGTCAATACGTTCGACAATCCGGTAGCAGTCGTTCCGCATACAGGCACGATAGCTCTCTCCGCCGACGGCTGCACGTTCACCGCGATGCCGCACTCCTTTCAGGTCGTTACGATACCTCTTGTACGCAAATAACCTTTAATACGCCGTTATATGAAAAAACATCTGTTTCTGTTTTCATTTCTCGTTTGCGCTGCTGCAATGGGCGCGCAAACCGTGAACATCGACGTGCACCCCTCGCAGGGCACGCAGAAAATCAGCCGCCACATCTACGGGCAGTTTGCCGAACATTTGGGCACCTGCATCTATGGCGGTTTGTGGGTCGGTGAAGATTCGGAAATTCCGAATACGCAAGGCTACCGCACCGACGTGCTCGAGGCGCTCAAACGCCTTCACATTCCCAACCTCCGCTGGCCCGGCGGTTGCTTTGCCGACGAATACCACTGGGTGGACGGCATCGGTCCCCGCGAAAATCGCCCGAAGATGAGCAACAACAATTGGGGCGGACTGATAGAGGACAACAGTTTCGGTACGCACGAATTTCTCAACCTCTGCGAAATTCTCGGCTGCGAGCCTTACGTCAGCGCCAACGTGGGCAGCGGCACGGTCGAGGAACTGGCGAAGTGGGTCGAGTACATGACCTCCGACGGCGACACCCCGATGGCTAATTTGCGCCGCCAAAACGGTCGCGACAAGGCTTGGAGAGTGCATTTCCTCGGCGTGGGCAACGAGAGTTGGGGCTGCGGGGGCAATATGCGTCCCGAATATTATGCCGACCTCTATCGCCGCTATTCCACCTATTGCCGCAACTACGACGGAAACCGCCTGTTCAAAATCGCCAGCGGCGCCGGCGACTACGACCTCCATTGGACGGAGACCCTGATGCAGCAGGTCGGCACCCGCATGAACGGCATTTCGCTGCACTACTATACCGTAACCGGCTGGCACGGCCCCAAAGGTTCAGCCACCGACTTCGATGCCGAAGATTTCTATTGGACGATAGGCAAGTGCCTCGACATCGAAAACGTCATTCGCCAACACATTGCCGTCATGGACAAGTACGACAAGGCGAAGCGCGTGGGGCTGATGGTCGATGAATGGGGCACGTGGTGGGAACCGGAGCCGGGTACGCAGCTTTTCCAGCAGAACACCCTGCGCGACGCTTTCGTGGCAGCCCTTTCGCTGAACGTTTTTCACAAATACACCGACCGCATACGCATGGCGAACATCGCGCAAATCGTCAATGTGTTGCAATCGATGATTCTCACGCGCGGCGACAAAATGGTGCTGACGCCCACCTATTACGTTTTTGAGATGTACCGTCCGCATCAGGACGCCACGTTCCTGCCGCTCGACATCGATACGCCTACCCGCACCGTGCGCGACGACCGCGTGGTGCCGGTGGTCGATGCCACCGCCTCGCGCGATGCCGACGGGCGCATACACCTCTCGCTCGTGAATATCGACGTCGATAAGGCGCAGCGAGTGCGCATATCGCTCGATGAGGTGAAGCCCGCCCGCGTATCGGGCACGATACTGACGTCGAAGAAAATCACCGACCTCAATACCTTCGAGAAGCCCAATCGTGTAAAACCCGAACCGTTCAAAGGCGCGAAACTCGCCGACGGTGTCGTAGAGGTAACCCTTCCCGCCCACGCCATCGTGGCGCTGGAAGTGGAATAGTTGCAGGCGCGTAGCTTGCTGCGCTGCGAAAACAAAAAACCTTGCACGGTCAATCCATGCAAGGTTTTTATATGTGTTTAGACAGCGTTTTTATTCCGCATCTAAGGCAAGGCGCAAGCCGCAGTAGGTGCGATAGTCGTCGGGGTAGTGGTAAGAGCGAATCGATACGCGGCAGTCTCTTGCGTTGGAGTCCCAGCTGCCGCCGCGCAGCACCCGTTCCTCTCCGTTTGCAGTTCCCGTAGGGTTCGTTTGGACGGTGCTGTCGTAAGCGGCATACCAATCGCTGCACCATTCCATTACGTTGCCGCTCATATCGTACAAGCCCAATTCGTTGGGCGCTTTCTTGCCCACGCTGTATGTCTTGATGGTGTAATGCCATGCCACCTCATCGATGTTGTCGCTGCCGCTGTATTTGTAGCCTTCGCTTTTATTTCCTCCCCGTGCGGCATACTCCCACTCGGCTTCGGTGGGCAGGCGGAAAGCCTTGCCGGCTATTTTGTTGAGACGCGGAAGAAAACGATCGACAACATCGTTATAACTTACGTCATAAACAGGATAATTCGCTCCTTTGCCGTACTTTGAAAAATCGGACTCGAAATCGGAATTGAAATAGGGTCCGACGGGAGCGAGTTTCGTGCTGTCGGCGGTCGTGCCGTTGTACGACATGACATATTCCCACAATTCCTGCGTAACTTCGTATTTCCCGATGTAGTACGACGAAAGCGTAACGGTGTGTACGGGACTTTCGTCTTTTCTGGCATCGGGGTCGTAATTGTAAGAATTTGCGGATTGTTCGCCTTGCCAATCGTAAGAGGGTTCATATTGGCTTTGCGCTCCCATCAGGAAAGTGCCCCCTTCGACATATACCAGTTCGTCGTATTTCAAATCGGCGAAAATATCGGTTCCTTTGTCGGTATTCGGTTCGGTTATTTCCGGTTTTATATCTTCATCGTCGTCTCCGCAAGAAGACAAGACTCCACCCGCCAGCAGTAACGAGGCTGCCAAAATGCGGGAATAGCGATTTATTTTCATTCGTATCATAAAGCAACTGTTTAAGAAAATATCTATATCACCTCGCAAAATTAGAAAAAATAAGCAATTGTAGTAAGAAAGAAATGTAAATTTTTATCCGTCGACGATTTTTTTTGTCGGATGCGGGACGTCGCGCTCTTTCCGTGTCAGCGGCGGGTGCGGTATTCTTTGGGGCTTTCGCCCGTGTATTTTTTGAACAGGCGGCTCAGGTGGTGCGGGTATTTGAATCCGAGTGCATACGCCACTTCGCTCACCGACTTGTCGTGCGCCACGAGCATCTCTTTCGCCTTTTCGATGATGACGTTCTGTATATGTTCCTGCGCCGATATGCCCGTCTCCTTTTTTATCAGGTCGCCGAAATAGTTGGGCGAGAGGTTCAGTTGGTTGGCGCACCACGCGACCGACGGCAGCCCCTGTTGCCGGGTTTCTTCCGTGAAATAGCTGCGCAGCAGCCCTTCGAAGCGGGTGAGTATGTCGCGGTTGAGTACTTTGCGGTTGTCGAATTGCCGGTCGTAGAAGCGCAGGCAGTGGTTCAGCAGCACTTCGATGTTGGCGATGACGATTTTTCGGGAGTGGCGGTCAGCCGGCTGTTTCAGTTCGTCGCGGATACTCACCAACAGATTCCGAACAATCGTCCGTTCCTCTTCCGACACGTGCAGTGCCTCGTTCGATTCGTAGGAGAAGAAAGAGTAGTCGGCAATCTGCCGCGCGAGCGAAGTGCCCCGCAGCAGGTCGGGGTGGAACATCAGAATCCAACCCTGTGGGTGGCGCGATACGCCGTCGTCGTCGACGCCTGCCACCTGTCCGGGCGCGATAAACACGAGCGTTCCCGCTTCGTAGTCGTAGCGGTTGCGCCCGTAGAGCAGCGTGCCGCATTCCAACTGTTTGAAGTAGATGCAGTAAAAACCGAAATTTTTCAAGCCGTGACTTATCTCTGCGAGCTGCGACATATCGACGACGTTCACGAGTGGGTGCAGCGTTTCCACGCCGAGAAAGTCGTTATAATCCTTTACCGTATTCAGTTTCACGATTTCACCCATGACAATCCTCCTTATGCAGACAAAAATAGTGCTTTTTCCCCGAAAGCGTATATTCCCGCCTGAGAATCTGTAAATTTGGTGCCGAATCAGTAATTGGGGTATGCTCTGTCGCAATTCCCGATATATTCCTCCTGAATCCCTTTTACGGAATCATACGGAACAATTCATGCAAATTTTTGTCCGATAGCCGGTTAGCCGCAGAAGGGGCAGAACATGCCAGAACCCGAATTAAGCAAATCATATTCTATCCGGGCTATTTTGTGAAATCGTTGTATGGTATCGTAAAGGAAAAAACCGTCGCTCCATAAATCCGGCGTCAGGTTGAAGCCGACGATTCCTTTATAGGGAAAGGCGGTGTTTTTGAAAAAGCCGTTCACGCCGAGCGTCAGAAAGGCGTAATTGTCCACGATGTTGCCGGCATACACCACATAATGGGTAATATCGTTCGTTGCCGCATTATACACGCACAGTATATCTCCTATAATCGCATAGCGGATTAAGTCGGACAGGCTCTCGATATTTTGTATGGAGCGGTTGGTCGGATCTATTTTTCTCCCGAGAATCGACGCTGCATTTATAATACTCTTTTTTGTCCCGTTTGTGATGAGAGTGCTGACATAGCTGGCGCACGGACCGCCTTCGACACCGGTGTCGGTCTTTTTGAAAGACAAATCCGGTTGGGTTAAAATATATTTTTTCAGATTTTCTCTATCCGCACTGTTCATATTTCTGCAATTTGATAATGAGTGTGTCCGAACAAGTTATTACACCACTCGTTCTGACGCACTCATTATAGGTTAGACAGTCTGTTTTTTCATTCGCTTGGCTACTGTCCTTTGTCGGTTATCGGTTCGACGCAGCTTGCCATGATGTCCATCAGTTTCGACAGCCCTTCGGTCTGCGGCTGTTGGCTGGCGGTTACATGTATTTGGTATTTCGCCGTCTGGTTTGTGGCACGGGTGTTTTCGCGCGAGGTCGAAACTTTGCCGCTGATTTCCGTTTTCACGAACCAGTTGCTCGACAAGTTGGCTGCCACGTCGGTCTTCAAGGTACTCTTGGTATTTTCCGTCGTGGTAACTTCCATTTGGAAATCTACGTCGACATGGTCGATGAGCAGCGAAGGTATGGGAACCAGCCCGATGAAAGGCGCTTCCACTTTCTGCTTCATCGTGGTGATGATGCCGTTCTGCTCGATAGGACGATCGACTTCGAACTCCAACACGCGGGTCTTTTTGTCTTTGTCGAACGCTATCCGTTGGTAGAAATCCCATGCCGTCGATGCCAATTCCTGTTGGGCTTCTGCCGCAGCAATCAGCGGAGCGGAAATCAATTCCCGCATAGGTATTCCTTTGAAGTCGTCGGTTATGCCGTCTTTGACTATTCCGCCTCCGGTTGTCGGAGGCACCATACCTGTTTCTCCGTTTTTTACGTTGGCTAATGCCATATTCATCACTTCGTTTGCCTTTCCTTGCAGGTTTTGTGCTGATTCGGACGTTTGTCCTTTGGTAAATTCTTTCATGATGTTCTTTAATTAAACGTTGCTAAATTTGTTTGTTATATTCGTCTGTCAGACGGGCTACGCCTTCGGGCGTATCTTTGGCTTTGAAACGTATGGTTACGTCCATCACGTCGTCGTCCGTAGCCTTGATACCTTCCATTTCCATTTGCAGGTCGGCGTGCGACAAAGAGGCATTGTTCTGCAACTTGTCGGCAAGGGCGTGCGAGGCGATATCGCCCACCCGTGCTTTGAATTTTATCTCCACGTCGTCCATTTCCAAATGGCTGTGGGAAACCAAAGCCATTAACGGGACGTCTAATTCGCGCCCTCCGATTTTTACTTTCTGGGTAAGCGGGTTGCCGTCGTTCTTACTCCAAAATTTCAACAGCCCTTGCACCTGCTGCGCTTGCAGCATCTCTTGTGCACTGTTGATGGCGTATTGCAACCCTTTCAGAATGTCGGAAAAAGCGTATTTTTGTTTTTTATTGAATAATCCCATAATTTCAATTTACAATAAAGAATCCTCTTATTTTCGTTATCTTTTATTTATATTAAGAGCAAAGATAGCAGAAAAAATGAAAAAAGCAAAATTTTGGCAAATAAATTGACGAAATAAAAATGAAATAATGATGGGAGAGGGGATAACGTGAAGATTTATTTGCCGAAAGCGAATATTTCTGTTCTGGTAATCAGTATATTAAGTCCTAAATCGGTAATTGGAGTATTTTTGCCGGGAATTTTTTTATAGAATTTTAACGCTGAAAAATTGCGCATGAATGCTTTTGCTTTTACTTTTGCATTAACAAAATTGTTAGATAAATTTGTTTATAACGATAAAACGCTATGAAACAAACAATTGATGCAAAGAACGACAAAAGCGAAAGGAAAGACGACCGCCCGATGCCGGACTATGCCGGTGCGCGGACGATGGCGATGGCCGAAGCGGCGGGCGTAACGCACGCCATGCTGCACGACTGGCAGATGCCCGACGATAAGCGGGAGCCGACGAAAGAGCAATTGATTTTGGAGGCTGCCGAACGGGAGTTTCTGCTCAAAGGCTATGACGGCGCACGGACGATGGCGATAGCCGAAGCGGCAGGCGTAACGCACGCCATGCTGCACTACTATTTCCGCACGAAAGAGCGGCTGTTCAATTGCATCGTCGATTCCAAGATGCAGACGATGGGCAAGATGCTGCTGGCGGCTTTCGGCGACGAGCGGCTGCCGCTGCTTGACCGCATACGCAACGGCGTGGAGCGACATTTCGATTTCGTTGTCGCCAATCCCGATTTGCCCCGCTTTTTCATCAACGAAATTTACGTCCGCCCCGACCGCTTGAATCTCTTCCGGCACAATATCGAGAAGATAGCCGCCCCGCTGTTCGCCAAATTGCAGCGGCAGCTCGACGAGTCGGCGGCGCGGGGCGAAACCGAGCGCATCGACGTGCGTATGTTGGTGCTCGACCTTATGTCGGTGAATATTTTTGTATTCATCGCCTATCCGCTTGTCGAATCGGTGTTCGGCGATTTTGCCGCCGACCGCGCCCGCTTCCTTGCCCTGCGCAAGGCGGAGAGTGTGGAAATTATTTTACGGAGAATCAAAAAACATACGATATGAAACGTATATTGGTTTATGGAATAGGCTGGCTCGTGTCGGCAGCGGCGTTTGCGCAGCCGACGCTCGACGAGTGCCGCCGCATGGCGCGGGAGCACTATCCGGAAATACGGCAGTACGACGTGGTAGCCCTCACGGAGGGGTACGACCTGTCGAATGCCGCCCGCGCGTGGATTCCGCAGGTGTCGCTCTCGGCACAGGCGACGTGGCAGAACGCCACGGCGAAATTTCCCGACGCTTTGACGGCGATATGGCAGCAGTACGGACTGTCGATGCAGGGCGTCGCCAAGACGCAGTACAATGTCGGCATCGAAGTGTCGCAGAACATTTGGGACGGCGGCAAGAGCCGCGCCGATCATCGCATCGCCAAAGCCGATGCCGACGAACAGCGGCGGGCTGCCGATGTCGAACTCTATGCCGTCGAGGGCAGGGTCGATGACCTCTATTTCGGCATTCTCCTGCTCGATGGTCGGCAGGCGTGCATACGCCTCACCTGCGATTTGCTGCGCAGCAATTTGGAGAAGATGCGCTCGCTTGTGCGCAACGGCGTGGCGATGGCGTCCGATGCCGATGCCCTCGAAGCCGAGCTGCTCACGGTCGGACAGCAGCTCACCCAGACGGAAATGGCGCGCGCCAGCTATCGGCAGATGCTGGAACTCTTTATCGGCGAACCGTTGGGCGAGGGCGACCTGCCGCTGCCCGAAGCCGCCGAGCCGCTCGCGCACGACTCGGAACGTCCCGAGCTGGCGATGTTTGCCGCCCGTTCGTCGGGACTCTCGGCGCGCGAACGGACGATAAAGTCGGCGGCGATGCCGCAGTTCAAACTCTTTGCCACAGGCTCTTTCGGTTATCCGGGCTACGACCTGTTCAAGAGCATGACGTCGCGCGACGGACAGTGGAATTTCATGGCGGGCGTGCGTATGTCGTGGAACTTCGGCGCATTTTATACGCAGAAAAACAATCTCGAAAAGTTGCAGGCGGCACGGCAGGCGGTGGATATACAGCGCGATATATTCCTCTTTAACAACGAATTGCAATTGACGCGCGAGCGGGGCGAGATAGCCCGTCTGCGCAGGGTCATTGCCGATGACGGTCGGATAGTCGCCTTGCGCCGCTCGGTGCGCGAGGCGGCGGAGTCGAAATTGCGCAACGGCGTCATCGACACCGACGAACTGCTGCAAAAAATTACCGACGAAACCACTGCCGCCATTTCGCGCACCACGCACGAAATAGAACTGCTGAAAACGATTTGTGAACTGAAACATACGATAAACAGATAGACGATGAAAAAAATGATGATTTACAGCGCACTTCTGCTGGTTGCAGCGGGGTGCGGCAGCCGCGACGATTTCGATGCGGCGGGCACCTTCGAGGCTACGGAGGTGGTCGTGTCGGCAGAAGCCGCCGGACGCATACTCTCGTTCGGCATCGAGGAGGGCGACAACGTGTCGACCGGCGTACAGGTGGGCGCTATCGACAGCGTGCAACTCTATTTGCAGAAATTGCAGCTGGAGCGGCAGGAGGCGTCGGTGCGCAGCAGCCGTCCCGACATAACGAAACAGATTGCCTCGCAGCGTGAACAGATTGCCAAACAGCAAACCGAACTCCGCCGCGTGGAAAATCTGCTGAAAGACGGCGCGGCGACGACCAAACAGCGCGACGACACCGAAGCGCAGCTGAAAATTCTTGACGGACAGTTGGAAGCGCAGCTTTCGACCCTGCACAACAATACGGCGGCTATCGACGAAAATTCTTCCGCCATACAGTTGCAGATAGCTCAAGTCGAAGACCGGCTGGCAAAATGCCGCATCGCCTCGCCCGTTTCGGGTACCGTGCTGGCGAAATATGCCGAAGCGGGAGAGTTGGCGTCGGTGGGGCGTCCGCTGATGAAGGTCGCCGATATGGAGCATATATTCCTGCGGGCGTATTTCACCTCCGACCAACTCGCTGCGCTGCGGCTCGGACAGCCGGTAACGGTTATTGCCGACTTCGGCGGCGGGGAGCGTTTCGATTACGAAGGACGCATCGTGTGGATAGCCTCCGAGAGCGAATTTACCCCCAAGACCATACAGACACGCGACTCGCGGGCGAATCTGGTGTATGCCGTGAAAATTGCCGTCGAAAACGACGGGCGTTTGAAAATAGGCTTGTACGGCGAAGTGAAATTGTAATGCGATGGACGCACGGTATGCCATAGAAATCGACGGATTGACGAAGCGCTACGGCAGCATGACGGCGCTCGACCGCGTATCGTTTCGGGTGGAGCGCGGCGAGCTGTTCGGACTGATAGGTCCCGACGGCGCCGGCAAGACGACGCTTTTCCGCTTGCTGACGACGCTGATGAATCCCGACGAAGGTACGGCGGCGGTGGACGGACTCGATTGCGTCGCCTCCTATCGGCAGATACGCAGCCGCGTCGGCTATATGCCCGGACGCTTTTCGCTCTATGCCGACCTGTCGGTGGAGGAGAACCTCGCTTTCTTCGCCGCCCTGTTCGGCGTGCGGGTTGCCGACAACTACGACCTGATAGCGCCGATTTACAGGCAGATAGAGCCTTTCCGCACCCGTCGGGCGGGCAAACTCTCGGGCGGCATGAAGCAGAAACTCGCCTTGTGCTGCGCCTTAATACACCGCCCCTCCGTCCTCTTTTTGGACGAACCGACGACCGGTGTCGATGCCGTGTCGCGCAGCGAGTTTTGGGATATGCTTGCCGAGCTGAAAGCCAAAGAGATTTCAATCTTGGTTTCCACGCCCTATATGGACGAAGCCGACCGCTGCGATCGTATCGCCTTGATAAACGAGGGGCATTTGCTTGCCGTCGATTCGCCGCGCGGCATCGTGTCGGCTTACGGCGAACGGATTTACACCCTGTCGGGCGGCGATATGTACGCCCTGCTGCTGGCGGCGCGCCGGCTGCCCCATGTGCGGCGGTGCTGCCCTTTCGGCGCGGCGCATCACCTTTCGGTCGATGCGGATTTCGACGCCGCTGCCTGCCGTCGGCAGCTGGCGGACGAGGGTTTCGCCGATGTTGCGCTGCAACCGGCGGAGAGCGGCATCGAAGATGTTTTCATAAAACTGATGAACCATGAATGAAACGGTTATATCGGTACGGAATTTGACCAAATGCTTCGGCAGCTTTCGGGCGGTGGACGGCATCACTTTCGATGTCGGACGCGGCGAGATATTCGGCTTTTTGGGCGCGAACGGTGCGGGAAAAACCACCGCCATGCGTATGTTGTGCGGATTGAGCTGTCCGACCTCCGGCAGCGGCACGGTGGCAGGCTTCGACGTGTTGCGGGAGGGCGAGCGCATCAAACGGCATATCGGCTATATGAGCCAGCGCTTTTCGCTTTACGACGACTTGACGGTCTTGGAGAATATCCGCCTCTATGCCGGAATTTACGGATTGTCGCACCGGCAGACCCTGCGCCGCACGGCAGAACTGTTTGCGCGGCTCGACTTCCGGAAGGAGCGCAACCAACTGGTGGGGGCGCTGCCGCTCGGATACAAACAAAAACTCGCTTTTTCGGTGGCGACGCTGCACAGCCCCGAAATCGTTTTTCTCGACGAACCTACCGGCGGTGTCGATCCGCTGACGCGCCGGCAGTTTTGGGAGTTGATTTACGAAACGGCGGCTGCGGGTACGACCGTATTCGTTACCACGCACTACATGGACGAGGCGGAGTATTGTTCGCGCGTCTCCGTCATGGTGGACGGACAGATACGCGCCCTCGACACGCCTGCCGCCCTCAAATGCCGCTTCCGCGCGGAGTCGATGGACGAAGTGTTCCGCCTCTTGGCGCGCGAGGCAAAACGGGGAGATTGAAAAATGGGAAATTTCGGTTCATTTATAAAAAAGGAAACGCTGCATATTTTGCGCGACAGACGCACGATGCTGGTCGTGCTGCTGATTCCCGTCGTGTTGATGACGCTGTTCGGATTCGCCATTTCCACCGAAATCAACAACATCGATGTGGCTGTCGTGGCGCCGCACCGCACCGAGAGCGTGCGGCAGGCGGTGGAGCGCATGGCTTCCAATCCGTATTGTACGTTCAAAGGCTACATACCCTCCGACGAAATCGATAGGGTGCTGCGCAGGGGCGAAGCGTCGGCTGTTGCCGTGTTTGCTGCCGACTACGACCGCATTGCCGCCATGCCGGCGCCTGCCGAGCCGGCGGTGCAGTTGATTTTCGATGCTTCGAATACCAACACGGCGATGTCGGGCGCCGCTTATCTGCAAAGCATTTTGACCGGCGCTTCGGCACAGGCGTCGCCCGTCGAAATGCGTCTGCTTTACAATCCGCAGATGCGGAGCGCCTATAATTTCGTGCCCGGTATCATGGGCATGATATTCATTTTGATTTGCGCCTTGATGACTTCCGTTTCCATTGTTCGCGAAAAAGAGAACGGCACGATGGAGGTGCTGCTCGTTTCGCCCGTGCGCCCCATGCGCATCGTCCTTGCCAAACTCGTTCCCTATTTCATGCTTTCGTGCATCAATCTGGCGACCATACTCCTGCTTGCCGCTTACGCATTGGACGTGCCGCTGTCGGGCAGTGCGGGAGCCATCATTGCCGTTTCGCTGCTTTATCTGGTGCTTGCGCTGGCGCTCGGGCTGCTTATTTCCACCCTTGCCGAGAAGCAGATTGTCGCCCTCATCATTTCGGCGATGCTGCTGATGATGCCCATCGTGATGCTGTCGGGTATGCTCTTTCCGGTGGAGAATATGCCTGCCGTGCTGCAAGCCATTTCCTACATCGTTCCCGCACGGTGGTATATTGAAGCCATACGGAAACTGATGATCGAGGGACTGCCTTTCGCTGCCGTGTGGCGCGAAGTGCTTATCCTGTTGGCGATGACCGTTGTGTTCATCGTCGTTTCCGTCAAGAAGTTCAACGACAAACTCGAATAGCGATGCGCACCCTTTCCGTTCTTTTGCAAAAAGAGTTTCGCCAATTGTCGCGAAACAAGTTCGTACCGAAAGTCATCGTACTCTTTCCGATTATGGTGATGCTGGTCATTCCGTGGGTAACGACGATGGACGTACGGAATGTCGGCGTTACGGTGGTGGACGACAACCGTTCGACGCTCTCGCGGCGCCTTGTCGATAACATCGATGCTTCGGAATACCTGTCGGTGATTGCCGTGTGCGACGATTATGCGGCGGCGCTTGCCCTCCTCGAAGCCGGTGAAACAGATGCCATTCTTGAAATTCCGGACGATTGCGAAAGCTCTCTTTTAGAAGGGCGTTTGAAGAAAATGAACATTTCAGCCAACGGCGTGAATGCCATGAAAGGCTCGCTGGGCAGCCGCTATCTCATGGGCGCCATTGCGCAGACGCTGGCGGAGGTGCAGGCGGAAAAAGGTCTGCCGGCATCGGTCGAGCCGACGGTGGTGCGCAACTTCTACAACCCGACGCTCGAATACCGCAACTACATGGTGCCCGCGTTGATGATTATGCTGCTGGTTATGATTTGCGGATTCCTGCCCGCACTCAATTTAGTCGGCGAGAAAGAGACGGGTACTATCGAGCAGATAAATGTTACGCCGGTAGGCAGATTCACGTTCACGCTGGCGAAGCTGATACCGTTTTGGCTCGTGGGGCTGGTGGTGCTGTCGATAGCCATGCTGCTGGCGAGGGGCGTTTACGCGCTGTCGCCGGCGGGTTCGGTTGCCGGCATATACGCGGCAGCCCTGCTGTTCGTTCTCACGATGTCGGGGCTGGGCGTGGCGATAGCCAACAAGTCCGACACGATGCAGCAGGCGATGTTCGTTATGTTTTTCATCGTGATAATCTTTATTCTGATGAGCGGACTGCTGACGCCGATAGATTCGATGCCCGCATGGGCACAGAAGATAACCCTCTTTTTGCCGCCCCGTTATTTCATCGAAATCATGCGGTCGATATACCTGAAAGGGGCGACCTTCGGCGACCTGTGGCACGATTTTGCCGCATTGGGAGTCTTTGCCGTCGTTTTCGACCTGATTGCCGTCGCCGCCTACAAAAAGCGGTCGTGAGATTTTGGAAAGCGAGAATCCGTAATTCGGGTATGCAATTCGGTAATCGGGGTGCTTTTCGGAACGGAGATTTTTCACTATCTTTGGGGATTCAAAAAAAGAGGACATGAGCAAAAAAGTATTGATACTCTCATCGAGTCCGCGTAAGGGCGGAAACTCGGACACCTTGTGCGATGAATTTTTGCGCGGTGCCGCAGAGGCGGGAAACGAAGTCGAAAAAATCTTTTTGGGCGACAAGACCGTGCATTATTGCACGGGGTGCAGTACGTGCAGCTATCTGCAAAAGCCCTGTCCGCAAAAAGACGATGCTGCCGAAATCATCGAAAAAATGGTGGCAGCCGACGTCATCGTCATGGCGACGCCGGTCTATTTCTACACCATGAGTGCGCAGATGAAGACGCTCATCGACCGCTGCTGCGGTCGCTATACGGAGATGAACGGCAAGGAGTTTTATTTCATCGTAACGGCTGCCGAAACCGAAAAGAATTTGATGCTGCGCACCATCGATACCTTTCAAGGCTTCCTCGACTGTTTGGAAAATCCCGTTGTCAAAGGCACCGTATTCGGCTTGGGCGTATGGCACAAAGGCGAAATACAGGGCAATCCCGCCATGCGCGAAGCCTATGAAATGGGCTTGCAGGTGCGTTGATGCGCCCGATAGAAAACGGTAAAAAACAGAAAAAAAATGAAAAGAATAAAAATTCTTCTTCCGGCGGTGTTTGCGGGTTTGCTGCTCGCGGCTTGCACGCCGAAAGAATCGTCTAATCAATCGAATACGAATATGGAAAAGCTGAATCTGACACAGAAATGGGACAAAACGTTTCCGCAGAGCGATAAGGTGAATCACAGTAAAGTAACCTTCAAAAACCGTTACGGCATCACGCTTGCCGCCGACCTTTACGTGCCGAAAAATGCCGCCGGAAAACTCTCGGCAATCGCCGTGTGCGGACCTTTCGGCGCGGTGAAAGAACAGGCGTCGGGTCTGTATGCGCAGACCATGGCGGAGCGCGGATTTTTGACTATCGCTTTCGACCCCTCCTATACGGGCGAGAGCAGCGGCACCCCGCGTTACGTCGCTTCGCCCGACATCAATACCGAAGACTTCTGCGCCGCTGTCGATTACCTCTCGACGCGCGACGACGTCGATGCCGAACGGATAGGCATCATCGGTATTTGCGGCTGGGGTGGCATGGCGCTCAATGCAGCCGCCATCGACACCCGCATCAAAGCGGCGGTGGCTTCGACCATGTACGATATGAGCCGCGTAAGTGCCAACGGCTATTTCGACGCCATGGACGCCGACCAACGCTACGAACTTCGCAAGCAGCTCAACGCCCAGCGCACTGCCGATGCTAAGAGCGGCACGTATGCGCTTGCCGGCGGGGTGGTAGACCCGCTCCCCGACGATGCCCCGCAGTTTGTCAAAGATTATTATGCCTACTATAAAACGCCGCGCGGCTACCACGAGCGTTCGCTCAACTCCAACAACGGCTGGAACAAGACATCGGCGCTCTCCTTTATCAATATGCCGATACTGGCGTACAGCAACGAGATACGCAGTGCCGTGCTGGTGATTCACGGCGAGAAAGCCCATTCCCGCTATTTCAGTGAAGATGCTTTCAAGAAATTACAGGGCGACAACAAGGAGCTGATGATTATTCCGGGCGCAAGCCACACCGACCTCTACGACCGTACCGACATCATTCCTTTCGACAAGATTACCGCTTTCTTCACCGAGTATCTGAAATAGCGGTGCGGCAGCCGGTTACGCAGCAGCCCGCAAACGTACACCGTTTGCGGGCTGCCTGTTTTGCGAAAATTGCGGTAAATTTATAGGAGTTGTATGCCGTGTCGGGCGCACTCGGCTATTTGCGCTTCGGGCCAGATGCTTGCCTGCACTTCGCCGATGTGGGCTTTTTGCAGCAGGTACATACAGAGTCGCGACTGCCCTATACCGCCGCCGATAGAGAGCGGCAGCTCCCCGTTTACGAGCATTTTGTGAAAATCGAGGTCGAGCCGGTCGGTGCAGCCGCATATTTCCAACTGTTTCAGCAGGGCGTTTTTATCGACGCGGATACCCATCGATGAAATTTCAAACGAGCATTCCAGCACGGGGTTCCATAAAATGATGTCGCCGTTGAGACCTTGATACCCGTCGGAGTTCCGAGTCGTCCAGTCGTCGTAGTCGGGGGCGCGGCCGTCGTGCGGTTCGCCGTCGGAGAGTTTCCCGCCGATGCCTATGATGAACAGCGCCCCGTATTTGCGGGCGGCTTCATACTCCCGCGCTTTGGGCGGAAGTCCCGGATACATCTGCAACAGCTCTTCGGCGTGAATGAAGGAGATGTCGTCGGGCAGGGTAGGGGTGATATGCGGGTGTATCGCATACAGGTCGGCTTCCGTATCTTTCAGCGCGCGGTATATTTTGCGCACGGTATCTTTCAGATAGTCGAGCGTGCGGTCGTCGGCGGTGATGGTTTTTTCCCAGTCCCACTGATCGACGTAGAGCGAATGCAGGTTGTCCAATTCCTCGTCGGGGCGTATGGCGTTCATGTCGGTGTACAGTCCGTAACCCGGGGCGATGCGGTAGGCGCCGAGCTTCATGCGTTTCCATTTGGCGAGGGAGTGCACCACTTCGGCTTGCCGGTCGCCCATGCTTTTGATGGGAAATTTCACGGGGCGCTCCACGCCGTTGAGGTCGTCGTTGATGCCCGTGCCCGAGAGCACGAACAGCGGCGCCGTAACCCGCCGCAGGTTGAGGTTCTGTGCCAGTGCCCGCTGGAATCCGTCTTTCAACTTTTTGATGGCCTGCTCGGTCGTCTCGGGCAGGAGCTTGGGCGTATAATGTTTGGGAATGATCAGTGCCATACCGGAATGTCTGTTTGTTTTCGTTTCAAAATATTTCGTTGCAAATGAAAAGTATAATTCGTTTTGCTGCGATATATCTGTTTTATTTCGGTTGCAAATATAATCATTTTGCCAGACAAAACAACGCTTTTCGGAAATTTTGTTTATTTTCTTATGCGAATCGTTTTTCGGACGGAAAGAAAAATTTGTCCTTCCGTATTTTTCCATTACCTTTGTGCGGATAAAAGAAAGTTTGCCATGCCATTGACCATTCCGGCAGACCTGCCTGCCGTAGGGATTTTGAAATCCGAAAACATATTCGTGATGGATTCGCGGCGCGCCTCGTCGCAGGACATACGCCCGCTGCGCATCATCATTCTCAACCTTATGCCGTTGAAAATCACGACGGAAACCGACCTGCTGCGCCTGCTTTCGAACACGCCGCTGCAAATCGAAATCGACTTTCTGAAAATCTCGGGGCACGTTTCCAAGAACACGCCGGTGGAACACATGATGGCTTTTTACAAAGACTTCACCGCGATATGCGACAACCGTTACGACGGCATGATTATCACCGGTGCGCCGGTCGAGCAGATGTCGTTCGAAGAGGTGTCGTATTGGGACGAGGTAGTCCGCATATTCGACTGGTCGCGCACGCACGTTACCTCCACCATGTATATCTGCTGGGCGGCGCAAGCCGGACTTTACCACCACTACGGCATACCCAAATACCCGCTGGAACGGAAGCTCTTCGGAGTCTTTCGCCACACGATTCGCGAGGAGTGCCGCAAGGCGCCGCTTTTTCGCGGATTCGACGACGAATTTTACATTCCGCACAGCCGCCACACGGCTGTCGATGCCGACAGTGTGCGCCGCTGTCCCGACATCACGCTCATGGCGGAGGGCGAGCAGTCGGGCGTTGCCGTGATGATTGCCCGCAACGGGCGCGAAGTCTACCTGACGGGACACTCCGAGTATGCCCCCGACACCCTCGCCAACGAATATTATCGCGACTTGGGCAAGGGGCTGCCCATCGATATGCCGCAGAATTATTTTCGCAACGACGACCCCGCCGCCGGTGTCGTGGTGCGCTGGCGCTCCCATGCCAACCTGCTCTTTTCCAACTGGCTCAATTACTACGTTTATCAGGAAACCCCTTACGACATCGACGCCATACGATGACCGCACCCCGCCGCATCGAACTCTTGGCACCTGCCAAAACTGCCGATATAGGGCGGGAGGCGATTGCGCACGGAGCCGATGCCGTATATATCGGCGGTCCGGCTTTCGGTGCGCGGGCGGCTGCGGGCAACAGCGTCGCCGACATCGCGCGGCTTGCCGATTTCGCCCACACCTATCACGCACGGGTCTATGCCGCCGTCAATACGATACTCTACGACAACGAACTGCGGCGAGCCGAACGGCTGATTACCGACCTGTGCCGCGCCGGTGTCGATGCGCTCATCGTGCAGGATATGGGCATTTTGCGCCTCGACATTCCGCCGGTGGCGCTGCACGCGAGTACGCAGTGCGACAACCGCACCGTCGAGAAAGTGCGCTTTCTGCACGAAGCGGGTTTTTCGCGCGTCGTTCTGGCGCGGGAGCTTTCGGCGTCCGAAATCCGCGAAATCGCCGCTGCCGTGCCGGTCGATTTGGAAGTGTTCGTGCACGGCGCCCTCTGCGTGAGTTACAGCGGGCAGTGTTACCTGAGCCGCTGCCTGTCGGGGCGCAGCGCCAATCGGGGCGAGTGCGCCCAGTACTGCCGCCTTCCCTACACTTTGCTCGATGCCGACGGCACGCCCCTGTTGCGCGAAAAACACCTGCTTTCGCTCAAAGACATGAACCGCTCCGACCGGCTGGAAACCCTGCTCGATGCCGGCGTTACCTCGCTTAAAATCGAGGGACGCCTCAAAGAACTCTCTTATGTAAAAAACATTACGGCGTGGTATCGCCGCCGGCTCGACGAGATTTTCGCCCGCCGACCGGAGTATTGCGCCGCCTCGTCGGGCAGGGTGGAATATGCTTTCGAGCCCGACCCCTTCAAAAGTTTCAATCGCGGGTTTACGCACTATTTTCTCGACGGTGTCGATGCCGAGCCTATCGGGTCGCCCCACACGCCGAAGTCGCTCGGCGAGCCGGTGGCGCACGCGCTGCGGCGGCAGGGAGCGGCATGGATTATCGACCGCGCCGGCGTGGTGGGCAATGGCGATGGTCTTTGCTTTTTCGACGGCGACCGCCGTTTCGAGGGCTTTCGGGTCAATCGGGCGGAAGGCTGCCGCATCTATCCCGCCGAGATGCCGCATATACCTGCCGGCGCGCTACTCTACCGCAACAGCGACTGCCGTTTCGAGCAGCTCTTGCAGCACCGGAGCGCGCAGCGCCGCATACCGCTCGACCTCACGCTTTACGAAACCCCGCAGGGCTACGCCTTGAAACTTCTCGATGCCGACGGCTGCATGGCGATTGCCGCCCTTGCCGCCGACAAGGTGCCGGCACGCACGCCGCAGTCCGACGGGCAGCGCGCCATGCTCTCCCGTCTGGGCGACACCTGTTTTGCTGCCCGCACCGTAACCCTTGCGCTTGTCGGCGAACGCTTCATTCCCGTTTCGCAACTCGCGGTGCTGCGGCGCGATGCCGTTGCCGCGCTCGACCGTTCGCGCCGGCTCACCTGCCGTCCGCCTCGCCGGCGGGAGGAGCAGCCGACCCCTTTCCCCGCCGCCGAACTCGCTTACACGGGAAATGTCGCCAACGAAGCCGCGCGCCGCTTCTATCGGGAACACGGCGTCTCCGTTGTCGCCCCTGCCTACGAATGTGCGCCGCCCGCCGATGTGCCCTTGATGTACACCCGTTTCTGCCTCAGGCGGCAGTGGGGCTGCTGCCTCAAAGAAAAGTCCGCCGCCCGAAAGTGGAAAGCCCCGCTTTACCTGCAATACCGCGATGCGCGCCTGCGCCTTGAATTCGACTGCGCCCGCTGCGAAATGCGCATCTATGCCGATTCCCGCCCCGCAACCTCCGATGCAGCGCACTCCCGCTGCGGTTCGTCGGTTTCCGACAAAAGTTTCAATATCGAATAGTATGAGGAGAATGTTTGGCAGACCGCTCATGGTCGTATCGATTGCTGTATCGGTGGCGCTGCTTTTTGCGGTGCTGTGCATCATAAGAGGTGCGTGTACACCCGATACGCTTGAATCGAAAGCCGCAGAACTGTATGCGTATTGTAAAAAGAAAGGTTACAATACCGATGTTGCCATATTGGTCGATTACGGCAGGCACTCCGGTCGTGTCCGGTTTTTCGTTTGGGATTTCAACGAAAGCCGTCCGTTATTGAAAAGTATATGCGCTCAGGGTTGCGGAAAAGGCGATATGGAAGGAAAAAATGTATTCAGCAATGAAATAGGCTCTTTGTGCACCTCATTGGGACATTATAAAATAGGACGGGAGCGAACCATATCGAGATTGGGAGGACGACCGGCATTTACGCTGGTCGGACTGGACGCGACGAACAGCAATGCCGTCGTTCGGGGAATATTGCTGCACCCTGTGCGCCTGCCCTCATTTGCCATATATCCTTTCCCTATACCCTCGAAAGTCCTGCGCATATCGGGACGGGCAGTTGTACGACCGTACAGCGAAGGCTGCATTACGGTTCCGTCCGGTAAATACCGTGAAACGGCAGACATTCTCCACCACGCCCGAAAACCGGTGATCATGTGGGTATATAAATAAATTATCTTTATTTACAGTACCGCGATGCGCGCCTGCGCCTTGAATCTGCCTGCCGTCCTGCCGGAAAAGCGAGACAGTTTTTCATGAACGAAAGCAAAAATTTTTAGCGGAAAATTTTGAAAATTCATTTTATAAAAATATTTTTGCAAAAAGAATTGAATAACCAACAAAATAGATTATGAAAAAGAGATTACTGTTTTTAGTCGTATCCGCGCTCTTGCGGGACGGAGCGGCAACGATACAGACTCAATCCGCCTCCGAACGAATGAACGTAAAATTTTTCAGTAAAAAGTTTTGAAAATTTATTTTCTTGAAATATTTTTGCGAAAAGAATTGAATAACCAACAAAATAGATTATGAAAAAGAGATTACTGTTTTTAGTCGTATCCGCTCTCTTGTGGAGCGGGACGGCAACGGCGCAACCGGCTAACACCGACGAGGGTTACTGCGATTTAGGTCTCCGAGGCGATGTTACTTGGAAGTACGAGAGGGTAGGAGGAAAAGGAGTTCTCACAATTTCCGGTAAAGGGAAAATGGCGTGGTATGTCAAGGATAATGGTCATTGTAATCCATGGCGCTTCAAATGGATTGCATCAGTAAAGATAGACGATGGGGTTACCTCTATCGGCAGTTATGCTTTTTGGAGGTGTTTGACCGAAGAGATATCGATACCCAATAGCGTTACTTCTATCGGCAATGGGGCTTTTTACGAGTGCGTGCAGTTGCCAAACATAACGATACCCGAGAGTGTTACCTCCATCGCTCCTTTTACTTTTTGGGGGTGCACGAGCTTGACGTCGATAACGTTAAGCAATAACGTTTGGTCTATCGGTCACAATGCTTTTGAAGGTTGTGCGAGCTTGAAAGAGATAACGATACCGGAGAACGTTACCATTATCGACGAGGGAACTTTTTTGAATTGCGGGAGCTTGACGTCGGTAACGATGGGCAAGAGCGTACAGACTATCGGCAGCTATGCTTTTGAAGGTTGTGCGAGCTTGAAAGAGATAACGCTGCCCGAGAGTGTTACTTCTATCGGCAATGGGGCTTTTAGGGGTTGCGGGAGCTTGACGTCGTCGTTAACGATACCCCAAAACGTTCAGACTATCGGCAACCGTGCTTTTGAAGGTTGTGCGAACTTGAAAGAGATGACGATACCGGATAACGTTACCATTATCGACGAATGGACTTTTAACGGTTGCGGGAGCTTGACATCGGTAACGATAGGCAAGAGCGTTCAGACTATCGGCGACCATGCTTTTAACAATTGTACGAACTTGAAAGAGATAACGCTGCCCGAGAGTGTTACCACTATCGACAACTATGCTTTTGCCGGTTGCACGAGCTTGACGAAGATAACGATACCCGAGAGCGTTACCTCTATCGGCGACGGTGCTTTTGAAGGATGTACGAACTTGAAAGAGATAACGCTGCCGGAAAACATTACCATTATCGACGGAGGAACTTTTAACGGTTGCACCGGCTTGACAAAGATAACGATACCCGAGAGCGTTACCACAATCGGCAAAGATGCTTTTTCCGGCTGCGCGGGTTTGACGTCGGTAACGATGGGCAGTGGCGTTACCACAATCGGCAACGGAGCTTTTAACGGTGCGGGCTTGACATCGGTAACGATACCTGCGAGTGTTACGACTATCGGCGAGAATGCTTTTTCGGGCTGCACGGGCTTGACGTCGGCAACAATAGGCACGGGCGTTCAGACAATCGGCAACGGAGCTTTTTCGGGCTGCACGGGCTTGAAAGAGATATGGTTCAATGCCGAGTCCTGTATAAGCGGAGATTTTAGCGGGTGTTCGGCATTGACGACGGTGCATATCGGCGAGAATGTCAAACAGATTCCCGACAATGCTTTTTCCGGTTGCAGGAATTTGAGTCAGATAACGATACCCGATGGCGTTCAAACAATCGGCGAAAATGCATTTTACCGTTGCACGGGCATGACAGCGATAACAATAGGCAGTGGCTTACAGACAATCGGCAACGGAGCTTTTAGCGTTTGCAAAGGAGTGAAAGAAGTATGGTTCAATGCCGAGAACTGTATAAGCGGAGATTTTAGCGGGTGTTCGTCATTGGCGACGGTGGAGATCGGAGATAATGTCAAACAGATTCCCGAGGAAGCATTTTATGGTTGTACGAAATTGACGTCGGTAACGATAGGGAAGAGCGTACAGACAATCGGCAACGATGCTTTTTACGGATGCACGAGCTTGAAAGAGATACAGTACAATGCCGAGAACTGTATAAGCGGAGGATTTATCAGACGATTGGCATTGATGACGGTGGAATTTGGAGAGAATGTCAAACGGATACCCGACCATGCTTTTTCCGGCTGCGTGAGCTTGAAAGAGATAACGATACCCGATAACGTTACCTATATTGGCGAGGGAGCTTTTGAGGAATGCATGGATATGTCGGGTCTGACGATAGGCAGTAGCGTACAGACAATCGGCAAAAACGCTTTTACGAATTGTATGAGCCTGAGAGAAGTAGTAGCCTATAATCCCGAACCGATTAGTATAGGAACAGGCGAGGAGTCAGACTTTGCATTCAGTAGAGTGAATTGTGCCAATGTTTCGCTTTACGTGCCGGACGAATCGGTAGAAAAATATAAAAATGCCGAAGGGTGGAAAAAGTTCAAAATACTATCAATAGAAGAGCTTGATATACCGAACGAACCCAATGGACCCGATGATTCCGATGACCTGTCGGCAGTAACGGAAACGCAGGCAGATGGAGAACATATTGTGGTATATAACTTGCAAGGCGTGCCGGTACTCGAAACCGATGATGCCGCCGACCTCAAAACATTACAGAACGGCGCCTACATCGTGAACGGCAAGAAGATGATTATTGCCCGATAGCACGAATCGTATAAAACAACAAAAGCAACGGGGCGGAAAAAACTTTTCCGCCCCGTTGTCGTTGTGAGGTTTCGCCCTTTTCGTTACAGTCGTTATCCGATTTTGCTTGTTTACCGTCCGGATTCGGAGATAAGGGCGCGCAGGCGGTCGTTGAATTTCGTGGCGCCTAACAATTCTTCGAGAGTCAGGTGCATTCGGTAGTTCCAGTATTGGTCGGCGTTGGCGGGGACGTTGATTCGCTCCTCCGCCGGATTGGCGCGCCGCAGTCCGCCGTCGATGGCGAGCCACTCCTGCAACGGAATGATAGTCAGCATCGAAGTGGAGGCGAGCTGGCGCCGCAGCACCCATTCGCATATTTCCGGCGTGCAGTCTTGCGGTGCTTCACCGCTGCGACCCATGACTTCGTAGTAATATTTCCGGCTGCTTTCGGGCTCTTCGTTCCACCACAGACGCAGGTTCGACATATCGTGCGTCGAAGGGGTGCACACCGACAGATAGGGATTGCCGGCGGGGTTGCCGAAAGAGACGCCCGTATTTTTCGGCATACGTTCGATTTCCAACGAGAGAATTTGCAGTTCGCGCATGACGTCGGGCACACAGGCGGGAATCATTCCCAAATCCTCGCCGCAGACCAGCATTCGCGTGGCAGACACCAACGGCACGAGTTTGCGCATCGCTTCGCCGCGCCACCATGCGTCGTGCCGGCGGAAGAAGAAATCGTCGTACAGCCGGTTGTAGGCATCTTTTTCGTACCACGCAAGGCGGTTGTAACAATCCGTGAATTGCGCCGCGATGCGCGGGTGGTAGTGTCCGGGCTGCTGCGGGTCTTCGACGAAAAGCACGTCGTCGCTCGTTTCCACCGGAGCGGTGTGGCGGGCGGCATCGAACGGAAATCCGTAGGCGTGAATTTCGCCGACAGTCAGCGGCATGGCGGGATTGAAGTGTCCCAACAGGGCATTTACGGCGTTGCACGGAATTTCCCAGATGCGGAAAAATCCCAGTATGTGGTCGATGCGGTAGGCATCGAAATAGTCGTTCATCTTGACGAAGCGCGCCTGCCACCACGCATAGCCGTCGGCTGACATACGTCCCCAGTCATACGTCGGGAATCCCCAGTTTTGCCCCTTGACGGCAAAATCGTCGGGCGGTGCGCCTGCCGACGAATCCATGCGGAAAAGTTCGGGCGTGAGCCACGCATCGACGCTCGTGCGGCTGATACCGATAGGTATGTCGCCTTTGAGAATCACCCGATGCGCATGGGCATAGTCGCGGACGTCGCGCAGCTGCCGGTCGAGGTGGTATTGCAGGAAGAACCAGTAGCCGACCGCCTCTTCGTTGGCAGCGATGAAAGCGTCGATGCGCGCCTCGTCGATAGCGGCGTATTCGCCCCACTTCGAGAAATCCGCCGTCGCGAAGCGGTCGCGCAGGACACTGTAAACGGCATACGGTTTCAGCCATGCGGCATTCTTTTTGAAAAAGTCGTGGAAAGGCTTCGAGGCGAGTACCGCCGCGCCTTGCTCGGCATAGACGATGCGCAGGTATTCGTGTTTCAGGGCATCGACCCGTTCGTAATCGACTGTCGGCAGGGCATTGAGTTCGCGGCGCAGGGCTTCAAAGCGTTTGCACACTTGCGCGTCTTTGGGCTTCCCGACTTTGTGAAGGGCGAGGTAGTGGGGGTGCAGAGCGTAAATCGAGTTGGCTTTGTAGGGGTAGGATTCGCGCCACGAGCCGCAGCAGGTGGTGTCGTTTACCGGCAAAATCTGGATAACGCTCTGACCGGTGGCGACAGCCCAATCGACCAGCAGTTTCAAGTCCGGAAATTCGCCTGTGCCGAAGCTCTGCTTGGAGCGCAGGGAGAATACCGGAATGGCGGTTCCCGCGCCGTGCCAGCGTATGGGATTTACAAAAGGTGCGACCTCTACGGTCAGCGCTTCGTCAGAGTTGCAGAAGTGGTTGAAACGGCGGTTTTCGCCCTCTTCCCACGCGAGTAGCTGTTGCGTGTCGCGTGCGACGACGATGAATTTGTATTCAAAATATTTGGGCAGTGTCGCGGCATCGAGGCTGATGCTCCATTCGGGGAAAGCGGTATCGTCCAAATCGCGCGCGCAAGCGGGGTCCCAGTTGCCCAAGGCGGGGCAGCTGCCGACGATGCGCAACCGCTGCGACGGTGTTACGGCAGGTGCGCAGACACGTATTTCGAGTTTGCCGGCAGCAGGTTTTGCCGCTGCGCTGCGGCGTCCGGAAGTATGGCGTGCGAAAATCACGTCGGTGAAAGCCGACGACCCGAATACACGGTCGGGCTGTCCGGACGTCTCGGTAATGATATGATGTTTCATCTTTTTTTTGCAAATGTACGATTAATTTTTTTTCGGAGTTGTCGTTCGTTTGAATTCCACGACGAGAGCTGTCCGCGCACGCACTTTCACCGTATCGCTCATCGTAACCGTCCGACCGGTCAGCACGTTTCTGCCGTCATACAGCGTTTCGGTCAGTTCGGCATAGTGCGACCATGGTACGGATTTCGCACTGCCCGAATTGTTTACGAAAACGAAAACCGCATCGGTGTCGTCGTAGCGAAAGAATGCGTAGGTGTTGTCGCGTGAGAGAAAATGCAGCGTGCGTCCCGAGTGTATCACCGGTTTGTTTTTGCGCCAGTTGAACAGCCGTGAGGCGTGGGCATAAACCTCCGCCGCATCTCCCCGCAGACCGGCGGGGTCGAAAGCGTTGCGGGCGTCGCCTTTCCAGCCGCCCGGAAAATCGACCCGCAGCCCTCCGTGTCCGCTTTTGCGGTTTGCCGAAACAAACATTTGCTCGTCGCCCGCGAAGATTTGCGGAATCCCGCGCAGGGTCGCCAGCAAAGTCAAGGCAATCTTGACCCGTGCGGGGTTGCGGTGCAGCAGGTCGGCAATCCGTTCCGTATCGTGGTTGCCGAGAAAAATCATCATGCGGGAAAGGTCGTGATAGACGAAATCGTGCGACAATACGTCATACACTTTCACCATGCCGTTGTTCCATTGCATGACGTCGGTTTGCAACGCCTCTACGATGGCTCCCTGCAAAGGAAAGTCCATGATGGAGGGGAGGTGCGAATCGAATCCGTCTTTATTGGCGTTTCCGCCCTGCCAATAGGCGAGCTGCGGTATCGACCCCGTCCAGCATTCGCCTACGATGTTTATTTCGGGATATTCCGCCCGCACGGCGCGGCACCATTCCGACATGGGTATTTTTTCGTTGTAAGGGTAGGTATCGACACGCAGTCCGTCCAGACTGGCATATTCAATCCACCATACCGCCCACTGCTTGAAATATTGCAACAGATAGGGGTTGTCGAGATTCATGTCGGGCATCGAATGGTCGAACCACCCGCTCTCCTGAATCCGCAAGTCGTACTGCGACGCGTTGGGGTCCATGTTTGCGGAAAAAACGTTGTTCGTCTGGGTATAGGTATCGAAGCGGTGTATCCAGTCGGCAAAGGGCAGGTCGCGCATCCACCAGTGGGCGATGCCGCAGTGGTTGGTTACGATGTCCATGATGACTTTCAGCCCGTGCGCATGAGCTTGCCGCACGTATTCGCGGTAGAGTTCGTTGGTGCCGAAGCGCGGGTCGATGCGGTAGTAGTCGGAGCAGGCATAGCCGTGGTAGGAGGCGCGCGGCTCGTCGTCGCACAACAGCGGCGTAGCCCATACGGCTGTCGCACCCAGTCCGGCGATGTAGTCCAAATGGTCTATCATGCCTTGCAAGTCGCCTCCGTGGCGACCGAAAAAGCTGTTGCGTTTCGGCTTTTCTGCCGTATCGTCGGTGGCGTCGATAGAGGGGTCGCCGTCGGCAAAGCGGTCGGGCATCAGCAGATAAATCAAATCGGCGGTGGTAAAACTCTTGCGTTCGCGCGACCCTGCATTTCGTTCGGCTATTTCGTAAGGAATATCGAAACTTTTTCCCTGCGGGTCGGTGAAACGGAACAGGTAAGTCCCCGCTTCGGCATCGGGAGCGATGGCTATATCGACAAAGAGATAATTCGGACTTTCGGCGCGGTGTGTGCCGCCGATGGCGACACCTTTTGTCGCGGCATCGGCGGTCAGGGCTACCGTGCAGTCTCCGATTCCGGTACCGTGAAACATCACTTGCAGGGGCGTGTTCATTTGCGTCCACCACGAGGGCGGTTCGATATGTTCGACACGGGTCGCGAAATCATCGGACGCCCGCCCGCTCCCTTGCGCCGCGATACCCTCGCCGTTCGCAATCGCCATACAAAATATCGGAATCATCAATCGGAGGAGTTTCATCTATACAGCAGGGGTTATGAGAGTCAAAGATTTTGATGTCCGTCGCGGTCGTCGATGGTGTATTCCCATGCCGACAGGGTTACTTCGTCGCCCGTATTCCATTCGGGACAGCAAGCCGCAGCCGCTTCGGGTACGGTGAAAGATACCGTCGAGTCCGACAGGTTGAAAGCGCAGAAGAGCATATCGTCGTTCGTCGAGCGGGTGAATGCGAACACGCATTCGGGCAATCCTTCGACGAAGACCGCTTCGCCGCCTTTTTCACCCGATGCCAAAGCCGAATGGTCGTGGTGCAGGGTGCAGAGGCGTTTATAAAAATCGGTGTAATCGTTGGGCTCGAGCGACGGCATGGGGTCTTTCTCGAAGAACTCGAAAGAGTGGTCGTAGCCGAATTCCTGTCCCGTATAGATGAGGGGCTGTCCGTTGGGCAGAACGAATGTCAGCACCGCCATTGCGCGGGCGGCGTCGCCCATGCGGGCAAATTCGGTGCCTGCCCACGAATTTTCATCGTGATTCGAGGTGAACATCAGGCGGAAGGCTTCGTGCGGATAGGTTGCCGCATCGTCTTCGATGTAGGCTTTCAGGTCGGCTGCCCCCTTCTTGCCTTGTGCGATGTCGTTGAGCAGGTGATGTAAATTCCACGCATAAGAAGCGTCGAAAGCCTTTTCATGCAGGTCGGTGCGTTCACCCTCTGCCAGCAGGTAGAGGTCGGGATTGATTTTGCGCAGTTCCGCGAAAGCCGTGCGCCAGAAGTCGATAGGCACTTCGCACGCCATGTCGCAGCGGAATCCGTCGACGCCCTTGTTTACCCAGAACTTCATGGCATCGAGCATTGCCTGCCGCATATCGGGTTGGTCGTAGTTGAGTTTGGCGATGTCCGTCCAGTCGTATTGTATGATGGTGGCACCGTTTTCATCGCGTACATACCAGTCAGCCGGTTTTTCCGTAATCCATAGCGCATCGGGCGAAGTGTGATTTGCCACCCAGTCGAGAACGACTTTCAGTCCGAGCCGGTGGGCGGTGGCGAGGAATGAATCGAAATCCTCCATCGTTCCGAATTCCGGATTCACGGCGCAGTAGTCTGAAATGGCATAGTAGGAGCCGAGCGTGCCTTTGCGCTCCTTGACGCCGATAGGATAAATGGGCATCACCCAAACGATGTCGATGCCGAGCTCTTTCAACGCGGGCAGGTAAGCCTCTGCTTCACGGAACGAACTCTCTGGCGTCAGTTGGCGCACATTCATTTCATAGACCACCGTATTGTAAGTCCATTCGGGGTGGGGTTGGGGGGCGGTCGAGTGTCCGCAGCTCCACAGCATCGCGATGCCGAGTAGCGAAATCAGAATCTTTTTCATATCGTGTTTTATTTATTGATTAGTCGATTAAGGTTTTATTTTGTCAATATTTCAAATCCGTTGCCGGCGACTGTTACCGAGAGCGTACCGTCGGCATTCCGTTGCATTTCGCTGCCGAAATGGGGTTGCAGCTGTTCGGTGCCGGCAGCGCAGGCGGGCAGGGTCAGTTCGACGGTGCGGGGTTCGGCGCCATTGTTGATAATCGTTACGGCGCACTCTCCCAGATAGATGCGGGCAAAAGCCCAGACGTCGTGGTCGAGTTGCAGCGTCGTCATGTCGCCGTAGAGCAGCGGCAGCGTGCTGCGCCGCAGGGCGATGAGTTTTTCGGCACGATGGAGTTGCTCCTGTTCCTCAGGCGAATATCCGTCGAACGCCATCATGCGGCGGTTGTCGGGGTCGTTGGCGCCCGGAACGCCGTATTCGTCGCCTTGATAGAAGCAAGGAACGCCCGGAATCGTGCAAATCAGCGCTTCGAGCAGGGAGAGTTTCCGGTAGCCTACCGGATCGCCCACGCCGATGTCGCGTTTCCAGCCGGCGAGTTTGGTGTCTTCTGCGGGAGAGACGGCGCCGCCGGCAATCGATATGAAGCGCGGTTTGTCGTGGTTGCCCGTGATGTTGCCCATCGTATGGTGGGCGCCGTACCACGCTGCCGATTCGTCGATGACGTTGGCGATTTTCGCCATGTCGTCATTTTGCGACAGCACGTCGATGGCGGTGTGGTAGAAGTTGAAGTCGAACTGCGCGTCGATCATGCCGGTCTTTACGTAGGAGCCTATCAATTCGGGCGAGCCGTATGTTTCGCCGATTTGCCACAACTGCCGTTCGGGGAAGCGGCTTTTCATTTTGTGGCACAACATGCGCCAGTAGTTTTCGGGAATGTGTTTGCAGGCGTCGTGGCGGAATCCGTCGAAATCGTACTCACCCACCCAGTAGAGGGCGGAATCGGTCATGACGTCGCAGATGTCCATGCGTTCGAGGTCGAGTGTCGGTATATGTACGTCGAACCACGTCGTCAGCCGCTGTTCGTCCCACAACTCCAAGTTGCGGCGTCCGTCGGGCAGATACATCGGCGTCGTCCAGTCGGGGTGTTGTTTCAGTATGGGCGATTCGATGTGCAGGTGGTTGGCGACGTAGTCCAGAATCACATTCAGACCGTGTTCGTGTGCGGTGGCGAGCATTTCGCGCAGTTCGGCATCGGTGCCGAAGCGGGTGTCGATACTCGTTACATAGAGCGGCCAATATCCGTGATAACCCGAGAAGCGGGTTACGGGGTCTTGATTAAGCCCCCACGCATCGTAGGGATTCTGCGTGATAGGAGAAATCCATATCGTCGTGATACCCAAGTTGTTGAAAAATCCGTCGCGGATTTTCTCCGTAATACCCTTGATGTCGCCGCCGTAGTAATCGACTTTGGGCAGGACGTCGGGTCGGTTGAGCGGACGGTCGTTTGCCGGATTGCCGTTGGCAAAGCGGTCTATCATCAAGGAATAGAGTACCTGCGCCTGCGTGTCGTGCCGGTCGAGGAGTTCGGCGGAGGCAACGGGTTCGCCGCCGGCAAGCGGAATCAGCAGGTCGTTGAAGCAGCCCGTTGCGTTTGCGGCATAGATGCGCAGAAACGAGCGTCCGACGGCATCGGCGTCTTTCGGAATCTCTACGCTGAAACCCTTTTCATGGCGTGTAATGGAGCTTTCGGGCAGGCGGCAGTTTTGCCATAACGCCACGATTTGCTGCGGAGCGGCTGTCGCGGCGACCGATACCGTGTGAACTGCCGTGCCGGTCGAGAAAAGACGGTTTGCGGCAGGGTATGCGCCCGACAGCGTTACGATGGAAACGCAGGAGCCGTTGCGCCATACGGAGAGTGTTCCTGCGGCTGCAGCTCCGTCGCCCGTCAGGTCGAATTCGCTCCAATCGGGAGCCGTCGCGGCGAGCGAAACGCCTGCTTGGTCGGTCGTAACGGAATCGGCGCCCGTCCACTGTGGATAGTAATCGGTCAGGAACACGTGCTGTTGCACCCCGTTCCACCGGAGCGGGTACACCGGCTGCCTGTTCCCGTCGGCGGGAACGTCGGTGAAAATCGCCTGCCGGCACGATGCCAAGCCTGCGAATAGGAGTAAAAGCCAAAGTTTTTTCATATTCTTTGCATTCATGTTATTTCAACAGAAAAACTATCGACGACCGGCTTCCCATTTGCAGCAAAATTTTCCCGTCTGCCGCAGTCGTGGCAGTTACCTTGCCGAGCTTGCCGACCGTCTTGTCTATATCTTCGCTCAATGGAACGTTGGCGTTGAGGGAGGAGAAGTTGTGTACGACGAGCATTCGCTGCTCTTCCGTACTCATGTACCATGCGGCGATACTTTTGTAGGAGGCGTTTTCGCTGTTGTAAACGGGGTGCACCTCCATTTTGCCGGAAGCTAAGGCGGGGTAGGTGTTGCGCAGCCGGCTGAATGTGCGATAGACATTCAGAATCGACGCCGAGTCGCTTACCTGCTCCATGACGTCGGGCACATTCGCCATACCCGCGTCGAGTTTGTCGGGCGCGATGCCTTTTGTCGTGGCGTCGTCGCCCCACTTCATCGGGTTGCGCACATATTCGTCGCCGCCCTCTTTGTTGCCCACATATCCCAACTCCTCGCCGTAATAGATGTAGGGCGACCCGTTGGCGGTCAGCAGCACGGCGGCAGCCTGTTTCGCTTTGTCGAGCGAGCCGCCGAGATCTGTCCGTGCGCGCGATTCGTCGTGATTGGTCAGTTTCGTGGCGGCGATGTAGTCGGCGCGAATGGCGGCGTAGCCTTCGCGGTAGTCGGAAATATTTTTTGCAAAATAATTTCCCGACCCATTGTTCAGCGCATCTTTGAGGCGATACCAAAAAGCAAACTCGAATAGCGCCGGCAATCCGCGATAATAAGGCTTCGCTGCCGCATAGTCGTCGAATACTTCGCCCACCATATAGATGTTTTCCGTATGTCCTTTGGCATGGAAGTAGTCGTTCAGTGTCGTATAGAAAGTGTTCCAGAAAGTCGGATTTTCCGACGACGAGGCATTGTGGTAGATATGTTTGGCGCCGTCGAGCCGCAGACCGTCGATACCCATGTCTATCCACTTTTCTGCCGCTTTGCAGATAGTCTTGAAAGCCGGAGATTCCGCACATTGGTCGGCGGCTCCGTAATTCAAATCGGCAAACCAGTCCGTCCAGAAATGCGAGTGGTACATCGTCGAACGCATATAAGGCAGTTGAATGTCTGCCGGATCGAACGACCCCGTGTTTGCTTTCAGCGTCAGAGGAGTGCCGTATTGCAAGGTCGCAGAAGAAGAGGCGGCGCCGTATTTTTTGCCCGTACCCCAGTCGTCGCCGGTGGCGGTGCGCACGAGGCAGCCCCACGACGATTCGAATTCGAGCGACAGCGTGTAAACGTTGTTGCCTTGCGTGTAGAACTCCTCGCAATTTCCTTCGCCGTAGTAGAGGTATTTGCCGCTGTTGCGTGTTCCCGTATTCTCGACGGTTTCGACCTCTTCGACGGTGAGGGTCGGCGTTGCCGACCACGACAGGGTGAATTTCAGCCGATGCACGTTTTCGTCCGAAGTTACTGCCGAAAACCACTGTCCGGCGTCGTAGCCGTTCGCCCCTTCGGTGGCGATCATCGGAATCAGCCCTGCGGCAATATCGGCTCGGGGATTGTCGGATAAGATGTAATAATCTTTGTACGGGCTTTCGGGGTCGGTCAGCGCCGAGCGGAACCACGGGTGGTTTTTGCCCGTGTGGTTGATGACCCAGTCCATATAGATTTTGATGCCGTGTGCGTGGGCATCGTCTATCAGTTGTTTGAAATCGGCTTCGGTGCCGTAATCCTCGTTCAGGGCTTCGTAGTCGAGTACGTCGTACCCGTGATACGACATGGCGGGGTGTGCCGGCGAGAGCCAGATGGCGGAAACGCCCAAACTGTCCAAATAGTCGAGTTTGGAGCGTATGCCTTGAAAGTCGCCCGTGCCGTCGCCGTCGGAATCGGCAAAAGAGTAAATCAGCAGTTGGTACGATACGTCAGCCCGTTTCACGCCGTCCCACGCATCGGGCGCAGGGGCGACGGAAATATCGGGGGTAGTCGGATTTTCCGGTTCCGGTTGGTCGGGCACTTCGGGGGGAGGCGATACGGCTTCGAGATTGTCGTCGCCGCAGGCGGGAGCCACTGCCGCAAGCAGCAGGGCAAAGGCGAGATAAAAGAGTTGTTTCACGGTCTGTTAGATTGGTAAAAGGTTTATCGGGGTGGTCGGATTCGGCTGCTGCCGCCGACCTTAGTAACCGGCGTGCCGGTCAGGGCACGCCAGTTGAAATCGGGAAGAAACGGTTATTGTTTCTCCACCTTGATAGTGTTGGGAATATGCAGCAGATCAGCTGTTACCTTGTAGTTGCCGGCTTCTGCTACTGCGAAGTTTTTGCCCTCTTGTACGACTGTTTCGGTTTTGCCGTCGGTCAGCATATAAGGTTCATTTTCCGAAGGCGCTCCGCGGTTTATGGTCCAATTGTTGTTGATGCAAACCTTGAATTGGTCGGCTTTCAGTTCGAGCGTGGTCGTCCACATTCCGGTGGTGGGGTCGAATGTCATCTCGACACTATTCTCCGGAGTCCATCCGGCAGGAGTGGCAGGACCGACGAGTCCTACTTTGGCGACACGTTCTACCGTAAACGAGCCGTTGGTCATATCTACGATAATGTAGTAGCAGCCGTTCGGTACCGTAATGTTTTTATCGCTTTCTTTGTAAGAGCCCTTGCCTTTGCCCGTTGCGGGATCGTATGTGAAATCCTCAGAGGCATAATTAGCGTAGTCCCAACTGTCTCCTTCGCAGAATTTCCACTCGCAGGTTTCTCCTTCGGAATTTACCAGATTTACGAATCCTTCGTATCGACCTTCGCCGTTGCCCGGCAGGTAAGTTGTAAATCCCCATTCATTGTGTTTTCCCGGAATATACATATTTTCGGGGTATTTCGTGCTGAGGACGTTTACCGAATAGGGGTGTTGGCTTACATCGAGTATTACTTTGTATTCGCCGGTTTCTTTGTCGAAAGCATAGTTGTCGCCGCCCTCGAACATACCGTTGTTGCCGATAGCGTAGCTCCAATTGTTGTTCAACCGGAACTTGTAGCTATTGCCTTGTGTGAGAGTGAGGGTAGCCGAGTAGGTGTGGCTTTCGGCGTCATAGGTCATGGGGGTATCATTGTCCCAGCCGCCCGGAGTGGCGTCGCCGATGAGGCTCATCGAGGTAACTTTCACCATCGTCAAGTTATTGCGTCTCTTGTCGAGTTGAATCAGATAGAAGCCTGTCGGTACCGTGATGTTGTCGCCGTCGCCGACCGTAGCCGTTACCACCGTATTACCGTTCTCGTCTTCAGCAACGATTTCGTTGTTGCTGCCGAAATCGCCCTGCCAATCAGGTACGGGTGAAAACTTAAATCCTCCATCTGACGCGGTCATATCGACAAATCCCTCGTAATAGCCTTTCTGTGCCGAACTTTGGGCGATGGTGGGTGCTGTGGCAGGAGACCAGCCTTGATAGTCGCCCGGCAGATACATCTGGTCGGGATAGGTGGCGAGGTAGGTCGTTACGTTTATCGTTACGCCGTCAGACGGAATGCCTTTCGTTTCCGAGCCTTCCGTCGCGGCATATACGGTCAATAGCACATCGGTTGCGATATTTTCCGTGCAGCCGGCAGCCGCGAATATTTCGTTCCACTCGTCTACCGTTTTGCCGTAAGTGCAGGCGGTCAGCCCTTCGGCGAAGAAATATTCTTCACCTTCCTCCACTTTGGCGGAGAGCGAATAAACGATGTTTTCCTTGAACCCAAGTCGGGCGGGCGACCACGTCAGCAGGTCGATTTGCTGATCCATTTCATCGACTTTGAGTACTAAGGAATCCTTGTATGCTTCGGATACCGACAATACGGCAGGTACGGCATTGCCGTAGATATAGCACGTAATGGTGAGCGATGCCGACCGGAGCGTTGTCGTGCCGTCGGCGGCTTCTACGAAGAATGCGATACTCGAATTGTCGTTCGGCGAAAGCGTAAGTTTCAGCAGATTCGTACGCAGCTCTGTTTTGGGCATCGTTATGTGGGTGTCCGTTGTCGAGCCGAGCGAAATCGTGTCGTCGGCAGCTGCTGCGTAAAGGGTATAGTCTATCTCGCCTGCCATATTGCGGGCGGCGCTCCATGCGAAAGTTACGTCCTCGTTGGGCGTGTCTTCCGTCAGAAGAATGTCGTTGTGTTCGGCGAGCGCGGGAGCCACCGGGTCGGTCGAAAAGAGATCGAGGGGCTCGTTCTCACAGGCAACGGTCATCATTGCCACTGCCGACAGCGTTAAATATTTGAATAGTTTCATGTTGTTTTCGTTTTAGTGTCGCGGGCGGGGTGGTTCCCTTGTGGGGCTTCCCGCCCGCGACGTCGGTTTACTCGGTTATTGTGCAGGTTCGTATGCGATAACGTACGGTGTACGGTCGGCGTGGAGCACGACGTAATGCGCGCCTGCCGGCATGGTGGTAATGTTGCCGCCACCCTGTTCGAGTTCGTAAGCCGCCGTTTCGTCGATGCCTTCCATATTCTCGGCAGGTTTGGTGCCGGTGCCGTAATTGATGTCCCACGCGTTGTTCAAACGCACCTTGAATTCGGCTGCCGTTACGGGCGTTGCGCTCTTCCATACGTTCGTTGCGGGGTCGTAGTTCATTACCACAGGTGCAGCCCAGCCGTCCCAGTCGCCCATAATATCGACTTGCGAAACGGACTTGGCGTCGATAGCCATGGTTCCTATATTGACAGAGAGCTGCCAGATACCCGGGTCGAGTACGAGGTTGCCGTCGGACGACGAGCGGAATGCACTACCGCGTGTCGGGAAGGCCTCATAGCCCATGTCGCCGCCCCAAGCCTGTTGTACCAACACTTTGAAGCCTGCATCGCCCGGCGTGTTCTCTTCGTCGGAGGTGAGCATATACATACCTTCGTAGATGTTCGTGCCGCCGCCGGTCTCCCAGATAGTCGGAGCCGATGCGGGAGTCCAACCGTTGAAGTATCCGCAGAGGTAGTAGCTGCGCAAAGGCGCTTTATAGGTCTGAATGGTGAAATCCACGCAGTTCGACTTCGGGGTGCACAACGTCGTATTGCCGACGTATGCGACAACGTATGCGCAGAGTTCTGCGGATTCGTTTGCCGTTACGCCGAGCAGGTTGATGGCTGCGCCGTTGATGTCGGTTTTCATGACGCTGATGTTCGGCGATTGCGAGGTTGCCAGTTGAACGGTGTCATAACCGCTTTCTGTCCGCGTGAGCATCACACGGTAGTTTATCTCGACCGGTTGTCCGAAAGACACGGGCGAGCAGGTGAAAACGACCGTCTCCTTGTCGTTGTTGGCATTCACCATGATGTCGGCAACGGGGTCGAGTGTCGGAGCCGTGTAGGTGGCGGGGTCGGCGAGCTGCGCTTGCTCCACGTCGGTAGAGCAGCCTGTGAGGCAGAGACCGACAGCCCACATCATTATCCAATATTTTATCTGTTTCATTTTAGTAGTTTTTTAGGGTTCGACTTATCAATAACCCGGATTCTGTACCAGATTGGGGTTTGCCACCAAATCGGTGCTGATGATGGGATAGACCGTGCGATAGGAATCTATCGAGGCGCGTCCGTCGGGTACGCCGGCTTTGTAGGGCCACGGATAGGACGACGTGGTGAAGTAGCCGTAACGAATCAGGTCGGTGCGGCGGTGTCCCTCCCACATGAGTTCGCGCACGCGCTCTTTCAAAATCCACTCCAAATCGATGGTCTCGGCGGCGCCGATAGACACGCCGGCACGATTGCGAAGGGTTTGCAGGTATCCGTAGCCCGTGCTTCCGTTGGCAAGCGTACCGCCGCTCAGGCGAGCTTCTGCCTCGGCGTAAATCAGGTACATCTCGGCAAGCCGGTAGAAGGGGAAGTCTGCCGACGACTGTTCGATGTCGTCATTAACCAAAACCGGCGTACCGTCGCTCGTAATGGGCAGCCATTTCAGGCACGTCCACCCCGAAGTAATGTCGGTAACTTCGTTCGTGAAGGGGGCTTCAAACTTGTAAAGAAGCGCGCGTTTGTCGCCGTCGTGTTTGAGGTAGGGACCGGTCTCGACGTTGGTCAGCCCGAAGTGTTCCTCGATAAAGGCTTCGGAGACGTGGTAGCCGTTCCATTGGTTTTTGTAAATGTCGGTTTCATAGCCCAGCGCTTGGGAAATTACCATACGCGTGTCGGTGTGTACGACCGAATAGACGAGGTGGGTCGTACCGCCCCAGCTCTGAGTTTGACGGTCGTCGTAGCTGGCGGCGATGATAAATTCATTCTGGGCGCCGTTGGTGGAGTTGTCTTGCAGGAACAAGTTTTGATATACCGGACAGAGTGTGTAGCCGCCTTTCTCGATGACATCTTTGGCAGCATTCATGGCATCTTGCCAACGGGCGGTGCCGGTATAGACTTCGGCGTTGAGGTACATACGTGCCAGCACTGCCTTTGCCGCATATTTCGACAGACGCGGATAGGCAACGGGACGTTCCGGCAGCGCCGGGTCGTCGATCGACGCGTTGAGTTCGCTTTCTATCCACTCGAACAGCATACGCCGTCCCTCTTTGAAGTCGGTGGAGAGTTGTTTCGGGAAGTCGGACGAACCGATGTGCTCCGGCAGAATCAGCGGCGGATTGCCGAACAGGTCGAGCAGGAAGCTGTAATACACTGCCCGCAGCAGCCGCAATTCGGCACGGTAGGTGTGGACGTTTTCGATTTCCGCAGCGTGTCCGCGCTCGCTGACTGCAGCGTCGCCCGAAACGGATTCGTCGAGGAACTGGTTGCAGATGGCTATGGCTTTCAGACTGCGCAGATAGACTGCCACAACGGCGGTGTTGCTGCTGTTCCAGCGGTCATAGCCGATTTCGGGAACGTAGGAGTCGCCCCAGACGCACTTCAAGGCGTCGGTGGACATTTCGTTCAGCACCATATACTGGCGGGTGAACTCCGACTGTCCGGCGTCGCTCACGGCAATATCGGAAGAACCCGGATCGGATTGCGACACCAGAGAAAAATAGCTGTACGCATAATTTACGTACTGAAGATACGATTCGGGTGCGGCAAAAGCCTTATCGCTCGAAGATACCGTCTTGTCGAGCGGCATGGTATCCAAGTCGCCCACGCACGAAACGGCACACATAGCGAAAACTGCCGAAAATCCGTATAAAAATATTTTTTTCATGGATTCGAGATTTTAGATTAGAAGTTGAGATTCAAACGCAGGGTGTAGAGGCGCGGACGCGGAATCAGCGTGTTGTAAACGCCGTCGGCGCTCATGCCTTCGGGGTCGAGACCCGAGTATTTCGTGATGACGAATGCGTTCTGTACCGATGCCTGCAAACGCAAGGAAACCTTGCTCTTGCGTATGTTGCGGAACGTGTAGCCCACGTTTATATCGTCCATACGGAAGAAGGAAGCGTTTTCAATGAACATATCCGAGTAAGACTGCTGGGTCGTGTTCTGACCGGTGAAGCCCGTGCGGAGGTGATATTCGTTGAAATTGGTCAGGTTGTTATAGGCAAGCGAACCCATGTAGGTCGTCGAGTTGCCGATAGCCAGCTGGTTGATGGCGTAGTTGCCTACCGAGCCGTGTCCGTTGAAACCGAAGTCCCAGTTTTTGTAGGTGAACTGCGTGCCGATGCCGTAGAAGAAATCGGGAGTGGCGCTCTTGCCCGTAATGTAGAGGTCGTCTTCGGTTATTCTGCCGTCGCCGCTGCGGTCGATGAAGGTGTTTTGGATAGGTTTGCCCTCAGCGTCGTATGCCTGCTGGTAGAGGTAGAAAGTGTAAGGCTCGAATCCCTCGCGGTGTACCGACGAGTAGTTGCCTCCCGTACCCGACAGCTGGGCTCCTACGTGCACCGTATTGTCGTTCAGGTCGGTAATTTCCGTCTGTTGCCACGTGCCGTTGAGGTTGATGACCCAGCGCATGTTCTCACGCTCTACGGGAACGAAGTTCAACGACAGTTCGACACCTTGGTTGTGCATCGTTCCGATGTTCGACATGATGCGGTTGGTGAAGTTCGACCCCGTAGGAGCATCGACCTCGCTCAACAGGTCGTAGGTTCTGCGGAAGTAATAGTCCAACGTACCGTTGATGCGGCTGTTGATGAAGCCGAAGTCGATACCGGCGTTGTAGGTTTCGGTGGTTTCCCACTTGATGTTGCGGTTGAAAGCTCCGGGAGCCAGTGTGCCCGCTACACCCGGGAGGTATTGTCCGTTGCCCGGGTTGGCATAATTGTAAATGGGAATGTGGGGATAGTAGTTGTCGCCTATATCCTGCTGACCGGTGCGTCCCCAACCCAAACGCAGCTTCATTGCCGATACGGCGTGCGAGTCGCGGAGGAACTCCTCTTCTGCGATATTCCATGCGAAAGCGGCGGAGGGGAAGAAGCCCCAGCGGTTGTCTTCGGAGAAGCGCGATGTGGCGTCTTCGCGGACAGTAACCGTAAAGAGGTACTTCGAGGCAATCGTGTAGTTTACGCGTCCGAAGAACGACAGCAGGTAGTATTCGCGCGGGTGGCGCCAGCGCGATTCTTCGGTCGAGCTGCCGGCGCTGTATTGCGAGCGGTCGTTGTTGTTGTAGCCGATGCTCTGCCAGCGGTAGTAGTTGCGCTGCCACGAGTAACCTGCCATGACGTCGAGGTGATGGATTCCGAACTCCTTATTGTAGTTGAGGTAGAACTCCAACAGCGTATTGGCGTTGTAGTTTTTCGATTCGGTATAGACGTCGTTGTCGCCGTTGCGGAAGTTGCCGATAGAACCCAGTTCGTTGTAGGTGGTGTTTTGGGTCTCGGAAATATCGTAGCCGAGATTGAGGTTAGCCCGCAAATCTTCCAGACCGTGAATGCGGTAGTCCAGCTGTATGCTTCCGATGGAGCGCAGCGTGTGTCCGTAGTTCACCCAGTCGTAGAGCGACGAGAGCGGGTTGACGCCCGCGTTGTTGTCCGTCCAGTTGATGTAACCGGTGAACCACTTGTAGTTGGGATTTGTCGGCGTCGATTCCGTGCCGTCCGCATTGTAAATCATGTGGGAGGGCTTGGTCGGATCGTAGGAGAGAGCCGTACCTACGGCGTTGTTCGTCCAGTTCGATTTGTTGTAAAGCCCTTTGAGATTCAGATTCACCGTCAGGTGGTCGTCAAAAAGTTTCGGCGACAGGTTTGCACCCACATTCACGCGCGTGTTGTCGCCGCCACGCACCGTACCCTGATCGTAATTGACACCGACACTCACGCGATAGGGCATTTTATCGTGCTTCGTATTTCCGTAGACGGAAACGTTTTGGTCGGTCGTGAAAGCCGTGCGATAGACCAAATCCTGCCAGTCGGTATCGTACATCTCACCGTTGTAGCCCAGCAGGCTGCGCACCTTGTCGGCATCAGAAGCCGCGAGGGTCGGTATGTAGGTATTCTCCAAGTAGTCGATGTATTCCGGACCCGACATCACGTCGATGCGGTTGGCGTTGGTCTTTACCGAGTAGCTCGACTCGTAGCTTACCTGCGGACGGTTGCCCCTGCCTTTCTTCGTGGTGATGATAATCACACCGTTGGAAGCGCGCGAACCGTAGATGGCTGTTGCCGAAGCGTCTTTCAACACCGTATAAGATTCGATGTCGTTGGGATTGACCGATGCAAGGGGGTTGCCCATGCCGGCACCGCCGTCGCCCGTAACAGGCATACCGTCGATGACGATCAACGGGTCGTTCTTGGCATTCAGCGACGCAGCGCCGCGGATACGTATCGTAGCGCCGGTACCGGGCTCACCCGATGCGGGGGTTATCAACAGACCCGGCACTTTACCGATAAGCAGTTGGTCGGGCGAGTTTACGGCACCGCGGTTGAGACCCTCCGCCTTGATAGCCACGACGGAACCGGTCATATCGTTTTTCTTGACCGAACCGTAACCGATGACTACGACCTCGTCGAGCGACATAAGGTCTTCTTCAAGGGTGAGTTTGCGCAATGCCGGCGATGAGGCGGGCAGCTCGACGGTCTTGTAGCCGATGTAGCTGACCGAAATCATGGCATTGCCGTCGGCGACGTTCAACGTGTATTTTCCGTCGAAATCGGTCGATACACCGTTTGTCGTCCCTTTTTCCACTACCGTGGCGCCGATAATCGGCTGCCCGGCGGCATCTGCTACGACACCTTGGACGGTAATCTTACCGTTCTGTGCCGCCGCAGGAGGGGTGATGGCTGTTAGAACACATAACCCCAGACAAATAGCAAGGATTTTCTTCATGGTTGTTTAGATGTTGGTTGTTTTTTGGTTTTCATTTTTAGATATGGTTTTGGGTGGGTGTTGTGTCGGAATTTTTCTCCCGCATCACTTCGCGCGTTCTTTTACGAACGCCACCGACAGCGCTGCCAGCAGCATGAACACGGCTGCAAGCATGAGCATCGACATCGGATGCCCGCCGAAAAGGTGCTTGACGATGACGCCGCCGGTAAGCCCGACGACTATCTGCGGTATGGTGATGGTGAAGTTGAAGATGCCCATATAGACGCCGGTGCGGCGGGCATCGAGCGCCCGCGAGAGTATCGAGTAGGGCATTGCCAGAATGCCTGCCCACGCAATGCCGATGCCTATCATGGGAATCATCAGCGCGTATTGGTCGGCAATGCAGGTAAGACCGGCGAAGCCGGCAGCGCCGCAGAGCAGGCAGAGGGCATAGACGAGCTTGTTGCCCCATCGTGCGGCAATGATGCCGAGAAAGAGCGATACGATGCAGGCGGGAATGGGGTAGGTGCCGTTCAGCACGCCGACCCACGTCTGCGTCTGTCCGTCGGTGAGCGGCATACCGGTTTCGTGCGAGAGCACGACGCCTGTAATGGCGGGTTTCAAGTAGGTCCACATCAGGAAAAGCGCTGCCCACGAAAAGAATTGCACCACGCCCAATTGCAGCATCACTTTGGGCGTATGGCGCAGTGTTTCGAGGAAAGAACTCTTTTCTGCGGCAGGTTCTTCGGAGGGACGCTCGTCATAGCGGGCGAACTCTTCGGGCGGATACTCCTTCGTGCGGAATGCCGTAACCAGCACGGTGAGCAGCAGTACGGCACCGCCTATATAATAGGAGTAGGCGATATGGGGTGCCACGCCGCCTGCGGGCGCCGTGTCGGAAACGCCGCAGCGAGTCAGAATCAGCGGCAGCACCGCGCCCACTACGGCTCCTAAATTGATAAGGAGGGTTTGCACCACATATCCCTGCGTTTTCTGGCTGTCGTCGAGCATATCGGAAACGAGCGCACGGAAGGGCTGCATCGTTACGTTGAACGACAAGTCCATGAAAAGCAAAATAAATGCCCCCATAACTAACGGCGCAAATGCCAGCAGAATAGGAGCATTGGGCATCAGTGCAAGGGCGAGAGCCGAAATAATGGCGCCGCCCAGAATGAAGGGAATGCGGCGCCCGAAACGCGTCCACGTGCCGTCGGAAAACAACCCTACGATAGGTTGCACCACTAATCCGGCAATGGGAGCTGCCAACCAAAAGTAACTCAATTGGTGCAGGTCGGCGCCCAACGATTCGAAAATGGTCGAGGTGTTGGAGTTTTGCAGCGAATAGCCTATTTGGACTCCGAGGAATCCGAAACTGAGATTCCAAACCTGCCAGAACGATAGCTTCGGTTTTTTCATTTTTTTACAATTCTGTTTTATGGTATTAGCAAAGTCGTGATGACCCGTTATCGTTTCCCGATGCAGTCCTGTTTATGGGAGCTGTTTCGGATTGCTTTTCATGGCTTTATCTTCTTGTTTTTCTCTTATCAAGAGTTAGTACAACGCTACAAAGATATAAAAAAAATAAATTGCAAGCATATAAGCGCAAAAAAAATTAAAAAAATCGCGATTTTTTTCTGTTTGCTCGAAATTCTGTTTGGAATATTTCCTTTTCGTAAAAACCAACCCCCTAATCCCTAATAATTTATAAGGGAATGACTATCTCTTGATAAGAGTTAGTACAAATTCCCCAAACAAAAAAAATCTCACAATTCTTTTAGAATTTTGTTGTTGGCATCGTCGATTCGGTAGGAGTGAATGGCGGAAAGATAGATGCGTGTCGTCTCTTCGTTGTCGTGCCCCATACCCTCGCTGATGACACTCAACGGCACGTTTTTTGCCTGCGCGATGCTCGCCCACGAATGGCGCGCGACATACATACTTAGCGGAATCGGAATTTTTGCCATGCGGGCAATCTCTTTCAGTTTCCGATTGACATATAAAATTTTGTTCAGATACTGGGTGCGTTCCGTTCCGTCCTGTCTTGTGATGACCGGCAGCAGGTAGAGCGTCGGATTCAGCGGATATTTCGCCACGATTTCCTGCATCGGCTTTTCCCAGCGAATCGTGAGCTGCTGTCCCGTCTTTTTGCGGATATACGTGATGTAGCCGTTTGCGAGATCTTTTTTGCGCAGGTAGGCGATGTCGATGAACGACATTCCTCGCATATAGAATGAAAACAGAAACAGGTCGCGGGCGTAGTCGAGGGCGGGCATTTCCGTCAAGTCCAACTCTTTGATGCGCTTGATTTCCCGCAATGTTACGGCGCGTTTGGCTGTTTTATCGACACCGGTGTAAACCCGTCGGAACGGGTCGCTCTGCGCTGCCAGTCCCTCTTCGACCGCTCGGTTGTAGATGCAGCGCAGAATCCGCATATAAAAAGAGGTCGTATTGCGGCTCAGGCAGTTGGCGCGCATATAACTCTCGTATTGTTCTACCACGTCGGCGTCGAGCCTATCGAAAGACAAATCGGTGTATTTGCGGAATTTCATGAAACTGCGCAAGGTCTGTAAATAAGTTTCGCCCGTGCGCACGCGATTCAATTTTCGCTGCCGTTCCGCCTGCCGTTGTATATAATTGAACACGGAGGTGTTGTCTTGCACGGATTCTTTGTAGCGCCGGATAATCTCATCGACGACGTAGGGCTTGTTCGCCTTTTCCAAGAGCATGGCGATTTGCTCCAGCATCTGCTGCTCCCAAGCGGTTTTGTCGCGAATCTCTTTCAGCGTTTTGCTGCGGGCAGTCGATACGGGCGAGGTTTTGACGATATTTTCCTCCTGCCATTCGCTTTCGTAAATGCGAAAGTCGGTTTTGACCTGTTTGACGGTGCGTTCGTGAATGATTTGGAAATAGAGTGAACCCTCCTTGCTGCCGTCGATGTGCGGTCTGAATTTTAATTTGATAGATGTCATAGGTGAATTTTTTTTCGTTAAAGTCGGTCGGTTGTCTTTTCTTGTCCCCTGCTTTTATCTGCTTGCGTTTGGGCGGTGGCGTCTGTTTTCTGCGGGTTCTAAGAAAGGGCTTTTTGAATGAATGCGGAAAATTTCAACGGAAAGTTTTTAGAAATTTATGCTTTCTAAAAATTTTTACAGAAAAGATTTATCCGCAGGGGCAGTATGCGTAAACGGCAAAAGAGGATTGTCGACTGATGGCGCGAATCGTCGTCGAAAAAACAGAGGCATCATGCTCGGCGCAAATTGGGTGTTTGCGCGAGGCGGTAATTTTGTGTGGAGTTTTCTTATTTATAGAGGAGAAATATGCAGGGCGTTTTGGGGAGGTCGGGTTTGCGGCGGCGCCATTCGTCGAGCGACAGGGTGCGGATATTTTCTTCGTCGCAGGTGATGCCCATGGCGATGCACAGGCGTGTCTGCGGGTTGCAGAAACGAATGCAGTCGTCCACCATTTTGTTGTTGCGATAGGGCGTTTCGATAAAAATCTGCGTTTCGTCTTCGCGGTATATGCGCTGCTCGAAATGTTTTAATGCCTTTGCCCGTTCGGCCGCGTCGATGGGCAGGTAGCCGTGAAAGGCGAAACTTTGTCCGTTGAATCCTGATGCCATGAGCGACAGCAGAATGGAGGAGGGGCCCACCAGCGGAACGACCCGAAAACCTTTGCGCTGCGCGATGGCTGCGACGTCGGCGCCCGGGTCGGCAACGGCGGGGCAGCCGGCTTCGGAAATCACCCCTACGGGCAGCCCTTCGGCGAGCGGCGCCAGAAATCCTGCGATGTCTTCGACGGGCGTGTGGCGGTCGAGGGTGTAGAAAGTCATGGCGTCGATGTCGGCGGCAGGGTCGCAGCGGCGGAGAAAGCGGCGCGCCGTGCGCACATTTTCCACGATGAAATGGCGTATGCCGGCGACTATCTCGCGGTTGTAGGGCGGCAATACGCGCTCGGGCGGCGTGTCGCCCAGTGTGGAGGGTATGAGATAAAGTGCGGCGCTCGGTTGCATACGAATGCGATTTGTCGGCAAAATTAATTATTTTTGCCGACAAATCCGTTTCCCGAACGAAATATGAATCTGCCTGCCGAATTTGTGAAGCGTATGCAAAGCCTTTTGGGCGATGCCTTTCCCGCTTTTGAAGTTGCCCTGCAAAAGGAGCCGCCGGTAAGCCTGCGCCTCAATCGCGCGAAACTGCCCGATGCCCGTCCCTCGTATGAACAGGTGGCGTGGTGCGGCGAGGGGTATTACCTGCCGGAGCGTCCGGCGTTCACCTTCGACCCGCGCCTGCACGCCGGCGCCTATTACGTGCAGGAGGCGTCGTCGATGTTTCTCTCGTATCTGTTGCGGCGATTCATTGACCGACCGGTGCGTTTTCTCGACTTGTGCGCCGCGCCGGGTGGCAAATCGACGGTGGCGCTCGATGCGCTGCCTGCCGGCAGTCTGGTCGTATGTAATGAAACCGTGCGTACCCGTGCTCACGTGTTGGCTGAAAATATCGTCAAGTGGGGCAATCCTTTTACGGTCGTAACGAACAATACGGCAGCCGATTTCGGTGCGTTGCACCACTATTTCGACGCGATGCTCGTCGATGCGCCCTGTTCGGGCGAAGGTATGTTCCGTAAAGACGAACAGGCTGTTGCCGAATGGTCGCCTGCACAGGTGGGCGTATGTGCCGAGCGACAGCGCACCATTCTTGCCGACGTGTGGGACGCGCTGCGTCCGGGCGGACTGCTCTTTTACAGCACCTGCACCTATAATCGGGAGGAGAACGAAGATACGGTGTCGTGGCTCCGAAGCCGTTTCGGGGCGGAGCCGCTGACGGTGGAAACGCCTGCGGCGTGGGGCATATTCCCCGCTTTGATCGGCGATGTGCCTGCGTGTCGTTTCATGCCGCACGGCGCACGGGGCGAAGGGCTTTTCGTCGCCGTGCTGCGCAAGGCGGGTTCGCCCGATGAATGCGAACGCGATGTGTGGCTGTCGCGCGTCTGTCGGAAAAACGGGAAAGAGAAATCGGCGCCCCTCCTTGCCGAAATGCGCTCGTGGCTGACCTCGCCCGAAGCCTTCGCATTCGAGGTGTCCGACCGGCGGGTCGTCGCGCTGCCTGCCGCCTATGCCGCCGAGTCGCCTTTCTTGTGCGACCGTTTCCGTGTGCTGCATCGGGGCATACCGCTTGCCGAGCGCAAAGGTCGGGAGTGGCAGCCCGAACATGCGCTGGCGTTATCGACCTGCCTCGACCGCTCGGCGTTCGACACGCTTTCTCTTACTTCCGACGAAGCCATTGCCTACCTGCGGCGGGAGAGCCTTTTCGTGCCCTCCGACCGGCGCGGACTGCGCCTGATTCTTGCCGACGGGCTGCCGCTGGGTTGGGGAAATCATCTCGGAAACCGCCTCAACAACCTCTATCCGCAAGAGTGGCGCATACGCAGCGGCTACCGTCCCGAAAAGACAAATTTGCCCGTATGGTGAAAATTTCTTGCCGAAAAAGATAAACGTCTCGATAATTTTATTAAATTTGCATGAAGACGGGAAACGCCCGTCCGTTTTGTCGCGATTTAATCTAAAAAATAAGTATTATGATTCTCAACGCATTGAAAGACTCCGCCTCTATCGAGTCGCTGCACCCCTTGTTCAAGAAGGCTTTCGATTACCTCAAAGCCACCGATTTCTCCAAAGTGCCCGCCGGCAAAACCATTCTCGACGGCGACAAGCTCTATCTCTCCGTTGCCGAACCGACCGGTAAAACCAAAGAGACCGCCCGTATGGAAACCCATGACAAATACATCGACATACAGATGCCGCTCACGGCAGTCGAGACGATGGGTTGGAAAGCTACGAAAGACCTGAAAGAGCCGACGGCTCCCTACAATCCCGAAAAAGACATCACGTTCTTTGCCGACAAACCGACGACCTACGTCGCCGTGCAGCCCGGCGAGTTCGCCATCTTCTTTCCCGAAGACGGTCATGCTCCGGGTATCGCCGAAGGCAATTTCCGCAAAGTCATCGTAAAAGTAAAAATCTGATAAAAAACTCGGGTCGGACGGCAAGCGAAGCGCGCCGTCCGATTTTGTTTCCGATTTGTTTTATTAAAAAATTACGGGTATGCTCAACTTGGTAAAAAACGATTCGTGGCTCGAACCGTATGCACCGGTCATCGAACACCGGCACGATTTGGCATTGAAAAAAGAAAAAGAGCTTTGCGGCAGAAAAGGAACGCTCTCCGATTTTGCCAACGGGCATCTCTATTTCGGCTTGCACCGTAACGAAAAAGGCGAGTGGGTGGTGCGCGAATGGGCGCCCAATGCGACCGACCTCTATCTGATAGGCGATTTTTCCGAATGGAAAGAGCTGCCCGAATATCGCTTCAAGTCGCGACCGAATGGCGTCTGGGAACTGAAACTCAAAGCAGACCGCCTGCACCACCTCGACCTCTACAAGCTCTCCATGCACTGGAACGGCGGGCAGGGCGAGCGCGTACCGGCATGGGCTACCCGCGTGGTACAGGACGATACGACTTACATTTTTTCGGCACAGGTGTGGGCACCGGAAAATCCCTACTGTTTCAAGAAAAAGAAATTCACGCCCAATACCTCTCCGCTGCTTATCTACGAATGCCATATCGGCATGGCGCAGGAAGACGAGCGGGTGGGCACTTATCGGGAGTTTCGCGAAACCGTGCTGCCGCGCATCATCAAAGCCGGCTACAACGCCATACAGATAATGGCGGTGCAGGAGCACCCCTATTACGGCTCGTTCGGCTACCACGTATCGAGCTTCTTCGCCCCCTCGTCGCGATTCGGTACGCCCGATGAACTGAAAGAGCTTATCGATGAAGCTCATGCCAACGGCATCGCGGTCATCATGGACATCGTGCATTCGCACGCCGTGAAAAACGAAATCGAAGGCTTGGGTCGCTTCGACGGCACGCCCGACCAGTTTTTCTATCCCGACCATCGGCGGGAGCACCCCGCATGGGATTCGCTTTGCTTTGACTACGGCAAAAACGACGTCATACACTTCCTTCTCTCCAATTGCAAATACTGGCTCGAAGAGTTCCATTTCGACGGCTTCCGCTTCGACGGCGTAACCTCCATGCTCTACTACGACCACGGTCTGGGCAAGGCTTTCGGCGGCTACGGCGACTACTACGACGGCGGTCAGGACGAGAATGCGATTACCTACCTCACGCTCGCCAACCGGTTGATACACGAGGTTAATCCGCACGCCATCACCATTGCCGAAGAAATGAGCGGTATGCCCGGACTTGCCGCCCGCATCGACGACGGCGGCATCGGATTCGATTACCGCATGGCGATGGGCATTCCCGATTTCTGGATAAAAATCATCAAAGAAAAGAAAGACGAGGATTGGCACCCGACGGGCATTTTCTGGGAGCTGACGAATCGCCGCGCCGACGAAAAGACCATCAACTACGCCGAGAGCCACGATCAGGCGCTCGTGGGCGACAAGACCATCATTTTCCGCCTTATCGACTCCGAAATGTACTGGCACATGATGAAAGACGACACCAACGGCATGGTGGCGCGCGGCATGGCGCTGCATAAAATGATACGCCTCGTAACGCTGGCGACCATCAACGGCGGCTACCTCAATTTCATGGGAAACGAGTTCGGACACCCCGAATGGATAGATTTCCCACGCGAGGGCAACGGTTGGTCGTACAAATACGCCCGCCGGCAGTGGAGCCTCGTCGATCGTGCCGATTTGAAATACGGCTATCTCGCCGCATTCGACCGAGCTATCATCGGATTGGTCGGCGGCACGAAAGGCTTTGAAAAACGTCCCGTCGTCAAATTGTGGGACAGCGGCGAAGACCAAGTGCTGGCGTTCATGCGCAAGGATTTGATATTCGTCTTCAATTTCAACCCGACGCGCTCTTTCGACGGCTTCGGCATTCTTGCTCCGCGCGGCAGCTACCGCTGCATACTCGACAGCGACGGCGCGCAGTTCGGCGGCTTCGGTCGCATCGACGACGGGGTGGTGCACTTCACCCAATTCGACCCGCTTTACAAAAAAGATAAGAAAGAGTGGCTCAAATTGTACCTGCCTGCCCGTACGGCGATGGTGTTGCAGTTGCAGAAAGAAAAATAAAAACCGTGTGCGAACACGAAGAAAAAATAAAAAAACACCGTGTTCGCACACGAAAATGCAAAATATTTTATTCCAGCAAGATACAATTAATAGACTGAAATAAAATAAATTAAGAGCATTAAGGGTAAAAGTTACACTCAAAAATAGGTTGTAAAACATAATACAAAGATTTGGAGGTAACTGAAAAAGCCCTACCTTTGGCACTGTAACCTATAACAATCTTTTTTACCTTAAAAAATTAATACCTATTGAAAACCTATAAAGAGGAGCTTTTGCGAAAAAGCTCCTCTTTGTTTTTGCCTGTTTCCGAAACGCCGAAACCCTTTGTGCATCGGGGCGGTATCGCACACGGAAAAACACGCTTGCACGCTTTTCCCCGTCGAAAGCGACCTCCGGCTCCCGTTTTCCGCCTTTTGCCGAAGCTGCTTATTTTCGTTCCGAAAATAAAAAAAGAAAAAACAGACCGTATAATTCGGTACTTTTCGCTATTTTCGTGCGATAAAACAGAGTATATGGAAACGAAAGTAAAAATCATCAACCGCTCCAAACACCCGCTGCCGGCTTATGAAACGCCCCAATCGGCGGGTATGGATATACGTGCCAATCTCGATGCCCCCGTTACGCTGAAACCGATGCAGCGTGCGCTCATTCCCACCGGACTGTTCATCGAACTGCCCGTCGGGTATGAAGCCCAGATGCGTCCCCGCAGCGGCTTGGCGTTGAAGAAAGGCATCACCCTGCTGAATACTCCCGGAACCATCGATGCCGATTATCGGGGAGAGATAGGCGTGATATTGATTAATCTTTCGACCGAAGATTTTACCGTAACCGACGGCGAACGCATCTGCCAGATGGTGGTGGCGCCCCATAGCCGCGTGGCGTGGGTCGAGACGGAAACCCTTGCCGATAGCGAACGCGGTGCGGGCGGATTCGGTCATACCGGAATGTGATTTTATGAAACGATATATTTGCTTATTGATGCTTCTCGGTTTGTCCCCGACGGTGTGGGGCAGAACGAAAGAGGCAGCTTCGCAACCGACCGATTCAGCCAAAGCGGCGTATGCCTACATGGAGGCTGTCCGCCTCAAAAACATGGGGCAGCGTGCAGCGGCTTTCGACCTGTTGCGCCACGCTCTCGTACTCGACTCCACACAGGCGGCAGCGTATTCCGAGATAGCGCCGTTCTATTTTTTGTGGCGCGATAATCGCTCGGGCTACAAGGCATTGTTGCAGGCGGTGAAGTATGACCCCGACAACCGCTGGTATGCCTTGGCTGCCGCCCAATGTGCCATGCAGGTACAGGACTATACGCGGGCGGAAGCACTGTATGCAACCCTTTTACAGAAAAAGCCTTCGGATATGGAGCTGCTCGACCGCTTGACCGACGTTTGCCTGTTGAAAGGCGAGCCGCAAAAGGCGCTCGATGCTTACGACCGTTTCGAGCAGCAGTATGGCGCCAATGAAACGACGATTTTGCAGAAAGCCCGCATCTACCATTTGATGCAGGAAAAGGAGCGCAGTTACGAGGAGATGGAACGCCTGATTGTCGAACACCCCCGTAATACGGCATATATCACGCTCTTGGGCGACCTCTATCTCGATGCAGCCCGTTACGACGACGCATGGCGCACCTATATGCGGGTGCGGGCTATCGACCCCGACAATGAAACGATACACCTGTCGCTGCTCAACTACTACCGCCAACGAAACGACAAGGCGGCATACAAGGCGCAAGCCGATACGCTGCTGTTGCAGTCGGACATAGATATTGCTGATAAACTTTCGCTCGTGGCAGAAGTCGTGCCGGTGCTCGCCCAAGACACCGCTATGCTCGACGACCTGTTGTCGCGTCTGTGCGAGCGTTATCCCAACGAAGTCGATTTGCGAAAGATTTATTCTGAATTGTTGGTGAAATGGAATAAGTACGATGAAGCGCAGGAGCAGGTGCTCGTGGCGCTGGACATCGCTCCCGACGAAGAATTGTGGAATTTCCTGTTCGGACTTTTGTTCGAGAAAAACGACAATGCCGCCGTAGTGGAGTATGCGCGGCGAGCCATACGGGAGAATCCGACGGTGGGGCGTTATTATCTGATTGCTGCATCGACGCTGTTGCAGGAAGAAGATAACGTCGAAGCCGAAAAAACGGTGGAGGCGGGGCTTGCCGTGCCGGAAATAATCGCCGACCCGCTGATGCGCTCCGAATTTTTGGCATTGTCTGCCGACATACTCTACCGGCAGGGAAGCAAAGACGAAGCCTACGCCCGCTACGAAGAGGCATTGAAATACAATCCGCAGAATTACGGTGCGCTCAACAATTACAGTTACTATCTGGCGCTTGACGGGCGCGACCTCGTCAAAGCCGAGCGCATGAGCGGCGAGACGGTGAAAGCCGAACCCGATAATGCCACCTATCTCGACACCTACGGCTGGGTCTATTTCCGGCAGGAGCGTTATACGCTGGCGCGCGTGTATCTGAAAAAAGCTGTGGATCTGTCGAAGCAGCCGAGTGCCGAACTCTATGAACATTACGGCGACGTGCTGGCAGTAACGGGAAACGAAGCCGAAGCGGTCGAATGGTGGAAAAAGTCGGCGGCGGTGGGCGAAGGCTCTAAACTGCTCCAACGTAAAATTGCGGAAAAGAAATATATCGCGGAATGAAAAGGTGTGCGCTGTACGTTTTACTCGTTTTGGCTCTGTTGAGCGGTTGCCGTAGCGGCAGGAATCTGTCCGGACCGGCGGTGTGGCGGGAAGGCTCGCCGCAAGCCCTGTTTGCCGAGATGTTTGCCCGCCACGATGCCGATACGACCGCTTTCGTCAAATCGACGGCATACCTGTCGCTCGGAAAATATACGGTGCGGGGAAAGGTGCAGATACGCTGGCGGCGCGATTCCGCCGTACAGTTTTCGGTGGTGCCGTTGCTCGGCATGGAAGTTTGCCGCATAACGCTTACGCTCGATTCGCTATATATCGTGGATCGTTTCCATAAGAAATATATGGCGGAATCGTTGAATGCCGTTTCCGATATTATTCCGTCGGGCATTTCGTTTGCGGCGGTGCAGTCGCTGCTGCTTGCGCAGCCTTTCCTCCCGCAGCGGGAAATCGTGCCGCAGGACGTCCTGCTTTTCGACATCGCCGAGAAAGGTGAAAATTATCTGTACGCATATAACCCGCCCCTTTCGTCGGACGAATACCGTTTCGAGGGCGACCGCAGGGCTTGCCTTGTCGGTGCGGATATACGGGCAGCCGGAAACGCGCGCGAATTTTCCTGCCGGTATTCCGATTATGCGCAGCAGGACGATGCAATTGCGCCCCAACGCATTGTCTGTATGTTCGACGGTTTTTCATCGGAAAGAGTCATGCTGGCTTTCGACGGAATGGCTTTCGTGTGGAATGAGCCGCAATCGCTTTCGACCGGCATTTCGGCACGCTATAAAAAAACGGATTTGGAATCATGGATAAAAATCTTGCTTCGGTAATAAGGCATCTGTTCATCGCATCATTGCTTTTCGGAATATCTTTTGCGGGTGTGGCGCAGAAAGATTCCAAGTCGGTGCAGTCGCTCAAACGGCAGCAGCAGACGACCAAACAGCAAATAGCGAATACCAGCAAACAGATAGACAAAACCAAGAAATCGCAAATAAGCGCCTTGCACAAGTTGGAGGCGCTGTCGGCGGAAATTGCGCAGGTGAACGACAGCATCGGCGCGCTGAATGCGGAAATTGCCGACCTGTCGGCAGCGGAAAAAAAGCTGGCGGGCGACGTGGCGGCGTTGGAACGGAATCTCGAAGTGAAGAAAAAAAGTTATGCCAATGCCATTCGTTCCATGACGGTGCGGCGCGACAGCCGTTTCGATGCCTTGATGTTCATCTTTTCGGCGCGTTCGTTGGAGCAGGCGTATCGCCGTTTTCGCTATTTGCAGGAATTTTCGGCATGGCGCAAGCAGGAGGCGCACGAGATAGCCGCCCAGCGCGATGAGATAAACCGGCAGCGCAGCGCCTTGAAGCAGATGCAGAACGAACGCAAATTCGTTTTGACGCAGCGCACCCGTATGTCGAACCGGCTTACCCGTCAGAAAAAAGAGCAAAATGTGCTGATTGCCGGATTGAAGAAAAAAGAAAAGGAGTTGCAGCAGGAGTTGAAACGGCAGCAGCGGCAAGCCGAAGCATTGGAACAGCGCATACAGGAAATCATCAAGGAAGAAGCCCGCAAAGCCGCCGAGAAAGCCGCCGCCGATAAGAAGCCTGCCGACAAGAACGATAAAACGTCGACGGGGTATAAGATGTCGCAAGACGAAATCAATCTTTCACAGAATTTCGCCGCGAACAAAGGTAAATTGCCGACCCCCTTGTCGGGTCGCTACCGCATCGTTTCGCACTACGGTACGCACCAGCACCCCGATTTGAAATATGTAAAAATCAACAATCAGGGCATCGACCTGCAAACGACGGCGGGCGTGAAAGCCCGTGCCGTGTTCGACGGTACGGTAACGGCGGTTTTCGTTGTTCCGGGCTACAATACGTCGGTCATTGTGCGGCATGGCGAATACCTGACGATTTACTCCAATTTGAGCGAGCTTTACGTGAAGAAAGGCGACAAGGTGAAGACCGGTCAGAATATAGGTCTTATCTATTCCGACCCCGAAGAAGACAATCGCACGGTGCTGCACTTCCAACTTCGCAAAGGTGAAGCGACTTTGAATCCCGAACTCTGGTTGAAGCAATAATCCGCTGCATGGGAACGTTTAATTTGAAAAACACGCTGTTATGATACGGATACGCCGATATGTCCCTGCCGACAAAGAATTGTGGAACGGTTTTGTTGCCGACTCCAAAAACGCCACGTTTCTTTTCTTTCGCGAATATATGGATTACCATGCCGACCGTTTCCGCGACCATTCGCTGCTGTTTTTCGACGAAAAAGAGCGGTTGGTCGCGCTACTGCCCGGCAATGAAACGACGGAGCCGGTTGCGGAAAAGACAGGAGCGGAACAGCGGGTTTATTATTCGCATCAGGGATTGACTTACGGTGGTTTCCTGCTTTCGCTGCATAGCCGTATGGCGGAGGTCATGCAGCTTTTCGGCGCGCTGCTCGATTACCTGAAAGGCGAAGGTTTCGCCGCATTGTATTATAAGAGAATACCCACGATATATCACCGTTATCCCGCGCAGGAAGACGGCTATGCCCTTTGGCGATGCGGTGCGCAGATGACTACCTGCCTTATTTCGAGTACGGTACTTTTGGAAGAAAACCGCATACAGGCTGTGGCAGCCAATAATTTTTATTATTGCCGGAAGGCGAAAAACTCAGGTTATCGCCTCTGCTGCGATGCTCTGCTTTCGGACTTTTGGCCGATTATGGTTGAAAATTTACGGACGCGCTATGGGGTTGCACCTGTTCATACGTTGGACGAGATGCAGTTGTTGCAAAGCTGCTTTCCCGACAATATCCGCTGTTTCCTTGCCATACACGATGATGCAGACGGCACGATGCAGGCGGTGGCAGGTGCTGTCGTTTACGAGGCTGCGCCTGTTGTTCATGTGCAATATGGTCATGCCACGCCGGAGGGAAAGAAAAATAAAGTGCTCGATTTTTTATATCTTTCTCTTATTGAACATTACGCACAGGATTCCCGCTTTCGATACTTCGATTTCGGAACGTCCAATGAAGACGGCGGACGCTTTTTGAACGAAGGTCTTATTGCCAACAAGGAGGGATTCGGCGGTCGCGGCGTCGTGTATGAAACATACAAATTGACGATTTGAAAATGACGCAAAACGAATCGACATCGATGTATCGCCGCATCGTAAAGGCGACCGGACTGTTGGGCGGCGTGCAGGTATTTTCCATACTCTGCTCCGTCGTGCGCAACAAGTGCATCGCCTTGTGGCTCGGTGCGGCAGGGGTGGGCATCATCGGGCTTTACAATGCCGCGATAGAGATGCTCGGCGCATTGACGTCGTCGGGGTTGCGGCAGAGTGCCGTGCGCGATATTTCGCAGGCGCACGCGGCGGGCGATGAACGGGGGCTGAAAACGACGATTGCCGTCGTGCGGCGTTGGAATTGGATTGCCGGTCTTTTCGGGGCGGTAATCATGCTGTCGTTTGCTCCGTTGTTGAGCCGTTTCACTTTCGGCGATGAGGCGCATTTGTGGGGGTACGTCTGGCTCTCGTGCGCTTTGTTGTTGAACGCTCTGACGGCAAGCGACCAATCGGTTTTGCAGGGCATCGGCAGGCTGCGCAAATTTTCGTTCGCCTGTCTGGCAGGCAACGCCGTCGCCTTGCTGCTGTCGCTGCCGCTCTACTATTTCTTCCGTTTCGACGGCATCGTGCCCTCGATTATTTTGTCGTCGTCGGCGACGCTCTTTTTTACGGCGCTTTACCGGCGGAAAGCCGTGTCGGGAAAAGTTCCCGTAACGATGCAGGAGACATGGCATCGCGGAAAAGCGATGGTCGTGCTCGGGGTCTATATGACGATAAGCGGATTTCTGACGACGCTGTTCAATTACCTGTTGGTGAATTTTATCAACCGCGTCGGCGGTGAAACCGAATTGGGATATTACCAGTCGGGCTACACCATCGTTACCCGTTATGTGGGGCTGGTGCTGGCGGCTATGGCTACGGAGTATTACCCGCGCTTGGCAGCTCTCGGCAACGATGCGCGGGCGTTGAGCGAGCAGGTAGCCCGACAGTCTGAAATGGCGCTGCTGATGCTGGCTCCCATCGTTTCTTTCTTTCTATTGTTGCAGGAGTGGGTGATACGCATTCTCTATACGGTTGATTTCTTGTGCGTCGATGCCTATTTCTCGTGGGCGATGGTGGGCGTGCTGTTCAAAGCCGTTTCGTGGGCGATGGGTTTCATTTTGCTGGCGAAAGGCGACGGCATCGTTTTTTTGATTACGGAAACCGTTTCGGGCGTTACCGGACTGCTGCTTACTGCCGGCGGATATTATTGGGGCGGCTTGGAGGGGGCGGGTGTCGCTTATTTGCTCGACTTCTTCCTGTACAGCGTACTGATGTGGGCGGTTTGCCGTCGCCGGTACGGTTTGCGTTACGGGCGCACGTGGTATTTCGTGCTGGCGGGTACGGTAGCGGGCTGTTCCGTCGTATCGTGGCTGTACAGGTCGTCGCTGCCGTATGCCCTGTATGGCGCGGTGGCGTGTGCCGTCGCGGTATCGCTTTGGGCGTTGTGGTCGCTGAAAAAACGGCTGCTCGGTTAGTGTTTCTCCCAGAAATCGAGATATTGCTGCGCCACGTCGGTGTAGTTATGATGTTTCTCCACGAAAGTGCGGCTGTCGGCGCATCGTTGCGGCAGCTCTTCCCGTTTCAGTATCACCTCTTCCAGCGTGCGATATACGCTTTCGGCATCGGGCCGGGCATTGATAATGGGACGCAGCGTTTTCTCGCCGATGAAGTCGTAAAATTCGGGCTCGCCTCCGCTTACGGCAGCCAGACCTTGTGCCATGGCTTGCAGGGCGTTGGTAGCCGGCGTGTAGGAGTAGAGCTGGTCGAGAATGACGTCGGACGAGCGCATGAGGCGCAGGTATTCGTCCAGCGGTACCGATACCACCTCTTTTATTTCGCATTCTTTCGGATAGCGCGCATGCAGCTCCTGCAACACTTCCTTATATACGTCTGTTCCTTTCAGGCGGCTGCGGTGGAGTTGTATGCCGAGAAAGAAGCGCACTTTTTCGCGGGTGTCGTTCATCGGGCGCACCGTGTAGCGATCGACCTGTATGGGTATGGGAATGTAAGCGAGTTTTTCTTTGAATTCTTTTTCGTAGGCGATGTAATATTCGTACAGGCAGGCGATGATGCCGTTGCAGGTCTCGGCAACATATTGGCATTGGTCTTTCAATGGATGGTCGTTCCATGCCTCGACGATTTGCCCGCAATGGGGATAGTCGCGCAATTGATTGCCGACGAAGAAGTCGGAATAACGGTATAGCCCTTCTTGGCAGGCTTTTACATAATAATAGTCCGTGCCGAGAGCATCAAGGAATATTTTTCGATTGTGCCGCCGCAGGTAGTTGTATATGACACGGTTCTTACCGGGGCGTAAATGTAAAAATTCGGGATTGTGTATCTGTACGATGTCATATCCGCGAAACGAGGGGAGAAGTCGAGCCACGTCGAATACGTAGCGTATGGCGCCGCGAAGTCCGTCGCCGCGCACCAGCGAAATATTGCGCCGGTTGTTCATGAATCCGCTTCCGCCCGATACCACCACGACGTCGTGTCCTAATGCCCGCAGCCCTTCGCCCAGTGTCCAGTGCAGGTTACTCGCTTCGCCCAACAGCAGAATTTTCATGTCCGATTTTGTGTTTGAGATAATAGACGATGCCGCTCCATGTATGATACAGCAGTACGAAGAAATTGGCTTTGCCTTGCGCCGCACTTATCCACGCGAATTTTACCATACGCAACCACGTGCTTGCGCCGTAGATATGGTAGCAGACGGCGCCCTTTGCCCGCATGACGCTTTTGTCGGTATATATACGGGCACCCGTAGTTTCGGCAGCAGGAATGTCGGCGATGCGGTAAGGAAAAAATTGCACGGAAAGTCCGGCGCGCCAAGCATCGTGCACCCACACCTCTTCTTCTCCGCTGCCGAGCTGTTCGGTGCCGAGCCCGAAATGTTCGTTGAATCGGATTCGGCTGCGGACGCGCGCCGGTCGGAATGCCAACTCGGGGGAGTTGATATAGCTGCCTTTGGGGCGCGCCTCGTAGGGGTGGGAGTAGGAAGCGTAAGGTTTTATGGGATTTTTCCCTTCGACGTTCAGCATGAATTGGGCGATATCGACGCTCGGATTCTCTTGGAATACCGACAGCACGCGGTCGAAATATTCCGGCTTGTAGCGCACGTCGTCGTCGGCTATGAGGGCAACGTCGCCCGTAGCAGCAGCAATGGCGTTGTTGCGGTTGCGGCTCAGCCCCTTTCCGGGCAGGAAAAGCAGTGTTATATCGGGGCGATTTCGCAGAACTTCCGGCACCTGCCGCAAAAACGATTCATCGGTGTATTGCATCGAAACGATGTACGACACGTCGGCGCGCGGAGCGAGCAGCACGCCGGGCACGCGGGTTATCCTGTCGTTGCAGGTGCATATCAGTACATCGAGTTTCATGGGCGGACGGTATGGTTTTGCAAATATATGTTTTTTCGGCAAGAAAGCATTTCGTTCCGTTGCTTTTTCGTAGGTAAAACACTATTTTTGTGCAAAATCTATCTACCGATTTCGGAATGGAAATAACGATTATCATACCGGTGTATAATCGGGCGGAGGTGTTGATGCGCACGCTGCTGTCGGTGTTGGCGCAGACTTACCGACCGCTGCACGTGGTGCTTGTCGATAACGGTTCGACCGACGCATCGCTGGAGCTGCTGCAACATTTCAAGGAGGAGCATGAGGCGCCCGATTTCAAGGTAACGGTGTGCGCCGAATCGGTGCGGGGGGCCGCCGCCGCCCGCAACAGAGGACTTGATGAGGCGGCGTCGGAGTGGGTCATGTTTTTCGATTCCGACGACGAAATGGCGCCGTCGCTGGTCGAACGTTACGCAGCGGCGATTGCGGATAATCCGCAAGCCGACATCGTTTATACCGACGTGGAAATCGTTTCGGACGAGAACGGCGCAAGCTGCATAAAATACGCTCCGCGAAAAAATATGCTGTCCGGCAACATTTTTCATTCCTATCTCTCGACGCAGCGGTATATCGTGCGGAAAGCGACGGTAGAGGCTGCCGGCAGGTGGAATCCGCAGTTGCTCGGGTGGAACGATTGGGAGCTGGGTGTGCGCCTGCTGCTGACGACTTCGCGCATGGTAAAACTTTCGACGCCGCACCCTTTGGTGCTGGTGCATGCCCATGCCGACTCGATAACGGGGCGCAACTACTCCGACAAGGCGGAGCTTTGGGAGTCCTCCATAAACGCGGCGGAGCACGAGGTGAAAAATTCGGGACGAAAAGATACCCGCCTTCTTTCGGACTGCCTCGAATACAAACGCATCATGCTGGCGGGCAATTATACGCGCGAGGGCAGCGTGGAGGGCGAGCGGCTTTATGGCGAAGTCCGTGCGCGGGTGGGGCATCGTCCGGCGATGCGCCTGATTTGCTTTTGCGGGTATAAACTGATAAGTCGCGGCGTGCGGGGCACGGCACGCATCGCCGAAATTTTATTCCGCCTGCTCGATTGAAATCTCTTACAAAGAAACGGCAGACAATTCTTTGCCAATAGCGTGCAAAGCCTTTTCTATCTTGGAGGCTTGGGCTTCTGAAATGTAGGTGCCGCACGATTTGTATTGTCGCATCAATGCAGCGTTGATGCCTGCCCGTTTGGCAAATTTTGTAATGTTGATGAAGTCGAAATAGTCGAATATCGACGCTACATCGTATTTGTATTCAAATTCGATGTCCTGTAATTCTTCCGGCAGCGGTTCTCCCGATTCCCGATAAGCCGCCAACACCTCTTCGACCGAATTTTTGAAATCGGCTTTTGCCTCTGCAACCGTGGCGCCCTCGCCGATGAGGGTCGTTTCGATGTTCGGCGTATAGACGCCGAAAGTTCCGTCTTTCCCTTTTTCTATTAAAGCGATTGTTTTCATGTCGGTGTGTTTTTATTGCGTTGGAATCAGAATCCTATTTGTTTTTTCAATTTGTTGAATGTTCCGTTTTTTATTTCCTCCGTGCCATGACGACCTATTTGTATGGGGTATGCTTTGTCGGGGTGGCGATAGATGTCGTGATTGGCACCGTGCCGCCACAAATACCACCCGTTGGCTTCGGCAATTTTTCGTAGTTCATTCCATTTCATGCCGCCAATGTGTTTATTGACGGTACAAATATATAGCAAATTTGTTATATATACTATTTTCGGAAATAGAAAAAATATCGTTTTTCATTTAATTAACATTATTCGGACGAAATGGTTTGAAACCGTCAAACAGTTTTGAGAATACTTCGAGCCGCGATTATTGCAGATTGTTTTTAAAATCGTATCTTTGCGTCGGTAATCGAAAATATCATGCTCGAAGTAAGTATCATCATACCGGTATATAATGCGGTGGCGTACATCGGTCGCTGCATCGACTCGATTGTGCAGTCGGGACTGCCGGACGACAAATACGAAATCATCGCGGTCGATGACAATTCGACCGACAATTCGCTGGCGGAGTTGCAGGCGTTGGAAGCGAAGATACCCAACCTGCACGTCTATCACCGCCGCAAAGCCGGACCTGGCGGGGCGCGGAATCTGGGCATAAACTATGCACACGGACGTTATATCATGTTTGTCGATGCCGACGACCGCATACATTCCGCCGCGTTCGCCCGCTTCGTGCAGGAGCTGCTGCCGCTCTACCGCCACCAGATTATCGGGCTCGACTGCATCAAGGTCGATGCGCAGGGTGCGGAGTCGCCCTACTATCCGGCGGTGCAGCCCTATTGTCGCGATATGTCGGGTGCCGATTACATGGCGCGCTATCCGCTGGCAGGCGTGCTGTGGGCATACCTGTTCAACCGCTCTTTCCTTTTGGCGTCGAATGTGCGGCTGCTCGAAAAATGCGTGTTGGAAGACGAGGATTTCGTTACCCGCGTGTTCAGCCGCGCCGACACGGTAACTTTCCTGCCCGTACAGCTTTACTATTACTATTTCCAGAATAAATCGGGATTGAGCAACATTCCCGACCCCGACCACCAAAAACGCCTCATGCACGACCGCCTCACGGTGATAACCGGCTTGAAGCGTATGCGCGAAGCCATTTGCGACCCGCAGCTCGAAACGGGGCTCGACCGCAAACTCTACGACCTCACGGTCGATACCCTGCGCATACTCATCGTGAAACCCTACGACGAGGAGCAGGTGAAAAACGCGCTCGATACCCTCGCGAAAGAAAATCTTTATCCGCTGCCCAAAGCGGATTACGGCGCATTCTGCTGCCGGTTGAGCCGTGCCACCGACACGCTGCCCAAACTCCTTGCGTGGCGTCGCCGCCGCGAGAGCCGCCTGTGGCGCTTCATCGCCGCCCGCCGTCTGCACCTCCGCCTCGTATAAGGCTGGAAAAACGGTCGCTTTCGACAAACACCGTTGTTTTTTTCGATACGAAACCGTCGCCCTGCCGGCAGCGAAAGCAAAATAAAGAGGCGGAGAACCGACCTTTTTATCGGTCGTGCCGTTATAGGAATAAATGTTTTGCAATAATTTACCGTCAAGTATTGCGGCAATTTAATGAATTATTTTAACTTTGTACCCGTAATCGAAAGAGACATGGAAGAAGTTTTGAAATCGGACGCGGTGGTCATCATTCCCACCTACAACGAAAAAGAGAATGTCGAGAACATCATTCGGGCGGTATTCGACCTGCCGCACGCATTCGACGTGCTGATTATCGACGACGGTTCTCCCGACGGCACTGCCGGCATCGTGAAGCGGTTGCAGGCCGACGAGTTTGCCGAACGCCTGCACCTGCTCGAACGGCAGGGAAAACTCGGCTTGGGTACGGCATACATAACCGGATTCAAATGGGCGATAGCGCATGGCTACGACTATGTTTTCGAGATGGACGCCGATTTCTCGCACAACCCCAAAGACCTGCCGCGCCTCTACGAAGCCTGCACCGTGCAGGGCGCCGACGTGGCGGTCGGTTCGCGCTACATATCGGGCGTGAACGTGGTCAATTGGCCTATGGGGCGCGTCATCATGTCGTATTTCGCTTCGAAATACGTGCGCTTCATTACCGGCATGAAGATAGCCGACACCACTGCCGGATTCAAATGCTACCGCCGCGAAGTGCTCGAAACCATCGACCTCGACCGCATACACTTCAAAGGCTATGCCTTCCAGATAGAGATGAAATTCACCGCCGTCAAATGCGGCTTCAAAATCGTGGAGGTGCCCATCATTTTCGTCAATCGCGAATTGGGCGTAAGCAAGATGAGCGGCGGCATATTCGGCGAAGCCTTCTTCGGCGTGCTGCGGCTGCGGGTGTCGAGCTGGTTCCGCAAATACCCCCAAAAGAAAAAATAGGCGATGAAAACGCTCCTTATAAAAAATGCGCTTTTGATAAACGAGGGCGCGCGCACCGCTGCCTCCGTATTGGTGGTGGGCGACACCATTTCCACGATTTACACCGACGACAGCTACATCGATATAGAGAGCCACGTCGATGAAGTCGTCGATGCCGCAGGCAAATGGCTTTTGCCCGGCGTCATCGACGATCAGGTGCATTTCCGCGAACCCGGACTTACCCACAAGGCCGACATCAACACCGAGTCGATGGCAGCCGTGGCGGGCGGCGTTACCTCTTTCATGGATATGCCCAACACGAAGCCGCCCACGACCACGCTCGATGCGCTGGAATGGAAATTCTCCCGCGCAGCGCAGACCTCTCTTGCCAACTATTCTTTTTATATAGGTGCGACCGCCGATAATACCGACGTGCTGAAAAAAGCCGATTACACGCGCGTGTGCGGCGTGAAACTCTTTATGGGTTCCTCCACCGGCAATATGCTGGTCGACGACGAAAACGCCCTGTCGCGCATCTTCGCCGAGTCGCCCGCTCTCATTGCCGTACACTGCGAAAGCGAGGAGATAATCCGCGCCAACCGCGAAATGTATATCGAACGTTTCGGGAAAGAGTTGCCCGTAACCTATCACCCCCTGATACGCAGCGCCGAAGCCTGCTATGCCTCCTCGTCGCGTGCCGTCGAGCTGGCGACCCGTTACGATGCCCGCCTTCACCTGCTGCACCTCTCTACGGCGCAGGAGCTCGGCTTGCTCGACGACGGCGCCGTAGAAGACAAGCGCATCACCGGCGAAGTGTGTGTGCATCACCTCTTTTTCGACGATGGCGATTACGAGCGTCTGGGTAACCTTATCAAATGGAATCCCGCCATAAAGACCGCCGAAGACCGGCAGGCGCTGATGAATGCCGTGTGCACGGGGCGGCTCGACGTCGTAGCCACCGACCATGCGCCTCACCTGCTCGACGAAAAACAGGGCTCCTGCCTCGAAGCCGCCTCCGGCGGTCCGTTGATACAGCACTCCTTGCAGGTGATGCTCGAAAAATCGTTGGAGGGCGAAGTGCCCCTCGAAACCGTCGTGGAACGTATGTGCCACGCCCCCGCAAAACTTTTCCGCATAGAGCGGCGCGGATTCATTCGCGCCGGCTACTACGCCGACATGGTACTGGTCGATCCCGAGAAAACTTACACCGTTACCGAAGAAAACATCTTGACGAAATGCTGCTGGTCGCCCTTTATGGGGCACACTTTCCCCGTAACGATAGACATGACTTTCGTCAATGGCGTCATTGCCTACCGCGACGGAAAGGTGGTGAACTCCTGTCGCGGCAAGGAGCTGCGTTTCGCTCCGGTACGCTGAAATAAAATACCGTAATATATAGAAAGCGCGTGTCCCCGATGTAGGAGGCACGCGCTTTTTCGGTAAAGAGGGCGAATTATTTCTTGTCGATTTTCGCTTGCACGATAGCATCGACCACAGCGACGGTCGTCAGGTTTACGATGTCGCGCGGCGAGCTTTCTATATCGGTGAAGTGGATAGGTTTGTTCAGACCCATCTGTATCGGACCGATGGAGTTGCCCACGCCCATTTCGAGCAGCAGCTTGTATGCCGAGTTGGCAGAGCTGAGGTTGGGGAAGATAAGTGTGTTCACGTCTTTCCCCGCCAGCCGGCTGAACGGGAAAGTGCGGTCGCGCAGCTCTTTGTTGAGCGCGAAGTGCACCTGCATCTCGCCGTCGATAGCCAAGTCGGGATATTCGCGCTGCATGGCGGCGACGGCTTCGTGTACGAGCGCGGGGCTGCCCACGCGGTCGGCGCCGAAGTTGGAGTAGGAGAGCATGGCGATTTTCGGCTCTTGGGCGAAGAATTGCAGCGTTTCTCGCGCCAGTTTGGCAACGTCGATAAGCGTTTCGGTGTTCGGGTGGCGGTTAATCAGCGTGTCGGCGAGGAAGTAGGTGCCTTTCGGCGTGGTGATGATGTGCATGGCGCCGAAGTGGTTGTGCCCCTGCCGAATGCCTATTACGTCTTTGGCAATCTGTATCGTTTCGGTGTATTTCGTGTAGGTGCCGGTGATGAAAGCGTCGGCGTCGCCGCATTCCACCATCATCATGCCGAAATAATTGCGGTCGTACATTTTTTCATATGCCTCGTCGGGCGTGATGCCTTCGCGCTGGCGTTTCTGCGAGAGTATTTGGGCGTAGTGTCTGCGGCGACCGGCTTCTTCGGTGCTGCGCAGTGCAACGATTTCGATGCCTTCGAGGCTCAGACCCATTTGGTCGGCAAGGTTCTTTATGTAATCGGGGTTGCCCAACAATATCGGGTAGCAGATGCCCTCTTGGTATGCCGTAACGGCAGCCGAGAGCATATTGACGTGGTTGGCTTCGGCGAACACCACTCTCTTGGGCGACTGCTTCGCCATGTCGGTGAAGCTGCGCAACATTTTGTTGTCGTAGCCCATCAAGGCTTCGAGTTTGTCTTGGTAAGCCACCCAGTCGTCGATTTTTATACGGGCAACGCCTGATTCTATGGCAGCTTTTGCCACAGCGGGGGCTACGGTGGAGAGCAGGCGCGGGTCGAGCGCTTTCGGTATGATGTATTCGGGACCGAAGCTGATTTTATCCAGACCGTAAGCCGCATTCACCACATCGGGCACCCGTTTTTTCGCCAGTTCGGCGATGGCATACACGGCGGCGAGTTTCATCTCCTCGTTGATGCAGGTAGCCCGCACGTCGAGTGCGCCGCGGAAGATGTAGGGGAATCCTAGCACGTTGTTTATCTGGTTGGGATAGTCGGAGCGACCGGTGGCGAAAATCAGGTCGGGACGCGATGCTTTGGCTTTCTCGTAAGCGATTTCGGGGTTGGGGTTGGCGAGCGCGAACACGATGGGACGTGCGTTCATCGATTGCACCATTTCCGGCGTGAGCACGTCGGCGCGCGAAAGTCCCAAAAATACGTCCGCCCCCTTCATGGCTTCGGCGAGCGTGCTGATGTCGCGCGTGGTAACGAACTGTTTTTTCGATTCGTTCAGGTCGGTGCGCTTCGAGTTGATGACGCCCTTGCTATCGACCATCACCACGTTTTCACGTTTCACGCCCAGCATGATGTAGAGTTTCGTGCACGATATGGCAGATGCGCCGGCGCCGTTCACGACGAGGCGTATATCTTCTATTTTCTTTTTTTGTATTTCGAGGGCGTTCAGCAGACCGGCGCCCGAGATAATGGCGGTGCCGTGCTGGTCGTCGTGCATGACGGGAATGTTCAGTTCCGCTTTCAGCCGGTTTTCTATCTCGAAGCATTCGGGAGCCTTGATGTCTTCGAGGTTGATGCCGCCGAACGTCGGGGCGATGGCTTTCACCGCCTGTATGAATTTTTCGGGGTCTTTCTCATCGACCTCGATATCGAAAACGTCAATGCCGGCAAAAATCTTGAAAAGCAGACCTTTTCCCTCCATGACCGGCTTGCCTGCCAGTGCGCCGATGTCGCCGAGACCCAGCACTGCCGTGCCGTTGGAAATCACGGCGACGAGATTCCCTTTCGATGTATATTCATACGCCGTTTGTGCATCTTTTTCTATTTCAAGGCAAGGCTCTGCCACACCCGGAGAATAGGCGAGCGACAAATCCATTTGCGTGCTGTACGGCTTGGTGGGAACGACTTCTATCTTTCCCGGACGTCCTTGACTGTGATAAAGCAAGGCGGCTTCTCTTGTTACTTTTGCCATTATCGTTGCGTTTTTTTGTATAAAAATTTATTTGTGCAAATGTAGGAATTATTGTTTGAAAAACAGGAATGTTTTTTACAAAACTATTTTAATTTTCTATACGAAAAGTAGGAATTTGACAAAGGAATATCGCTTTAACTGAAAAATTCGTCGAAATATGCTTGAATGATAACCGTTTCCGTTAAAGATAAAGATACCGATAAATCCGCTGTTTTTGCCATTTTTATAATATTAAAATATGTACAGAAAAACTTTTTTATCAAAAAACGATTTTTCGTATATAACATTCGACTTTATACGTTTTATTATCACGAGAAAAAGACCTTTTTTTGCATCGGGAAAAGAGCGGCAGTGCGTGAAAATGTTTTTGCCTCTTTTTTTAATTGTAATATTAATTGGTTACAAAATGAAAATAAACATTCGTTTTATCGTATGTACGATAGGTCTGTTGTGGGGCGGGTCGGCATTTGTTTCGGCGCAGAGCGACTCGATAACGCTCTCCCTCGACCAAGCCCTCACCATCGCCCTTAGCGACAACCCCACCATCGTGGTCGCCGATATGGAAATCAAGCGGGTCGATTACTCGCGGAAAGAATCCATCGGCGGACTGTTCCCTACAATCGACTATTCGGGTACATACAGTCGCACCATCAAAAAGCAGGTCATGTATATGGATATAGAAGGTATGGACGATGGTTTGGAAGTGGGACTCGACAATTCGTGGAATACGGGGTTTTCGTTGACGCTCCCCATCATCGCGCCGACGCTTTGGAAAAGCCTGAAACTCTCGCGCAACCAGTTGGAACAGACTCTCGAAAGCGCACGCGCCTCGCGCCTTTCTATGGTTTCGCAGGTGAAAAAAGCCTATTATGCCATACTTATGGCGGACGATTCGTATGCCGTGATACGCCAAAGCCACGACAATGCCGAAATCAATGCCGAAACCTACCGCCAGAAATATAAACAGGGTACCGCGTCGGAATACGACGTACTGCGCGCCGAAGTTGCCGTACATAACTACGAGCCGGCTTTGTTGCAGGCTGAAAATGCGCTGCGGCTGGCGAAACTTAATTTGAAAGTGCTGCTGGGCTTGGATGCCGAACTGAAAATCGGGTTGACGACGGAACTCGCCGATTATGAAAACGAAATGTATGTCGAGGCGATGCAGGTCGATACCTCCCTGTCCGACAATACGAGCTTGCGGCAGTTGGATTTGCAGACCGCTTACCTGAAACAGGCGTTGAAAACACAAAACACCTCATGGGCGCCCACATTGGCATTCGTGGGATCTTACACATGGTCGTCGATGAGCAACGGACCCATGTTCGACAAATTCCGCTGGACACCCTATTCCTACGTGGGTTTGTCGCTCTCCATACCCATTTTCACGGGCGTTACGCGCTTTTATAAAGGAAAACAGGCACGGGTGGCTTACAACGAAATGCAGTTCCAGCGCACCAACCTCGAACGCAACCTTCGTATGCAGCTCACCGCTTCGATGGACAACATCAATGCTGCTGTGAAACAGGTGGCGTCGAGCAAAGAGAGCATGCGGCAGGCGGAAAAAGCCTACCAGATTATGCAAAAGCGTTTTGAAGTGGGCACCGCCACCGTCATCGAACTCGACGACGCCAACGTCGCTTTGGCTTCGTCGCGCCTCTCGTACTATCAGGCGATACACGACTATCTCACCGCACAGACCGACCTCGAACAGGTGCTGGGCAATGTCGATTTGAGCCGTTACGAGAAAACCGAAAAAGAATAAACCATTCCGAAAAAAATAATAACTCGAAATATGAAAAATTACAGAAAAAGTATCGGGCTTGCGACGCTGCTTCTCGTGGCTGCCTCGTGTACCGAGAAACAAGCCGGAACGACAACCGTAGAAGAAAAACCGCAAGTGCGGCTCGAAACCGTGAATGTGCAGCCGGTGCCCCAGACGCAGGAGTTTACGGCGACGGTCGAAGCCGACATCGTGAACAACATTCTGCCTTCGATGCCGCTGCGTATCGAAAAAATATACGTCGAAGTGGGCGATGAGGTGAAAGCCGGTCAGCTGCTCGTGCAGATGGACAGCGCCAACCTCAAACAGTCGAAAACCCAGCTCGACAATATCCGCCTCGAATACGACCGGCAGGTTGCCCTTTACGAAGTGGGCGGAACCTCGAAACAGGCGCTCGATGCCCAGAAAACCCAACTCGATGTCGCCATGACCTCTTTCGACAATCTCAAAGAAAACACCCAATTGCTTAGTCCTATCGACGGTATCGTTACCGCCCGCAACTACGACAACGGCGATATGTACGGCGGCGACCCCGTACTCACCGTGCAAAAAATAAAACCCGTGAAACTTATGATCAATGTTTCGGAAGGTTTTTATACGCAGGTGAAACCCGGCATGGAGGTGAAAATCCGTCTTGATGTATATAAGGACGAAGAGTTTACCGGAAAAGTAAGTCTGGTATATCCCACCATCGACGCCGGTACGCGTACTTTCCCCGTAGAGATAGAACTCGCCAATAAAGATATGCGGGTGCGTCCGGGAATGTTCGCTCGTGTAACGGTGAACTTCGGCACCGAGCAGCGCGTGGTGCTCCCCGATTTGGCGGTCGTGAAACAGACCGGCTCGGGCGACCGTTATGTATATGTATATAATGACGGAAAAGTCGATTTCGTAAAAGTGGAATTGGGTCGCCGCACCGGCACGAAATATGAAGTGATTTCGGGCGTGCCCGACGGCGCACGCGTCGTCGTGGCAGGGCAGTCGCGCCTCACCAACGGCTCCGAAGTAACCGTAGTCGATTAACCCTCGAAAAAACTCGTTTTATCCTTAAAAAGAAAAAGCCATGAGTCTGTATGCAACTGCCGTCAAGAAGCCGATTACCACAGCCCTCTGTTTCGTGGCTGTCGTCATCATCGGTCTGTTTTCTCTGACGCGCCTTTCCATCGACTTGCTCCCCGACATAGAGACCAATACCATTATGGTGCTCACTGCCTATCCGGGTGCAAGTGCCGCCGATATAGAAACCAACGTTACCAAGATTATGGAGAACACGCTCAACACCGTGAGCGACCTCAAAGACATTACCTCCAAATCGAAAGAGAATCTTTCTATCGTAACGCTCGAATTCGAATACGGCACCGACATCGATGTGGCGACCAACGACGTGCGCGACAAGATAGACATGATACGCTCCGTCTTGCCCGACAACTCCGACACCCCCGTTCTTTTCAAATTCGGTACCGACGATATTCCTATTCTTATTCTCTCGGTAACGGCAGAGGAGAGTATGCCCGGTCTTTACAAGATTCTCGACGACAAAGTGGCGAATCCGCTCAAACGTATTTCGGGCGTGGGCGCCGTGTCGATTTCGGGTGCTCCCGAACGTGAAATTCAAGTCTATTGCGACCCGCAAAAGCTGGAAGCCTATAACCTGACCGTCGAAGCCATATCCGCCATCATCGCACAGGAAAACCTCAATACGCCGGGCGGCAGTTTCGACATCGGCTCCAACACCTACAACCTGCGCGTCGAAGGAGAATTTACCGACCCGAAACAACTCAACGACATCGTTGTGGGCGTATATGACGGCCGCACCATTTACCTGCGCGACGTCGCCCGCATCACCGATACCGTGAAAGAGCGCGAACAAGAGGCTTACAACGACGGTCGGCGCGGCGGCATGATTATCATTCAGAAACAGTCGGGCGCCAACTCGGTGAACATCTCCAACGAGGTGATGAAAAGGCTGCCCGCCATACAGGCGTCCCTGCCCTCCGACGTCAAACTCGGTATCATCGTCAATACCTCCACCAACATCGAAAATACAATCGACAGCCTCGTGGAAACGGTGCTCATCACTTTCATCATCGTCATGCTCGTCGTTTTGGTGTTCTTGGGACGGTGGCGCGCGACGATTATCATCATCATTACCATTCCTATTTCGCTGATAGCTTCGTTCTGTTACCTGCTTATCTCCGGAAACACGCTTAACATCATATCGCTCAGTTCGTTGAGTATCGCTATCGGTATGGTGGTGGACGACGCTATCGTGGTGCTCGAAAACGTAACCAACCACATCGAGCGGGGCAGTGCCCCCAAGCAGGCTGCCGTACACGGTACGAACGAAGTCGCCATTTCGGTCATCGCCTCCACGCTTACCATGTTGGCGGTGTTCCTGCCCTTGACGCTCATCACCGGTATGGCGGGTATTCTGTTCCGGCAGTTGGGTTGGATTGTGAGTATCATCATGATTATATCCACCATCGCCGCCCTTTCGCTTACCCCCATGCTCTGCTCGCAGCTGCTGCGGCTCAACCCCAAACACGGGCGTCTGCATAAAATCTTTTTCACCCCTATCGAAAAAGCCCTCGACGCTCTCGACCGCGGATATGCCCGCTTGCTCACGTGGGCAGTGCATCATCGTGCCGTGGTCGTTATTTCGGCGATACTCATCTTCGGCGGCAGCGTGATGCTGACGAAAGTCATTCCGACGGAATTTTTCCCCACGCAGGATAATGCCCGTATCGGCATCAATATCGAGCTGCCCATCGGTACGCGCACCGAAATTTCCCGCGATGTGGCTTTGCGTGTAGTCAAAGAGTTTCAGGAAAAATATCCCGAAATAAAAACGCTGAACTTCACGGTGGGACAAGCCGATACCGATAACACTTTCGGCTCCATACAGACCAACGGCACCCACTACATTTCCATGAACATCGACCTGTTGAGCGTCGGCGACCGCGAGCGCGGCTTGCTCGAAATTTGCGAGTCGATGCGCCAAGACCTCAAAAAATACGTCGAGATAAAGACGTTCAAGGTATTGGCAGGCGGCGGCACGGGCGGCATGGCTTCGCAAGCCTCCGTCGATGTCGAGATTTACGGTTACGATTTCGCGACCACCGACCGTGTGGCAAAAGAGATACAGCAGGCTATGGAACAGATGAAAAGTTGTTCGGGCGCGAACATCAGCCGCGAAGATTACATACCGGAATATCAAGTCGATTTCGACCGCGAAAAATTGGCGCTGCACGGACTGAATGTCGCTACCGCCTCTTCGTATCTGCGCAACCGCATCAACGGTACTACTTCTTCGTATTACCGCGAAGACGGCGACGAATACGACATTACGGTACGCTATGCCCCCGAGTTCCGCCAGTCGGTCGAAGATTTGGAGAATGTTCTCGTCTATAACAACGAAGGCAAAGGCATACGCATACGCGAATTGGGTACGGTGGTCGAGCGGCTTACCCCGCCTACTATCGAGCGTAAAAACCGCGAGCGCGTTGTTACCGTTACGGGATACGTCGCTCCGGGTGCCGCGTTGGGAACGTTGGCGGAGGAGATAAACGCCAAACTCAAAGACATCGAAATACCCTCTGAGGTAAGCGTTACCCTCTCCGGTCTGCTCGAAGACCAGCAGGATATATTCTTCGACCTTTATATTCTTGCCGCCATGATTATACTCTTGGTATTCATCGTGCTGGCAGCCCAATTCGAGTCGCTTACCTACCCGTTCATCATCATGTTCTCGCTGCCGTTCGCCTTCACCGGTGTATTCCTCGGATTGGCGGTAACCGGCACGCCGTTGAGCGTTATGGCGCTTATCGGACTGATTATGCTGGCGGGCATCGTGGTGAAAAACGGTATCGTGCTCATCGACTACACCAACCTCAACCGCGAGCGCGGTTACTCCATTACCCACTCGGTCATACACGCCGGACGCTCCCGTCTGCGCCCCGTGCTTATGACCACCCTCACCACCGTGTTCGGTATGATACCTATGGCGATAGGTACGGGCGAAGGCTCCGAAATGTGGCGTCCTATGGGTATGACGGTGGCGTGGGGACTTTCCGTCTCGACTCTTATCACCCTGCTCATCGTACCGGTGGCTTATACGATATTCGCTAAAAACGGCGTCTTGATAAGCCGTCGTAAACGTGCTAAAAACCAATAAACCGATAAAACAATGAAAGCCATATTCATAGCCTTCGATCAGGCACACTACGAAGATGTTTACAGCATTCTGACTCACGACAACTGTCGCGGATTCACCTACTGGCAGGACGTGCAGGGGCGCGGCTCCAAATCGGGCGAACCTCATTATGGCAGCCATGCGTGGCCGAGCATGAACTCCGCCATTCTCACGATGGTGGAGGACGACCGCGTGCCCCTCGTGTTGAAAGCCTTGCACACGCTCGACGAGTCCAAACCTGCACTCGGTTTGCGCGCGTTCGTGTGGAGTATCGAAAAAGCAATTTAATTCCATTCAGACACATTCCCTCCCGCAGGGGCTTCGACGTGATGTCGAGGTCCCTGTATTTTCTTGCTGCGCCGTTCTTTGGATTATGCCTGATACTCCGTATCTTTGCATGAAAATTTTTCCCGAAAATAGATACCGTTATGAAAATCAATAAGACCAACGCCGCCCGTCTGCTCGACAAAGCCGCGATACCTTACGAGCTGATACCCTACGAAGTCGACCCCGACAATCTCGCCGCCACGCACGTTGCCGAACAGTTGGGCGAGGACATCGCGCAGGTATTCAAAACGTTGGTACTGCGGGGCGACCGTACCGGCATCTTCGTCTGCGTCGTGCCGGGCGACAAGGAAGTCGAGTTGAAAGCCGCCGCCAAAATTTCGGGAAACAAAAGCGCCGAGATGATACCGATGAAAGAACTCCTGCCCGCGACCGGATACATACGGGGCGGCTGTTCGCCCATCGGCATGAAAAAGCAGTACCCCACCTACATACACGTTTCGGCGATGCAATACGATTACATATTCGTGAGTGCCGGCGTGCGCGGTTTGCAGATAAAAATAGCCCCGCACGCGCTGGTCGGCTTCATATCCGCCACCCCTGCCGACATTGCCGTTTGATGGGTCGGAAAATTACGCTTTCTCTTTTTGATTTTTGGCGAAGAAAGCGCAGGCGGTGCGCAAGCCGCAGCCGGCGCATTTCGGATTGCGGGCGGTGCACACGTAGCGTCCGTGCAGAATGAGCCAGTGGTGCGCTACGGGCAGCAGGTGTCCGGGAATATGTTTGACGAGCGTGCGCTCGGTTTCGAGCGGCGTTTTGGAGTTGCGGGTCAGCCCGAGACGGTTCGACACGCGGAACACGTGCGTATCCACCGCCATCGCTTCCTTGTTGTATGCCACCGATGCCACCACGTTCGCCGTCTTCCGTCCGACGCCGGGCAGCTTTATCAATTCATCGACTTCGGAAGGCACCTCCCCGCCGAAATCGGAAATCAGCATACGCGCCATGCCCACCAAGTGGCGGGCTTTGTTGTTGGGATACGAAACGCTTTTGATGTATTCATACACCTCTTCGGGCGTGGCGGCGGCGAGGCTTTCGGGCGTGGGGTATTTCTCGAACAGCGCGGGCGTAATCATGTTCACCCGCTTGTCGGTGCACTGCGCCGAGAGTATCACGGCGATGATGAGTTGAAACGGCGACATATACCGCAACTCCGTTTCGGCAACCGGCATATTCACCGAAAACCATTCGATGATGCGGCGGTAGCGTTCTTCCGTTTTCATTATATAAATAAGGTGTGCTTAGTGTGCCGCTTGAAATTCTTCGAGGAAACGCTGGTCGTTTTCCGAGAACAGCCGCAGGTCTTTTACCTGATATTTCAGGTTGGTGATGCGCTCTATGCCCATGCCCAGCGCATATCCCGTATATACTTTGCTGTCGATGCCGCAGGCTTCGAGCACGTTGGGATCGACCATGCCGCAGCCCAGAATTTCCACCCACCCCGTGTGTTTGCAGAACGAGCAGCCTTTTCCGCCGCAGAGGTTGCACGAAATATCCATTTCGGCGCTCGGCTCGGTGAAGGGGAAGTAGGAGGGGCGCAGCCGTATTTTCGTGTCGCTGCCGAACATCTCTTTGGCGAAGAACAGCAGCGCCTGTTTCAGGTCGGCGAATGTTACGTTTTTATCGACGTACAGACCTTCGATTTGGTGGAAGAAGCAGTGCGCCCGCGCCGAAATGGCTTCGTTGCGATATACGCGGCCCGGACAGATGATGCGGATAGGCGGCTGCGTGTGTTCCATCACGCGCGTCTGCACCGATGAGGTATGCGTGCGCAGCAGCACGTCGGGCGACCGCTGAATGAAAAACGTGTCCTGCATATCGCGGGCGGGGTGGTCTTCGGCGAAGTTCAACGAAGAAAACACGTGCCAGTCGTCCTCCACTTCCGGACCTTCGGCAATGGAGAAGCCCAGACGGGCAAAGATGTCGCATATCTCGTCGCGCACTATCGAAAGGGGGTGGCGCGTGCCCAGCGGCTGTGGATAAGCCGTGCGGGTGAGGTCGATGCCCTTGTTTTCATCGGCGGCATCGCTCAACGCTTCGCGCAGCGCATTTATTTTTTCGGTGGCGCTGTTTTTCAGTTCGTTCAGCAGTTGTCCCACCTCCCGTTTGCTTTCGGCAGCCACGTTTCTGAAATCGTTGAAAAGAGCCGATATTTCACCTTTCTTGCTCAGGTATTTGATACGCAGAGCCTCTATTTCTTCGGCTTTCGATGCCGTCAGGGACTCGATCTCTTTTTTGAGTTGATTTATTTTGTCGATCATGTCTTGATGAAAATTTCCGTTTTTCCGATGCAAATTTAGTAAATTGGAACGGATAACCCTTAAAACAAGAAGAAAAACGAAAAAAAATCGTATGTTTGCAGAAGAAACGGCGAATCGTCATGGACAATCATCTTTCAACGGTTGAGCGCGTAAGGCGCTATATCGGGCGGAATATTCCGCTTACGGCGGGAGATAGTGTGCTGGTGGGGTTGAGCGGCGGCGCCGATTCGGTGGCACTGCTTTCCATACTTGTCGAGCTGGGCTATCGTTGCGAAGCCTGCCATTGCAATTTCGGGCTGCGCGGCGAGGAGTCGCTGCGCGACCGCTGTTTCGCTGCCGATACGGCGGAGCGCTTGGGCGTGCCTTTCAGAGAAACGGCATTCGACACGCTTGCCTATGCCGCCGAAAACAAACTCTCCGTAGAAATGGCTTGCCGCGAGCTGCGCTATGCGTGGTTCGAGCAGCAGCGGCGCGAAGCGGGCGCGGCATACGTGGCGGTGGCGCACCACCGCGACGACTCGGTCGAGACCCTCTTGCTCAACCTTATTCGCGGTACGGGATTGACGGGACTTACCGGCATACAGCCCGTAAACGGTACGGTCATACGCCCGCTGCTTTCGCTCAGTCGCGCCGACATAGAAAGCTATCTTGCCGACCGACGGCTCGGATTCGTCATCGACAGCACCAATCGCGAAACCCTCTACACCCGCAACAAAATACGGTTGCAGCTCCTGCCGCTCCTGCGTGAAATCAATCCTTCGGTAAGCGATACGCTTGCCCGCATGAGTACGCAGTTGCGCGAAGTCGAAGAAATCTATCGGGAGGCTGTCGCCCGTTACCGCCGGCAGCTGCTCCGCCGCGAGGACGACGGACTGCACATCGACCTCACCGCGCTGCGGGGGCTTGCCGGTGCCCGCACGCTGCTTTTCGAGTTGATACGCGATTATGGTTTTCTCTCCTCCCAACTCGATGACATCTGGGCGGCAATCGATGCCCCGTCGGGAAAATTTTTCGATGCCCCCCTGTACCGCCTGCTCAAAGACCGGAACGAATTTGTACTCTATCCCCGCCGCGAGGAGAGCCGGGAGTATTATATAGAAAAAGGCGTTTCCCGTGTCGAGGTGCCGGTATGCCTCACCTTTGCCGAATACGATGCCGACGGTTACGAAATACCCCGTAGCAGCGACACCGCCTGCTTCGATGCCGATGCCCTGCCTTTCCCTCTGCGGGTGCGGCAGTGGCGCGAGGGCGACCGCTTCAAACCTTTCGGCATGAACGGACACCGGAAGTTGAGCGACTATTTCACCGACCATAAATATACGCTCTCCCGCAAACAAAACACGTGGCTCCTCTGTTCGAGCGAAGAAATCGTGTGGATTATCGGCGAACGGGCTTCCGACAATTATAAAATATCGTCCGACACCCGACGGGTTTTGGAAATAAAATGTGAAAAATAATTAACATAAAAAACTTCTTTGCCCGAAATCCCGTTTTGTCAAAAAAAACCTTTACATTTGCAGCGGAATAAAAAAGGTATAAGTTTTCTCTTTATTCCGACTAATCAGAAACAATAATTTCATTTTATCTTCCATTCGTGGAAAAGCGGCTTTCTGTATGGTATATGGCGGATAGCTGCGCTGAAAATCAAAATTTATGTACAATATTTTGGAACTGAAAGACAAAAGTCTTGATGAATTACACGCGCTTGCACGGGAAATGAATTTGAAAGAAGCCGATCTTTCCGACAAAGACGAGCTGGTTTACGCCATTCTCGACCAACAGGCTATCGATATGGCGGGAAAACGAAACGTTCAGCAGGAAAATCAGCCGGCAAAAAGACGTCCGGGACGTCCGAGAACGAAGCCTCTCGAAAATAACTCCGACGAAAAATCCGATGAAAATACGGTATCGAACGAGAAGCCCCGTCGCGGACGCCGCCCCAGAATCAAAGAAAATTCATCTCCTATACCGGAGCTGCTGCAAGAAGCTGCCGTTTCGGACGAAACGCTTTCGGAGGATGGAACAGCGATGCACAAAGTCCGTTATACTCACCCCGATTTGACGGAGCAGATAGAGATTACCTATCCCGAAGAATCGGTCGTAGTGGAGCCGGTATCCGAAAAAACGGAACCTGCCCCGTCGGAAGAAAAACCGACGCGGGGTCGCCGTCCGAAACATAAAATGGAAATCGACTTCGATGCGGCTGTCGACGATGCTGCCGATACCGTCGATACTGCTGATGAAGAACCCGCTTCTGCCCCTGTTGCTGTGGAGGAAACTCCAAAAGAAGAAACTCCGGCGGTGAAACCGCTGCCCGAACAACCGGAAGTGCACCTCCGCAACTTTTTCCCGCGCGGAGAACGCCAGCGTTTCATGCCCCGTTTGCGAAACAACGGAAACGATGCCGGAGCCATGCAGTCTTATCGCCAGCCTGTTCCCGAAAAGAGTTTTGATTTCGACGGAATACTCGACGGCGTGGGCGTGCTCGAAATGATGCCCGACGGTTACGGCTTCCTCCGCTCTTCCGATTATAACTATCTGGCTTCGCCCGACGATATTTACGTATCGCCCTCGCAGGTCAAACTCTTCGGTCTCAAAACCGGCGATGTCGTCGAGGGACCCATACGTCCCCCGAAAGAGGGTGAAAAATATTTCCCGCTGGTGAAAGTCGACCGCATAAACGGACGCTCGCCCGAATTTGTGCGCGACCGTGTGCCATTCGACCACTTGACCCCGCTTTTCCCCGAAGAAAAATTCAAACTCACGCGCGGACGCTCCGACGACAATCTTTCGTGTCGCGTGGTCGATATGTTCGCCCCTATCGGAAAAGGGCAGCGCGGACTTATCGTGGCACAGCCGAAAACGGGTAAAACGATGTTGCTCAAAGATATAGCAAACGCTATTGCCGACAACCACCCCGAAGTCTATATGATGATACTCCTCATCGACGAACGACCCGAAGAGGTTACCGATATGGCGCGGAGCGTAAGAGCCGAAGTCATTTCATCGACTTTCGACGAACCTGCCGAGCGCCACGTCAAAGTGGCCAGCATCGTCCTCGAAAAAGCCAAACGCATGGTCGAGTGCGGACACGACGTCGTGATACTGCTCGACTCCATCACCCGCCTTGCCCGTGCCTACAACACCGTATCGCCTGCGTCGGGAAAAGTGCTTTCCGGCGGTGTCGATGCCAACGCCTTGCACAAGCCCAAACGTTTCTTCGGCGCAGCCCGCAACATCGAAGGCGGAGGCAGTCTGACGATTATCGCCACGGCGCTCACCGAAACCGGCTCCAAAATGGACGACGTCATTTTCGAAGAGTTTAAGGGTACCGGCAACATGGAGTTGCAGCTCGACCGCAAACTCTCCAACAAGCGCATATTCCCCGCTGTCGATATCATGGCGTCGAGCACCCGCCGCGACGATTTGCTGCTCGACCAAGATACCCTCAATCGTATGTGGATACTCCGCAAATATCTTTCCGATATGAACTCCATCGAGGCGATGGACTTCATCAAAGGTCGTATGGAAAATACCGTGTCCAACGAAGAATTGCTGCTCTCGATGAACGATTGACAATCGCTTGTTTTATAATCAGCCCCGACGGCGCAAATCCCGTCGGGGCTTTTTTTCGATATTGCGACGCCTCTCTCGACTTTTTTTGAAAGGAATTTTGCCACCTCAAAAAAAAATCGTAATATAGCCGCTTGAAAATAAAAATTTTTGCAAGTGGAGCATAAACAATTTTTTTCGATTTTGCAAGAACGGTTGGGCAAAGACAAGAAAAGCGTTGATGCCTTTTATTCGGGATTGCTGCAAATCATCAAAGAGCGCAGCGTCTCTATGGATTCGGTTTCGATACAGGGCTTCGGCGTTTTCGAGCCGCGCAAGAAGCTCGAACGCATTTCCGTCAATCCCGCAACGGGGAAACGTATGCTTATACCGCCCCGTATCATATTGACATTTAAGCCCGGAGCCGTTTTGAAAAATCGCATAAAAGAAAATCCCGTACGATGAACACCAAAATATCATTGTCCGAATTGACCGACCAGTTGAGCCGGAAAAGCGACTCCACAAAAAAAGAGGCGGAGCAGTTTCTGAAAGAATTTTTCTCGTTGCTCTCCGATACGCTGGTACAAGGTGAAAGTTTGAAAATAAACGGGTTGGGGCAGTTCCGTTCGATATGGGTGGACGCCCGCACCAGTGTCAATGTCCATACGGGCGAGCCGATGGAGATACCCGGACACTACAAACTTTCGTTCACGCCCGACAAGTCGATGCGCGAGGCAGTCAATGCCCCGTTTTCCGCATTCGTTCCCGAAGTATTGCCAGACGATGTTGTTCTCGATATGCCGGAAGAATCCGACGCTTCCGACGACGAGCCGGAAGATGAAATGCCCTCGCAGCCGGCGCCGGAAAATAAACCGGTCGAGGCTCCTGCGCCGGCGGAACAGCCGGCAGCCGACCCTTCGGTAACGAAACTTTCTGAAAAAGAACTTGATGCGTTGTCCGATTTGGTGATAGAAAAATTGAAAACCACCGAACAGCAGCAACAAAAGGCAGAAGAAAAAACGAAATCCGCGACGGCAGAAACTCCTGTCGTTACCGCTCGTGTCGATGTTTCGGAACCTGCTGAAACACCCGTCGAAGAACCGGAAGCCCCGAAGGAGGAAACGCCCGTTGCGACTCCGACCCTTACAGTCGAAAATGAAGACGAGGACGAGAGCGACGATGACGACAGTGCTGAAACCCTTTGGGAAAAAATCTGCCGCCGACCCGTGCTCTCCACCCTTTGCGCCGTGTTGGTGGTATTGCTGCTTCTGACGTGCAGTGCTGCATGGCAGTTGCAGCGGCAGGGCATTTCGATGCGCGACGTATGGACGTATTATTTCCCGTCGGAGCCGTCTGCCGGCGACGAATCGCAGCCGACGCTCCCGCTGCCCGAGAACAATTCCGGCGAGTCGCTTGTTTCTACACCGGAAACGACTTCACCTGCGGACGATGTCGATGTGTCGACGCTCCCGCCGGTGGCGACGGAACGCATGGGCAAAGGCTCGCGCCTCACCTTGTTGGCATTGAAATACTACGGGCACAAGGATTTTTGGGTATATATCTACGAAGAAAACAAAACCCGCATATCGAATCCCAACCGCATACCTGTCGGTTTCGATTTGGCTGTACCCGATGCCCGCAAATACGGCATCGATGCAAACGACGAGGCTTCTTTGCAAAAAGCCCAAGACCTTGCCCTCCGTTTGAAAGAAAAATACGAATAACCCGAAAAAATCAAGTCGTCTTTCCGCAAGAAAGACGACTTAGTTTTTTTTAATAGAAATGTATTAATGATTTAACACTTTAATTGTTAAATTCAAAAATAATCATGCGTACATTTGCAAAAGAAAGATAGAATTGTATAACCATAAGAAAACTCTGTAATTATGAGCCAGACAGTAGATATTCGGGAATTGAACGAGCTGATTGCGAGCAAAAGTTCTTTTGTCAATATGATTACGATGGGCATGGACCAAGTCATCGTCGGGCAGAAGCATCTGGTCGATTCGCTGATGATAGGTCTGCTTTCCAACGGACACATTTTGCTCGAAGGTGTGCCCGGATTGGCAAAGACCCTTGCCATTAAAACGTTGGCATCGCTCATCGACGCCAAGTACAACCGCATACAGTTTACGCCCGACCTGCTCCCCGCCGACGTCGTGGGTACGATGGTGTACAGTCAGGCAAAAGAGCAGTTTCAGGTAAAGAAAGGTCCCGTATTCGCCAACTTCGTATTGGCAGATGAAATAAACCGCGCCCCCGCCAAAGTGCAGAGCGCCTTGCTCGAAGCCATGCAGGAGCGGCAGGTAACCATCGGCGAGAACACCTACAAACTCGACGACCCTTTCCTCGTAATGGCTACCCAGAACCCCATAGAGCAGGAAGGCACCTATCCGCTGCCCGAAGCGCAAGTCGATCGTTTCCTCCTCAAAGTCATCATCAACTATCCCAAGAAAGAGGAGGAGAAACTCATCATTCGGCAAAACATCGCCGGCGAAAGGGCAGAGATAAAACCCGTACTCAAAACCGAAGATATTGTCGAAGCGCGTAAAATCGTGCAGCAGGTCTATGTCGATGAAAAGATAGAACGCTATATCGTCGATATCGTCTTTGCCACCCGTTATCCCGACGAGCACGGTCTTGGCGAAATGAAGAACATGATAGCTTTCGGCGCATCGCCGCGTGCCTCTATCAATCTGGCATTGGCAGCCCGCTCGTATGCGTTCCTCAAACAGCGGGGGTATGTCGTGCCCGAAGACGTGCGCGCCGTATGCCACGATGTGATGCGGCACCGTATCGGTCTCAGCTACGAAGCCGAAGCCAACAACATCACCGCCGAAGAAATCGTCAGCGAGATACTCAACAAGGTAGAAGTACCCTAATCGTATATTCTTGTGCTGTAACGAGTTTTGCGTATGGAAACGACCGAGTTGCTGAAAAAAGTCCGCCGCATAGAGATAAAGACGCGCGGATTGTCGCGGAATATTTTTGCCGGACAATACCATTCGGCTTTCAAAGGGCGGGGTATGGCATTCTCCGAAGTGCGGGAATACCAGTACGGCGACGATGTGCGCGACATCGACTGGAATGTTACCGCGCGTTATCGGAATGCCTACGTCAAAGTCTTTGAAGAGGAGCGCGAGCTTACCGTCATGTTGCTGGTCGATGTGTCGGCAAGCCGCAACTTCGGCGCCGTCGGCGAAATGAAGAAAGAAATGATTACCGAGATTGCCGCCACGCTGGCATTCTCCACCATACAGAACAACGATAAAATCGGCGTCATCTTTTTTTCCGACCGCATCGAAAAATTCATTCCTCCGAAAAAAGGTCGCAAACACGTGCTTTACATCATTCGGGAACTCATCGAGTTTACGCCCGAACACACCGGCACGTCGTTATCGACGGTGCTGCGTTATATGACCAACGCCATAAAGAAACGCTGTACGGCGTTCCTCATATCCGACTTCATCGCCCCCGACGCTTTTTCCGACGCGCTCACCATTGCCAACCGGCAGCACGATATCGTGGCGGTGCAGGTGTATGACAAGCGCGAGACTGCTCTGCCCGATGCCGGACTGGTGCGTCTGCTCGATGCCGAGCGAGGCTCCGACGTGTGGGTCGATACCTCCTCGCGGCGGGTGCGCGAACGCTATGCCGCGTGGTGGAGCGAGCGGCAGCAGCGCATGATCGAGGCGCTGCACAAAAGCCGTGTCGATGTGGCTTCGGTGGCGACCGATGAAGATTTCGTCGTGGCGCTGATGAATCTTTTCAAGCGGCATTCATAAAAGAAAGTGTGAAAATGAAAAACAAGATAGGTGAACGATTGTGCAGAGCCGTACTGGCAGCAGCCGTGTCGATGACGATGTTTTCGGCGAATGCCCTTGCTGCCGATGTTTCGGTACACGCCTCTATCGATTCGACGGTTTTGTGGATGGGCGAGCAGTCGCTCATTCGCTTGCAGCTGGCGCAGGATAAAGATGCGGAGGTGTGGCTCCTGCCCACCTTCTCCGAAACCCTCGTGCCCGGCATCGAGGTGCTCGAAGTCTCCCGACCCGACACGTCGGATTTGGGCAACGGTCGGTTGCAAATCGACCGCCGTCTGCTTATAACCTCTTTCGATTCGGGATTCTTTTATATACCCCCGTTCAAGTATTTGATGGGCACCGATACCCTTTATACCGAATCGCTCAGTATCAAAATATTGCCGATGGAGGTCGATACCTCGAATTTGATTTTCGATATAAAAGCGATACGCAAGCCCTCTTCGTCGTGGCTGATGATTTTGTGGGACAGCATACCGCTTTTCGTATGGATATTGCTGGCTGTCCTGCTTGTTGGCGGCGGTATCGCTTTCGGGATATATAAATGGTGGAAAGAACGCAAACTCCCCGAAACGGAACCGGAAACGCTGCTGCCTCCCCACGAGAAAGCCCTGCTTGCCCTGTCGCGCTTGCGCGAAGAAAAACTCTGGCAGGAGGGACGGGAGAAAGAGTATTATACCGCGCTTATCGACATTTTGCGGGAATATTTGTACGGACGTTTCGGCATACAGGCTATGGAAATGACTTCCGCCCAAATATTGGAACATCTGCGTGCCGACAAGGCGGGGCATGAACACGACCGCCGGATACGGGCGATTCTCGAAGTTGCCGATTTTGTGAAATTCGCCAAGATGCGCCCGCTGCCCGAAGACAACGAATCGGTCATGCACGATGCCGTTGCCTTTGTGGAGAGTACCCGTCCCGAACCGGAACAGGCTCCCGCCCAAGAGAATGTGCCGGTGGCAGGCGAGATTCCGACGGAGGAAAGCCGGCAGCCCGACGGCGAGCCGCAGCCGAAATCGTCGCCGGAAGACGATTTTGAAAAATACGGACCTTCAAACAAAAACAGACTATGAATTTTGCAAATCCTTCATATTTGTGGCTGTTTCTGTTGTTCATTCCGGCAATAGGCTGGTATGTGTGGAAACGCAAAAACGCGGAGGCTACCTTGCAGGTCTCTTCCACGTATGCGTTCGACCGTATCGGAAACAGCTATAAAAAATACCTTCGTTACCTGCTTTTCGCTCTGCGGCTGGCGGCAGCCGGCTGTTTGATAGTGGTGTTGGCGCGTCCGCAATCGACCGACAATTGGAGCAGCCAGACCACCGAAGGCATCGACATCGTCATTGCCCTCGATGTTTCGAGCAGTATGCTGGCGCGCGATTTCAATCCCGACCGTATCGAAGCCGCCAAAGACGTCGCTTCGCAATTCATCGCCGGACGCACTACCGACAATATCGGACTGGTCGTTTTTGCCGGCGAGAGTTTTACACTCTGTCCCATGACTACCGACCGTGCCGTCCTGCTCAATATGCTCAAAGAGGTGCGGTGCGGAATCATTGCCGACATGACGGCTATCGGCGACGGATTGGCAACGGCGGTGAACCGCATCAAAGACGGTCCCGCCAAGTCGAAAACGATAATCCTCCTGACTGACGGTACCAACAATGCCGGCGACGTTACCCCCGAAACCGCCGCGCAGATAGCCGAGACATTCGGCATTCGCGTATATACCATAGGCGTGGGTACGCAAGGCAATGCCCCTTATCCGGTGCAGACGCCTTACGGCATCATCTATCAAAACCAGCCGGTGGTCATCGACGAAGCGACGTTGCAGAAAATCGCCGATACGACCGGCGGACAATATTTTCGCGCCACCAGCAAGAACGTGCTGAAAAATATTTTTGCCGAAATCGACAAAATGGAGAAGACCAAACTTGTCGTACAGGAGTTCAGCAAAAAAGACGAACTTTTCGAGAAGTGGGGCATAGCCGCCCTGCTGCTCCTGTTGGGTGAAATACTTTTGCGCCACACGCTGTTGCGAAACATTCCTTAAAACCGTTTTGTCATGTTCCGATTTGCCAATCCCGAATATTTCTATTTCCTGCTGGTGCTGCCATTGTTGTGGGGCGTTTATTTCTACGGTGCGTGGAAAAACCGTCGGAATCTTGCCCGCATGGGGCGGGTCGAAATTTTGGAGCCGCTTATGCCCGATGTGTCGCATTACAAGCGCGGCGTAAAGTTTTTTGTGCAGCAGTTGGCGGTAATCTTTCTTATCGTGATGATAGCCCGTCCGCAGTTAGGGTCCAAAATCGAAACCGTCAAACGGCAGGGTGTCGAAATCATGATTGCCCTCGACGTATCCAATTCGATGTTGGCAGAAGACATCACGCCTTCGCGGTTGGAACGCTCGAAACTCATGCTGGCGAAACTGCTCGATGAGCTCGACAACGACAAAGTGGGCTTGATAGTCTTTGCCGGCGATGCCTATACGCAGCTGCCCATCACCACCGACTTCGTGTCGGCGAAAATGTTTCTGTCGAACATCTCGACCGAAATGGTGCCCACGCAGGGTACGGCAATAGGTCGCGCCATTGATTTGGCGATGAAATCGTTTACGCCCGATGAATCGGCAGATAAGGCGATTATCGTGATAACCGACGGCGAAAATCACGAGGACGATGCTGTGGCTGCCGCCCGTGCCGCCGCCGAGCGCGGTGTCAAAGTCGATGTCATAGGCATCGGCTTGCCGCAGGGGGCGCCTATACCTATGGGACGTAGCGGCGAGTTCCGGAAAGACCGCAGCGGCAATGTTGTCATTACCAAACTCAACGAACAGATGGGGCAGGAGATTGCCCGTGCCGGCAACGGACTTTATGTTACTGCCGACAATACCAATGCTGCCCTGCGGGCGTTGATTTCCGAAGTGCGCAAGATGAAAAAGTCCGATGTCGAGAGCAAAGTCTATTCGGCATACGACGAGCAATTTATGTGGCTTGCCGCCATGGCGCTGGCATTGTTGCTTCTCGACGTATTCGTGTTGGACACCAAGAGCAAGTTGATGAAGAAAGTCAATTTCTTCGACAAATAAAAGGAGAATATGATGCGTAGGATTTATACGGTATTTTTTGTTTCGCTTTTTGCCGCAGGAGCTTCGACGGCGACAGCACAGAACACCAAAGCCGAGCGGCGTATGCTGCGCAGTGGTAACGAGCAGTACGAAAACGAGCGCTACACCGATGCCGAGATAGCTTATCGGCGCGTGCTCGATATGGATTCCACTTCGACGATGGCGCGTTACAACATCGGTAACACGCTTTTCCGTCAAAATAAATTCGCGGAAGCTGCCGCGCAGTACGGTGAACTGCTCTCTCACGAAACGCCCCGCGCCGACCGTGCCGTGTCGTCGGAAAACTGGTACAATCTGGGAAATTCCCTCTATATGCAGGAAAAATATGCCGAAAGCGTCGAGGCTTACAAAAACGCCTTGCGTCGCAATCCCCACGACGACGAAGCCCGTTACAACCTGCGTATGGCGCAATTGAAGCTCAAAGAGCAGCAGGAGCAGCAACAAAATCAACAGAAAAATCAAGACCGGACTCAAAATCAAAACCAAAATCAGAGTCAGAATAATAAAGACCAAAACAAGAAAGACGAGAAGAAGGAGCAAGACCAAAACCAGCAGCCCCAAGACCAACAGCAGCAAAAGCCGCAAGATCAAAATCAACAGGAAGACCGCCAGCCACAGAACAGCGAAGGCACACAAGACCGAATGTCCCGCGAGAATGCCATGCAGATTTTAGAGGCGATGCAGCAGGAAGAAAAAGAGACGCAGGAAAAAGCGCAGAAAGCCTTGCTCGAACAAAGACAAAAACGGAAAACCGATAAAGAGTGGTAACACGCCACCCGAATCGACAAATACGAACAGAAAGAATAACGACCATGATACGACGCATATTTTTTATAACGATACTCTGTTTCGCCGCATTTCCTGCCCTCCGTGCCGATGACGTGCGGTTTACGGCGTCGGCGCCGAAACAGGTGATAAGCGGGCAGCAGTTTCAAGTCGTCTTTACGTTGCAGAATGGCAGCGGGAGCGATTTTCATGCGCCCGATTTTCCGGGCTGCTCCGTGCTGTACGGTCCTGCGGTTTCGCAAAGTTCGCAGGTGTCGTTCATAAACGGAAAAACTTCGCGCACGAGCGAATATTCCTACACCTATACGCTGCGTGCCGAGAAAGAGGGCACGCACACGTTTGCCGCCGCTACTGTCAAGTCGGGTGGAAAACAGTATTCGTCGAACACCCTTTCAGTAAAAATATTGCCCCCCGACAAAAATTCCGCTCCGACGTCGGGCGGCAATACTGCCCAGCAGGGAGTGCGGGAACCCTCGTCTGCCGATGAGGTCGACCTCTTTGCCCGCCTGATTCTTTCCAAGACTTCCGCTTACGAGCAGGAACCCATTTTGGCGACCCTCAAAATCTATCTGCGGGGTGCCGATTATGGCGGCATCGAGGGAGTGGAGATGCCCTCTTTCGACGGATTCGTATCGCAGGAAATAGAGTTGGGCGACCGCCAAATCGAACTCGACAACTACAACGGATACAATTACCAGACTATCGTTCTGCGTCAACTGCTGCTCTATCCGCAGCGCACGGGCGAGATAAAAATAAGCGAAGGAAAATTCGACCTTTCGCTGTTGGTCGTTCGACCCATACAGGGACCTTTCGGCGGGCTGCTGCGCGGTACGCAGGAAATCACCCGCACCATCGAAACCCGTCCCGCCACCGTCAAGGTGAAGCCCTTGCCTGCCCCGCGCCCCGCCACCTATATGAATGCGGTCGGCTCCGGATTGAAACTCACTTCGACTCTCAGCCACGAAACCGTTAAGGCAAACGAAGCTGTAACATTGACCTTGAAACTTTCGGGTACGGGCAATCTCAAATACATGAAAAATCCGGAGGTGAAATTCCCCGTCGATTTCGATGTTTACGACCCCAAGATAGCCACCGACCTGCAAAACACTACTTCGGGCGTAAAAGGTACGCGCACAATCGAATACACCGCCATACCGCGCAGTGCCGGCGAATTTGTCGTGCCGCCGGTCGAATTTACCTATTTCGACCTGACGACCGGAAAATACAAGACCCTCGCCACGCAGGAATATCGCCTGACGGTGGAGAAAGGCGAATCGACCGGCGCGGGCACCGTGCTGGCTAACTTCTCCGACAAGGAGGCGATAAAGCACCTCAATCAGGATATTCACTTTATCAAGCTGGGCGATTTGCGCCAGAAGAAAGACAATACCTTCTTCTACGGCTCGTGGGGCTATTGGTCGTGGTACATCGTTCCGGTGCTGTTGTTCGGTGCCTTCGTGCTGTTCAACTACCGGCGGGCAAAAGCCAACTCCGATGTCGCCCGCATGAAGACGCGGAAAGCCAACAAAGTCGCCACCCGCCGTCTCAAAGTCGCCGGCAAATACCTGCAAGGGCACGACAGCGAGCATTTCTACGACGAAACCCTCAAAGCCCTGTGGGGCTATCTGAGCGATAAGCTGCTCTTGCCGCTTTCGGAATTGACGCGCGAAAATGTCGCCGCCGAATTGAAAAAATACGGCGCCGACGACGATCTGACCGACCGCACGATACGCATCGTCGATACCTGCGAGTTCGCCCGTTATGCGCCGTCGCAGTCCGACGAGGCTATGGATACGCTCTACGCTGAAACCCTCGAAGTCATCGGCAAAATGGAAAATGTGAAACGTAAAAACGCATGATTATGAATTTCTATAAAAATACCGGCATTGCCCTCGTTTTCGTGTTGGGCTGCGGCATGACGGGTCGGGCGCAGACTTTGACCGAAAAAGCCGCCGAAGCCTACCAGAAAGGCGATTATGCCGAAGCGATAACCTTGTATGAACAGTCGGCGGAGCAAGACGGCGTGTCGTCGGCATTCTATTACAATCTGGGCAACGCCTGCTACAAGGACAAACGCTATCCCGATGCCATTCTCAATTACGAACGTGCGTTGCTGCTCGACCCTTCCAACGACGACGCCCGCTTCAACCTCGATATGGCACGGGCTTACGTTACCGACAAGATAGAACCGGTCGGCACCTTCTTCCTCGTCCGGTGGGTAAACAGCGTGCGCGACCTCTTTTCGTCCGACACGTGGGCAGTGATTGCCGTCATCGCTTTTCTGCTTTTTTTGACGGGTGTCGTGCTCTATTTCTTTTGCGGAAATGTCGCCTTGCGCAAACTCGGATTTTTTGCCGGCTTGCTGGCGCTGCTCGTTTCGCTCGGTGCCAACCGTTTCGCAGCCGTGCAGAAAGATATTCTGACACGCCACGACAACGCTATCGTCTTTGCCCCGACGCTTACGGCGAAAAGTTCACCGTCGGAGAGCGGCACCGACCTTTTCGTGCTGCATGAAGGCACGAAGGTGCGCTTGCTCGACAAGGTGGGCGCATGGAGCGAAATTCTTTTGGAAGACGGAAATCGCGGGTGGGTGCCTACCGAGAAGCTCGAAGTCATCTGATTTTCGGAAAAAACGTTGCCGTTGTGCGGCAAAATGATTACTTTTGTCTGTCATGTGGGATTTGCTTATACATTTCGACAAGGAGCTGCTCCTTTTTTTCAACGGTCATCATACACCGTATTGGGACGACGTGATGTATCTCTACTCCGGCAAGTGGATATGGCTGCTTGTCGTATTGACGTTGCTGTATGTGCTGTTCCGCTCTGCCGATTGGCGTGAAACGGTGTGGACGCTTCTGTCTGTGGCGTTGCTTGTCGTGCTGTGCGACTATCTGCCTTCGCATTACATAAAACCCTTTTTCGCCCGCTTGCGTCCGTCGCACGACCCCGAGCTTGCCAGACTGGTGCATATCGTCGATGGTTATCGGGGCGGTCTTTACGGCTTCTTTTCCCAACACGCCTCCAATGCCGCCGGTATCGTAATCTTCACGACGTTTCTGTTTCGCAACAGATTCTATTCCGTCGTTGCCGTGGTATGGGCGCTCGTTTCGTGTTATTCCCGCCTCTATCTGGGCGTGCATTTTCCGGGCGATATAGCGGTCGGACTTTTATGGGGAACGGCAGCCGGTTTTGCCGTATGGGGGCTTTACACCGGCGGACGCCGCCTCTTTTTCGGCACCGCGCCGCTTCCTTACCGGAAAAGCAAGGAAATACGCTATATTCCTTTGGTATTGCTTCTTACGTTTGTCGTTATCTTGATTTTCGCCCCGATGCAGAATTTGACGCATTGAGTTTTTTTGAAATAATATAATAGGGTAGAAAATAATTACTTATCTGTCATCTTCCCGTTTCCGGATAAAAAAAGATTCCGATTTATTTGTTTTTTCCGAAAATAGAAATTAAATTTATTGCCGGAACCGAACCGATATTAACCTTTAAATTATATAACCATGACAAAGACAATTACTTTCAACGAACTTCGCCGCATCAAAGACAGCCTGCCCGACGGCTCCATGCACCGAATCGCCGATGAATTGAATATAACTGTTCAAACCGTTCGCAACTATTTTGGTGGAAACAATTATGAATTCGGAAAAAATTGCGGTCTGCATATCGAGCCGGGTCCCGACGGCGGTATCGTCGTACTCGACAATACGACCATCTACGATATGGCGATGAAGATTCTTGAAGAAGCAAACGCTTAAAAAGTCTTTTACGGAAAAGACAGTCGGAAAATCGGGAGAAACACGAACAAAAAATATCTTCCGCTTTTCCGATTTGTCTTTTTGGCAGGACGGGAAAATGCGGATTCCCTTTTACGAAATGACAGAAAAGAACGACTATGGAAACAATACCTCAGAACAGAATCACTCCCGAACAGATTGAACGGTTGGAGCCGGACGAAATTTTCGTATTCGGCAGCAATCGCATCGGAAAACATTACGGAAAAGCTGCACGTATGGCTTATGAATCGTTTGGGGGAGGTGGTCTTGCCGAAGGGGTAAAGGGGCAGACTTACGCCATACCGGTGGTGCGTGCCGGTGTGGAGATGATAGCGCCGCATGTCGATATTTTTATAACTTTCGCACGGAATCACCCCGAGATACGATTCTTGGTAACCCGTGTCGGGTGCGGTGTCGCCGGTTTCACCGACGAAGAAATCGCTCCTCTTTTCGCTGCTGCTGCCGATATGGAAAATGTTACCCTGCCGCTCTCTTTCTGGCGGGTGCTCTTGCAGCGCAAACTCTATCCGCCCCGTATTCCGGCGCGCCGCATCGCGCCCGACAATATCCGCACATTGGGCGAAAATGAAATTTTCGTGTTTGGCAGCAACCTTGCCGGAAAACATTACGGCGGAGCCGCCCGCATCGCTTGCGAGCGTTTCGGCGCGGAGTGGGGCGTGGGCAACGGACTTACCGGTCGCTCGTATGCCATACCTACCATGCGCGCCAATGTCGAAATGATACGCCCCTATGTCGATGAATTTATCGCCTTTGCCCGTGAACACGGGGAATACCGTTTCCTTGTAACCCGTATCGGGTGCGGCATTGCGGGCTTCACCGACAAAGAGGTGGCGCCGCTGTTTGCTGCGGCGGTCGATGTCGAAAACATTGCACTGCCTTCTTCTTTCTGGAACGAGCTGGCGGCTCTCGATAACGAACGTCAATAATGTCGCTGCTCGCGCTTTTCAATCCCGAAAACGATTTGGCGCTGGCGCACGGAGGCAAAAGCTACACGCCTCCGCCTTTGGCGCGCGCCATTGCGCACGACCTCTCCACGCTGCCTTTCTGGTATGATGCGCCCGATGCGGCGGTATGGCTGCCGACGCTCGATTTTGCCGAACCGTTGCAGCCGGCTTTCTCGGCATTGGGCATTGCCGGTCGACCGACGGTCATGGGAGCCTTTCCGCACCCGATAACCGCCTGTTCTGTTTGGGGGTGGAGCCACGAAGTCGCTGCTCGCTTGGAGCGGGCAGGCGTTCCTGCCGCTCTGTTGCCCGATGCCGCTCGGCTTGCCCGCTTGCGCGAGGCGGCGCATCGCCTGCATACGCGCGATGTGCTGCTCTATCTTTCGGAACACGGTGTTGTCGTGCCCGACGAGCTGCCCGAGCCTCTTGCCGACGAAGCGGCGGTGCAGCGCTTTGTCAGGCGGCACGAGCGGGCGGTGCTCAAAGCTCCGTGGTCGGGCAGCGGAAAAGGTTTGTGCTGGACGCACGGCGATTACGACCTGCCGTCCCGCCGCTGGGCGCAGGGCGTGCTGCATCGGCAGGGCATGGTCATCGGAGAAGCCTGTTTCCCGAAAGTTGCCGATTTTGCTATGGAATTTCGTTCCGACGGGCAGCGGGTCGATTTTGCGGGCTACTCTTTTTTCGAGACCGACGGCAGAGGCGCCTACAAAGGAAACCTGCTGGCGGCAGATGCCGTTATCGAAAAACGCTTGTCGGCTTATGTCGGGCAGGAAACCCTGCATCGGGTGCGGCAGGCGTTGGCAACCTGTTTTACCGACCGTATAGCTCCGTTGTATATCGGCAGCTTCGGCGTCGATATGTTGATATACGACACGGTGCACGGCTATGCATTGCACCCGTGTGTCGAACTCAATCTGCGCATGAACATGGGAATGGCAGCGCGTCTTTTTTACGACCGTTACGTGGCGGCGGGACGCGAAGGCATTTATCGGGTGGAATATTTTGCCGACAGCCGGCAGCTTGCGGTGCATCATGCCGCACGGTTGGCGGCAGCTCCGCTGCGTATTGCCGGCAGCAGAATCGAAAGCGGATACGTGTCGCTTTCACCCGTATATGCCGACACGCATTACTGCGCTTTCGTGGAAATATCTCCGGAAAAATTGTAGGGTTGAATTGTTTTTATTCCTGCGGACAGAGCAGGTCGAGCATTTGCAAGAGGGCGTGGTGCGTGAAGCGTTCGATGTTCGCTTCCCGATTTTTGCCGAAGTGCCACATTTTCGATACCGTCTTGTCGCCGCAGGCGACGGCAATGGCTACCGTGCCCACCGGTTTTTGCGGGCTGCCGCCGTCGGGACCCGCGATGCCCGAAGTGGCTATGGCGCAATCGGTGTGCAGGGCGCGTTGCGCGCCCTTCGCCATTTGTTCCACCACCGGCAGACTTACGACTCCGTGCTCTGCTATCGTGGCAGCCGATACGCCAAGCAGTTCCGTTTTCACCTCGTTGGCATACGATACGATGCTCCCTTTGTAGTAGGCGGAGCTGCCCGCTACGAGCGTGATTTCGTGGGCGATGTTTCCTCCCGTGCAGCTCTCGGCGGTCGAGAGGGTCAGTTTCCGTTCTTTCAGTATCGCGCCCAAAGCGCCTGCCAGTGAGGCGTCTTCTCGGCAGAACAGGTAGCGGCTTGTCAGCGAGGTAAGTTTGTCGAATTGTCGGTTCAGCTCCGTTTCCACACGCGCTTCGTCGTCGCCGGTTGCCGTAAGGCGCAGCCGTATCACTCCGGTTTTCGGCAGATATGCTAAATGTATGAACGGAGGAAGGGCGTTTTCGAAATCGTCGAGCAGTATCGCCAACCCCGATTCCGTGATGCCCTTTACCAAACAGGTGGCGTGGCGCACCGCCGAATGGTCGTTGAAGCGTTCCCGCAGCCGCGAAAGCACTTCGTGCGAAACGGCATACTGCATTTCCGACGGTACGCCCGGCATCGAAACCAACACTTTGCCGTCGCGGTCGAACCACATCACCGGCGCCGTGCCCACCGGATTATAGATGACCTCGCACGCATCGGGCACCAACGCTTGGTCGCGCGTGAGCGCATTCATCGTAAATCCCTTTTGAACAAACCGTTCGTCGTTCATCGCCTGCACCTTTTCGTCGCGGTGCAGGGTGCACCCGTACAATTCGCAAAGCGTCTTTTTGGTAATATCGTCTTTCGTCGGACCGAGACCGCCCGTCATCAGTACGACAGACACCCGACCGAACGCCTCGACGACGGCATTTTTTATTTCTTCCCCGCGGTCGCGGACGACGGTTACTTTCGTGAGTTCCCAACCGATATGGTTGAGTTGGCGGGCTATCCACCCCGAATTGGTATCGGTTACCTGTCCGATAAGCAATTCATCGCCTATGGCTATGATTTCGACATTCATGGTGTTACAATTCCACTCGCGCGAACGGCGGTAAATCGAGCGAACAAAAATCTTTATCCAAATATTTGTAATAACCGGTAACAGCCACCATGGCGGCGTTATCGGTCGTGAATGAGAAGCGCGGCAGATGCACTCGCCAGCCGTACCGTGCCGCGTGGTCTTCAAACGCCTGCCGCACGGCAGAGTTGGCAGAGACGCCCCCCGCTACGGCGACTTCGCGTATTCCCGTATCTTTTACGGCTTTCCGCAATTTATCCATCAATATTTCCACGATAGTGGCTTGCAGCGAAGCGCACAAGTCGTTTTTCCGTTCGGAAATGAAATCGGGATTTTTTTTCAGTTCGTCGCGCAGCAGGTAGAGAAACGATGTTTTCAGTCCGCTGAAACTGTAATCGTATCCCGCTATGTGCGGTTTGTTGAACGAAAAAGCCTTCGGGTCGCCCTCTTTGGCAAGACGGTCTATCACCGGTCCGCCCGGATAGCCTAAGCCCATCACTTTGGCGCATTTGTCGAACGCCTCGCCGGCGGCATCGTCGATGGTTTGCCCCAGCACTTCCATCTCTTTGTAACTCTTTACTTTGATGATTTGCGAGTTGCCGCCCGACACCAGCAGGCAGAGAAATGGGCAGGAGGGTTGGTCGTTGTTGTCGGCATCGACTTTGATGAAGTGCGCCATCACGTGCGCCTGCAAGTGATTGACATCGATTAGCGGAATGCCTAACGCTGTGGCAAACCCTTTTGCAAAGGAGGTGCCTACCAGCAGCGAGCCCATCAGTCCGGGACCGCGTGTGAAAGCCAGCGCGTCGATTTCTTTCTTGTCGATGCCGGCGCGGCGTATCGCCTCCGACACCACCGGTATGATGTTCTGTTGGTGGGCGCGCGATGCAAGTTCGGGCACCACGCCGCCGAAGGCTTCGTGTACGGCTTGCGAGGCAATGACATTCGACAGCATCACCCTGTCGCGTATCACGGCAGCCGACGTATCGTCGCACGACGACTCTATTCCCAAAATCGTAACGCTCATAAAATCGCTTTTTCGATGCGCGAAATTACACAATAAAAAAGAATTATTTGCCGCTTTATTCTGCGAAAAATCATAAATTTGTATCGGAGACGGTATGAAATATTTATTCAGAATTTTCAAAATATTGATTATCAGTGTACTGTCGGCGTTTATCGCTCTTTTGACGGTATCGTATCTGTTGCTCAACATCGAACCGGTGCAGCGGCAGATAGTCCGTGCCGGCGAGAAAGAGCTGTCGACACTGCTGGATACCCGTGTAACCATAGGCGAAGGAACGATATATCCGTTCAATAAAATTTTTTTGAAAGACGTCTGCCTCTACGACAAGCAGGGCGATACGCTGCTTTATGCCCAAGAACTTACGGCAGGATTCGCCTTGCAAAAACTGCTTCGCCGACGATTGGTTTTCACCACCATACAGCTGTACGATTTTCAAGCGCATCTTTCCCGCGACGACAAACAGTCGCCGTTGAATCTGCAATTCGTCATCGACAAGTTTCATACAGAGGGGCACCCCTCTATCGATATTCATTCTCAGATAAATACCGTACTCGTGCGGCGGGGAAGCATAACGTATGATGTCCGTTCCGAGCCTTGCCGAAGAGCCGGCGTGTTCGACCCCAACCATATCGGCATCGAGAATTTTCTGGCGACCGTTTCGCTGAAATCGCTCGAACGCGATTCCGTCAATGTCAATATCCGGAAAATTGCTTTCGACGAAAAGTCCGGCTTTTCGCTGCAAAAATTCGGAGTAAAACTTGTCGGAAACAGCAATCGACTGATGATGAGTAATTTCAGAATTTCTTTGCCGCATACTGAACTGTCACTTAACCGTATGACCACCGATGCGCTCTCTTACGGAAGTTTTGAAGAATTCTGTCGGCAAAGTCTGCTCGACCTCAAAATGCAGCGGGCGCTTGTTACTCTTTCCGATTTCAAGGCTTTTGTTCCGCGCTTGAAAGATGCGAATACGCCATTGAAAATCAGCACTTCTCTTGACGGCACGCTCGACAGTCTTCGATTGGGGCAGTTGGAGGTACAGTACGGCGACGGGTATCTTTTCTTGTCGGCGGAAGCATTGGCGCGTCATCTGTTTGTGCGCGACAGTATGGAGATTTCTGGAGCCGTTGATGAACTCTATGCGACGGAAAAAGCCCTTCCGCTTATTGTGAGCGAGCTGTTGCCCGGACGGGAAGCTCTTGTAAAAAGAGCCGAATCGGTAGGTGCGTGGAATTTTTACGGCGAGGTAAGCCGTAATGTTGCCGGCATACAGGCAGATGGCATTCTCTCTTGCGAATTGGGAACGCTTGCCGGCGATGTGAATATGACGGTCGACGATGACGATATATTCACGCTTGTCGGACAGTTATCGACTACCGACTTTGCCATAGGGAAATTTTTTGCCGTCGAGTCGATGATGGGCAATATAGGACTGGATATTCGTCTTAATCTTAACCAACACCTTGCCGGCGGCGAATTGTGGGGTAATGTCGAAGGCGATATTTCCCATTTCGATTTCAAGAATTATACCTATCGGAATATCTCGTTGCGCGGAAATTACAACAATACCTATTACAACGGGTTTATGGCGATAGACGACCCGAACGGGCGTTTTCAACTGACCGGTGCCATCGACCTCTTTAATGAATTGCCGGTCATAAAGGTGGTGGCAAAAGGACGGGATATTCATTTTGACCGGCTCAATCTGCTGCCGCGATATACCGGCTCGGTGATGCAATTCGACCTGTCGAGCAATCTGGTCGGCAGCAATATCGACAACATCGAAGGCACTGTTCTTATCGATTCGTTGCGTTTCGAAAACGACGGACATTCATTTTCGACCGAAAACTTCTCCGTTTTGGCAGAGAATCGCGACAGTATCAGAACCTTACGTATTGACTCCGACATCATCAACGGTGAGGTCGAAGGAAAATATGCTTTCAAACAGTTGAAAAAACAGATAACCTCGTTTCTGGCGGAATTTTTGCCGGCGCTGTTCCCTGCATCGGAACCCGCTGCCGACGAGGCGGAAACCGATTTCCGCTACGCTTTCGAGATAGAAGAAACGTCGAAATTGTCCGACGCCTTCGACTTGCCGGTACGGTTTAGTGAAAGAGCTGCCCTGTCGGGATTTTTCGACGGTCGAAATCGAGATATGGAATTGTACGTGAACGCTCCCGAAGTGGTAGTTTCCAATCGCATTTTACACGATAACGAAGTACGGCTGCGGAAAGTCGATACGACGTTGCAATTCTCGGCATATACCGCCACATACAACAAACAAAACAAATATATAGGATTGGCAATCAATGCACAAGCTGCCGACAACAATGTGCTCACCCGTCTGAATTGGAGCAATAACGGCACCTCTACGCTTTGCGGCGAAATAGCTGCTTCGACCCGTATCGAAACGGTTGCCCGAAAGACGCGCTACAACATCGACCTCCTACCCACGCAAATCATCATCGGCGATTCGGTATGGCATGTCGCTCCGGCAACGATTTCCGTACACGACGGGAAAGGATTCGTCGACGATTTCTCAATAAGCCACCGGAAACAATTTCTGCATCTCGACGGCTTTGTCGCTACGGCAGGTCAAGACAGCTTGCATTTGAGTCTTAACGATATAAATCTTGCCTACATCTTTGAAACACTCAATTTGAAAAATGTCGTTTTCGGCGGGCAGGCGACCGGCGATTTCGTCATTGCCGATTTGTTGAACGGCGGTATGCCGCGCCTCAGTACGCAGGACTTCCGCGTCGAAGACTTTTCTTACAATTATGCACCTTTCGGCGACTTGCGCTTGAACAGCCATTGGGACAACGACAACAAAGGTATCTTCTTGGACGGAATCGTCACCCAGCCGCAATATCCCGATACGCGGGTAAGCGGTTATATTTTCCCGACCCGCGATTCGTTGAATCTCCATTTCGATGCGCAGCATATCTCGTTGGCGTTTCTCAATCCGTTTACAGAGAAAATCTTGCAAGATGTCAGCGGTCATGCTTCGGGAAGCATCGATTTCTACGGACGCTTCAAAGCGTTGAATATAAACGGCGCTGTCCGTGTCGAACGTTTCGGTTTCGGTATCGACTATCTCAATACGCGCTTTTACATTTCCGACTCGGTGCGGCTTACGCCCGACGGAATATTCATGGATAATATGACCATGACCGATGCCGAAGGACATACGGGGAGGGTAAACGGCGAAATGCGGCACCGGAATTTCAAGAATATCGAATATTTACTGACGGCGACCAATATGCGCAATATGTTGGTGTATAATACGACTGAAAAACAGAGTCCGGTTTATTACGGAAAAGTTTACGGCAGCGGAAATGTTACCGTCGAAGGCGATATGCAGCACACCGATATAGATATTAATGTATCGACCGAAGACCATTCCAAATTTACTTTCGTCCTTTCCAATACTTCCGAAGCAGGTGAATATGGATTTATCACTTTCGTCGACCGTTCACGCTCTTCAAGAGCCCTGAAGAGGGACACGCTCTCCTTTCCGTTGTCGGTTCCCGAGCCGGAGCCTTTGCGCCATTCGCTTTCGCTCAATCTGCAAATCGATGCCACGCCCCAGATAGCCATGAATCTGTTGATGGACCCCGCCACCGGCGACATGATACAGGCGTCCGGCAGCGGAAACATTCGTATCGAATACGATACGTTTTCGGATATGAAATTGTACGGCACCTACACGGTCGAAAAAGGGAATTACAATTTCAGTTTGCAGGATCTCATCACGCGCGACTTTAAGATTGTGAACGGTAGCAGCATAACTTTTGCCGGCGCCCCGCTCGATGCCGACCTCAATATCGAAGCCTATTATGCCTTGACCGCGAATCTGGAAGACCTTGACGAGAGTTTTGCCACAGAACAGGAGTTGAACCGTACCACCATACCCGTGCGTGCCATGCTCTATCTGACGGGCGAATTGCAGCAACCCGATTTCCGCTTCGACTTGGCTTTTCCCACCGTAACGCAGGACATCGACCGCCGCATACGGAGTATTATCAGCACCGACGATATGATAAACCGCCAGATTATCTACCTGTTGGCATTGAACAAATTTTATACGCCCGATTACATGAATGTGGGGCAGACGCGCAACAACGAATTGGCATCGGTGGCTTCGTCGGCGCTCTCGTCGCAGCTCAACAATATGCTCGGGCAAATCAATGAAAACATCAATATAGGTACCAACCTGCGCAGCGATAAGGGCGACTTCTCCGATGTGGAAGTCGAACTCGCTTTGTCGAGCCAGTTGCTCAACAACCGATTGATTCTCAACGGAAATATCGGCTATCGCGACAATGCGGTCAATAACAATACTTTCGTTGGCGACTTCGACCTCGAATACCTCTTGACCAAGAGCGGAAACATACGGCTGAAAGCCTATAACCACTACAACGACAAAAACTATTACGTAAAGTCCGCCCTTACCACACAGGGGGTGGGCATCATGTACCGCAAGGAGTTCAACCGGTGGCGCGAATGGTTTTCGTGGTTGAAGCGGCGAAGGAAAAACAAAACTGCTAATCCGTAAAAAAAGGCTGCAACACGAATGCGTGTTGCAGCCTTTTTCTTTTCCCTTTGCTTTATTTGGACGAGCCGCTGCCCGATGTCGGGCGGGCTATCGTTTCGCGCATGGACGTGTCGGCTTCGATGTTTTTCATTTTGTAGTAATCCATCACGCCGAGATTTCCCGAACGGAACGCCTCTGCCATGGCGCGCGGCACTTCGGCTTCGGCTTCGATGACTTTGGCGCGGGCTTCCTGCGCTTTGGCTTTCATCTCCTGTTCGAGGGCGATAGCCATGGCGCGGCGCTCTTCGGCTTTTGCTTGAGCGATGTTTTTGTCGGCTTGCGCTTGGTCTATTTGCAGACCGGCGCCGATGTTTTTACCGATGTCTATGTCGGCGATGTCGATGGAGAGTATTTCGAATGCCGTACCCGAGTCAAGACCTTTTTTCAATACGAGTTTCGATATGGAGTCGGGATTTTCGAGTACCGATTTATGCGATTCCGACGAACCGATAGACGACACGATGCCTTCGCCTACGCGGGCAAGTACCGTATCTTCGCCGGCGCCGCCTACGAGCTGCCGTATGTTGGCACGCACCGTTACGCGGGCTTTGGCAATGAGTTGTATGCCGTCTTTGGCTACTGCTACGACGGGCGGCGTGTCGATGACTTTGGGATTGACCGACATCTGCACCGCCTCGAACACGTCGCGACCGGCAAGGTCGATGGCGGTCGCCATTTGGAAACCGAGATCGATGTTGGCTTTGGCTGCCGAAACGAGGGCGTGAACAACCCGTTCCACATAGCCGCCTGCCAGATAGTGGGCTTCGAGTTCGTCGCGGGTAATCGACTGCAAGCCGGCTTTGTGCGCTTCGATCATTGCCCGCACGATGGTTTGGGGCGGCACTTTGCGGATACGCATCAGAAAGAGCTGCAACAGCGAAATGTGTACGCCCGATACGGTTGCCGAAAGCCATAGGAGGAACGGCACGAAATAGAAGAATACGATCAGTGCGACAATGCACACTGCCACGATGAGAAGAACGAATATATCCATGTTTTTAGGTATTTGGTTTCATGTTATTCACGCAGGTTCGACAGCTCTGCCGCGCGGCTTTGCATTTCATACGCTTCGGGTTGCGGATAGAGCGATTCCAGTTTCTTTTCCAACGTTTCTATGCGGGCAGCCGTTACTGTGCGGTCGTTTCCGGCGGCATATTTTTTGCGCAATTGTTGCAATTCGTTTTCCTGCGCGGCTATCGATTTTCTGATTTCCTGCGCTTTAAGGAAATGTTTGCGTGCTTGTTCGTTTCGGAATTGCGACAGGTCGGTATAGACGATTCCGTCGGAAACGATGAAGTATATTTTGTTTTTTTCCGCAGCCGGTCGTTTGGTCGATAGGCGGCGTATCTGCTCGATGATTTTCGTATAGTCGGCATCTGCCGTTTGCGTTTCGCGTATCGATGCGAGTCGGGCACGCCGCAGCAGTTCCGGCGAATCTTCGACGGCGAGGCATTCGGGCTTCTCCTCCCATAAGAAGAGGTAGATGACGACTTTCCCTTCCGGCTGGAAGCGGTCGCTGGCAAACCACCCCACGCCCAAATTCTCGTCGATTGCCATGAGGTAGTCGTTGTAGGGCGAATTGAACGGCATGGGCAATGCTTCCGGTTCATCGTAGTCTTCGGTGTAGCGGTCGTACGACGTTTTGAAAATGTCGTATCCGCCCAGCGACTCTTCCTCGTCGTCGGAAGCGAAGTAGAGCGTCGTTCCGTCGCTCAGCAGAAACGGATAATTTTCGTTGTAGGGCGTGTTCAAATCTTCTATCGGTTCGGCTTTGCCGAATGTCCGGCTGCCCGACCGCATGCGCACGAAAAGCTCGTAACCGTTGTCTTTGGTCGGAACGGCATAGACCGTTTTGTCGCCGCGCCGGGTGAGATATACGGGCGAGGCATCTCCACCTTTTTCGCCGAACAGGGAGGCGTAGTCGTGCAGCGAGCCGCTCTCGGCAGATAGCCGGTAATGGCGGAAAAAATCTGCCTTATCTGCCACGAGGCTGTCGATGACCGTTACCGCCTGCACTTTGGCGAGTTTCTGCATACCGGTTTCCGCCTGTGCGCTCCGCAGCTCGTAATATTCGGAATCCTCGTTTTCGTCTTCGTCGTCGCTTTCTTCGAGGTACTCCGTATAATAGGTGTAGTATTTGGCGGCGTCGGCAAAACGGTATTGCTCGAAATAAATATCGCCGAGATAGCGGTAAGCCGTCGGAATTTTTCCCGCAGCGGCGATTTTCAGATATTTTTCTGCGCCGGCATGGTCGCCCGTTTCGTACAGGCATACACCGTACCATTGATTCAAAGACGGATTTTTCGGCTTCTTTTTCAGATTCTTTTCAAAAACGGGGAGTGCTTCGGCATACTTTCCGGCACGGTACATCGTTCTGGCTTCGTCCAGCGTCTGCGACACGACGCCGAGCGGAAACAGAAAGAGCAAGATGCCGAGTCGGGCGATTCTCTTTTTCATACTGCCGAAGAATTTATGAAAAACAAATATAGGAAAATTTTTTGAAACGGCATGGCGACGGCGGAATTATTTAATCTGCACCCGTCATTTTCCGTAACAGCAGCCGCTCGAATGCGCGGCACGCCTCTTCGTCGTCGAAAGCCTCGCGCGGCAGATAGAGAAACGGCGGCGTGTCGTCGGCAGTGTAGAGCAGGTAATACCGTTTCGTTATTTTGTAGTCGAGCACATACTCCCATGCGCAGTAGCAGTGTACACCGTCGCGGTAGTGCAGCACGATGCCGCCTTCATCGACCGTGCCCTCGCTCTCGTGCAATATCCGCCGTTCCTCCACGCGGGTGAGCCGGCTCACGAAGTAGTGGAACAAGCCTATCGGTATCGCCGCAAAGCCGAGTATGATGACGACATATATCATATCGGCGAAAAAATACGATACCGCTACGAGCAGCGCCAGCACCGCAATGCCCACTGCCCGATACTTCGCCGTGAAAGCAAAGAACAGATGCCGCAGGTAGAGGGTGGCGGGTATCGAAAATTCGTGTAATACAAGAGCCTTTTGCGCCATAGAACAACCGTGTTTTCGGTAGTAAAGATACCGAAATTTTCGGTACGGCGGATTTTTCTCCGTATATTTGTGCGATTTTTGCCGTCGCACCGGAGCAAGCCCGCGTGGCGGCGCGCGATGATTCAACCTTATTTACCAATCAAAAACAAGATGAAAAAAAACTTGACAAAAGAATCCGTATTTCGATTCCGGCGGTGGTGCCGCAAAGGCCATGCCGTCGTCGCATCGCTGCACCGCAGGGTGCAGATCGGAGTGCTCTCCTTTGCCATGTCGCTCGTCTTGCTTGCAACACCGGAAGAAATTTTCGCCTACGTCGTCGAGACCGATTCCATTCAGGAGTTCGAGATGGACGAAGTAACGGTTACCGGAAATATTCTTTCTCCCGTCCGCACGGCGGTGTTGCCCGTTCCCGTATTCGACAGACCCGAGGCTGCGGTCGCTCCGCTGCCCACCATCGAGTCCGTGTTAAGGCTCGCTCCCTCTGTCGATTTGCGGGAAAGGGGGAGCAAAGGCGTACAAGCCGACATTTCGATACGGGGAGGCTCTTTCGACCAGACTGCCGTTCTGCTCAACGGCGTCGATTTCACCGATGCCCGCACCGGGCATCAAAGTCATTCGCTGCCGGTCGATATCGACATTGTTTCCGCCATATCCATCGACGACGGCACGGCGGGTATGGGCGCTTTCGCCGGCGCCGTAAACATACGCACGGAGCCTCTGCGCCCCACTTACCTGCGTGCTGAAGCCTCCGGCGGACAGTACGGCTACGCTTACGGCAATTTTTCGGGAGCGGTAACGCACCGGCGTTTCACGCTTTTCGGCGCCGGCTCTTATCGGGCGAGCGACGGCTACACGACCAATACCGATTTCAAAAACTACAACGCTTTCGTGCGCGTGGGGTACGACGCCGAACGAGCCGGATATTTCGACGGGCAGGCGGGCTGTCAGACACGGGCGTTCGGGGCGAACGGATTTTATTCGCTGCAATATCCCGACCAGTTCGAGGCTACCCGCACGTTTCTCACGTCGCTGCGCTGGCTGAAACGATTTGCGCGACGGTTCACCCTCGAATCGAACGTCAGTTACCGAAAAAATTTCGACCGCTTCGAGCTGGTGCGCGACGACCCCGCACGGGTGCCGTTCAATTACCACAATACCGACCGCGTCGGCGCTTCGGTGCGGGGCGACTTGGCATGGGCGTGGGGCACGACATCGCTTTACGGCGATTACCGTTACGACCACATTTGGTCGTCGGTGTTGGGCGAACCGCTCGATGCGCCCCGTCCGGTCAAAGGTCGTGCCGATGCCTTTTACACCAAAGGAAAGAGCCGGAACAGCGGCGACATACGCCTGCGCCACGTCGCACGGATAGGCGCGTTCGACCTCGAAGGCTCGGTCGGAGGGGTATTCTCTCCGTATGGCGGCATACCGGTATGGAGCCTCTCGCTCGGCTATCGTCCGGCGGAGGGCTTGCATCTCGGAGCAGCCGCCGTGCGTTCGATGCGCCTGCCCACCTTCACCGACCTCTATTACACGGCGACGGGCTACATCGGCAATCCCGACCTGCGCCCCGAAAAAGCCACGACCTGCCGCTTGCGGCTCGACTTCAAGCGGGGGCACTGGCGCACCGATGCCGAGCTTTATTACCGCATCGGGCGCGACATTATCGACTGGGTGCGTCCCGCGCCCGAGAGCGAATGGCAGTCGCAGCAGATGACCTCGCTCCACACCTTCGGCGCCGAATGGAGCGGCGGCTACTACGGCGACGATTTTCTGCAACAGCTCTCGCTGGCGTATGCCTACATGACCACCGACAAGCAGAGCGGCGATTACATATCGAAGTACGCGCTCGACTATATGCGCCACAAGGCGACCGGCTGCATTGCCGTGCGCTTTTTGCGTTACGTTACCGTAACCCTGATTGCCGGCGTGTACGACCGCAACGGCTTCTACAACGATGTCGCCGGCACAGCACACTCTTATGAACCGTATGCCCTGCTCGATGCCCGCGTGGCGTGGGAGCGCAAGCACTTGCGCATCTACGTCGATGGCAGCAACATTACCTACACCCGCTATTGCGACTTCGGCGGACTCGCCATGCCGCAAGGCTGGTTTACGGGCGGCATCGTCGTTACCTACTGACACCATCTGCCGGTAAAGAAACAGGAGAAGAACGGAGCTTGCACGTTCTTCTCTTTTTTTCTGTCCGAATTTCTTTCCGCTTTTTTCGCACGGAAGCCTATAATTTATTACTTTTGCGCCCGAAAAAAGAAAACCTGAAAATCGAGCGTTATGCAAGGAATTTATACCATACTGTTGCTGATCGTATCGAATGTGTTTATGACATTCGCGTGGTACGGACATCTGAAATTGAGAGAGTTTAAGTTTTTTGAAAATTGGGCGCTGTGGGCGGTCATTTTGTTCAGTTGGAGCATCGCCCTTTTCGAGTACTGTTTTCAAGTGCCCGCCAACCGCATCGGTTTTCGCGGAAACGGCGGACCTTTCTCGCTCGTCCAACTCAAAGTCATACAAGAGGTTATCACGCTTACCGTATTCGCGCTCTTTTCCACGATAGCCTTTCACAACGAAACGCTGCAATGGAATCACCTTGCCGCCGCCGTCTGTCTGATACTCGCGGTCTATTTTGTTTTCATGAAATAGGGCAGAGCGGAAAATTCTCCCGCTTTTCTCCGTTTTTTAGAAGTATCGTACTCGAAAAAGGTACGAATATCCACCTGTAAGGATAATATTTCTTCTATTTTTGTGGGCAAATCATTGAAATTCTTGCCCATGAAAAAGACATTCATTTTATTGGCGCTGCTTGCTGCTCCGCTTTTTGGCGGGGCGCAGACCATTCGTGAATCCGGCGGCTGGTTCGAGTCGGGATATGTAACTTTTTCTCTTTCTGACGATGCTGCTTCGTATCATGTCTATTGCAAGCCGGTCGGCGGCGAATACCGGAAGCTCGACGATGCGCTCGTGCGCAATTACGGCACATACGGTCGCGCCGATGCGGTCGGCATCGCTGCGGGTGAATATGTTTTCAAGGTCGTGCCTGTCGATGCGGAGGGCAGCGAAATGGAGATGCTCGTTGCAGAATCGTCTGCCGTTGAGGTGCGGGCATACGACCGTAGCGGCTTTGCTTTCACAGACGGAATGTCGCCCGGTGCTTACAACTCCGACGGTACGCTGAAACCCAATACCGTCGTATTGTATGTTACCGATAAAAACAAAGATGCCGTAACGCTCGACGTGGTTACGAGTTCCAAAGGTGCGACGACCGTTTGCACGGGCATACAGAATATTTTGACGGGTTTCAAAAAAGGGTACGATTCACGCTGCCTTGCGATACGGCTCATCGGGCAGGTGGGCGTCCCCTCCGTCAGTAGCAAAGGCGACCTCGAAATAGATATGGGCGGCAAGACCGTTTGTCCGGGCATTACGCTCGAAGGCATCGGCTGCGACGCAACTGCCGACGGGTGGGGTATCCGACTCAAAAATGCCACGTCGGTCGAGATACGCAACATCGGCGTGATAAACTGCCGCAGCAGTGAAGGCGACAACATCGGGCTGCAGCAGGAAAACAAACATATATGGGTACACAACAACGACCTTTTCTACGGCAATGCCGGCAGCGACGCCGATCAGGCAAAAGGCGACGGCGCTCTCGACTGCAAAAGATCGACGCTGGTTACTCTTTCGTACAACCATTTTTGGGACTGCGGCAAGTGCAACCTGCTCGGGCTGAAAGGCGAAAACGATCAAATGTACGTTTGCTATCATCACAATTGGTTCGACCACAGCGACAGCCGCCACCCGCGCATACGCTCGTTTTCCTGCCATGTATATAACAACTATTTCGACGGCTGCGCCAAGTACGGCGTCGGGGCGTGCATGGCGTCGAGCGTGTTCGTCGAAAACAACTATTTCCGCAACACCTCCCGTCCGATGATGATTTCGATGCAGGGAACGGATATTGCATCGGGCAAAGGCACCTTTTCGTCGGAAGATGGCGGTATGATAAAGGCGTATGGCAATGTTTTTGCCGAGCGCTCCTCCTCGTTCCGATTTGTTTCGTGGCAGGACAATCCTGTCGAGTTCGACGCCTATGTTGCCGCCTCGCGCGATGAAAAAGTGCCTGCCGAAGTGAAGACGAAAAAAGGCGGCACGGGTTACAACAATTTCGATACCGATGCGGCAATCATGTTTGCCTACACGCCCGATGCTGCCGAAGATGTTCCGACCATTCTCACCGGTGCGTATGGGGCGGGGCGTATGCAGCACGGCGACTTGCAATGGACTTTCAACAACGCGGTCGATGATGCCGATTACTCGGTCAATATAGAGTTGAAAGCGGCGGTTAGCGGCTACCGCACCTCGCTGGTCGGACTCTTTACCGACGATGGCGAAGTGAGCGGCGGTGATGAAGGCAGCGGAGAAGGCGAAGAAGGCGGCGGAGAGGTGAATCCTCCGGTGATTCCGACCGGCGGATATGAGTGCTACTTCACGGGCAGAAAACCTTCGAATCCGTTTTATGCCATTTCCGGCAACTGTTCCAACAGCCACGGTTCCGCCACGATTAACGGCGTTACCCATACCGACTGTTTGAAAATGGAAACGAAGACATCGATAAAATTTACGATTGCGGAGGAAATGACGCTGACACTGGTATTTGCCGACGGCTCCGTGCCCAATATCAAAATCGACGGCGAGAAAGTTTCGGCTTCCGGCAGCAGCATTATCACCCGTACCTTGTCGGCGGGAGCGCATGAGCTTACCAAAGCCGACTCGAATTACCTGTTCTATATCAATCTGAGCGGCGACAGTTCGGCGGTGAAAATTTTGACAGCCGATGATGAGGGCGATGCCCCGCTGTACGACCTGCAAGGTCGGCGCGTCGTCCGTCCGCAGTCGGGGAATGTCTATATCCGGAACGGCAAGAAATTTTTGAAACGGTAACCTTTGATTTCTATATGTGTCAAAGCGGCTCGCGCGCAGGCGCGAGCCGCTTTTGTCGTCGTAAAGTTATCGGTTTGATTTTATGAATTTGGGCGAAAGCAGGGTGAGCACCATGCCCCGACACGTCAGATAGGCGATGAAAGCCGCCCACAGGGCGTGGTTGCCATACGCCGCCCGTCCGCAAAAGTAGAGGGCGAAAAAAAGCGCCGATGCCGTTATCATAGCGGCGAGCATTCCTTTGGTTGCGGTGGCGCCGATGTAGATGCCGTCCCACATGAAAGCGGCGAAACCTGCCAGCGGAATGGCAAGCACCCAGTAGAAATAGGCATCGGCAGCCGCCAGCACGGCGGCATCGTCGGTGAGCAGCGCGAGAAACGGCGTGCCCGCTGTGGCGTAGAGCAGCGTGAAAAAGAGCGACAGCCCGATGCTCCACATAAACGTTTGCCGCACCGTGCGGCGCAGCTCCCGCTCGTTGCGCGCCCCGATGTATTTGCCGGTCAGCGCCTCGCCTGCGTATGCCATGCCGTCCAAGATGTAGGTGTAGAGTGTGAAGAGCTGCATCAGCAGCGTGTTCACCGCCAGTACGATTTCGCCCTGCGCCGCACCTGCCGACGTGAAAAACATCGTTACTGCCGCCAGACAGAGCGTACGGAAGAAGATGTCGCGATTGACGCTGAAAAAACGGTACATTTCCCGTCGGTGCAGCAGCGCCGTCCGCCAATCGATGCGGTGTCGCAGCGGTTTGTAATAGCGCCGCCACAGCCACACCGCCATGCCGAACCCCGCGTATTGTGCCGTCAGTGTGCCGAGCGCCACCCCTTCGATTTTCATGCTGAAAAGGAATACCAGTGTGAGGCTCATCAAGATATTGACGATATTTTGGCAAATGGCTATCCACATGGGGAAACGGGTGTTCTGCATACCGATGAACCAGCCGGCAAACCCGTACAGCCCCAGCACCGCCGGCGCGCCCCAGATGCAGATGCGGAAGTAGAGCATCGCCCACCGTTCCACCTCCGGCGTGGCGTCGATGAGGCGGAAAGCCGCCCGCGCTATCGGGTAGTGCAGAAGTATGAGCAGGGCTGCTATGCCGATGCCTGCGGCGACCGAGCGTATCAGCAGGCGGGCGGCTTCGTCGAGGTCGCGTCGCCCGTAAGCCTGCGACGTCATGCCGCCGGTGCCCATACGCAGGAATCCGAAAATCCAGTACAGGATATTGAAAAGCATACCGCCTACGGCTATTGCGCCGATGTAGGCAGGGGCGCCGAGATGCCCCACGATAGCCACGTCTATCAACCCCAGCAGCGGCACCGTGATGTTCGACACGATGGCGGGGACGGCTATGCGCAGTATTCTTTTGTGCCCTTCGTTCATGGCAGGTATTTCAATTCTTTGAGGGTGTAGGCGCGTTCGTCGCCCGCCGTTGTGCGCAGCACTAACGTGCCGGTCGGCTCTACCCGCACCATGGCGGCGAGTATCGTTTCCTGTGCCCGCACATCGTAGTAGGGGTGGAAACCCTCGTTCCGATAGAGGCGGGAGCGGTAGCGGGCGGCGACGGCATCGTCGTCGCTCGGCGTATGGCAGGCGGTCGCATCGGCAATGCGGCTGACGAGATTTTCCAGCAGGCTGTCGCGGTCGAGCGGCGCATTCACGATTTGAGCCAGCGACACGGGATTGGGCAGTGCAGTGGAAAAATCGGTCTGATTGACATTGATGCCGATGCCCGCAATCGATGCCGACAGTTCGGCGCCGCGTATATCGTTTTCGATAAGCGTGCCCGCGAGTTTCCGGTCTCGGTAATAAATATCGTTCGGCCATTTGATGCACAGGTCGGGCACGTACCCGTCGAGCGCCTCGACGGTTGCCAGCGCCACGAGCTGCGAGAGCGTGAACGAGCGGGCAGCCGCTATCTGCTTCGGTCGCAGCAGAATCGAGAACATCAGATTTTCACCCCGCCGCGACTCCCACGATGCCCCCCGCTGTCCGCGTCCGGCGGTCTGGAAGTCGGCGGCGACAGCCGTCCCGTGCGGCAGGTCGGGCGTGTCGGCGAGCATACGGCGCAGCTGTGCGTTGGTCGAGTCGGTTTCGGAAAGGCGGATAATCATACGTACATCGTGGCTGAAATCGTTTCGATGCCTGTGCTTAGCGCAGGGTGGGGAAGAAGGCTTCGGGAATATGCTCCACCGTATAGCCGCCCTCCCCGTCGCTCAACAGGGCGATGACGTCGAAGCGCACGTCGAAAGGCAGGTCGTATTCTGCCACATAGGCAGCTGCCGCGTCGATGATGCGGCGGGCTTTCGCTCGCGTAACCGCCTCTTCGGGGCGCATATAGTCGTCGTTCGTTCGGGTTTTCACTTCGACCACCACGAGCGTATTTTCCTTGTAGGCGACGATGTCGAGCTCGTATTTTCCGCTGCGCCAGTTTACGTCGCGCACGGTATAGCCCTGTGTCAGCAGGTATTCGGCGGCGCGTTGTTCGCCGCTCTTTCCGGTTTCGTTGTGTCGTGCCATACTTTCTTCGTCCGTACAAAAATACGATTTTTTCCTGTTTCGGAAATATATCGGCAGGCAGAACATTTTTAGAGAGCAAAAATTTTTTCAATTCAAAAAAAGATTGTACCTTTGTCCCCGCATTCCCGAAGCGGAGTGTCGATGGCGGGGTAGCTCAGTAGGTTAGAGCGTCGGATTCATAACCCGGAGGTCACGAGTTCAATTCTCGTCCCCGCTACGATTTTAAGGCTGTTGCGCGCAAAGGGCGGCAGCCTTTTTCGTGTGAAAAAGCGTATGGCGTTTTTGAATTGCTTGTCATTGCTTGCGCCGACGAGGCGTGGCGCCGTGAAAACCAGCTAACGGGTATGTAGAATGGATTTCATAGATAGGTTTTCCCGTCGGTAAAAAATAGAATTTTTTCTTTTTTCTTAAAATTTTCTCCAAAAAAATTTGGATATTTGAATTAAATGGCAAAACTTTGCAGGCTCAAAGATAATGTAAAATTTTCGGATATACAACTTTATATACCAATTTAATAAGAAACAATATGAAAAAGTTTTTATTTTCAGTCGCCCTACTCTTGGGCGGCATGGCTGTCGCTTCGGCGCAGAACCTCACGCCGGTAGAAAAAATCGGTGGCAGATTAAGTATCATTCCACAAACATTTACTGTCGACAAGCAGGCAAAAGCGGTTGCTTTCTCATCTGAGGAGTCGGAAGGTGCAGTAGAAACAAATTCATTTACGATTTTCGGCAAAGGTTTCAGCGTGGCACGGGAGTTTTCGTATAATAGCAATCTGCTCAAAGAGTACACCTTAAAGGAATACCGCACGCCGGAAATTACCGTGCGCGACACTTCCGAATATGACACTACATATGATATATTGTTTGGACTTGGGAAATACAACGAGGTCGGCGAAATTGATACCTTCTATCAACTGAGTATAGACGATTGCATCGCCTATATTGAAAATAGAAGTGGGAATATAGATTCCACTTATACCGACAATGACGGTTGCACTTATTTTATCACCCGTTACTTCAGTCATGACGGAATCTCTGAAAAAAATTATCCGGAAAGATATTACTATTTGAAAGGCAGAAAACTGTATAATGTAAATATCTTTTACGAGAATGTTCGCTATACCGGAGACTGGACATCGGAAGAAACCGATGTTCACTATTATACTTCGGATAGCGAGGTAGAACATTATGTAGGCTATACAAATGCCGATTCGGACAGTCCGACCGACGAGTTTTGGACAATTCTGACTCAAACGCTTTTCAACGATGATGACAAATACGAATTTTTTGTTACGAAACGTAAAGTGGAAAAAGGAGAAACACGCGAATCCGATTATGACGATGACGGTATAAACGACCATAAAGAAACTCGTTATTCTGCCAAAATAACTGCATTGGAAATCGTCTCCGAAGACGGATCGGTATTGAATTCTATACCCACAGGAGGGGATATAGAGGATTTCATCATTTACACCTTCAATGGTGAAAATTATTTAGCTCTATTCTATTATGGAGAAGAAGATTATACTCAACTCTACCGCATCGACAAAGGGAGCAGCTCGTTGCAGGAAGTCGCCATGCCTGCCGGCATGAAGATGTTCCCCACTCTCGCCCGTCCTTCCGATGAAATCACCATCGAGTTCGAGGCGTCTGCCAATAATGCCGTACGCACCCTCTCGGTAACCGACGTTGCCGGTCGCACGGTGGAACAGCGCACTGTCGCTCCCGATGCCACCCGCATTGCCGTAAGCGCACGCCGACTCCATGCCGGTACCTACATTTTCACCCTTACCGAAAACGGCAAGCAGGTGGATAACGGCAAAATCATTGTCAAATAAAAAGTATAAGGGGATATTTCCTTAATTGATATTTTTCTCGAAGCCACCCGACCGTCGGTCGGGTGGCTGTTTTGTAATGTCTCTTTATCGATTTATCCGTCCGGCTTTTCGCTTTTACCGCTTTTTGCGCTATCTTTGCCGGCGTCAAGAAAAGCGATTGAAGAAATGAAACTCGACGATACGCTGTTGCAGCAGCATTTGGGGCACCCGTTGTTCGGGCTTCTCACGGCGACTGCCGACGAAATGGCGCTGCCGTGCTATGTCGTGGGCGGCTACGTGCGCGATATTTTTCTGCAACGACCGTCGAAAGACATCGATGTGGTAACCGTCGGGAGCGGCATCGGGCTGGCGAAAGCCTTTGCCGCGAAGCTGGGACGGCAGGCGCACCTCGCCGTCTTCCGCAATTTCGGCACGGCGCAAGTCAAGTACAAAGGGCATGAAATAGAGTTTGTCGGTGCGCGCAAAGAGTCGTATTCGCACGACTCCCGCAAACCGGTCGTCGAAGACGGCACCCTTGCCGATGACCAGAATCGGCGCGACTTCACCATCAACGCTTTGGCGATATGCCTCAATCGGGAGCATTTCGGCGAACTGATAGACCCCTTCGGCGGCATGGCAGACTTGGAAGCGGGGCTTATACGCACGCCGCTCGACCCCGACATCACTTTCAGCGACGACCCCCTGCGCATGATGCGGGCGATACGCTTTGCCACGCAGCTCGGATTCCGCATCGTCGATGAAACCTTCGACGCCATTACCCGCAACCGCGAGCGCATCGCCATCATTTCGGCGGAGCGCATCATTGACGAAATGAATAAAATCATGCTCGCGGCGCGACCCTCCGTCGGCTTTCTGCTGCTCGACAAGTGCGGTCTGCTGCCGCTCGTCTTTCCCGAACTCTGTGCGCTGAAAGGCGTGGAGACTGTCGAGGGCAGGGGGCACAAAGACAATTTCCGCCACACGCTCACGGTACTCGACCAGCTCTCGGAGCGGAGCGGCGACCTCTGGCTGCGCTGGGCTGCGCTGCTGCACGACATCGCCAAGCCCGCCACCAAGCGTTACGACCCGAAAACGGGCTGGACATTCCACAACCACAATTTCGTGGGAGAGAAGATGATACCCTCCATTTTCCGGCGGCTGAAACTGCCGATGAACGAGAAAATGAAATTCGTGCAAAAAATGGTCGGGCTGCACATGCGCCCCATTGCTCTGGTCGAAGACGTGGTTACCGACTCTGCCGTGCGCCGGCTGCTCTTCGATGCCGGCGATGACATCGACGCGCTGATGATGCTTTGCGAAGCCGACATCACCTCCAAAAATCCGGAAAAGGTGCGGCGTGTGCTCGACAATTTCGCATTGGTGCGCACCAAGCTGCACACCATCGAGGAGAAAGACCGCGTGCGCAATTTCCAGCCTCCGGTGTCGGGCGAGGAAATCATGACGGTTTTCGCCTTGCAGCCCTGCCGCACGGTGGGCGACATAAAGTCGGCTATCAAAGACGCCATACTCGACGGCGTGATACCCAACGAACGCGACGCCGCCTACCGCTATATGTTGCAAGTCGCCGCAGCAAAAGGATTGACTCCCGTGAAGTAAAACCGATAATAAATGACAGCGGCGCGAATTTTTAGGGATTCGCGCCGCTGTCGTATTCAGAGAAAAAGGCTTATTGCAGGCTTTCCAAAATATCTTTCAACTCGCCGTTGCTGGGACGCGGGGCGTCGTATTTCAACAGCTTTCCGTTCTTGTCGTAGATGACGAAGAAAGGTACGCCTCTGATGTTCAGCATCTCGGCGAGCATATTGCCTTTCATGATGAATTGGTTGCCCGACAGGTTGAGCTGTTGCATTTTTTTCACCCAAGCCTCTCGGTCGCTGTCGATGGAAATGCCGATGAACTCGACATTCTTGTTTTGCAGATTCTTTTTCAAATCCAGCAGATGCGGTATTTCGTTCACGCAGGGAATGCACCACGATGCCCAGAAATCCACGTAAAGGTATTTGCCCTTGAAGTCGGAGAATTTCCGTTCGTTGCCTTCGATATCGACAAATACGGCTTCGGGTGCGTCAGAGCCGATTACCGTATTGGTGCGCAGGCGGAAGCGTTCGAGATAAATATCCGACATATCGTTGCCGCGTGTCATCTGTTTCAGTCGCTCATAGCCTTTTTGGGCATCTTTGTTGTAGTCATAGGAGAGGATATACCGCTCGAACAGAAATCTTTCGACTTCGCTTATCACGGTCTTGTCGGAATATTTCCGGTGCAGGTCGGCCAAGACCTCCTCTATCGCCGAGCCTTTCAGCGACTGCCGCACGTGTTGCGACACGCCGGGCAGAAGCATCGCCGTCCCGTTGTCGAAAATTTCCTCCTCTTTCGGCAGAGCGGCTTTTACCTCTTTCAGAACGGCGAGTACCGGTTCGTTGCGCCGGTTCATGTGGTAGAGCTGGTTCATGTAGTCGAAAATTTGCGCATAAGCCCATATTTCGATGTATTCGCTCACCTCTTTGTCGCAGCGGGTATGGGCGATGATGTCTTTTGCCGTATCGGAAAATTTGTCCAAAAAAGGTTTTATCTCCTCTACCGGCAGCGAGTGCGTGAGATAGTGGGAGTAAAACAGGCGGTTGAATTCTGCCAGCGCCTTCATGTTTCGGTTTTTCGTCTTCACTTCGGGTGCACCCTTTTCGGAAACGACGATGTCCATCTTCGTTTTTTTTCGGTCGGGCGACAGATAGATGGGCAGGCTTATCTGCCGCATATCGTTGCGGCTGTCTATCAGCGTACCGTAGAGCGTGGCGAAACAGGGAGCCGCGCAGTCGAGCGTGAGGGTATATTTTCCGTCGTCGATGGTTACGGTTTCGGGCTGCATGAACATACCGCCTACGGCAGCGCGGCTCAAGGTCAGTTCTATCACCGTGTTGCTGTGTGAGATGATTTTTCCCGACACGGTTACGGTTTCGGCTTTTGCCGATAACAGGCAAAATGCCGACAGACAAAAAATAAGAAATCGTTTCATAGGTAAAGGATTTAAAGGTAAATTGACTTACTTCTTTTTGTACATGATTTTCACCGGCTGGTAGCTGACGTTGTCGTACTGCGCGAGAACGTTGCCGGTATTGGTCTCCAATACGGTTACGTGTCCGTTCAGTCCCGTTTCATCGGGTTCGTAATAAGCGACATACGTCCGTTTGTGGTCGTTGCTTATCTCCATACCGGTGATGACGGCTTTGTCGCTGCCTACGGCAGCTATCGATTTGGCGTTAGCCAAAGGAGTTATATTCGTATAGTTCCATCGATATACGTTATTGGTTTTTCCGTCGCTGAACAGTAGCGTATTGTAGGTTTGGTTGGCTACGCATGGCGATTGGGTGGTAAGTTTCACGCCGATACCTGTCGAGCCGAATCCTTCGCCATCGGATAATGTTGTGGTGGCGTTGTCGCTGTTGTAGACCCAGAAGTTGGCATGAAGTCTTACGGCATAATGAATGCCGGATTTTTTCACGATGACCACTATTTCGCCCGCATCTATTGCCTGTTGGGCTCTCGTCTGTCGCGGGACGAACATGGCTACGAAAGTGTATCCGTTGAAATAATTTGTCTCATTATTTACTTCATTTTGTTCCAGATTGTATGTCGTGCTGCAATAGTAGGGACCGTATCCGTTGGATATTTGGCATAAATCATTGGCATCTTCGTCCCAAAAAAGGAGATTATAATTATTCCCTTTTTCGTACGAGGCACACGACTGCGAATAGGTGGATTGAAATTTTACGCCCGGTATCAAGGTGCCTTCCGTTTCCGAAAATTCATATACTTTTCCGTTTTCGCAGAGAATGGGGTAAGTCGTTCCCGCAAAACCGGTAGATGGCATTTGCATCTTGGTCGGCTTGAAATCGGAGTATTCGGGTATCGACAACATATTTTCTACAACCAACGTCTTTTCGTTCAGGTAGTAAATCGTGGCGCAATCGTCCTCTGTACCGGCACCTTGACAGGCAATAATCAAGTTGCCGCTGCACTGCCGCATATCGGAAACGTTTGAAGCGAAATTCTCCTCCGAATTTACTTTGGAGAAACAGTCGTAGTCGTAGAACACGCCGCTGTCCGTACCGTCGGGGTTGGTGAGCATGAACGAGAGCCGGCTTTTCCCTTCGGGCGTTTTGCTGATGATGGTGATGCCTTCTTCATAAATCGTATTTACGTTCAACGTGAACGGGAAGAAGGCTTTTCCGTCTTCATTTGCCACCACTAACCGGCACGCATAACTGCCGTAGCTTTTGCCCGTATAGGTCAATGTCGCATCTTGCGAATATACCTGTCCGTCTACTTCCCAGCTGTATGTGAGGGGTTTCTGTACATTGCTTTGTTCGATTTCGGGAGCGATGACCAACGTCGAATCTCTCTTGATGTCGTATTGCGACTTTATGCTGCCTTCTACAATGGTTATTTCGGAAATGGGATTCGTGGCTTCGGTCGTACGGTCGTTCAAGCAAGACGACAGAGCCAGCGGAATTGCCAATGCGAGAATGCGATATAGTTTCATGCGATTGAATGTTGAATGCGTTTTTATTCGGTTTCGTCAGGGTACGGATTGGGAAAATCCGACGGGAGGGGAAAGTCGGGGTAAAGTCCGTGAATTTCCGGTTCGTTTGCCGAGTCGTTGAAGTAGTTGTACATCGGTTTATAGACGTACTTTTTCATCGTGGTTTTATACTCGAACGGGTCGCCGTAGGGGATATGTTCCAGATTTTCGCCGTAGAGGGCGACCATTTTTTCGTATGTTTCATGATACGTTCCGTTTTGGATCGTGTTCAATTCGTGGAAGTATTCCACCATTTTTATCAATTTCAACGGGTGCCATGCGCCCAAATCTTTCTCCAACCATACTTTTTTCCCTTGTGCGTCATACCATTCGGGTTGCGCTATGGCGTTGTCGAAGGTGATAACGCATATTTGGTCTTTTTCGCTCAGCGTCGGCGTGAACCCATTGTTGGCGACCAGTCGCAGTCCGAGTTTGTAGGAGGTGTACCCCGCATCGTATGTGCCTTCAAGCCCGTCGCGCAGCACGGTAACGGGTATGAATCCGTTGATGGAGTCTGCGGGTATCTGGGGCGTTCCCAAGCGGTATTGCACACCGTCGTGGGTATTTTCGGCGGTGGAGTCGGGCATGATTTCAAAGGCGAAATTTCTTACTGCTTCCGTCGGCACGCCCATGATGCGCACTGGCACGTCGATGACGTGTTCCCGTATCTCGTTTTCCGTAACGCCGAACGAATAACTTATGCTTGCTTTCGTAAAATAGATGCCCGAAAAATCGGTATTGTAAACGAGGTAATCTTCTTGATTACAACTTGCAAGCAACCCGGCAAACACAACGCCGGCGAATATTTTACCTATTTTGTTCGTTTTCATGAGCGTCGATTTTTAATAGCGGTTGCTGTATTCGATGTTGGGAATCGGCACGGTGTAAATGGTTGTCGAGGGAGGATACGTCGTTTGTCCGTCGACACCGTTTATCGGCAGGTTCTGTCGTTTCAGGTTGTAGAATGTCTGTCCTTCGCCGATAAATTCACGGTATCGTTCGTCGTTGATGGCTTGTTGCGAAAACGTCGCCTGCGACGGCCATGTTTCGTAGGGATTCAGTCCGCGATGCGTCAGCACCTCGTCGAAGAGGGCGAGGGCGCGGTCGGGGATACTATCGAGCAGAGCTTCGGCGGCGATGTAATACATTTCCGGGAGGCGTATCAGATTGATGCCCAAAACGCGGTCGGCGGGGCGGCTCGATGCGATGCCGTTCAATTCGTATATGTCGGTCAGTTTGCTCAACCGCAGTTTGTTTTCGGTCGTGAAGTAGGCTTCGTGTCGTACATCTTCTCCGCCTTCCGTGTAAAAACTCAGAATGTCTTTACGCGGGTCGAGCGACGAAAACGAAACTTCCTGTTGTAATTTCGGATTTACGACCGAATAAAAACCGGCATAATAGATGCCGAATATCGTTTCGTTGTTGGAGAGTACGCCGGCGACGTCGTGATTCACTTCGGTCGCTTCCGTCAGGCGGCAGCCGCTTTCTTGTATCACTTTGTCGGCGTAGTAGTAGGCGCTGTCTTTGTTGCCCATCGTCAGATACACGCGCGCCAGCGTCGCCCGCACGGCGTGCAGGTTGAAGTGTATCTTCCGGTTGGTCATGAAGTAGGTTTCGTCCGTGTGTTCCCCTTCGTTTTCCAGTAGCCGTTCGGCTTCGCGCAGGTCGGCGATGATGGCTTTGTAGTTGTCTGTCGCCTTCTGGAAATCAGGAATTTTCAGCGAAAATTCCGTAGCGTAGGGTATGCCTCCCGCGTTTGGATTCACGGTGATTTGGTCGGTGTAGAGCCGCACGAGGTCGAAGTGCATGAATGCCCGCAGACCCAGCGCCTCTCCTTTATAGATGTTGTAGGGGTAGTTTTCGTTCTGCAACAGGTCGCAATTCACGACGGCATTGACGTTGGAAATGTTCTCGTACATCTTCGTCCAAATGCTCTCGAATACATTTTCCACGTTGCTGTTTTGGTAGTTGAATTTGCTTAGCTCCGTAACCAGTGTGTTGTTGTAGCAGTCGAGATACTGCGCCATTACGTCGAGCGTGTTGAAAGCGAGTTCCTGCCCGTACAGCGACGTTTGACGCATTTGGGCATACACGCCGTAGAGGGCGTCTTCCACGCCCGATGCCGACGTGAACAGGTCTTTTTGTTTTATTTCGCCTTCGGGAACGATGTCTAAAAACTTTTCGCACGAAGTGGTGAAAAGCAGCAGACCGGCAATCAATAGTTGGATATAGCGTGATCTCATCGTCATCGTGTTTAGAAAGTCGTACTTAAATTGATTTCAAATCCCTGACTGTACAGATAGTCCGTACCGCGTTCTATCTTCACGGTCGATACGCGGAATAGGTCCGTGCAGTTGATGCCGATGCGCAGGTTGCGCATTCGCATTTTAGAACATATCTTTTCGGGAAATTCGTAGCTGAGGTTCAACGAGCCGAGCGACAGTGTGTTTTCTTTTTCGGCGAAGCGGTCGGTCTGGCGCGGCGACGACTGGTCGGCGATGTCTTTGTATATGGCTACGTCGCCCGGTTGCCGCCAGCGGCTGTCGAATACTCGTTGGTCGGCGTTTTGTTTCGGATTGTTGCCCTCCACTTTCGACACGCGGGTGGTGTTGTATATCCAGCCGCCGCACCGCAGATTGAACATGGCGTAGAGACTGATGCCCTTGTAGTAGAACGACGTGTTGATGGTACCGGTGAATTTCGGTTCGGTGTCGCCTATCAGCACGCGGTCGCTTTCATTGTAGGTGAATGTCAGGGCGCCGTTTTTGGTAATGTATATCTCTTGACCGGTGGCGGGGTCGATGCCGGCGGAGCGTACCAGCCGCAGCGACGACACGGGGTCGCCCTCCACATACTGCACGAGCGGTTCGTATTGATATACCTGATACTGCATATTTTCCAGATTCTCGCGGTTTATCTCTTCGAGGGCGCGGTTTATCTTCGTTATTTTGTTGCGGTTCATGTAGCCCGATGCGCCGAGTTTCCAGTTGAAAATCGACGTGCGGAATATGTAGCCGTCTATCTGAAATTCAAAGCCGCGATTCTGCATTTCTCCCAAGTTGTCGATGGCGCTGGTTACGCCCACCGACGGCGGCAGGGAGCGGTCGAGCAGCAGGTCTTTCGTATCTTTTTCATAGAAGTCGGCAACGAAGTTCAGCCGGTGGTCGAACAGGCTCAAGTCCACACCCACGTTGTAGGTCATCGTGCGTTCCCACGACAGGTCGGGGTTGCCGATGGTGCGGGGCACGGCGCCGATGCCGTACAGATATTCATACGTGTTTTCGTATTCGTACATGGTCATGGCTTGGAATGCGCTGAAATTCACCTTGCCCGTATAGCCCACGCTGCCGCGTATTTTCATCAGGTCGATGTGGTCGAAATACTTCATGAAATTTTCGTTATGGATATTCCAGCCTGCACCTGCCGACCAGAAGTGTCCCCACCGGTTGTTTTCGCCGAAGACTGACGAACCCGACAGCCGGTAGGTCGATTCCACGAAATAGCGGTTGCGGAAAGAGTAGCTGCCCGTGATGAAGGCTCCCACATCGGCAGCTTCCGACAAAGAGCCGTAGGGGCGTCCGCTTGCCGGATAGCCGGCGGCGTTGCCTAATGCCGAGAATGCGTCGTTGAAAAAGCCGATGGCTTGCGTGCGCTCGGTTTTGCTGTTGCTCCGGCTGATTTCCCAGCCGGCGGTGAGTGAAATCAGCGACTGGTCTTTCATGATGTGGTTGTACGATCCGACGATTTGCCCGTTGTAGCCGGTGCCCCGCGACGACGACTGGTCGCGCGAACCCTTCTTCGTCAGGTCGGTTTCGTTGCGGAACGTCCGCGACAGCGGCGAAACGAACACTTCGCTCCACCCCATGTTCGAGGTGATGTTGAACAGTCCCGTCAATCGTAAATCCCGCGTAATGTCCCACCGGAAATCGGTCGAGTTCGTTATCGACCGCGTGCCGCTTTTGTCGTAGTTGCCTAACTGCGCTTCATACAGCGGGTTGATGAGGTCCCATGCGAGGTCGGTGTTTGCCGAGCCGTCGTCGTTATACATGCGGTCGTAGGGGTTCATCTGCGTGTAGAGGGTGAAGCTGCCGTAGGGCGAGTTTTTCACCGACACTTCGGAGTAGCTGGTGCGGTTCGAGATTTGTATCTTGTTGTTGATGAAATAGTCGAGTTTGAAGCCCAGACCGTAGCGGCGGCGGTAGTCGTCCCGCATCACGCCTTCGGTGTTGCCGTAGCGGGCGTTGAGTTCGTAGCGCACGTTCGACATACCGCCGTACACGCGCAGCGAGTGGTCGTTCGACACGGCAGTGCGTGCCGGCTGCCGCAGCCAGTCCGAGTTCTGTCCCCTCCGTATCTGTTGGAAGCGGGCGTTGTAGAGGCTGTCGAGCGTATATTGGTAGGGGAGACCCGTCGTCTGGTCTATCGTGTTTTCGGTGTCGGTGTAGAGGCCCGCGAGACGCTCGTACTCCAATTTGTCGGCGGCGTTGAGCAGTTGGTAATCTTTCAGATAAGGAAACTGCACATTTCCCGTGAAGCTGTACGACACCCGTATGGTCGATTCGCGCAGCTGTTTGCGCGTGATGACGATCACGCCGTTGGCTGCCTTGCTGCCGTACAGTGCCGATGCCGATGCGTCTTTCAACACGTTTATCGACTCTATTTCATTCATGTCGAGGTCGTAAAGCTCCTGCATGGATATTTCCGTACCGTCGAGTATGATGGTCGGCTGGTTCACGTCCTGTTCTTCGTTGGAAAACGAGCTGGTACCGCGAATAATCAGTTCCGGCACTTGGTTGGGGTTGGAGCCCATGCGGTTGTTTTGCACCATTTCCATACCCGGCGTCAGTGCCGACAGCGCCGTAAAGATGTTCGTGTTCGATATTTGTTTCAGCTCAGTGCCCGAAACCTGCTGTACCGAACCCGTAAAACTCTCTTTGCTTTTGTTGAAGAAACCCGTTACCACCACCTCTTTCATCGTGGTGGCTTCGTTTTCGAGTTTGATAGTCAGATTATTTTCCGATGTCGGCTCTATCGTTTCGTGGCGATAGCCGATGGTCGAAATGCGCAATTCGAACTTCCCGTTCGGCCGACGGAGGCGGAATGTTCCATCTTCCGAAGAAAATGTGCTGTAAATCAATTTGCCGCTTTGCCATGCCGATATGGTAACGCCGGGCAGTGTTTCGCCCGAACTCTTATCGACCACGACGCCGGTAATGAATGGCGTTTCCGTTGTGGTTTCCGGTTGTTGGCTCGTACCTCTGCCGGCTGCCGAAGCCGTCGTGCCGCTGCCCATAAGCGCTCCTATGAGCAAGGCTCCGATCAAATAGCTTTTGAAGGCGGGTGTAACCATGTGTGATGATAGGTTGTGATTAGTGTTGTCTTTTTTTTCGGGCTGCGGGGCGGGAGACAGCCTGAGAATCTTTTTTCTGCCGCCGGCGCGTCGCATATTCGGCGTGCCGCCTATGGGTGCGCCGAAGCGCGGGAACAAGAAAGTTCCTTACCGGCTGCGCCCGAAACACAGCCGGTAAGGAACGAAAAGGTTATTTCAAGATAACTTTGTTGACGTTTTTACCTGTTCTTACGAGGTAGTAGCCGCGTTTCAATCCGCCGATTTCGTTGGTGATGCCGTCATACAGGCAGGCGCCCGTCAGGCTGTACACCTCGACGCGGGTCGGCTCGCCGGCAATCACGATGGTGCCGTTCACGGTATATACGCAGTTTTGTGCGGGTGCCGCATCGGCTTCTGCTTCTTTCACGCCGCTTGTGCCTTTGATTGCGCTGCTTTCTCCGCTAACGAACAGCTCCCAATTGCCGGATTCCGCATCAGGATTGTAGTCTGTATAAATCAAGGCGTAAGAACTCAATGCGTAAGTTTCCTCTTCTATATTGTAGGTGAATGTTATTATATCCCCCTCTTTTTGTTCTTCGGGTCCGTTTGCAATGGCAAGGAATTTACCCGAGCCTAACTCTCCTATAGGAACTACCGAAGCAGCCCCCATCTGACTACTGTAAGTCGAAATTTCGAGTACATTGGGAGCTTCCGCCGACACGTTAGCCAATATTGGCAAGCCTGCAAGATTTTCATTCAAGAATGTGGTGATGACGTATCCGTCTCCGCTTTCTGCTTTCTCTATTTTTAGCTGCCACGTTTCCGGTATGGTGTAATCAGTCAGACGCGGATCCGCGTATTCTACCTCAGGGGTCGTTACGGTGTAGGTGCCGGAAAAGTCGATACCTTCGACCTCTTTCGTGGCAGTACCTGCATTGTAATATTGATACATATTTCCCTCTTTTGTAATACAAAACCATGGTGCGGCATTCAAGTCAAGTGTGTTGTTATCTGTTTTTGTAAAAGCAAAATACCCTTCAAGAGTAGCCGGATTATTATTCTCAGATACAGCGAACGCTATTTGTTGGTCTTTATCGATATAGGTATTTGCGATTGGGAATGTCATCGTTTCATCGTCGAATGTTACATCCTCGATGGTTACCGGCTCATATCCCGGAAACTTAATTTCTGCACCGTACGCGGTAAACATATCGTTTGTCGCGGTCAATGTCATATCGAACGTTGTCGGAAAATCAGAATTCGGCATGGAGGTGCCAAACGTGTCTCCTTCTTTAGCAGGAGCGACCTCAAAATGCCAGTTTCCCGACATATCGGTAGCGTTTTTTCCCTCCGTGTCGGCTTTCTTTGTCAGCGTCATGGCACAGTTGGTAAATTTGGCGACAATGGTGGCTGTCGCTTGGGAAGGATCACCGCTGTTGTTGGATAACGCTACTAAGGTGAAGTCTGTCGTGGTAAGCGATGTTCCCCCACTACCGATTGTGAATACAAGATATAGGCTTTGCTGTATCTCGCCAACAAAAGGATTAGCGCCGGTTTCATTACTGTAATACAATTCACCATCTTCTGTAACCCAATCGCCTCCCTCATTGTTGCTGTTGGGCGTTACGACCAATGTAGAACCTTCGAGTGTAGCGGTCAAATCTCTCTTAGCTCCGGCAAAACCGCTGATGGTGCAGGCACCCGACACGGGCGATTCTTTGATGGTTACATCGCAATTGGCAGAGAATGCGGAGGAATAGGCTGAATTTACGTTACTTGATTGGGCAGTGAAGTGCCATGTTCCGTACAGCTCTTTTACGTCTGTTATGGCGTCGACGGCTTTCATCGGAGTGAACGAGAAAGCCAGCGCGCTTAAAAAAATAAGGTGTAGTAATTTCTTCATAATATCTGTTTTTGAGTTTAGCCCCCAAATATATGAAATTATTTGATTGGTTATACTTCTTGTACTGTTTTTTTACAAAGAACGGGCGAAAAATAACATTTATTTCCGTTTTGAATGTTGTTTTTGCGAAAATGCGGACAAAATGTTCTTAATTTTAGGAAATGTATATCGTGGCGGGAATCCGTGCTGCGGATTCCCGCCACAGTCATTCATCAATCGTTGTAGGTGGGCAGGGGCGAATAGTCGCGCGCATAGCGCAGCATCTGCTCGGCATATCCCTCGCCGTAGCTTACGGCGACGTCGGCGATGCGCCCCTCGCCGTCGAATACCGGAGTATAGACGGGATTGACGAATCCTTTGTAGGGCTTTATGTCCAATCCCTCGTAGCGGCGCAGCACTTCGGCGTGCAGCGCGCTGTCGACTTTCACGCCGTAGCTTTCCACCAAGTTTTTCCCCGCCTCGTAGTCGCCGGTCGATTTGATGCGCTGCACTTCGGTAAGCAGTTCGCCGATAAGGGTGCGCAGCCGCCCGTAGTCGTTTATCACCACGAAGCTCTTGCCGTCGCGCCGGCGTATCTCCACCGTCCGGTCGGCGGCGCCCTTTTCGAGCACCCAGCGCGCTATCAGCTGGCGGTTGCGCATGTGCGACTCTTCGAGGTCTTTCCCGGGTTCGATGCGCACGAGCTGCGTCATCAGACCGTTCATCATGTAGCGGTAGTATTCGGCTTTGTAGGCTTCGGCGTCGGGCAGCAGCCCCAGTTCGAGGAGCTTTTCATCGGCGAGGAAGTAGAGCGCGAACAGGTCGGCGCGCGTCTCCTCGAGCGTGGAGCCGTACGAGCGCAGCGCGTCGGGGTCGGTGGTGGGCAGGAGTTTGCCCGAGCCGTGTCCGAGGCACTCGTGCAGGTCGGTGTGCAGGTTGTCGGTGAGGAATCCGTAGCGGCGTATCAGCTCCCGCTCGGTGTCGCTCCACACGAATTCTTCGTTGAATCCGTTGCCCTGCGCTGCCTTGTCGTAGGCGGAAGTGATGTTTTCGATCGTAACCGATTTCGAGCCGTGCAGGTGGCGAATCCAGTCGGCGTTGGGCAGGTTGATGCCGATAGGTGTCGAGGGGTAGCAGTCGCCCGCCAACAGCGCGGCGGTGATGACTTTTGCCGACACGCCCTTCACCTCCTCCTTTTTATAAGCGGTGTCGGTGGGCGAGTGCTGCTCGAACCACTGCGCGTTGGCGCTGATGATTTCGGTGCGGTGCGAGGCTTCGAGGTCTTTGAAATTGACGAGCGACTCCCAGCTCCCTTTCAGTCCGATAGGGTCGCCGTACACCTCGATAAAACCGTTTACGAAGTCGATGCGCGAGGTGTCGCCCACCCACAGTATGGAGTAGTCGTCGAATGTTTTGAGGTCGCCCGTGCGGTAGTAATCGGCGAGCGTTTCGATGACGCGGCGCTGCCGGTCGCTCTCGGCGACACCGGCGGCTTTGTCGAGCCAGTAGACGATTTTTTCGATGGCTTCGCTGTAACGGTCGCCCACGCGGCACACCTCCTCTTGCAGCTTGCCGTTGCGCTTGACGAGGCGGCTGTTCAGTCCGTACGATACCGGCATGGTGTCGCCCGGCGTTTTCTGTGCGGCGTAGAAGGCTTCGGCTTCGGCTTGCGTTACGCCGTCGTAGAAGTTGCCCGCCGAAGTGGCGATGAGGTCGGCGCCCGCCTCCTGATTGACGCGCTTCGCCAGCGTGTCGGGGTTGAAAATCACGGGGCAGATGTCGGCGAGCAGCCTCTCGACGTCGCCGTCGGTACGCAGCGGCAGGCTCTCTGCCGGTACGCTCCGCACGGCTGCCTCGAAAAATTCGCGGCTGAATCCGGGCGTGAACTTGTCCGTCGAGTAGTGGTGGTGTATGCCGTTGGCAAACCACACCTGTTTCAGGTATTTTTCCAACTCACGGAAGTCGGCGCCGGAGCGGTCGCCCTCGTATTGCGTGTAGACGGCTTCGAGCGTGCGGCGTATGGCGAGATTCCATTTCCCGTTTTGGTCGAACAATATGTCGCGCCCTTGCAGCGCGGCTTCCGTCAGGTAGTAAACCAACTCTTTCTGTCGGGGCGCAAGGCTCTCGAATGCGGGCACGCGGTAGCGCAGCACCTCCAAGTCGGCGAAGCGGTCGACCGAATAGGCGAAGTCGTCCGCCGCCTCTTTTTCCGTCTTGCCGGAACAAGCCGACAATAAACCGATTGTCATCATCATGCAGATAAGTTTTTTCATTACTATCGTTGTTTGTGTGTTTCTTCGGATATATCCTCTCTATTCCACGTAGAGCACCAACCCTTTGAGGTATTCGCCTTCGGGGTGGTAGATGTTCACGGGGTGGTCGGCGGGCTGGGCGAGCTGGTGCAGAATGCGCACCTTGCGCCGCGTCTGCGCCGCCGCGCTGAACACCGCCAGCCGGAAGTCGTTTTTGCTCACCACCTGCGAGCAGGAGAAGGTAAAGAGTATGCCGCCCGACGCGATTTTTTCGAGCGCAGCCGCGTTGAGTTTGCGGTAACCTTGCAGGGCGTTGCGCAGCACGTTTTTGTGCTTGGCGAATGCCGGCGGGTCGAGTATGATGAGGTCGTAGTCGCCGCCGGCGTGTTCGAGAAATTTGAAGGCGTCTTCGGCAAAGGCGCGGTGCCGCCCGTCGTTCGGGAAATTCAGCTCCACGTTTTTGTTGGTCAGGTCGATGGCTTTCGACGAACTGTCGACCGAGTGCACGAGCTTCGCCCCGCCCCGCATGGCGGCGAAAGAGAATCCGCCCGTGTAGCAAAACATATTCAGTACCGAGCGTCCGCGCGCGTAGCGTTCGAGCAGGGCGCGGTTGTCGCGCTGATCGACGAAGAAGCCGGTTTTCTGTCCTTTCAGCCAATCGACGTGGAATTTCAGTCCGCGTTCCACGGCGATGTCGTCGGCGCTGCCGCCGAGCAGGTATTCATTGGAGGCATCGAGCTGCGCCTTGTAGGGGAGCGTCGTTTCCGATTTGTAGAAAATGTTCTGCACCGCGCCGCCCATCACCTCCTGCAACGCCTGCGCGAGCAGCCGGCGCGCGTAGTGCATACCCGGCGCGTGCGCCTGCATGACGGCAGTGCGCCCGTACAGGTCGATGACCAATCCGGGCAGGTAGTCGCCCTCGCCGTGCACCAACCGGCAGGTGTTGTTGTAGTCGCCGTCGAGCAGCCCGATGCTGCGGCGCACCTCGAGCGCCGCCCGCAGCCGCTCCTTGTAGAAATCGAGGTCGATGTCGCGCGGCTCGAAAGTGAGTATGCGCACCGCGATGCTCCCTATCTGGTAGTGCCCCTGCCCGAGAAATTCGCCTCGGCTGTCGACGACCTCTACCACGTCGCCCTCGTCGGGCTGTCCGCTCATGCTCTGTATCGCTCCCGAAAACACCCACGGGTGGAATCGCAGCAGCGACTCCTCCTTACCCGCACGCAGTTTTATCTGAATATAGTTCATGGGTTAGAAAAAGAATCTGATGATGTCGTTGAGGTTGGCGTAAATCAGCAGTCCGAACAGCAGCACCATGCCCGTAACCTGCGCGTATTCCAGAAATTTCTCGTTCGGCTTGCGGCGGGCTATCACTTCGTAGAGCAGGAACAGCACGTGTCCGCCGTCGAGCGCCGGTATGGGCAGAATGTTCATGAACGCGAGTATGATGGAGAGAAATGCCGTCATTTCCCAGAATGCCTCCCAGTTCCATGTGGCGGGGAAGATGCTGCCTATCGTGCCGAAGCCGCCCAAACTGTTGGCGCCCTCCTTGGTAAAGACGTATTTGAAGTCGTGCACATATCCGGCAAGCGTGGTTATCCCTTTGGAAATGCCTTTGGGTATCGACTCGAAAAATCCGTAGTACACCGTTTCGGCGGGGTAGAACGCGGTGGCGGGAACGAGGGCGATGCCTATCTTGCCCGCGTCGTCGACGGCGACGGGCAGCGTGAGCGTTGTATCGCCGCGCACGAATGAAATCTGCGCCTCGCCGCCGCGATATGCCGCCAACTGCGCCGTGAAGTCGGTATAGTCGGGAGTAGCCTCACCCCCGACGGCGACGATGCTGTCGCCCGCCTGCATACCGGCGGCGTATGCCCCGTAGCCCGCTACGGCATCTTGCACCACGACCGGCATACGGCACGAGGCAAACGGCTGTTTCGCCGCGAGCAGCTGCAGCATCAAATCTTCGGGCAGCGACAGCGTAACGCGCTCGCCCCCTCTCGATACCTCCACTTCGCGGGCTTCCGCCAGCGAGCGAATCGTTTTGCCCGAAAAGTCGTATATCTCTTTTCCGTCGGCGGTGAGGGGCAGGTCGCCGTCCTCGAATCCGGCGCGGTGAGCCACTTCGCCGTAGACGAGCCCGCTGCCGATATTTTTCATCGGCAGGCGCGTGTCGCCCCATACGAAAGCTATCATGGCGTAGATGATGAGGGCGAGTATGAAGTTGTTGATGACGCCCGCCGTCATGATGAGCAGCCGCTGCCATGCCGGTTTCGAGCGGAACTCCCACGGCTGTTCAGGCTGCGCCATCTGTTCTTTGTCCATCGACTCGTCTATCATGCCGGCGATTTTCACATATCCGCCCAACGGCAGCCACCCGATGCCGTACTCGGTGTCGCTGTTTTTCGGTTTGTATTTGAACAGCGAAAACCACGGGTCAAAAAAGAGGTAGAATTTTTCCACCCGCACCTTGAACAGGCGGGCGAAAAAGAAGTGTCCCAATTCGTGTATGAATACCAGAATCGAGAGGCTGAGCATCAATTGAGCGGCTTTTATCAAAAATGTTTCCATACGGGTCGTATTCGGTTAGTGTAAAAATTCGCGGGCGATGCGGCGCGCTTCGGCGTCGGTCGCCACGTAGTCGTCGTAAGCGGGGGTGGCGACGAAGGCGCACCGTTCCATCGTGCGGGCGATGAGGTGCGGCATCTCCGTGAACGCCACGCGGTCGTGAAGGAAAGCATCGACTGCCACCTCGTTGGCGGCATTCAGTATGCAGGGCATATTGCCGCCCTGCCGTATGGCGGCGAAGGCGAAGTCGAGCAGCGGGAATTTTTCGCGGTCGGGCTGCTCGAATGTCAGCGTGGCATAGTGGCGCAGCTCCGGTTTCGGGTCGGAGCCGGGCAGCCGCTGCGGAAAGGTGAACGCATACTGTATGGGCAGCTTCATGTTGGGCAGCCCCAGCTGCGCCTTTATCGCTCCGTCGCAGAACTGTACCATGGAGTGTACGATCGATTGCGGGTGCACCACCACTTCCACCTGTTCCGGCGTTACGCCGAACAGCCATTTCGCCTCGATGACCTCGAATCCCTTGTTCATCATCGACGCCGAGTCTATGGTGATTTTTGCGCCCATTTTCCAATTCGGGTGTTTCAGCGCATCGGCTTTCGTAACGTGCTTCAACGCCTCGGCGGTGAACGTGCGGAACGGTCCGCCCGATGCCGTAAGTATAACCTTTTCCACCGGACTGTTGTTCTCGCCCGCCAAGCATTGGAATATTGCGGAGTGCTCCGAATCCACCGGAATGATAGGCACGCGGTGTTCGAGCGCGAGGCGCGTTACCAGCCCGCCCGCCACCACGAGCGTCTCTTTGTTGGCGAGCGCAATCGCCTTGCCCGCTTTGATGGCGCGTATCGTGGGGTACAGCCCTGCATATCCCATCATGGCGGTCAGCACCATGTCGATAGGGGCGGCTTCCACCACCTGCGCTATGGCATCGGCTCCGGCATACACTTTTATGGGCATATCGTGCAGTGCCTCGCGCAGCTGCGGATAGAGCGCCTCGTCGGCGATGACTGCGATTTCGGGCTTGAACCGCCGCGCCTGTTCTATCAGCAATTCGACGTTATGCCCTGCCGTGAGCGCGTATGCCTCGAACAGGTCGGCGTGCTCCGCTATCACTTCCAAGGCTTGCGTACCGATGGAGCCGGTGGAACCGAGTATGGCGAATCGTTTTTTTTCTTTCATAAAATCGATGGCTGTCAAAACCGGATATATTCCGACGGATCGAGCGGAATACCCGTGTGCCACAGTTGAAATTCCACGAAGGGACGGTCGTTCCCTTCGGCGCGGTCGTTGGTCAGGGCTATGTTTTCGCCCTCCTCCACTTTGTCGCCCACCGACTTCAACAGTTGGCTGTTATATAAATATATGGATATATAGTTGTTGCTGTGCTGCACCTCTATCACGTAGTCGTATTCCATCGACAGATAGGTGGCAATCACCGTGCCGCCGAGTGCGGCTGCCACGCCCGACTTGCGTTCGGGTGCGATGCGTATGCCGTAATGTCCGCGCTGCGGGTCGAAGCGGCGGACGGTGCGTCCTTTCACCGGCGGATAGAGTATGATGTTTTCGGCAACATTCTGGCTGAATACGTCGAGCGAATATTTGCTCTCTTCTTTGTATTTCTGCATGAAACTTTTTGTGGCGGTCGAAGCCGGCAGCAGCGAGTCGATAGGAAAGGTGAGGAACGGCTGTTTTCGGTCTAACTCTACGGAGTCGAACGTGATGCGCCCCGACAGGATATTCGCCATATTATCGAGATATGCCCCGTTGATGTTTACGATGCGCGACAGCGAATCTACCGACAGAGCGTTGTTCATGATTTGTCCCCGCATATCGGAGCTGATGTAGCCCGGCATCAGCGAAATGGTAATGGCTCCGATACATATCGAAGCGAAAACGACAATCAGTATGGCGGATAATTTCGAGATGCGCATTTCCCATACCATCGCCAACGTATTTTCGTTGAAAATGGAGAGCTTGTAGCGGAATCGCAACTCCTTCCAAAGCGATTTTATTTTGTTGCCCGTTTGCATACCGATTCTGAAAACTTTGCGAAAACGTTTTTTATCGAAGTTTGCAAAGTTAAGAAATATTCGCGATACGCCGCTTCACGCGACGCTATTTTTAGAAAAGTTTTTCTATTTGAACCCGCACGATGCCTTTCTGTTGCACCTGTCCGCAGCCTTTCTCCGAAAATTTTTCTTGAAAAAATCTTGAAAAAAATATCCCGAATTTGTTGCAGAACGAAAATTATTCGTATCTTTGCCGTCGAAAAAATGGCCCCGTAGCTTAACTGAATAGAGCATCTGACTACGGATCAGAAGGTTATGGGTTTGAATCCCGTCGGGGTCACACAATCGGGAATCGGTCTGCAAAAGCCGGTTCCCGATTTTTTGTTCCTGCGACGAGCCCCGTGCCGGCTTGTGGCGCCGTATTGATGACATTGGCTAAAAACAAAAAATCCGCTTGAAAGAATCAAGCGGATTTCTGTCGGGGTGAGAAGACTCGAACTTCCGACCTCCACGTCCCGAACGTGGCGCGCTGCCAACTGTGCTACACCCCGATTGGCATTTGCGACTGCAAAGGTAATTATTGATTTGAATATATCAATACAAAAATCGAGATTTTTTTTGCAACAAAAAATCAATACTCCTTTTATCGGCGGCAGAGGGTATATGAACACCGGACTGAAATGCCGTTTTTTCTTTCGCTGCCCTTGTTGGTAGAAAACTTTTATCCGACAAGCGAACAGAATCCCCCTTTTTGCTGTTGTAGATGCTGAATGCGACAACTTTCTCTATTTCCCGCGGGGAGAAGCGTGTCGTTGGAAAGGTTTCCGGGGGAGTAATAAAAAATTGATAAATTGACATGAAAACAAGCAAATGTTTTTTGTGGTCGGCTGTGTGTCTGACGTTTACGGGATTTTTATTCGGCTCGGAGGCTTCGGCGCAAACTCTCGTCGTCGAAGAAGAAATCGTGGAGGTACAGCCGGTACACGGCACGAAGTATTACAGCAAGCGGGCGAGGGACAACTGGTTTATGTCGGTGGGCGCCGGTATGCAGACCTATATGCACTCCAATCATCACGGTGCGCTGATGTACAATGTGGCGCTCGACGTTGCCGGCGGTAAATGGATTTCTCCCTATTTGGCGATACGTCTCAATGCCATGGGCGGCGAGGTGCGGAAAAAGTGGCCGACTCTTGACGACAGACAAAGCGCCCGTTACGTGGCCGTGTATGGCGACTTTCTCTGGGATATTACCAACGCCATAGGCGGCTACAACCCGCGACGGGTCGTTTCGGTACGCCCCTTTGTGGGTGCCGGCGGTTTGTTCACTTTCAAAAATTCGATGGCGGGCTACAACACCTATCTTTTTCCCGTTACTGCCGGTCTGAATCTGAATTTCCGCCTTTGCCATTATGTGGATATTTTTCTCGAAGGTCGGGCGAATATCATGGGCAACAACTTTTCGGGACATCGGGACGGCAGGCAGGTGGAATCGATAGCTTCGCTGGTCGCCGGTTTTACCTTCAATTTCGGACGCGACCGCTTCTTTGCCTACAATCCTTACGCCGAGCAGGCGCTCCGCCAACAGCTCAACGACCGTGTCAATACCCTGCGGGAGGAATTGGCGGAATGCCAGAACCGTCCGCAGCCCAAACCCGAAGAGGTGGTCGTTTATGTACCGACTCCCGCTCCTGCCGAAACACCCCATTGCGGCGGCAGCTTGATGGCGGTCGTCCGCTTCTCGCTCAACAGTGCGGCAATCGCTCCTGCCGAAATGGTGAACATCTACAACGTGGCGCAATATATGAAAGAGCATAAAGAGTGTACGCTCGTCGTAACCGGTTATGCCGACGAAGATACGGGTACTCCGCAATATAACGAGGCATTGAGCCGTCGTCGGGCGCAAGCTGTCGTCGATGTGCTCAACAAACAGTACGCTTTGCCCAAAGAGCGTATAGAGATGGTTGCCGGCGGCAGCGCTACGCAGCCCTATCCGCACGACAACAACTGGAACCGCATCGTCGTCTTCTCGACGAAATAGCTTCCCGTTTTACCGGCGAACAGCAAGGAATCCCGTAAGCAAAAACGATTAACATTTTGCTTATGAGGGATTCCCGTTCGTCGCGTTTATCATCGTCCGATTTTGCACGGAACTTTTCTTCCGTGCTGTCGGACGATTTTTTTGTGGGAAAAGAAGAAAGAAATTTTCAGAAAAATCGATCGATGTCGAGCGACACGCCGGCGTAGAATGTGGTGCCGGTGGTGGCAGGCGAGTTGTAGTAATAGTACGACGGCACGTAGTTGAAAAGATTATCGACGGCGAGCGTTACCCGTATTCCTTTCCGGATATCTTGCGAGAGCGTCAGTTTCCAAAGCGTGTAGGCGGGGTATTTTCGTCGCACGGTTTGAGTGTATGAGGTAAGCGAGGTATATTCGTCGGCTTCGACAGCGGAGAGCCAGCGTCCGTTCAGTATGAGGTCGAACGAATAGTTTTTCCACTTTTTCCCGTACTCTGCGCGCAGGGTCGCCGTGTGGGGACGGGTGGGAGAAATCATCGGCTCGCCGGCTTTGGCGTGTTCGTGCGTGTAGGCGTAGGAGAGGCGGGCGCCGACCCCGCAGTTCAGTTTCATCGACACGTACATTTCCGCGCCCGATATTCTGAGGGCGGAGGTATTGACGTAGCGCATTCCGTTCAGGCTGTTGTCCCATGCCGTCGAAATGCGGTTGTCCACGAGGTTGCAAAATCCCGTAACCGCCACGTTCCAGCCGCTTCGCAGGTATTCGGCGGAGAGCGAGAAATTGTGGCTCGATTCGGCTTTCAGGTCGGGGTTGCCGTAAATCATGAACAGGTTTGCCATATCGAAGTTCATGAACATTTCTTTGAGCGTGGGGGCGCGGAATCCGCCTGCGTAAGAGCCGCGCAGGGAGCAGTTGCCCGTTTTGTACATGATGCCCGCTTTCGACGACAGGTGGTGAAGGTGCGCCTCCGACAGCCAGTCGTATCGCACACCGGCAATCACGTTGATTTTTTCGATAGGATTCCAGTCGAACTGGGCGAAGATGTCGGCGGTGTACTGGCTCTTGCTTCCGTTCTCGGCGAACTGGTAGCTCAACAGATAGTCGCGCATGAAATCACCGCCCGTCGTCAGCGTATATTTTTTCCCGATGCGGAAATTGTAAAGGGCGCGCAGCGTGTGCTGCACGTTGCTGTAATCGCGTATGTCTTTTTCGGTGAACAGGTTGTAGTCGCTCTTGTCGTACTGGTCGAAGGTGTATGCCAGCTCGGCATCGTGTCTGCCGAAAACATAGTTGCCCTTTACCCCTCCGCTGAAATCGCGGTATCGCTCTTTGGCAATGGCTTGTGCGTCGCGCTCGCGGAAGAAGTAGCCCGCCCGTGCCGTGAATTTCAGATGATCGTTCGCCGTGTAAATCAACCGCTCTTTGAAATCCCATGTCCGGTTTCCGTAGATGCGGCTGTAATCGCCGTCGGCAGGCAGGTCGTAGGAGTCGATGTCGGTGTATTGCACATTCGTGCGGCTATATACTTTTCCGGCGTTGAAGCTCACCGCTCCGCCGTAGCGCTGCTCGTTGTGCGAACCGTAGCGCGCGTTGGCTTCGACGTTCCATTTCTCTTTGTCCGTGCGGGTGATGATGTTCACCACTCCGCCTACGGCATTCGAGCCGTAGAGGGCAGAGGCTGCTCCTTTCACGATTTCGATGCGCTCCACGTCGTTGAGATTCAGCCGGCTGTAATCGACGTTGTCTAACGTTTCGCCCGCTATCCGTTCGCCGTCGATGAGAAAGAGCACCGAGCCGCCGTCGAATCCCGACATGTTGAGCGCCGTTTGCTGGTTCATCGAAAACGAAAATTCGATGCCCGGCAGTTCCGATTGCAGCAGTTCGCCCACGTGCGAAGCGTCGCTTTTGCGTATGTCGTCGCGCGTGATGATGCGGGTTACGAGCGGAGCGTCTTTCAGCAGTTTCGGGGTGCGTGTCGCCGTTACCACCACCTGCTCCATGTCGATGTCTTTCATCGGCGACTGCGCCATGGCGGGGGCGCTGAGAAGCAGCCCTGCCGACAAACCGAGTATGCCGCGAAAAACGTTCATGTCAGAAAGAAACGGGATAGAGGTAATCGATGGTTATATAGCCTTTTGCGCCGCGATCGTCCATGTAGTTGAGAAACCGCAGCGCCATGCTCCTGCCGTCGTCGAAGCGCACTGTATAGACGCGGTTCGACGGCGTGTAAATCGGAGGCATCGTACGCAAATCCACGTCGAGCCAGCGGGAGAGGCAGGGATTGTAATACGACGGCGTATAGACGATGATGCTGTCCATCATGTGCGACAGGTCGGTCATGATGCGTTCGTCCGACCAGATATCGGCATACTCCTTTGCGAGTGCGGGACGCCCCGCAGCTACCCACTTCGAGAGGTCGGAGTAGGTGGTTTCGGCAGCCCGTCCGTCGTGCGTTTTCACGTCGTAGCGGTGTAGGGCGATGTCCCACGCCTCCGGCGCTTCGTCGGCGACAGCCGCGACAGCGGTTGTCTGCGCCTCGAAATCGAGATACACCCATTGCGTATAATCCTGCGTGTCGATGTAGATGCGTCCCGCCTCGCTGTCCGTGCAGGGCTTTACGAAACCGTAGGCAGAAGTCTCGTCAGAGGGCTCTGCCGTATCGTAGATATTTCCGAAAATACCGTTGCAGGAGGAGAACAGGCACACGGCACAGCCTCCGAGAACGGCGGCAAGCGTTTTTTTCATTTATTTCTCCGTGTCGGGAGCCGCTCCTTCGATGAAGGTAATGGTTGTACCGCCCATGACGGTCGGGCAGGTGAATATCAGTCGTCGGGGCGCTCCTTTTTCTATGGTGCCGGTGAGCGAGGCGTCGTATTGTTTAAGTCCACTTCCGTCCATAGCCTCCATGTAAGCGGTTCCATTTCCGTCGATTTGAAATTTGCCATCAACGCCCGATACGGTGGCATCATCGATAACAAGTTTAACCGTAAGACCCATTATTACTGACGTGAACGATACATCGAATTTGTTGCCCTCTACTGCGGTTATCGTTACGGTTTCGTTTTCCGTCAGCAGCGGTTCGGGAATAGGGGCGGCTGCAAATGTGGAATATCCCTGATACGTTCCGGAGATAATATCTTCGACGGGGTCTATAATGAGTTCATTTTCTTTTTCATCGTTGTCGCAGCTTGCCAGACAGAAAACGGCGAGCAGCAAAGTCAAGGCGGATAGTTTCATTTTTTTGAAATTTTATGGGGTTGGAAATTTTTGTTTCGAGGGCAAAGATAAGACGAATCTTGAAATTTTTTAATACCTAAATCGAAGTAAAAAAGCGGCATCGCCTACCTATAATGCGGTACGGTTTAAGTGTTGTCTGTCGCCGTATCGCCCCGACCGGCACTCCCGTTCGGAAGTGCAAAGATAGAAAAGATTTGCGGAATCGCAAAAAACAAAAAAAGGCGTCTCTCCTCACGGAGAAACGCCCAACCAATAAAATATGATAATGAAACACTATTCGATAGCTGCTTGTGCTGCTGCCACGCGTGCGATAGGCACGCGATAGGGGCTGCAGCTTACGTAGTTCATGCCCAACGAAGCGCAGAATTTTACCGACGAAGGTTCGCCGCCGTGTTCGCCGCAGATACCCACTTTGAGTTCGGGTTTGGTGGAGCGACCTTTTTCTACGCCCATGCGCACGAGTTGTCCCACGCCTTTTTGGTCAAGCACCTCGAACGGGTCAGTTTTGATAATGCCTTTTTCCTTATATATTTTAAGGAATTTGCCTGCATCGTCGCGCGAGTAGCCGAAAGTCATTTGCGTCAAGTCGTTCGTACCGAACGAGAAGAAGTCTGCCACTTCGGCTATCTGGTCGGCGGTAACGGCAGCGCGGGGCACTTCGATCATCGTACCCACTTTGTAAGCCACGCTTTCGCCGCGTTCTGCAAATACTTTGGCGGCGGTGTTGTGTATGATTTCGGCTTGCAGTTTCAGCTCTTCGACCACGCCTACCAACGGCACCATGATTTCGGGGTGAACGTCGATGCCGCGCGCTTTCACGTTGAGAGCGGCTTCGATGATGGCGCGAGCCTGCATTTCGGTGATTTCGGGATAGGTGCAGCCCAAGCGGCAGCCGCGGTGTCCCAGCATGGGGTTGAACTCTGCCAGCGAGTCGCAGGCGAGTTTCACTTCGTCGATGGTAAGACCCATTTCCTCTGCCAACTCTTTCTGCGTAGCCAGCTGGTGGGGTACGAATTCATGCAAGGGCGGGTCGAGCAGACGTATCGTTACACCGAAGCCGTCCATTGCCTCGAAGATGCCCTCGAAGTCGCCCCGCTGCATCGGCAGCAGTTTGTCGAGTGCATGGCGGCGACCCTCTTCATCTTTCGAGAGTATCATTTCGCGCATGGCTTTGATGCGGGTGCCTTCGAAGAACATATGTTCGGTGCGGCACAGTCCGATACCTTTTGCACCGAAGCGGCGGGCTACCGACGCATCTTTGGGCGTATCGGCATTGGTGCGTACATCGACTTTGGTGTATTTCTCGGCGAGATTCATGATGGCTGCGAAGTCGCCGCTCATGTCGGCTTCTACGGTCGGAACCTGTCCGTCGTACACTTCGCCGGTGGAACCGTTCAGCGAAATCCAGTCGCCCTCTTTATATACTTTCCCCGACATTTCGAGCGTGCGGGCTTTGTAATCGACTTTTATTTCGCCGGCGCCCGATACGCAGCATTTGCCCATACCGCGAGCCACAACGGCTGCGTGCGAGGTCATACCGCCGCGTGCGGTGAGAATACCTTGTGCCACGTGCATACCGCGCAGGTCTTCGGGCGAGGTTTCGATACGTACCATCACCACTTTTTTGCGTTTCTCTGCCCACGCTTCGGCATCGTCGGCGAAGAATACGATTTGTCCGGCGGCAGCGCCCGGCGAAGCGGGCAGACCTTTTGCCATGACTTTCGTGCGTTTCACGGCCGTCTTGTCGAATACGGGGTGGAGGAGTTCATCGAGTTTCTGGGGCTCCATGCGTTTGAGAGCCGTTTTTTCGTCGATGATGCCGTCGCGCAGCATATCCATGGCGATTTTCACCATGGCGGCACCGGTGCGTTTTCCGTTGCGGGTTTGCAAGAGCCACAGTTTACCGTTCTGAATGGTAAATTCGAGGTCTTGCATATCTTTGAAGTAGTCTTCGAGTTTCTGTTGCGTTTCGATGAGGTCTTTGGCGCATTCGGGCATCGACTCTTCGAGCGAAGGATATTTTTTGGCACGTTCTTCTTCGGAGATGCCTTGCAGGGAAGCCCAGCGGCGCGAGCCTTCGACGGTGATTTGCTGCGGTGTGCGTACACCGGCTACCACGTCTTCGCCTTGTGCGTTGATGAGGTATTCCCCGTTGAATATGTCTTCACCCGTAGCGGCGTCGCGAGTGAATGCCACGCCGGTAGCCGACGTGTTGCCCATGTTGCCGAATACCATTGCCTGCACGTTCACAGCCGTACCCCATTCTTCGGGTATCTGGTTCATGCGGCGGTAGAGAATGGCGCGCTCGTTCATCCAGCTGTCGAACACGGCGCAGATAGCGCCCCACAGCTGTTCCCACGGCGACGAGGGGAAGTCTTTGCCCGTGCGGGCTTTTACGGCGGCTTTGAAGCGTTTTACCAACTCTTTCAGGTCATCGACCGTCAATTCGGTATCCAGCTTGATGCCTTTGGCGGCTTTCACCTCTTCCATGACCTCTTCGAACGGGTCTATGTCTTCTTTGCTTTTGGGTTTCATGCCGAGCACCACGTCTCCGTACATCTGTACGAAACGACGGTAGGAGTCCCATGCGAAACGGGGATTTCCCGATTTACGGGCAATACCCTCTACGGCGTCGTCGTTCATACCGAGGTTGAGCACCGTGTCCATCATGCCGGGCATCGACACGCGCGCACCCGAGCGCACCGAAACCAGCAGCGGATTTTGGGCGTCGCCGAATTTCGTACCCATCAGGTTTTCGATGTGGGCTATCGATTTTTCGACATCGCTTTTCAGCATTTTCACAATGGCATCTTTCCCCTCTTTGTTGTAAGCGGTGCAGATTTCGGTGGTAATCGTAAATCCGGGCGGAACGGGAACGCCGATCAGGTTCATTTCGGCGAGGTTGGCACCTTTTCCTCCCAACAGGTTTCTCATATCGGCACGACCTTCTGCATGACCGTTACCGAAAGTATAGATTTGTTTCATATAAAAAAGGTTTGTATGTTTACTTTTTTCATTAACGGAATTTCAGACTACAAAAATATATGGATTCTTGCGATAGTCCAAATTTATAGAAAGAATAAATTTGCAAAATATAGTTTTTTTTGTTTCTGCGGTGTCGGATTGAAGAATTATCGCTACCTTTGGACGAATTTGTTTTTATTCAAAAACGTATCGTTTTGGCTCGAAAAAAGAAAGAGTTACCTGTTTTGGAACAGGTGGAGATAACCGGTGTAGCCGCCGAAGGCAGAGCTGTCGCCCGTGTCGATGACCGTGTGGTGTTCGTGCCCTATGCCGCTCCGGGCGACATCGCCGATTTGCAGGTATATCGCAAAAAACACAAATATGCCGAAGCCCGCATCGCACGGCTTATCACCCCGTCGCCCATGCGGGTGGCGCCGTTTTGTTCCCATTTCGGTGTGTGCGGCGGCTGCAAGTGGCAGCACATTCCCTACGAATATCAACTTAAATATAAACAGCAGCAGGTGTTCGACAACCTGACCCGCATCGGAAAAATTCCCCTGCCTGAGTTCGAGCCTATCAAAGGGTCGGCGCGTACCGAGTTTTATCGCAACAAACTCGAATTTACCTTTTCCGACAAGGCGTGGCTCACGCCCGAACAGATGGCGCAGGAGCAGACGTTCGATCGCAACGCGCTGGGTTTCCACATACCCTCCATGTTCGACAAGGTGCTCGACATCGAAAAGTGCTGGTTGCAGGACGACATTTCCAACCGCATACGCCTCGCGATAAAACGCTTCGCCCTCGACAACGGCTATCCCTTTTTCAACCTGCGGGAGCAGACGGGATTCATGCGCAACATCATCGTGCGCACCGCCTCGACGGGTGAAATCATGCTCATCGTCGTGTTCTTCGACGACGACCGCGAGCGCATCGACCGCCTGATGACATTCGTCGCCGATACTTTCCCGCAGATAACCTCACTTCTTTACATCGTCAATCGCAAAGCAAACGATACGATTACCGACCAAGAGGTGCACGTGTTTCGCGGGCGCGATTACATTCTCGAAAAAATGGAAGACCTCCGTTTCAAAATCGGGCCGAAGTCGTTTTTCCAGACCAACACCGCGCAGGCGTGCGAACTTTATAAAGTCGTGCGCGAATTTGCCGCGCTCACGGGTCGGGAGCTGGTCTATGACCTCTATACGGGAACGGGCACGATAGCCAATTTCGTGGCGCGGCAGGCGCGGCAGGTTGTCGGCATCGAGTACGTACCCGAAGCCATCGAGGACGCCAAAGTCAATTCCGCCTACAACGGCATCGAAAATACCCTGTTTTACGCCGGCGATATGAAAGACCTCCTCACGACCGCGTTCATCGAGGAGCACGGGCGCCCCGACGTCATCATCACCGACCCGCCCCGCGCCGGTATGCACGACGATGTGATAGCCGCCATACTCTTTGCCGCCCCGCAGCGCATTGTTTACGTCAGCTGCAACCCTGCTACGCAGGCGCGCGACCTCTCGCTGCTCGATGCTGCTTATTGGGTGGCGCGGGTGCAGCCCGTCGATATGTTCCCGCATACGCATCATGTGGAAAACGTCGTGCTGCTGGAACGGAAACCCATTGAAAAATAATATTATCAAATAAGAAAAGATGACTGAAATTCTGAGAAAAAAATTGAGCGACAGCGCTGTGGCGCGATGGTCGGCTATGGTGATTGTGTCGTTTACCATGATGACGGGCTACTTCTTGTGCGACATCATGGCGCCCCTTGAAGATATGCTTACCAAAATGCCCGAAGAGGGCGGTTTGGGCTGGACGAGCAGCGAGTACGGATTCTTTTCCGGCTCCTACGGTTTCATCAACGTGTTTCTGTTGATGCTTTTTTTCGGCGGCATCATTCTCGACAAATGCGGTGTGCGTTTCACCGGTCTGCTGTCGAGCAGCCTGATGCTCTCGGGTGCACTCATCAAATGGTATGCCCTCTCTGCCGACTTCGGCGGCGCCACGCTTTTCGGCTACAATATGCAAGTGATACTGGCAAGTTTGGGCTTCGCGATTTTCGGCGTGGGCAATGAAATCACCTGCATTACCGCGACGAAAGTCATTGCCAAATGGTTCGGCGGGCATGAAATGGCGCTGGCGATGGGCTTGCAGGTGGCATTGGGTCGTTTGGGCACTGCCGCCGCATTGAGTTGCAGCGTACCCATAGCACACGCCATAGGCACCATTGCGGCACCGGTGTTGGTCGGCGCCATCGCTTTGTGCGTGGGCTTGATGGCGTATATAGTATATTGTGTGATGGACTGTCGGCTGGACGCCTCGTCCGACCCTGTTGCCGCAGCCGGAAATTCGGGCGAGGAGGGTGGTTTCGTATTGAGCGACCTGAAACTGATTTTCACCAATCGCGGATTTTGGCTGATTGCCCTGCTCTGCCTCTGTTTCTATGCCGCCGTGTTCCCCTTCTTGAAGTTCGCCACCAAACTGATGATTTATAAGTACAACGTCGCTCCCGACCTTGCCGGATTCATTCCCTCGCTGCTGCCGTTCGGCACTATCCTGCTGACGCCGCTTTTCGGTTCGCTCTACGACCGCATAGGCAAGGGCGCCACGTTGATGATTATCGGTTCGGTCATGCTCACGGCGGTGCACGTCTTGTTTGCTCTGCCCATACTGCCTTATTGGTGGTTTGCCATTATCGTCATGGTGATTCTCGGCATTTCGTTCTCGTTGGTACCCTCCGCCATGTGGCCCAGTGTGCCCAAAATCATTCCGATGAAACAGCTCGGCTCGGCGTATGCGACGATTTTCTATATACAGAATATCGGGCTGTCGCTGGTGCCCGTGTTTATCGGCTGGGTGATAGAAACCTATGCCAAACGCACCGACGCTGCGGGGGCGGTAACTTACGACTACACCCTGCCCATGACGATATTCGCGTTGTTCGGCGTGCTGGCTATTTTCATCGCTTTCCTGCTGAAAGCCGAGAATGCCCGCCGCCATTACGGTCTCGAAAAACCGAATATGAAATAAAAGCGTTGTTACAAGAAATTCGGACGTTCGATTATGAGATTCTTCCTTGTTCCGGTAATCCTTGCTTTGGCAATCATTGTCATTGCCGACGGGTGGATTTATGGACGGCTGCGGTCGCGCATTCGTTTCGACCGCGTGCGGAAAACCGCCTATTGGCTGCCATCGGCATTCTTTGCTTTGCTGCTGCTTTTCTTTTGTTTTTTCCTGCCCGTCCTTTCCGGCTATAAGGCTATGGTGGCGGTGATGTGGCTGTTGTGGCTCTACGTCCTCATCTACATTCCGAAACTCTTTTTCGTCTTGTTCGATGCACTCGGAAAAGGCGTCTGCCGGCTGTTCCGTCTGCGCACGCGGGTGTTTTCCTACATCGGCTTGACGGTTGCCGCGTTGGGGGTGCTACTCTTTTTGTCCGGCGCCTTTGTGGGGCGGACGGCAGTGCACGTCGAGAATGTAACGGTAACTTCGCCCCGTGTACCCGAACAGTTGGACGGATTCCGCATCGTACAGTTTTCCGACGCCCACATCGGCAATTGGGGCAGTTGCACCGGCACGCTCGAAAAAACCGTTGCGCTCATCGACTCCTGTCATGCTGATGTGGTAGTCTTTACCGGCGATTTCGTAAACAATATTTCCGACGAAATAACGCCGCGCATCATCGAAACGTTCAGCCGTCTGCAAGCGCCTTGCGGCGTGTATGCCATACTCGGAAACCACGATTACGGCGACTATCACCGTTGGGATACGCCGGCGCAGTGGCGCGAAAATCTGGCACGCACGAAAGCCGGTATCCGCGCCTGCGGGTTCGACTTGCTGCTCAACGAATCGCGTCTTGTGGCGGCAGGCGATACCGCATTGCAACTCGTCGGCGTCGAAAATGTCGGTAAGCCGCCTTTCCGCCGGTACGGCAATTTGCCGCTTGCCCTGTCGGGTCTTGATACGACGCGCTTCACCGTTTTGCTTTCGCACGATCCGACGCATTGGCGCAGAGAGGTGCTCGACTATCCCTTTATCGACCTTACCCTTGCGGGGCACACCCATGCCGGACAGAGCGGTGTGGCGCGAGGGCGTTTCCGTTGGTCGCCCTCGTCGTGGCTTTTCGACGAATGGGAAGGCTTGTATCGCGACGGCACGCAATACCTCTATGTCAATCGCGGACTGGGCTATGTCGGATTGCCCGTGCGCATCGGTATGTCGCCCGAAATTACCTGCATCACGCTGCGGCGGGGCGATTTGCCGCAAGACGCCGGCAATTGAATCGAAAGAAAATTCTCGAATATACATTATTAATTATTAAGTCATGAAAAACTGCTTGAAAATTCTATGCCTGCTATCGGCATTCCTTTTGCCGGCAAACGCTTTTGCCTCCAAAATCGTGAAAGATTCGATAACGAGTCGCATACTCGGGTGCGATATGCCTTTTCTGGTCTATCTGCCCGATGGATTCAACCCCGAAGACAAAACGGTGAAATATCCCGTACTCTATTTGCTGCACGGGTTGAGCGACGATTGTTTCGCGTGGACGCGCAAAGGTACGATGAGCGAAGTTGCCGACCGTCTGATGCGTTCGGGCGAAAGCCGGAAAATGGTCATCGTCATGCCGCAAGCCGGCACCAGCGATGTCGTAGGTACCAATTGCGGTTACTTCAATGTCCCGAATTGGAATTACGAAGATTTCTTTTTTAAGGAGTTTATGCCCGCCGTCGAAGCGAAATACAATGTGCAGGCTGACCGCGAACACCGCGCCCTGAGCGGTTTGTCGATGGGTGGCGGCGGCACCGTGTCGTATGCCCAGCGGCACACCGACCTTTTCTGTGCTGCCTACGCCATGAGCGCGTGGCTCGACGAACCGGAGTCGCCGCGTGAAAAATACCGCAGCGACAAGGAGTTTTATACCCATAATTCGATGGTCGAACTCTCTCCGCTCCGCCTGTTGAGAAATGCCGATGAGAAGCAGGCAGAAGCGTGGCGCTCGGTGCGCTGGTTTCTCGATTGCGGCGACGACGATTTCCTGTTGCAGTGCAACCTCGATTTTTATATGGCGATGCGGGAAAAACACATACCGGCCGAATTGCGTGTGCGCGACGGGTGGCACTTTTGGGACTATTGGCACACTGCCCTCTACACGATGCTTCCTTTTGTGTCGCGCTGTTTCGGTGAATAAAGCTATTAAGACATATCGGCGCCGCTTTGTGCTCCGGTTTTCACACGGACGACCCTTTCATGCGGAAGGGTCGTTTTTTTGCCGTTTCATCTCCTCGCGGAATTTGTACCGCTTGCGTAGCACGAACCGCAGCAGCACGATAATTCCTATCTCTGCCGCGATGATGGCACCGAATTCGAGCGGTTTGTCCGCAAACTGTTTCCACCCTATGACAGACATGACTATCATATAGACAAGCAGGACGAGCGGGATAAGGTTGTAGGATTTTTTCATCGGACGGCTATTTTTGTATGAACGGTTTTTCGTCGATATGTTTTTCTACGGGAAATACCAGCGGATAGACGCCGGCGGGCGATTCGCCCCGCAAAGCTCTGTATATGTGCAGACAAGCCCACGCATCGGTGGCGGCGTAGGCTTGTTGTGCGGGCGTGAGCGATTCCGCCTCCCAGTTGGAGAGTTGCTGCCCTTTGGAAATTTTTTTGCCGAAAAGCAGCGCGTAAATTTTTTGAAGGCTCATATCCTCGATGTCGAAAACTCCGACGTAGCGCTGTAATTCGAGGTAGCGGTGCGGCTCGATGCTCCCGAAGCGGCGCAACGCCAGAAAGTCGTCTTTCAGCGAAAGTCCGATTTTCAGAAGACTGGTAGATTCCAGCAGCTGTTTGACGGGAGCTATCGTGTTTATTTTGCAAAGGCGGAAGAGGTAGCAGGTGTCCCACGTGGAAATCTGCACCAGCGATACGCGGTGCGACGTCCCCTTTTTGAACGAGGGGCGCGTTTCCGTATCGAAGCCTACGACCGTTTCTTTTCTCAATTCTCCGAGAGCCCTTTCGGCATCGCCTTCGGTATCGACGACGACGATTTTTCCCGGAAATTTGATGATTTCCATTTCAGCTATGGTGGCTTTGTCGATTTGTGTCATGGTGATGAATTTCTTTTTTACAACCATCTGTCGGCATCTTCATCATCGTCCTGCCATGCCGATTGGCGTCTTTGGTAGAAGTTTTCTTCTTCGTAGTGATGGTGGTGATGTTCGCATTCGTATTCGTCCTCGCACTCGGTCGCAAAACAGATGCGGTGCAGGGCGCCGAGTGCGTTCAACAGTTTGGCTCCCCAATAGGCGATGAAATCTTCGCGGCACGTACTCAGCGCCGTCCGCATGGAATCTTCGTTTTCCGTGCGGTAAGCCGACACGCAGTCTTTCACTGCCTGATACACATCGGCGAGGTCTTCGGCGATGCTTGCGGCAAAGGGCTGGTCGTTGTATGCCGTGTCGTCGTTCTGTATGAGCAGGTAGGCGTCTTTTTCGCCCAAGATGTATTCGATGTTTCGGCGCAGGTATTCGTAAGCCTCTTCCGAGACGAATCGTTCGGGAATGTCGGAATAGTAGTCTTCGTCGCTTTCGGGGAGCAGCGTCGCTTTCAAGTAGAGCAGCGGGAGCAGTTTGACGGCGGTCGATGTAAACTCCTCCGCCGTCGTGTCCTGCACTCTTTCTGCAAATGCGCAAAATTCCACTCCTACGGTGATAAATTCCACGCTGTTTTTCGCGTATATATATTCGTCCATTTCTATCTGTTTTTATAGAGGTCGTGTTCCATGATATAGCGGCATGCCGTCGGAGGAATCCACTGTTCCGCCGGCTTCCCTGCCGCGATGTGCGCCCGTATGGCGGTCGATGAAATGTCGGTCATCGGCGCGTCCGTGAGCCGTACCGACGGCGGCAGCGCCGCCGCATCGACCGGATAGCCCGGGCGCGGGTATATGTCTATCCGGTAGTCGGCGATGATTTTTTTGCTCTCTTTCCAACGGGGAAATATCGCCCAGTTGTCCGAGCCGATAAGCAGATGAAATTCCGTGTCGGGATATTCCCTTTCGAGCCGCTGCAATGCCGTAATCGTGTAAGAAGGGCGGGGCAGATGCTGCTCCACGTCGCATAGGCGGAAGCATTTGTTGCCGGCTATGGCGAGTTTCACCATCTCCTGCCGCTTGCCGTCGTCGAGCAGGTCGCATTCCCGTTTCACAGGATTCTGCGGCGTAACGCTGAACCATACCTCGTCGAGCCCGCCTGTGCCGACCATATATTCGGCTATGGCGATGTGCCCGTTGTGTATGGGATTGAACGAACCCGAAAAGAATCCGACTTTTTTCATGGCGCTACTATTCGGCTAAAAAATTTCGGACGACCGACAATACCTCCTGACGGGCGCGGTCGAGTTCGTCGTTTACCACAATGCGGTCGAATTTCGGGGCGAAGCTCAATTCATATTCCGCTTTCGCCAGCCGGCTTTCTATCACTTCGGGCGCATCGGTGGCGCGGTGTTCCAGCCGTCGGCGCAGCTCTGCGAGGCTCGGCGGCTGTATGAATACCGACAACGCCCGTTCGCCGTAGAAACGTTTGATGTTAAGTCCGCCGACCACATCGACATCGAACAGCACGTTTTTGCCTGCCGTCGTCAACCGTTCCACTTCGCTTTTGAGCGTGCCGTAGAATTTGTCGGCATACACCTCCTCGTATTCGAGAAAGTCGCCGGCGGCGATGCGGCGGCGAAATTCGTCGGGTGTGAGGAAATAGTATTCCACGCCGTCGCGTTCGCTCCCGCGCGGGGCGCGCGAGGTGGCGGATATGGAGAATGCCAGATTCAGATGCTGCGTGAGCAGGTAGTTGATTATGGTCGATTTTCCGGAACCGGACGGCGCTGAAAAGATGATGAGTTTCCCTTTCGACATGGCGTTACATGGCATTGAGTATCTGCTCTTTGATTTGCTCTAACTCGTCTTTCATGCGGACGACGATTTTTTGCAGCTCGGCATGATTGGCTTTCGAGCCCATCGTATTGATTTCACGCCCCATTTCCTGTGCGATGAATCCCAATTTCTTGCCTTGTCCGCAGTTTCCTTCCATCGTTTCGCGAAAATATTTCAGGTGATTGTCGAGCCGGTTTTTTTCTTCGTTTATATCGAGTTTCTCGATATAGAAAATCATCTCCTGCTCCATGCGGTTTTTATCGTAGTCGAAGCCGATTTTTTCCAACGCTTCGACGATGCGTTTTTTTATTTTCTCGATGCGTTCCTGTTCGTAGGGAGCCACCTCGTCGAGCAGTCGGGCGATGTTGTAGATTTTTTCCGTGAAAAGTTTTTGCAGCATGGCACCCTCTTGTGCACGGAAATCCATCAGTTTGTCGATGGCTTCGTGCACGGCAGCCATGACGGCGTGCCTTTCGTTTTCATCTATTTCCGTCGGATCGCTTTTCAGGGCGTCGGGCAGGCGCAGCAGCGTCTGAAACCAGTCGGCAGGCTGCGGTATTTGCAGCGTGTCCGCCATTTTTTGCAGTTGGGTGTAATACCCCTTTATGACGTCGGTGTTGAGTTGGGCGGTGTCGTTTGTCGCTTTGTTCTCGACCTGAATGAAAAAATCCACTTTCCCGCGTTCCAGCCGTCGGGCTATTTCGTTGCGTATTTCCATTTCCGTGTCTTTGTAGATTTGAGGCACTTTCATGGCGAGATCGAGTTGTTTGCTGTTCAGCGATTTTATTTCGACGGTTATTTTTCGGTGGGGAAATTCGGCTGTCGCTTTGCCGAAACCGGTCATGGAATAAATCATGCGTTTGTGTTCTTTTAATCCGTAAATCAGTCTGTACGAAAATTTTTCTCTTTTCTGACGGGGAGAAAATGTAGTTTGCAATTACAAATGTATGGAAAATAACTTGAAATATAAAATAGAAATCGACGGAAAAAAGGCAAAAAAAATTGGTAAAATAAATTTCCGTAACAATTCCAAATAATATTCAAACTGCTTGCGGGCGTCAAACTTTTATGGAACGAACCCGTTAGATATGACGCAAAACTGTCGTAGGGCAGGAACGAAATTTTGAATCTTGGAAATGTGTAATTATAAAAATGAATCGAGATGAAAAAGAAATTATGGTGGTGGACGATAGCCGCGATGTTCGGCTGTGCCGCCTGTTCCGATGAAACGACAGCCCCTGTTTCCGGCAGCAATGATGTTGCTGCAACAAACGATTCCTACATAGCGTTTCGCATTCTATCCAATGGCTCCGACGTTACCCGTGCTTGGGGTGAAGACCAGCCGAGTACGTCGTTCGATGAAGGTCTGGCGGCAGAGCAGGCTGTCGATTGCGCTTTCATCGTCTTTTTCGACAACAGCGTCGGAAAGGGAGAATACCTTTATTATGCCGAGGCGGACAAAAACGACATTCACCTCGAAAATCTGGAAACCGACGACGAGAACGGCGGCAAGTGCATTTCGCTCGCCAACATCGTTTTTACCGTGCCCAACACCCAAAAGCAGCCGACCGACGCCATTATCGTACTCAACGGCAACCATACGGCATTGCCCGTCATGGACCAGTCGAAACCCGATATGTGGACGTATGCCGCTTCGGTACGCGGCGACGACGACGGCGAAAATGCTTTTCACATACAGGTGGACAACACGCCTTACCTGACCATGAGCAATTCGGTGTATGCCGATGCCGAAAACAAAGTCGTCTTCACGACGAATGTCGAAGACAAAATGAAGCCGACCGAAACCGAAGCGCTTGCCGCTCCGGCAGTCGCCCACGTGGAGCGTATGGCGGCTAAGGTCGAAACCCGTTTCAAGGTGAATGACGGGGAGGTTTCTTTCGAAAATCAGAAAAAGTCGCTCGACGCCGTCGTCTATACGCCGAAAGAAAAGACTGTGGCGTTGTGGCGCGGCGATAACGGCTCGTATGCCGTCGCCACCGGAGAGATGCCTTACAAGGTGCGCATTCACGGGTGGAGTGTCAATGGTACGGCGCCGAGTATGTCGCGTCTGAAAGCCATTGCGCCGTATGTCTCGGAGCATGGCGACTATATGCCGCCTTATAACGGTACCGGCACGCCGGAGGAATATTTCACCGGCTGGAATGATGCCGAGAATTTCCGCTCGTACTGGGCGATAGACAACCATTACGGCGACGGGCATTATCCGACGCAGAGCCGGCGTGGCATCGACAAGAAAGGATATATGAGCGGCGGCAATCGGGTCGAAGGCTTTACGCAGTCCGACGGTTCGGCGTGGTCGCTTTCCTATAAAAGTTATGCCAATATCCGCTATGCCGGCGAGGAGTTTTCGGGTGTTAATGCGTGGAAAAACGGTACGCTGCTCGGTTCGACGCAGGTGAAATACTGCACCGAAAACACCATTGGCGGCGACAACCTGCAAGGGCGTCGTTATCTGACAGCCGCCACCCATGTCGTCGTTGCAGCACAGCTTCTGTTCGATACGCCTGTCGCTAAGGCTTATCCCGAAAAAAGCGTGGAGGTAACAACCAAAGAAACCGAGTTGATAGGGAAGAATCTTACCGAAAGCGAATATTTCAGCGCCGTAGCCGACAAGTATCGGGTCGCCGGCGTGTTTTATACCCTGAACGGTTACAAGCAATTGGCATTGGAAATGTTGAATATGGCGCTTGCCCGCCGCACCGATGCCACGAAAGCGCCCGACAGTTTGTGGGTATGCCGGACGAGCGACGAATTGACAGCCGCCCGCAAGGCGACCATCGACGATTTTACCGTCGATACCGATTGGCGTTCCGACGGAATGGTGCTGCTGAAACCGAAACAGGATATTCGTTTTTTCAACAGCAATCCCTCCGGCAAGAGCATTGTCAAAAGGGAAAGCGCCGGTTCGGACTACGATGAAAAAGTATGTTACGAATATACCATCGATTTTGAACAGTGGGACAATGACGATACCGACCCCGACAATTTCATAAATTACATTTATGCCTATATTGCTCCGGCGCAGTGTTATGCCGGCGGTCGTATGTATTACGTCATACCCATACAGCACTATATCCGCCCGACGACCGGCGAGGGCAATCAACAGGTGGGTACTTACGGCGTGGTGCGCAACCATTGGTATCGCATTGTGGTCAATAGCGTTACGGGTATCGGCGAACCCGTACACAAAGACACGGACCCCATCGTCCCCAATTTCAATCCCGATGATCAGTATATCAGCTTCGATATTCATATCATGCCGTGGAATATCATCGAGCAGAATGTCGATTTGAAACCTCTTTAACTCTTGAACGATACGGCGGTATGAAACGGTTGTCGGCTCTTCGGCGTGCGGCGGTGCGCCTGCTTGTGGCGGCGTTTCCCGCCGTATCGTTGTCGTGCGGGTCGATATTCGATGGCGAAGGCGACTGCCGCTCGCTGTGGCAGGTGCGTTTCATTTACGATAAGAACATGGATTTTGTCGATGTCTTTTCCGAAAACGTGGAATCGGTGCGCCTGACGATATGCGATGCCGCCACCGGTCGGGTGGTGGCGGAGCAGCGGGAGTCGGGCGATGCGCTGGCGACGGGGCATTACGTCATGCCCGTGAATCTGCCGCCGGGCGATTATGATTTCGTGGCGTGGTGCGGACTCGAAGGCAACGACCGTTTTGCGGTGGCAGAGGTCGATTCCGCCACCGTCCGTGAAGATTTGTCGTGCCGGCTTGTTGCCGACAGAGAGAGGGAAGATGCGCCGCCCTGCTGCGCGGCTTCCTTGAAGCATCTGTTTCACGGTTGTACTTCGTATCGCATACACGACCGCGCCGGACTTTACACCATTCCCATTTATCTGACGCGCAATACCAATCGTTTGCGCATCGAGCTGTTTCATGCCGCTGCCGACCTGAGCCCCGAACGGTACGCCGTTTCCCTTGCCGACGGCAACGGTCGTATGGAGTGGGATAATTCTATACTTCCCGGACAGGAAAAAGTGGTGTATCTTCCCTATGCCGTTTCTACCGACTCCGTTGCTGTGAGAAGCGGCGAAGCCCCTTTTCGCCAAGCGCTTTTCGTCGAACTCTCGACGGGGCGCCTGCTTGCCGACCATTCGCTCGATGCCCGATTTACCATTACCGACCGGCAGAGCGGCGACACGCTTTTTTCGCTGCCGCTTATCGAATACCTGATTATGGCGAAAGACCGCGAGCTGCCTATGGACGAACAGGAGTACCTCGACCGTGAATACGATTACGAAGTGGAGCTTTCTCTTGCCGACCGACCGCAGGGTGGCTGGTATTGCTGGCAGTTGAAAATCAACGATTGGCATGTCATATTCAATCCCGATGTCGATTTATGATATTCCGACGATGAAACCGCTGTCGCTTCTCCTTTGCCTTTTTGCGGCGTTTCTTCCGACTTCCTGTCGGAAAGGGCATGAGCCTGCCGTTGCCGCCGATGCCTCGATGCAGATAAGTTTTCTTGTGGCTGCCGACAGAAGCATCGGGGCGGGGAGCGGATATTCCGTCGTCGGTGGCACACCCGATGAAAACTACATAGACCCCGCCCGGCTGCGGCTTTTCGTGTTCGACCGTGCGGGAAAATTTCTTTTCGAAATTACCGAACCGGATTCGGGTTTGTATCTTTCGGCGGTGTCGCCCGATAATCGGACGTCGGGGGTGTATCGCATTTCGGCTGCGGTGTCGGAGGCATATCTCGAAGCATTTGCCGCAGGCGTGAAGATCGCGGTCTTGGCGAATTTCCCTGCCGATGCCCCGCCCGTTACGCTCCGTGCGGGCGAATCGCTTTCGGCGCTCGCCGATGCCGACCGCCGGCGGTCGGTTGTTATGGTGCGTGTTGTCGATGGAAAATCGGTCGGCGTGATGCCGGAAATCGGACGTTTCGGCATACCCATGTACGGGGTCGGAAGTTTTTCGGGTGTGGAGCTGCGCCGTTCCGAAGTCGTCTTTCTCGACGGCTGCGTGTCGCTGTTGCGATCCGTTGCCAAAGTCGAGGTGAAGATGCCGCGGACACTGCCCCTTCCCCGTGCGGTATATATGCGTCATGCCCTTCGCACGGCATGGTGTACGCCGCGCGATGTAACGGTCGATACCGATGTCTTGTGGCAGGGCGGCAGCGCCGTTGCTGTCGGCGGCGACGGTTCACCGGCAGTGCAGTATTACGAAGGTGTCGGGCAGGAAATGGCGCGCCTTGCCGAAAATCCCGCCGCCGGCGACCTGCACATCTTCAATCCCCGACGCGGCGCTCTTGCCGGCGATACGGTCGATTATCTGCCTTTTTCGGTCGTGCCGGCTGCCGACACCGTTACGTATCGGCTCTATCTTCCGGAAACGATAGCCGACGATTCGTCGGGTGTCGAGCCGTATATCGAGCTGGCATTCGACGACGGCGATACCGGTGCGACTGCCGATGCCGTAATACGTTTCGCCCCGTATTCCGACGGCGAGCCGACCGGCGGCATCATTCCCGTCGTGCGCAACTGCATATACAGCTATTCCGTGTACGATGTGGCTGGACGCCTTTTCGTGCAATATACCGTATGTCCGTGGGGTGAACAAACAACAGATTTGCCGCCCTTCAATTAAGCGGCAGACAAGAGTAAGGAGATAACAATGATTTAATTTTTGCGGGCGGCTGATTTCACCTCATCTAATTTTTTCAATTGCGAGCAAAGCTGTTCGATGTCGCGCGCATCGTGCACCATGACGCCGAGTTCGCCGTGGAACAGCCCTTTGTTGGCAGTGATGGTGAGCGAACGGATATTCATCGCCATATTGTCCGAAATGATGTGGGTAATGCGATTGAGTACGCCGGCGCCGTCGATGCCGTCGATTTCTATTTCCACAGGGAACGATTCGTGCAGGTGCTTGTCCCATTCGACCGAAATGAGGCGCGACCCGAAGCTGCTTTTCAACTTCATGGCTATCGGACACGATTGCTTGTGCACGATGACCTCCTCTTTTTCATTGACATAGCCCAGTACGTCGTCGCCCGGAATCGGATTGCAGCAGGTGGCGATGATGTAGTTGCGTTCGGTTTCGGTGCTTTGTAGCAGGTAGGTCGCTTTCTTGTCGATTTTTCCTGCCGATACGAGCTTCTTTTTGTCCGATTTTTTGTTTTTCGAGTTGTTCTCGTCCGACGATTTGCTGCCCGACTTGCTGCCTCCGAACGGATTGAGCAGGTATCGCATGAATACGTTGTGCGACTTGCCTTTGAATAGTTTTTTTACGTTGTCGTCGAGTACGATTTCGTTTTTGCCGAGTTGGTAGAACAACTCCTCTTTTTTGTCGATGTCGAAGAAGTTGAGTATCTTGTCGATGACACTCAGGTCGTTGGTTATGAGTTGGTTTTCGGCAATGAATTTATTATAGATTTCTTCGCCTTGCGCGGCGATTCCGCGACGCTCTTTTTTGAGGGCGGCTTGCAGCTGCGTTTTGGCTTTGGCTGTCGTTACGAAATTCTCCCATTCCGGTTTAGGCGTTTGCGATTTAGAGGTGAGTATCTCCACTTGGTCGCCGCTTTGGAGTTTTTGGCTCAGCGGTGCCAGACGGTGATTGACTTTGGCGGCGATACAGTGATACCCCAAATCGGAGTGCAGGAAGAAAGCGAAGTCGAGCGCGGTGGCGTCTTTGGGCAGCGTTTTCAATTCGCCTTTGGGGGTGAATACGAAAATTTCCGAAGCAAACAGGTTGAGCTTGATGGTGTCGAGAAAATCGAGCGCATTCGGCTCCGGATTTTCGAGAATCTCTTTAATTGTTCGCAGCCAGATATCGAGTTCCGACCCTTCATCTACTCCGCCCACTTTGTATTTCCAATGGGCGGCGAAACCGCGTTCGGCGATTTCGTCCATTTTGCGGCTGCGTATCTGCACCTCCGTCCAGTTGCCGTCGGGACCCATGACGGTTACGTGCAGGGCGCGGTAACCATTGGCTTTGGGGTGGCTCACCCAGTCGCGGGTGCGTTCGGGGTGCGGTCTGTAAATATCGGTGATGACGGAATAGATGTTGAAACATTCGGTCTTTTCGTTTTCTTCGTGCTGCGGGTCGAAGATGATGCGCACGGCGTAGAGGTCGTACACTTCGTCGAACGGAATGTTTTTGGTCTGCATCTTGTTCCATATCGAGTATGCCGATTTCACGCGGGTTTTCATCTCGAATTGCACGCCCATTTCATGCAGTTTGGCGGTGATGGGAGCGGCGAAATCCTGAAATACTTTTTGCCGCATTTCCTCGCTCGATGCGATGTTGTGCTGTATTTCGGCGTAGGCTTCGGGGTGTTCGTATTTGAAACTCAGGTCTTCGAGCTCGGTCTTTATGGCGAACAGCCCCAACCGGTGCGCCAGCGGCGCGTAAATGTAAAGCGTTTCGCCGGCTATCTTGTATTGCTTGCTGGGCAGCATCGAGCCGAGTGTGCGCATATTGTGCAGGCGGTCTGCCATTTTCACGAGAATCACCCGTATGTCTTCCGACATGGTGAGCAGCAGTTTGCGGAAGTTTTCGGCTTGTGCCGACGCTTGGTCGCCGAATATGCCGCCCGAAATTTTGGTCAATCCCGATACGATCATGGCGATTTTTTTCCCGAACAGGTTTTCGATGTCTTCGACCGTGTATTCGGTATCCTCCACCACGTCGTGCAGCAGAGCGGAGCATATCGACGTGGAGCCTAAGCCCATCTCCTCGCATACGATGCGGGCTACCGCGATGGGGTGCATGATATACGGCTCGCCCGAGCGGCGGCGTATGCCGTGATGCGCCTCTTTGGCAAAGCGGAAAGCGCGTTCGATAATCTCCACTTTTTTCCGGTGGTTGGAGTGGAGATATTCGTTGAGCAGGGCTTGAAACTCCTGCTCGATCATCGCATCTTCTCTTTGCTCGACGGTAAGCCCTTCGCTGGCGGGGAGAATAGGAGTATCGCTCATAAACAACCGGTATTTATGGGTGCATCGGATTGATAAGGAGAAGCAGGCTTAGATAGAGAGCGTCCGCAGCGTGTTGAGCAGCTCGCGATCAATAGGTTTGTCGTTCTTTATGGCTTTGGAGAACGGTACATATACTATCTGGTCGTTTTGTATGCCTATCATTACGTTGCGCTGTCCCTCGATGAGAGCGTCGATGGCGGCAGCCCCCATGCGGCTTGCCAAGATGCGGTCGTGTGCCGTCGGCGAGCCTCCGCGTTGCAGGTGTCCGAGTATCGAAACACGTACATCGTATTGGGGGTATTCGTTTTTCACGCGCTCGGCGAGTTGCATGGCGCCGCCTGTCGTCGGGCTTTCTGCCACGAGTACGATACTGCTGTTTTTCGATTTGCGGAAACCGTTTTTGATAAGTTCTTCAAGCTGGTCGACTTCCGTGTTGTATTCGGGAATGATAGCAGCTTCGGCTCCCGATGCGATAGCGCCGTTGAGGGCGAGGAAGCCGGCGTCGCGACCCATGACTTCGATGAAGAACAGCCGTTCGTGCGACGTTGCCGTGTCGCGTATTTTATCCACCGCTTCCATGATGGTGTTGAGCGCCGTGTCGTATCCGATGGTCGAGTCGGTGCCGAACAGGTCGTTGTCTATCGTACCCGGCAGACCCACAATCGGGAAATTGTATTCCGTAGCGAAGATGCGGGCACCTGTCAGTGTGCCGTCGCCGCCGATGACCACAAGAGCGTCGATATTTTCACGTACCAGTGTGTCGTGTGCGATTTTCCGACCTTCGGGCGTCTGAAATTCTTTACAGCGGGCAGTCTTCAATATCGTACCGCCCTGTTGTATGATGTTGCTGACATTCTGAGTTTTGAACTCGACGATTTCATCGCTGAGCAATCCTTTGTACCCGCGATAAATGGCTTTCACGCAGAATCCTTTGTATATGGCGGCGCGCGTTACCGCTCTTATCGCTGCGTTCATACCCGGAGCGTCGCCTCCCGAAGTCAATATACCAATGCAATAGTTTTTGCCGGGTGCTTTTGTTGTTTCTTCCATCTTGTGATACCTTAAATAAAACAAACCTTTTTCCTGAAAACACATATTTCAGGTATCGCAAAATTAAAAAATTATCTTGTCAAAAAAAAGCGAAATTGATAAAATTTTATCGTCGTCGGGAAAACTTTTTTTACGAGGAGGAATCTTTGGTGATATTTTATCAAAAAAAGAGCTATTTATATTTGTCGCCCCACAATTTTTGCAGCAGCTCTTTGTGGCGTTCTTCGGCGGCATTGGGCTGCGGGTGCCATATCGTTTCCGATTTCAGCGCGTCGGGCAGATACTGCTGTTTGACGAAATGTCCCGCGTAGTCGTGGGCGTATTTGTATTCTTTTCCGTAGCCCAACTCTTTCATGAGCGAGGTCGGTGCGTTGCGCAGATGCAGCGGCACGGGCAGGTTGCCCGTCTGTTCCACCGTTTCGAGGGCGGAGTTGATAGCCATATATGCCGAGTTGCTTTTGGGGCTGCAAGCCAGATAGATAGCGGATTCGGAAAGGGCGATGCGCCCTTCGGGCCACCCGATGTTCTGCACGGCCTCGAAAGCGGCGTTTGCAATCAGCAGGGCATTCGGATTGGCAAGCCCGATGTCTTCCGATGCCGATATGACTAACCGTCGGGCGATGAATTTCGGGTCTTCGCCGCCGGCTACCATGCGTGCTAGCCAATACACTGCGCCGTCGGGGTCGCTGCCCCGTATCGACTTGATGAATGCCGATATGATGTCGTAGTGCATTTCGCCGTCCTTGTCGTATGCCATCGGGTTTTGTTGCAGCCGTTCGGTTACGACGGCATCGTCGATGATGAGCGGTTCATCGGGCGACGATGCGTTGGCTATGAGGTCGATGATGTTGAGCAGCTTGCGGGCGTCGCCTCCGGCGTAACGGAACAGGGCGGTCGTTTCGCGCACTTCCGTTTTGCGTTTGCGCAGTTCGGTATCGGTCGTGAGGGCGCGGTCGAGCAGCTGTTGCAGGTGTGCGGCATCGAGCGGTTGCAGCACATATACCTGACAGCGGGAGAGGAGCGGGCGTATCACTTCGAACGACGGATTTTCGGTGGTGGCGCCGATAAGCGTTACCGTACCGTTTTCCACCGCGCCGAGCAGGGAATCCTGCTGCGACTTGTTGAAGCGGTGTATTTCGTCGATGAACAGAATCGGCCGGCTTTGGCGGAACATACCGCCGCCGTTTTTGCATCGCTCTATCACGTCGCGCACCTCTTTCACGCCGGAGTGTATGGCGCTCAGGGTGTAGAACGGTGTTTTAAGCTGTACCGAAATGATATGTGCCAGCGTTGTTTTTCCCACGCCGGGCGGTCCCCACAATATGAATGAGGAAATGTCGCCCGTGTCGAGCATACGGCGCAGCACCGCCCCTTTGCCCACGAGGTGCTCTTGTCCGATGTACTCGTCGAGACTTTTGGGGCGTAACCGTTCGGCTAAGGGCGGAAGCATGGCGCGTGCGTGGAATTAATCGTTTTCGGTATGGCGCACGATAGTCTGATGACGGTCAGGACCCACCGATACGATTTTGACGGGTACGCCGAGTTCTTTTTCGAGGAAAGCGATGTAGGCGTTGAAATTTTCGGGAAACTCGCTTTCGCTCTGTATTTTGGACAAGTCGCATTGCCAGCCGGGCAGTTCCGTATATACCGGCTCTATGTTGTCGCCGATTTCAAACGGAAACTCTTTGGTTTCTTTCCCGTCGATGCGGTAAGCCACGCAGGCTTTTATGGTTTTGAACGAGTCGAGCACGTCGCTCTTCATCATGATGAGGTGGGTAACGCCGTCGATCATGATAGCATAGCGCAGCGCCACGAGGTCTATCCAGCCGCAGCGGCGTTCGCGACCCGTTACGGCGCCGTATTCGTGCCCGATGTCGCGTATCTTTTTGCCCGTTTCGTCGAGCAGTTCCGTAGGGAACGGACCGCTGCCCACGCGGGTGCAGTAGGCTTTGAATATGCCATATACATTGCCGATGCGGTTGGGGGCGACGCCCAGTCCTGTACAGGCGCCGGCGCATATCGTGTTCGACGAGGTAACGAACGGGTACGACCCGAAATCCACGTCGAGCAGGGTGCCCTGCGCGCCTTCGGCGAGCACCGATTTACCCTCTTGCAGCAGCCGGTTTATTTCGTGTTCGCTGTCGATGAGGCGGAAGCGTTTCAGATAGTCCAGCGAGGCAAACCACTGTTTCTCGGCTTCGGCGATGTCGTAGGTATAGTTCAGCGATTTCAAAATGGATTCGTGGCGGGCTTTCGCCTTGGCGTATTTTTCGTCGAAATTGTGCAGCAGGTCGCCCACCCGCAGACCGTTGCGACTCACCTTATCGGTGTAGGTCGGACCGATGCCTTTGCCGGTGGTGCCTATTTTGGCGGAGCCTTTCGAGGCTTCGTAGGCGGCATCGAGTATGCGGTGCGTCGGCAGTATGAGATGCGCTTTCTTGGAGATGCAGAGTTGTCGGGTCAGGTCGTGTCCGCTTGCCGCCAACGCTTCGGCTTCCTGCCGGAACAGCACGGGGTCGAGCACCACGCCGTTGCCGATGATATTGATTTTACCGCCTTGAAAAATTCCCGAAGGAATGGAGCGCAGCACATATTTTTCGCCATTAAATTCCAACGTGTGTCCGGCGTTGGGACCTCCCTGAAAACGGGTAACGACATCGTATTTCGGCGTAAGTACATCGACGACTTTGCCTTTGCCTTCGTCGCCCCATTGCAATCCTAATAATACATCTACTTTCATATGGGTTGTTATGCTCTTTTATTGTCTGTTTTTTCGTTTTGACGTTCTTGTTTTTTGCGACGCTCTTCCCGCAGGCACGACGAACATACGCCATATACGTACAGAGCGTAGTAGGCTGTCGTGAAGCGGGCGAACTTCCGCTGGCTCAGCGCCTCCGAGAGTTTGGCATCTTTCACCTCTTTGATTTTGCCGCAGCGCGTGCATATCAGGTGGTGATGGTTTGCCATGTTGTACACTTTCTCGTATTGGGCAGGGTGTCTGCCGAACTGGTGTTTGCGCACGAGACCCGCGTCGGTAAGCAGGTCGATGGTGTTATATACGGTGGCGCGGCTTACCCGATAGTCGCTTTTCGTCATCATTTCGTACAGCGATTCCACGTCGAAATGCTCGTTGGTCGTGTATATCATTTCCAAAATGGCATACCTTTCCGGTGTCTTTCTGCACTTCTTGGCTTCCAGATATTGCGTCAGTTTTTGGCGAATGATTTCCCGATTCTTTTCTTCGACCATGGTTATTTCCGTTTTGCCGTCATAACGACAGCAAAGATAAAAAAATAAAGCCGGATAACAATACGAAAAAAAAGATTTGTAACCTCTTCCTTTGTCAGAGCGTTTTTTTGCCGTACTTTTGTACGACGAATCGCGAAGTGCAAAAACAGAAATCCGGAGTATGGAAATAGCGGCATTGGTATCGGGAGGCGTGGACAGCTCGGTGGTCGTTCATCTGCTGAAAGAGGCGGGGTACGACCCGGTGCTTTTCTACATACGCATCGGCATGGAGGACAAGGACAAAACCCTGCATTGCCATTCTGAGGAAGATTTGGAAATCGTTACCTATATCGCCCGAAAATACGGCTGCCGCTTCGAGGAGGTGTCGCTGCATGAAGAGTATTGGAAATATGTCATGGGCTACACGCTCGACTCCATCAAGCGGGGTTTTACGCCCAACCCCGATGTCATGTGCAACAAATACATCAAATTCGGCTTTTTCGAGCAATACTGGGGCAAGGACTTCGACCGCATCGCCACCGGACACTACGCCTCCATTGTCGAACGCGATGGCGTTGTCTATTTGGGTACGGCGGTCGATCCGGTGAAAGACCAGACCGATTTTCTCTCGCAGCTCAACACCTTGCAGGTGTCGAAACTGATGTTTCCGCTGGGCGGGCTGATGAAAAGCGAGGTGCGCGCGATAGCCGAAAAGGCGGAGCTTCCGAGCGCCAAACGCAAGGACAGTCAGGGCATCTGCTTTTTGGGCAATATCAATTACAATGAATTTATCCGCAACTACATGGGCGAGCGCGAAGGCGACATCGTCGAGCTGGAAACAGGCAGGAAACTCGGTCGCCACAAAGGATATTGGTTCCATACCATCGGGCAGCGCAAAGGCTTGGGACTGAGCGGCGGTCCGTGGTTTGTCATTCGCAAGGACGTCGATACCAACACCCTTTATGTGTCGAACGGCTTCGACCCCGATACGCAATACGGTACGGAGTTGAATCTTGCGGGTTTCCGTTTCATCACGGGCAATCCGCTGGGCGACCTGCGGGAGCCGGTTCGCATCACGTTCAAAAACCGCCATACGCCCGAATTTACGGGCGGTACGCTGCAACGCACCGGCGACGACAAGGTGCGCATCGTCTCCGACGACCGCATACAGGGCATTGCTCCCGGACAGTTCGGCGTCGTGTACAGCGAGGATAAAAAACTTTGTCTTGCCTCCGGTGTCATCGAGTAGGCGGCTTCGGGAACAGAAAAACGCGCATTCCTTTTGCAAGGGAATGCGCGTTTCTTTTATCGAAGTTGTTGTCGGCTACGCTTTCTCGGGAATGTTCGCCAGCAGTGCCGTAAGGAATTTCCAGAAGTGACCGACGGAAGCTATTTCCACTTTTTCGTCGGGCGAATGCGGGTGGCGCAGCGTGGGACCGAACGAAATCATCTCCATATCGGGATATTTTTCGCCGATGATGCCGCACTCCAATCCGGCATGGATAATCATGATTTTCGGGTCGATACCCAGCTCTTTGCGGTGTATCTCTTTGGCGGTCTGCAAGAATTTCGACTGCAAGTCGCTCTGCCAGCCCGGATAGTCGCCGGAGGTTTCGACTTTGGCGCCGACAGCCTCGAAGGTGCTTTCGATGCTCGATACCAGCGAGGCTTTCATGCTTTCTCTCGAACTCCGTACAAGGAATGTTACGTCGATAGCTCCCTCGCCCGATTGCACGATGGCGAGATTCGACGACGTTTCCACCATATCGGGAGCGCCCGGTACCATGCGCAGCACGCCGTCGTGGCAAGCCACTACGGCATTGATGAGGTCGTCTTGTATCGGCTCCGGAATCCACGTCGAAGGCATCGCCGTCTTTTCGGCGGCGAAAGTGAGGTCGGGTTCTATCACTCCGTATTCGGCGCGATAGATGTCGGCATATTCCTCCACCAAATCGAGAAAATCGTTTTCCGCCTCTGTCGGTACGGTAACGAGAGCGGTCGCTTCGCGCGGTATGGCGTTGCGCATATTCCCGCCCGATACCGAAGTAAGCCGTGCTTCACACGTCCGTACAGCTTCTTTCAAGAATCTGAACAGCAGTTTGTTGGCATTGGCGCGACCCAGATTGATGTCGATGCCCGAGTGTCCGCCTTTCAGTCCCGAAATGGTAACGGTGTATGCGGCATCGTCGTCGGCATCGACCTCTTCGTCGCGGTAGCGGAAAGCAGCGTTCATATTGATGCCGCCCGCACAGCCGACGTATATTTCATATTCCTGCTCCGAGTCGGTGTTGAGCAGTATTTCGCCTTTCAGAAAATTCGGTTTCAAGCCGTTGGCTCCTGTCATGCCGGTTTCCTCGTCGTTGGTGAACAAGGCTTCTATCGGACCGTGCGCCAGCGTTTCCGATTCCAACACGGCAAGAATGGCGGAAAGACCGATGCCGTTGTCGGCGCCGAGCGTCGTGCCTTTTGCCTTTACCCATTCTCCGTCGATATAAGGTTGTATGGGGTCTACGGCAAAGTCGTGGACGGTGGCGTTGTTTTTTTGCGGCACCATGTCGAGGTGCGCCTGCAAAACGACGGGGCGGCGATTTTCCATGCCGGCGGTTGCCGGTTTGCGTATCAATACGTTGCCCGCTGTGTCTGCCAATGTTTCAAGTCCTAAGGAGCGTCCGAAATCGACCACGTAACGGGTTACTTTTTCCAACGAACCCGACGGGCGGGGTATGGCGCAAAGTTTCTCGAAATGACGCCACACTTCGACAGGTTGCAGAGACGAAATTTTATTTTTCATTATGATGTAAGTTTGGACGGCAAAAGTACGAAATTTTTTCTATTTGCGATTCTTTTTCTTTTCAAAAAGAATCGAGAAAAATGTGTAAATGCCCAACAGTACGATGACCACTATCTGCGCTCCATGCGCCACCAGTGCGAACGAACCGGCGACGTCGGGGTCGGTAACACCGTAGATGTACAGCGTGGCGATGACGGCCACGTGCCACGGTCCGAATCCGCCCTGCACGGGAACACCCGCGCCGATGCTTCCCATCACGAAAAGCGACAAGGCTGTCAAAGCTCCCAGTTGTGCCGTCTCGGCAAAGGCGAACATGCACAGGTACAGTTGCAGGTAATAGCAGAACCAGATTAATATAGTGTAAAGAATGAATTGCGTTTTCTTCTTCATCGTGAATATGGTGCGTATGCCGTACCAGAGTTTGCGCATCAGTTCTTTTGCGCGGACGACCCACCGGTACTCTTTTTTCTGCCGGAAAAGCCAGATGAATGCTCCCGCCACGACGGCAAGCGACAGATATAGATAGGGCGATGTCGCCAAAGCGATTGCCGTTTCTTCTATCGACGGATACTCTTTGAGAAAGTCGAACAGCACATTCATTTGCAAAAAGAATACGGCGGCGATGAGCAGAATGACGGCGACGGTGTCCATCAGCCGGTCGGACACCACCGAACCCAGCAGCATCGTGAACGACATTCCTTCGCGCTGCGCCACATAACCGCAGCGCCACACTTCGCCCAGTCGCGGAAACACCAGATTCATGGCATACGTGCCGAATATGGCGTTGGTCGCCGTGCGCAGCGATACATTGTTGCCTAATGCCTGCAACTGCAACCTCCAGCGCAATGCGCGCACGATGTGGCTCATTACTCCCGCTATCATGGAGAGAATTACCCATTCGTATTTTATTTCGGTCAGAATCCGAAGCACCCGCTTCATATCCAACTGCCGGTAGACAGCCCAGAATATGAGAACTCCGCAGCAAAGCGGTATCAGGAATTTCAATATATTGCGAATGGTCTTGTTCAACTTCTGTTTCAATTTCTGCAATTAAAATAATATTTGTACCTTTGTATGGCGCAAAGGTACGTTTTTTTTGAAAAACGGGCAGCCTTTTCGTGCAGAAATCTCCGAATAGCGAAAGATAGAAATATGCGGTCGCCTGTAAAACCTAAAAAATCGTTGGGGCAGCACTTTTTGAAAGACCTCGACATCGCCCGTCGCATTGCCGATACGATGGACGCTTACAAGGGTATGCCCCTTCTCGAAGTGGGACCGGGCACGGGCGTACTTACGCAATTTCTGCTCGCAGCGCATCACGACCTCTCCGTCGTGGAGCTCGACCGCGAATCGGTTGCCTACCTGCGGACGCATTTTCCCGACCTCGACGGCCGCATCGTCGAAGATGACTTTTTGCGGCTGCATCTCGACGAAATGTTCCCCGACCGCTTCTGCATCATCGGCAATTATCCCTACAACATATCGAGCCAGATATTTTTCAAGGTGCTCGACTACAAAGACCGCATACCCTGTTGCAGCGGTATGATACAGAAAGAGGTGGCGGAGCGTATGGCGGCGAAACCGTGCTGCAAAGCCTACGGCATATTGAGCGTGCTCATGCAGGCGTGGTACGATATAGAATACCTTTTCACCGTACCCGAACACGTGTTCGAGCCGCCGCCCAAAGTGAAGTCGGCGGTCATTCGCATGACGCGCAACCGGTCGACCTCGCTCGGCTGCGACGAGCGGCTGTTTCGCCAAATCGTGAAAACAGGATTCAACCAGCGGCGCAAAACGCTGCGCAATTCGCTGCGGTCGTTGGTGGAAAAAGATTGCCCGCTGCTGAACGAGCCTGTTTTCGACAAACGTCCGGAACAACTTACCGTTGCCCAGTTCGTAACGCTCACCGGACAAATGCAACCCTATGTACTACCCGTCAAACAATAGCGCAGAATGGAAAAATTCACACCGGAATATTTGGAGATGATTCGCGCCATCGTTGCCGAAAAAAATGTTGAGCAGGCGAAAGCCGAGCTTCAAAAGCTGCACCCTGCCGACATTGCCGAACTCTATCGGGCGCTGGAACTCGACGATGCCGAGTTTCTCAACCAACTGCTCGACAAGGAAAAGGCCGCCGACGTGCTGATGGAATTCGATGAGGACGAGCGTAAAAAGCTGCTCAAAGAAATTCCTACCGAAACGATTGCCCGCGAATTTATCGACCACCTCGACACCGACGATGCCGTCGATCTCATACGAAACCTCGACGAGGAGGCGCAGGAAGAAGTGCTTTCGCACATCGACGACGCCGAACAGGCGGGCGATATTGTCGATTTGTTGAAGTACGACGAAGACACCGCCGGCGGTATCATGGGCACCGAAATGGTGATTGTGAACGAAAATTGGAGTATGCCCGAGTGCGTGAAAGAGATGCGCCGGCAAGCCGAAGAAATGGACGAAATCTATTACGTCTATGTCGTCGATGACGACGGTAAGCTGCGCGGCGTCTTTCCGTTGAAAAAGATGATTACCCACCCGTCGGTTTCGAAAATAAAGCACGTCATGAAGAAAGACCCCGTGTCCGTGCGTACCGACGATACGATAGAAACGGTGGCGCAGACCATCGAAAAATACGACTTGGTGGCGATACCCGTCGTCGATAGCATCGGGCGGCTGGTCGGCCGCATCACCGTCGACGATGTCATGGACGAGGTGCGTGAACAGGCGGAGCGCGACTACCAGATGGCTTCGGGTATCTCGCAGGACGTGGAGACGACCGACAACATTTTCGCCCAGACCTACGCCCGCCTGCCATGGCTGCTCATCGGCATGATAGGCGGTATAGCCAACTCCGTGATACTGGGAAATTTCGAGAACGGTTTCGCCCTCAATCCCGCCATGGCGCTCTTTATCCCGCTGGTCGGCGGTACGGGCGGTAACGTGGGCATACAGTCGTCGGCTATCATCGTGCAGGGTCTTGCCAACAAATCGCTCTCGCTCGAACACGCCGGTCGGCAGATTTTCAAAGAGTTGGGCGTTTCCATCATCAACGCCTGCATGATTTCGGTATTGGTGTTCGCCGCCTGCTACCTCCTGCATTTGGGCAGTGCGGCGCTGACCATATCGGTATCGCTTTCGCTTTTTGCCGTAGTCATTTTTGCTTCGATATTCGGCACGTGCGTACCCATTGCCCTCGAAAAGATGAATTTCGACCCTGCCATAGCCACCGGTCCTTTCATCACCATTACCAACGACATCATCGGTATGCTCATCTACATGGGCATCTGCGCCCTGCTGTTATAGGTAATACCTTATATATATAATAGAGGCGGAAATGAAAATTTCCGCCTCTATTGTTTATCTGTATCAAAGTATTTGTAAATGTGTCATATAGTATAAAGCTTCATCGGCTTTGTAATAATTCGATTTTTGAGCTTTTTCCATATATTTTATACCTTCGTGGCGGGCAGAAACCGGAGACGAAGATTTATATCCTTTTCTCCAAAAAATCATCAGTCCGATACGATAGTTAGCATCACCGTCTGAGTCATTGAGAAATAAAATTCTTTTATAACACTTGTAGGCAGCATCATATTTTTTATCGGTGTAATATCTTGATGCACGGACCCGCAAAGTTTCTATATTGTTTATATCGCCTATATCGTCTATATCGTCTATATCTGTATTATCGTATGTATTGCCGTTTTTTACGTCGTGTGAAAGAGAAACGATCAACCCTTCGGCATTAGTAAGCACAACATCTTGAAAGGTTTTTTCTTTTTTCCCTTCTTTGAATGTCTTTGTAATAAGTGTTTCTATATAACCGTCTTTCCCTTCATATTTACTTATATCCGGTCCGTTTGTGTATCGGCAGCGGATATCTTTTTCATAACTTACCGACAATGAATGTCTTTTTTCGTAAAGTATTTGAGTGTAACGGTCTGATGTTAACGTTTGATAAGTCTGTTCTCCGAAGTCGTAGAAATCGTTTGGCACATTGATGCCGCTGCCTATTCCGCTTCTGGGGTCTCCGCCGAGAAAACAGTACTTCATGTTGGATAAGCATGTCATGGCTTCGCTGTCATTTTTTGTATGCGACAGTTTTTCCATAGAAGAATAAAGTGTCCTTATAGTTTCCGGTGGGGTAGGCGATTTGGCAAAAGTCAAAACCGGTATCAAAATAATTGCCGTCAGCGCTAATTTGCAATTATTCATATATATCATCTCCTCTTTTGGGGGTTATAGTGAAGATTATACCCATACTCCGAAGTTTGAATTTTGAAATATGGCTTGTTTCTTTGTAAAGATCGTAGTGATTTATATCGGCATACAGACCGCCGCTTATCCAAGAATAACCGCCGAGTTTCAATGCGAAGTGGCTCGATAAACCTTTGGCGAGATTTTCTTTCCCTTTACCGAATGTCCCTGAATAATTCAAGGGAATATCATATCGGAGCGCCGCCTCTATTTGTGTCTTTATCTTTGTTTTTATCGACCCGAAAGTAACGAATATACCTCCGCCCGATTTTAGATATTGTACCTGCTCTGCATGATAGTCGTCGTTTATCGGAAATTTGGCTCGAAACTGATTAATTTTGTAATGTGTTGAGGCATAAATACCCCAGTTGAAAAATCCGGGTCGGTCTGATTGATAACCTAATTTCACTCCGGCAAAGGCGTCATTGAACAATTCTCTTGCTTGTATGCCGATGGGATTGCTCATTTTTGTTTTGATATTTTCATCATCATATTGTCCGTTGAAAAAGGTAAAAGCATAGGCGTTGTCGAACAACATATCGTGAGTAAGATAATTGCCGAAACCGGTGAGAAGATTCGATACGACAAATGTATATATATTGCTTGACCCCACGTCGATTCGATGGAAAAAATGCCTTTGAGAGGATAGCGAAGAAGTACCGGCAAACAGAAGTAGAACCGATATTCCGAAAGTTTTTTTAATGTTTTTCTTGTATTTGTTCATAATCGAATAATTTATCGAGATATTTTAATTTATCATTTTCGGAGCACGGAATAAGCGATGATATGAGCCAGCCGCTGTTGGTCGTATTTCTTGTAATTTCTTCGATGGTAAATACATAGCCCGGAACGTCGATATAGTGGAAAATTTGTTTTTCTACGAGATCGAATTTTATATTTCCTGTTTGTACAAGGGTAAGAAACACGGAAAGTTGGTCTATGCGGGTTTGTTGAGAACGATAGCCCATGGCGTGGCTCGAATTTTCGTTGAATAAATCGATCAGTCCCATAAAGTGAATTTCGTGTTCGACAGGGCTTATCGTGTAGTATCGTTTCAGATTGATGATACCTGCTTCCGGCAATCCTTTTACCCCGATGATTCCCCAACGATGCCGTTGTTTATCTCGTGTCGTTTCGCGTTGAAACAGTAGCGTGATTTTTTTAGCATGTCCGTTATATGTTATTCGGCAGAGGCATTCTGCTAAAAGTCCGGCATCGGATATATGGAATGCAATGTTTTTATTCAAAACCGAATCGACAAAACTGTTTACATTTTTCGTAAGCTCTTCAGTCGTCAATCCGTCAGGTTTCATATCGAAGTCGAATAGCGCAAGCAGATTATTCCGTCGCGAAAGCGAGTCGTCGAGTATATCGAGATTGCTTTCTATACCGTTGAATCGTGCCTGAAATTCGTCCAAACTCTTTATCTGGCATTGAAAATTATGCGATAGCGATATATCGGGGAAATAAATCTGAGCAGAAATTTTTGTGAATCCCGATATGAATAAGATGATAAAGAATTTCAGTTTCATGGGGGTGCGCTTGTTCGGAGAATGAACACTTAGCGAAGTGTCCATTCTCCGAAATATTATTTAATTCTTTCTGTCGAAGTAACATAGATATCTCCGAGTTTTGCGTCCCAAACAGTTCCCTCCGGCACCTCCATGGCCTTGATATAGACTTTTATTTTTTTACTCGTGATATCACTGTATACAATGTTTTCGCCACTGTAACTGATGTATTTTTGGCAAAAATATGCTGTCGCTTCGTATCGTCCGTCGGCAGTGGGGTGAATATCGTCCACGCGGACGACATCAGCGGATTCGATAACCACTTTGGTATAATTATAAATGTTGGTGTATAAATTGTTCAGATAGGCTTTCATAAACCTCCAGCGTACACTGTTTGCATTGACACTGGATATTTGCATACGGACGCCGTTATAATTTTCTCGTTCGCCGTACTCATTTATAAAATAGTACGGTTCGCCCTTTCCGATAAAAAGGACAAGGGCATTGGAAATGGAGGCTTTGCGTTGGTCATCGGAAAGCTCCATATTTACGATGGAAGATAAGTAAAATTGAAATTCGTCGATTTTGATTTTTATCCGCCGCTGTATTTCTTTTTTGTCTTCTTGTGTGAGTTCGTTTCGGTTCTGGGCAAATGTGGGCATTACAAATGCCGCCAGTAAAATAACCGATAAATATAACTTGATAGTTTTCATGGCTGTTGTTAATTTGTACGTACTTCGTGAACTGTTATTTCTGAATTTTTACCGTTGATGTTTCCGTTGATAATGTTGATTTGTTTGATATAGGGCGAAAGGATTATACGCTGCAAAAAGACTTCGGCATCTTCGTAATCGACAATGGTTGTATTGTTGTAGCCTACGGTCTTTACCTTTGCATCGGAAGAAAAATATTGTTTCAATACCGCTGGCATCATTTTGAGTCGGGCATCGACGGAAAGATTTTTATTGACTAATGTTTGCAATGCCTTGAAAAGTGTTTCCGTATTGTTGTAGGGATGAGGATTGGTTCCCGGATCTTTTTCTGGCGAAGTATTGGTTACGTAGTACGGCTCTTGTTTTGTTGAAAAAGGAGGCTCGCGTTTGGGAATAACTCGTGCGAATGTTTTGTCATGTGTGTTTTTGCATACGGATTCCCAAGAGGCTTCGATACGATTGTGCCCTACTCCGTCGAGTATATCAATAAAATCGCAGGTGAACAAACCTCCGTTTTCGGAATTGCACCAAGATGGTTCTCCCAATTTGCTGCTTGTCATGATGACTTTTCCTTTTTCATTCAAAAATAATTTTCTAAATGCCGCCACATTATAATTGTTTAGACTGGTGGCTCCGTCGTATTGGGCGAAAAGAGGTTTTATGCTTACCCCTTGTTGTTTTATATTGCAGCAATCGGTTATGATAATTCGTAGTTTGGGCTGCTTGTTGGCAAGTAATTTGTCCACTTTTGCCACTGGTAACCATAACGATTCGATATTGGTGTTCATACACATTTGGGGAAAGGGATCGCTGTCGTTTATGGCATGGGAGCCGTGTCCGCTGTAATAGAAAAACACGACGTCATCGCGCCCGACCTCCATTTCATCGATACATTTTATTACATTTTCTTTTGTGCATATTGCTCCGTCGAAAGCCTCTAATTCGAGTTCGCAATCGAGACACGCGGCAATTGTTTGTATTGCCTGCTTAATGTTTGCCATATCTTTTTTCATGCCTTCCCCGATGTTGGGATCTATCGTATTGCAGAAAATCAAGGCGTGTAACGTTTGTGCGGATATATTGCTTGCTGTAAAGCCAAAAAACAGGGCAAATACAATTGAAATAAATCGTTTCATTATTTTTTGATATTAAGTTTCGATAAATAGTATTGGCAAAATTTTTCGATAAGAGATGTTTCAAAGTAGTTATAGTTGAACTGCTTTTTATCATCGTATATGATGCTCCATGAAAAATCGGAAAGTGAAATGACGATATGTGCTGACTCTTTCTTTTTGGTAAACTCGAATTCTAAACAGGGTACATAAGGACTCATAATGACCATACTGTCTCTTTCGTAGTTTTTCTCTGACGATAATAAGGCATATTGAAGTATTGTTTGCTCTTGGGGAGTCAATACCGAAATCAGGGTGTCTCTTACGAAGTGAGGCTCGATTTGTATCTCGTCTTTCCCAACCGTTTCTTTCCCCGTCAGGTGGTAGCATCTCACTTTTGACGGTGAAAACAGAATTGTAGCGAGGCGCTTGCCTAAGTGCGCATAAGCAGACGAGTCGGGCTGCAACCATTCTGCGCAAAGCGGAGTTTCTTTTTTCTTGGGAAATTCTCCGGCGCAAGAATAAAAACTGAGGCTCATAAACAAGCCGGTTAAGATTAAAATTTTAGTCTTCATGTTTTTAATATTAAAAGTCATGTGAAACCGAAATGAATATCATAAAGCTCTTGGTCGTAACATCTTTGTAGGGAAATATAAGATCGTCGGGCGTATAGTCTTTATTGAAAAGATTGAAATGGTCTATTTCTGCTCTGGCGGAAATAGACCATTTTTTGAAACGGGCGCCTATTCCCCATGTTGTGCTCATGCCGTTGTTGAATTGTTCCATGTCGTTGTCGTAAGGGGCTTTGCATTTCACAAAATAATTGTAATTTGTTCCGATTTCTATTATCGGACTCCAGCCGCTGTCTTCCAGTAAACTTAGGCAGGGTGTCAGGCGAATCCCTATGCCGGGACGAATACCGTGCAATTTATACCGTTCCCAATCTTCGTTCGTATCGAATTGCACTTTGAAGCGCTGATGTTCGTATTCGCACGATACGAATATGCCAAACCATGAGAGTTCTGGTTGCCACCCGAATCGTATCCCGTAATAAAGATAATTGAACAGATCGTCTCCTTTGAATCCGAATACAGCGCCATTTTTTACATCGGCTACATTTTTTATTTTGAGATGGCGGGCATTGAGATTTGCGGGTATGCCGAACGATCCGCTCAATAATCCATTGATAACCCCTGTTGGCAATCCTAAAATGTTCGATGACCAAAAATTGCCTCCGCCTCCTGCCAGATGGAAGAAAAAATCTCCTTGTGCGTATGACGTACTTGGCTTGCAGAATAACAGCATAATTATAATGAATGGACGGTAAATCTTTTTCATGGGTTACAATTGTTTGTGATGAACCGATAATGTAAATTTTCCAATATGGCGATTTTAGGATATTATTTTTGCGGCAAAGATAAAAAATATATATGAATAAAAAAATATTTATGAGTTTTTTTCATAAAAAAAAGCCTTTCGGAAATGAAAGGCTTTTGAAAATAGGATTTTTTATTCGAACATATGGCGCAGCTTGCTGAAAATACGGTCTTTTACCGAGCGGCTCGGCGTGAAGTTGGCCGTGCGCAGCTCCTCGATTTTTTTCCGCTCGTCGGCACTCAGATTTTCCGGCACATAGACCGAAAGGTTCACCAACAGGTCGCCCGTGCCGTAGCTGTTGACAGAGGGCAGTCCTTTGCCCCGCAGCCGCAGCACCTTGCCGGGTTGCGTGCCGGCTTCTATCTTCACTTTGGCTTTCCCTTCGATGGTGGGCACTTCGAGCGTACCGCCCAACGCTGCTGTCGGGAAATCTATCAGTGCGTTGTATATCAAGTCGTTTTCGTCGCGTAGCAAATCGGGGTGCGGCTCTTCCTGTACGAGAATCAGCAGGTCGCCGTTCACGCCGCCATGCCGCGCCGCATTTCCCGCGCCGTTCATCGAGAGCTGCATACCCTCCGACACGCCTGCCGGAATGTTCAGCGAAATCACTTCGTCTTCTTTCAAGATGCCCTCGCCGTTGCATTTGGGGCATTTGTGGGTGATGATGCGCCCTTCGCCGCCGCATTTGGGGCAGGGCGAAGTCGATTGCATGGCGCCGAGTATGGTCTGCCGCACCTGCGTTACGACACCGCTTCCGTTGCATTGCGGGCAGGTTTCCGATGCCGAGCCGTTTTCTGCGCCCGTGCCTTTGCAGTCGGGACAGGCGACATATTTTTTCACCTTGATTTTTTTCTCGACGCCGGTGGCTATTTCCTGTAAAGTAAGTTTCACGCGCACGCGCAGGTCGGTACCGCGATTCACCCGTTTGCCGCGACGGCTGCCGCCGCCGAAGCCGCTGAATCCGCCAAAACCTCCGAACCCGCCGAATATATCGCCGAAGTGTGAGAATATATCTTCCATCGACATGCCGCCCGCGCCGCCGAACCCGCCTGCGCCGCCTTCCATGCCGGCGTGTCCGAAGCGGTCGTAGCGCGCCCGTTTGTCGGGGTCGCTCAACACCGAATAAGCCTCTGCCGCCTCTTTGAATTTTTCTTCTGCCGTCTTGTCGCCCGGATTTTTGTCGGGGTGATATTGAATGGCTTTTTTGCGGTAAGCTTTTTTTATCTCATCTGCTGTCGCTGTTTTGGCGACTTCCAGCACTTCATAATAATCTCGTTTCTCGCTCATGGCAATTTGTTTTTACGATTATTCGCCCACGACCACTTTGGCGAAGCGTATCACTTTGTCGTTCATCGTGTAGCCTTTCTGCACGCAGTCGATCACTTTCCCTTTCTCTTCCGGAGTGGGAGCGGGGAAGGTGGTTACCGCCTCGTGGTATTCGGTATCGAAGTCGGCGTTTTCGGTTGGAATTTCTTTCACGCCGTGCTGTTCGAGATAGCTTTTGAATTTGTTGTAAATCAGCTCGATGCCTTTCTTCACGGCTTCCACGTCGGCATTGGAGGCGATGGCTTGCATACCGCGCTCGAAGTCGTCGATGACGGGCAGAATATCTTTCAGGCACCCTTCGCCGCCGTTGCGTATGAGGTCGGCTTTCTCTTTGAGAGTGCGTTTTCTGAAATTTTCGAGGTCGGCGCGCGCCAGCAGATAATCTTTTTTCAATTGTTCCGCTTCGGCTTTGAGTCGTTCGTTTTCTTCTGCCAATGTGTCAGTCTTGGGGGCGTCGGCATTTTCATCTGCTGACACCTCTGCATTTGCTTCCGGCGTTTCCGGCGTCGCTTCCTTCGGGGTTTTCAACTCTTCCTCCGGTTGCTCTTTCGTATGTTTGTTTTTCATAATCAATAAATTGCAATTTCTTTTACCGTTTTACGGGCAGTCGTCGGCATCGCGCCGGCAACTCTATTTATGCAAAAATATTGCCAAAATGGCAAATAAGTCTTTTTGACAGCCTGCCTTAATAGGCGCACGCTCCGCTCCAAATCCGGCAGCCGGCGAAAATCTTTTCCGCATCTTCGGGCAGTTGTTCGAACAGCCCGTAAACCGTCGAGCCGGAGCCCGACATCGCCGCATACGCCGCGCCCGCCTCGTAAAGCCGTTTTTTCAACTCCGCCAGCTGCGGGTGGAGGGCAAAGACGCTTTTCTCGAAATCGTTTTCCACCAGCCCTTTCCACTCCGTTACGGGTCGTTGCAGCAGGTCGCGCAGGGCGACGGGCGGCACGGCGGGCGTTACGGCGGAGTAGGCTTCGGCGGTGGAGACCGCCACCGGCGGCTTCACCAACAGCAGGTGATACCCTTTCAGCGACAGCGCGAGAGGCGACAGTCGGTCGCCGATTCCCTCCGCCAGCATGGGGCGGTCGTACACGAAGAAAGCGCAGTCCGCGCCTAATCGGGCGGCATAGTGCGCCAGCGCCTCGTCGGTGAGCGGCAGGGCGCAGAGGTCGCGCAGGAGGCGCAAGGCGTGGGCAGCGTCCGACGAGCCGCCGCCGAGACCCGCCCCGAAAGGAACGTTTTTGTGCAGGTACGCCTCCACCGGCGGCAGCGCAAAGTCCGCCGCCAGCAGCCGGTAGGCTTTTGCCACGAGGTTGTTTTGCGGGTCGCCGTCGATGGCGATGCCCGACAGATGCAGCCGGCACCCTTCGCCGTCGGCGGGAACCATTTCGAGGGCGTCGCACCACCCGACGGGGTAGAAGGCGGTGGCGATGTCGTGATAGCCATCCGCGCGGCGGGCAATCACCTGCAAGCCCAGATTGATTTTGGCATTCGGAAAAACGACCATAAAAAATAATTTTTGCAAAGGTAGCGATTTTTCCGACACCCTTTGCCTTTCCGCCATAATCTCTTTTGTCGCGCTGTTCGGCGGGGCAGGGGAGCGGCTTTTTCGCTGCATCTGTTTTTGTTTCGCGATAAATTGACTACCTTTGCGCCGATAAAATTCCGTTCATGGACAAGAAAGATGCACGCCGCACTCGCCGCCCCGACAAGACGGCTGTCTATCGGGTCGCCGAAGACACTCGTCTGCTCGACTTCCTTTTCGCTACTTTTGGCGACAGGAGCAAGACGACCGTCAAGTCGTACCTTGCCCACCGGCAGGTCGCGGTGAACAATGCGGTCGCCACGCGCTTCGACACGCCCCTACACGCGGGCGACGAAGTGTCGGTCGATTTTACGCGCGGGTTTCCCGAGTTTCGCCACCCCCGCCTGCGCATTGTCTATGAAGACGAATACCTGCTCGTCGTCGATAAAGGCTACGGCTTGCTCTCCATGGCGACCGACCGCGTCCGCGAGAAGACCGCCTACCGCATACTGGCAGACTACGTGCGGCAGTCCGACCCCGCCGCCCGCATATTCATTCTTCACCGGCTCGACCGCGACACGTCGGGGCTGATGATGTTTGCCAAGAGCCAAGCCGTGCAGGAGGCGATGCAGCGTGCGTGGAACGACATGGTCATCGACCGCCGCTACGTCGCTGTGGTCGAGGGCGAGCCCGACCCGCCGAAAGGCGAAATCACCTCTTACCTCAAAGAAAATGCCGCTTTTCAGGTCTATTCCACCGACGACCGCGAGAACGGCAAATTCGCCCGCACCGCTTACGAAGTTTTGGCGACCAACGGTCGCTACTCCCTCGTCGAGCTGCAATTGACCACCGGACGCAAGAACCAGATTCGCGTGCACCTGCACGACATCGGGCACCCCATCGCCGGCGACCGCAAGTACGGCGCCGCCGGCAATCCGCTCGGACGGCTGGCGCTGCACGCCGTCCGTCTGCGCTTCGTCCACCCCGTTACGCGGCGCGATATGTTTTTCGAAACACCTTTGCCGGCAGGTTTCCGACAAATTGTGCATTGAAAAACATAAATAAACAAAAATCTTATTACCTTTGCATACGCAAAAAAAGAAGCGGCGTTTTCGCCGAAGCCGCCGCCTCGTTCGATAAAAGCAAGAAAAAATGAATATTTCGTATAATTGGCTGAAAGAATACCTGCATCTGGCGCTCACCCCCGAAGAAACGGCGGCAGCCCTCACCTCCATAGGTCTTGAAACCGGCGGCATCGAAGAGGTGCAAGCCATACGCGGCGGGCTCGAAGGGCTGGTCGTAGGCAAAGTGCTTACCTGCATCGACCACCCCGATTCCGACCACCTGCATATCACCACCGTCGATTTGGGCGACGGGCAGCCCGTGCAGATAGTCTGCGGCGCCCCCAACGTCGCCGCCGGGCAGCACGTCATCGTTGCCACCATAGGCACGGTGCTCTACTCCGGCGACCAAAGTTTCACTATCAAGAAATCGAAAATACGCGGCGCCGAGAGTTTCGGCATGATTTGCGCCGAAGACGAAATAGGCATCGGCACCTCGCACGACGGCATCATCGTTCTGCCCGACACCGCCCGCCCGGGCACCCCCGCCAAAGAATACTATCACCTCGAAAGCGATTATATACTCGAAGTCGATATTACCCCCAACCGCATCGATGCCGCCTCGCATTACGGCGTGGCGCGCGATTTGGCGGCATGGCTGCGCCGGCAGGGAGTCGAGCCCGAGCTGCACCGCCCCTCTGTCGAAGCCTTCCGCATCGACAATCCGGCGGGCGATGCCATAAAAGTTTCCGTCGAGAATTCCGAAGCCTGCATTCGATACAGCGGCTTGACGATACGCGGCGTCCGCGTCGCCGAAAGCCCCGACTGGCTGAAAAAACGCCTCTCCGCCATCGGCTTGCGACCCATCAACAACATCGTCGATATTACCAACTACCTGCTGCACGCCACCGGGCAGCCCCTCCACTGTTTTGATGTGAAACAGATATCGGGCGGCACTGTTCGGGTGAAGACCCTCCCCGAAGGCACCCCCTTCGTAACCCTCGACGAGGTAGAGCGCAAGCTCTCCGACCGCGACCTCATGATATGCAACGACCATGAAGGTATGTGCATCGCCGGCGTATTCGGCGGGTTGCAGTCGGGCGTAACCGCCGCCACCACCGACGTCTTTCTCGAATCCGCCTGCTTCCACCCTACGTGGGTGCGCAAGACAGCCCGCCGGCACGGGCTCTCCACCGACGCCTCTTTCCGCTTCGAGCGCGGCGTCGACCCCAACGACACTATCTATGTACTCAAACGTGCTGCCCTCTTGGTCAAAGAGTTGGCAGGCGGCGAAATTACCGGCGACATCGTCGATATTTATCCCGAGCCGGTCGCTCCGTACCCCGTAACCCTCGCCTACGACCACATCGACGCCCTCGTCGGCAAGCAGATACCTCACGACGTCGTGCGTGAAATACTCCGCTCCCTCGAAGTCGAAATCGTCGCCGAAGCCGACGGCGTGCTCACCCTGCGCGTCCCCACCTACCGTGTCGATGTGCAGCGCCCCGTCGATGTCATCGAAGACATACTCCGCATTTACGGTTACAACAACGTGGAGGTTACCGACACCGTACACTCCAACCTCTCCTATAAAACCCCGACCGACAGCAGCTACGCCATGCAGCGGCTTATCTCCGAACAGCTCACCGGCTGCGGCTTCAACGAAATCATGAACAATTCGCTCACGAAAGTAGCCTATTATGCCGACTCCGCCCTGTTCCCCGCCGACCATTGCGTCCGCCTGCTCAACCCCCTGAGCGCCGATCTCAGCGTCCTGCGCCAGACCCTCTTGTTCGGCGGGTTGGAGAGCATTGCCCGCAACATCAACCGCCGCCGCCCCGACCTCCGTTTTTACGAGTTCGGCAACTGCTACCGCTTCGACCCCGCCACCGATGCCTCCGCCAAGGTACTCGCCCCGTACAGCGAAACGCAGCGCCTCGCCTTGTGGATTACCGGAAACCGAGTCGCCGGCAGCTGGGCGCACCCCGATGAAAAATCCGGCGTATTCGAGCTGAAAGCCCACGTCGAAAACATCTTCGCCCGCATCGGCATCGAGAGCCGCCGCCTCACCTTCACGCAGAGTGCCGACGAGCTTTTCTCCGCCGCCCTCGACATCGCCTCGCGCGACGGTCGTGTGGTCGGTCGTCTCGGCATCGTCGCCCGCAAGATGCTGAAAAAGTGCGACATCGACGCCGAAGTTGCCTTCGCCGAACTCGACTGGTCGTTCCTCATGCGCATGGCAGGCAAGAAAGTTACCTTCACCGAGATACCCAAATATCCCCCTGTCCGCCGCGATTTGGCGCTCCTGCTCGACAACGCCGTTACCTTTGCCGACGTCGAGAAAACCGTGCTCGAGTCCGACCGCCGCATCATACGCAGCGTAACCCTCTTCGACGTCTACGAAGGCAAAAACCTCCCCGCCGGCAAAAAGTCGTATGCCGTAGCCCTGCTTTTGCAGGACGAAACAAAGACCCTCGACGAGCGGCAAATCGAAAACACCATGCAGCGCGTCGTCGCCGCTCTCCGCAGCAAACTCGGCGCCGAGCTGCGATAAACACCGAAAACATTATACATTATATATAATAGAAAAAAAACAGAACAATATGGGAAGAGCATTTGAATACCGGAAAGCCCGTAAACTCAAACGGTGGGGCAACATGGCACGCACCTTTACCAAACTCGGAAAAGAAATATCCATCGCCGTAAAAGCCGGCGGTCCCGACCCCGACGCCAACCCCCGCCTCCGCGTCCTCATTCAGAACGCCAAAGCTGCCAACATGCCGAAAGAAAACGTCGAGCGCGCCATCAAAAAAGCCACCTCCAAAGACGAAGGCGACTACAAGGAAGTACTCTTCGAGGGCTACGGACCCTACGGCATCGCCATCGTCGTCGAAACCGCCACCGACAACAACAACCGCACCGTTGCCAACATTCGCAGCTATTTCAACAAAGCCGGCGGCTCGCTCGGCACCTCCGGAAGCCTCTCCTTCCTTTTCGAACACAAAAGCGTGTTCCACGTCAAACCCAAAGACGGCGTGTCGCTCGACGACCTCGAACTCGAACTCATCGACTTCGGTGTCGACGAACTCGATGCCGACGACGATGAAATCGTACTCTACGGCGAATTTGAATCTTTCAACGCCATACAGAAATACCTCGAAGACAACGGTTTCGAGATTACCTCTGCCGAGTTTGAGCGCATTCCCAACGACACGAAAGAAGTTACCGACGAACAGCGCGCCCAAATCGAAAAACTCATCGAGCGCATCGAAGACGATGAAGACGTGCAAAACGTCTTCCACAACATGAAAGAACCCGACGAAGAAGAATAGACTAAAAATAATAGTTTCTTTTCATTATCTGTCGGGCAGCCGCTGCGAAGCGCCTGCCCGATTTTTTTGTCCGCCCCTCCGCACTACCCGCCGTGCCGCAAAGAAAAAGAAAGCCACTCGCACTTCCCTTTCCACATTCTCCGCTCGCCCGTTGCCGTTCTCCGCGATGACGCGCGCACTCCTTTTCCGCCACTCGCGTAAGCGGGTGGCGGGGGCATCGCCCTTTTTGGGCAGCTGTGTGTCGCAGGGAAAAAGCACGGGCAGTGCAAATTGCGCCGACGGGACGGGCTGCTCTTTTCGGACGTTTCTATCGCGGCGCAGGGAGGAGGTGTCCCGCAAAGAAAAAAAACACTCGCGCGTCTCTTTCTCTCGCCACTCGCGCTCCGCGCGGGTGGCGGGGTGGGGGCGGCGCCACTCTTTCCGCGTCCACTCGGCGCAACCGCTCGGCAGCAAAAAACTCCCGTGCCGCACCGTTGCCGTTCTCGGCGACGCCCGCGCGCCCCCTCACGGCGCGGCGCAAAAGTTATAAATATCGCATAAATATACGAAATTTTCCCCGTCTGCGACCTGTCCCGCTGCCACGGCAACCTGCCCCCGCCATTGTGTCGCGCCACCCCCGCCGCTCCGCTCTCTACCGCGCCGTACTGCCGTGTCGCACTGCCAATTCCGCCCTGATGCACCACCCCTCCCCACCGCACTGCCCCGCTGCCTTCCGTGCCGTCCGCAGGGCGTACTGCCTGATACATAGCCGCTTGCGGCTTACGGCAGCCGCCGCACCGGCACGCCGCCCGTTGTAATATTGTTAAAAATTATTAAATACATACCTTGTAAGGTATCATTTCTCTAAATAATTCTTTACTTTGCCGTCGAAAGCAAAGATTGTATAGGTACATACGCGAAACGAAAGAAATAGGTATAAATAATCAAAACGAGATAATAAACTTTATTGTATAATCTAAAAAAAGTTGTTATGAAGAAAAAACTACTTTTTGTCGCAGCTATGATGTTGGCTGCATTCGGTGCTTCGGCTGAAGCTGTGCAAGATTTTCCTTGGTGGAAAACTATCTCGCCGGAAATTGGAGAGAGAGATCAATCGACAGGTGCTATAACCGGTGGCGTTGTAGACCAATTGAGTGCAATCACCCTCACATTCGACCAAGAGGTTTTCCTCAGAAACGGTAAAGATACGCTTAATGTAACGCCCGATACATGGAATGATGGCTACATAACTGATGATAATTATACGACGATGTATGGTTATCGTTTGACGAAAACTGATGCAAACACATTGGTTATAACTATACTTGATGAGAATAACCAAGAAATCGTGCTTACCAATTATATCCCTTACACGGTGATGTTGGGCGCAGGTTTGTTTGGCGATGCAGCTTTTGCCGCCGATAACAATACGGGGCACTGCTTTGAGGGTACAATGGGAATTCTGTATCAGATACTCCCCAATGTAGCATCGATTTCTCCTGCCGGTGGCACCGTAGTAAACGAATTGAGTACGTTAACGGCTACGTTTGCCGATAAAGTGTATCTCAACGAAGAAGAATTTGAGGTAAAAGACAATTCGGTTGTAGTAGAAAATGTAGTGGCAACTATGGGTATGCTGCGCCAGAGCTACTCTGCCCGCTTCACGTTGGCTGCCGATTCGCTCGGTCTCACCATCGACGTATTGGACGCGCAGGGCGAAAAGACCTCTTTGACGGACGCAAGCCACTATAATGTAACCATACCCGAAAAACTTTTGGTTGGAACATTTACACCTTTTAGCGGAGATCTTTATGTAAATGAAGCCGAGATTTTCTCGTATGAAGTTCCCTTCTTCCATGTAGAATCGGTAACTCCTGCCGATGGTTCCGAATTGATTTCCCTTACGGGTGTTACCATAACGTTTAAGGAAGAAATTGCCGAAATACTCAACGATTCGGCTGCTTTCATCAACCGCGACCGTACCACCGACGCCATTCGTGGTAATATTGTGCTCAACGAAGACAATAAATCCATCACCATCTATCCGAAATCGCGCGAAATCAACGAGCCGGGTACCTACACGTTGGTAATCCCTGCCGAAGCTATTACAGATGTCGATGGGCATTTCAATTCCGAATTGACTTTCAACTATGTGATAACCAATGGTGTGACAGGTGATATCACCATTTCGCCGAAAGCCGGTATGGTGCTCTCGCTCAAAGACTTTGTCCTCGACTTCGGTGAAAATGTAGCCATAGAGTGGAATTGCCAAGAAAATATTACCATTACCGATGCAGAAGGTAAAACAGTGGCTACGGTAACAGGTGACGATATTCATGAGGAAGATGTGGACGACAGTTATTGGGAAAATCCCTATCCGTTGACGAAGATAACCATAAACTTGCCCGAAGCCATAACGAAAGCCGGAACCTACCGCCTCAACATACCGGAAGGTCGCTTCAATTTGGGTGATGATGTTAATCCTACTAATGCTATGGCATTCAACTACACGGTGGCAGACACTATACGACCGGTAAATGTAGACCCCGAACCCGGAACCGCAGAGCACCCCGCCGAACTTCCTGCCATAACGGATATTACGCTGACGTTTGATGCAGATATGATCGTATGCGATACGGTGGTTACGATTCAAAGTCTTACCTCTACCGATCCCGCTACCTCATTGTATAATGCATTCCTCCGCGCCGAAGGCAAAAACATCATCGTTAGCCCGATGTCGCGTGAAATCCCCGATGCGGGCACTTACGTGGTGATAATCCCCGAAGGCGCCGTTGCTACGGCAGACAAGAGCAAAACCAATCCGGAACTTGACTACCGCTACGTTGTAGTTGCCGGTGAAACGGTTAATGTAACCATCGACCCCGCCGACGGCTCTACGGTGAAAGAACTCAAAGTATTCACCATTGACCTCGGTGCAGCAGGCGGACTGTCGTATAATACGCAAGAAAAGATTACGATTACCGACGCTGCCGGAAATGTCGTTGCCGAAGCAACCGATGCAAATGTAGAGCCGGTAGATCCTGAGGCTTGGGAGGAATCGGAATGGGTGATCACTTTCCCCACGGCTGTAACCACTGCCGGTGAATACGTACTCACCATACCGATGGACTTCTTCAACGTAGGCGATGTAATGAATCCCGTTCTGCACTACCACTACACGGTCGATGCCGGTGTATCTGCCATCACCGAAGTTGAAGCCGTAGCCGAAGGTGTAACCGTTTACAACCTGCAAGGCGTGCCGGTACTCAAATCCGACAATGCTGCCGATGTCAAGACCCTCGAAAGCGGACTCTACATCGTCAACGGCAAGAAAGTGATTATCGTAAAATAATCGAACCCATACGTCGGCAAGACGGGCGAAACCGTACAGTTTCCCCGCACCCCGACACCCAATACCCGAACGGGGCGGCTCGCCGCCCCGTTTTTTTTATTTTCCCCGCCCCGCCGGAAAGCCCGCCGCTTTTTCCCCCCCCTCTACCACCCGCGCGGAGCGCGGGTGGTAGAGGGGGGGGGGGAGCGCCCCACAAATTGATTTTTATACATATCTTTTTGTCTTTTTCAAAAAATATATTATATTTGCAACAATAAGGTATTTATAAACAGAATTTATGAATTATAACAATTTGGAAAACTCTGTAAAATACTTCGCGGGCGAACACGGAGTACATTTCGGACTGTCGGTCGATACCGTCGGCTTCCAGTCGGTGAAGCCGGGCGAACACTATCCGCCCATAACCCACCCGTCGGGCTACTTCTTCAACCCCGCGAAAGGGCGCACCCTCCAAGAATACCAACTGCTCTACATCACCAAAGGCGGCGGCACTTTCGCCTCGTCCCACCGCCCCGACCAACCGCTCGAAAAAGGCTCGCTGGTATGCCTCTTCCCCGACGAATGGCACACCTACCGCCCCAACGACAAAACCGGCTGGAACGAATACTACATCGGCTTCAACGGCACTGCCGCCCCCACATACCTCGACGAAGCCGCCCTCACCCCCGAAAACCCCATACTCAAAGTGGGCTTCAACGCCGAACTCGTGCGCCTCTTCCAAGAAGCCATAGAAGTGGGCAAAGCCGACAAAAACGCCGCCCAAGAACGCCTCTCCGGCATCGTCGTACACATACTCGGCTTGTCGTGCTACCTCACCCACAACAGCCTCTTCGAAGACGACAACATCAGCCAGAAAATAGAACGCGCCAAAATCATCATGATAGAAAACCTCTACAAAGAGGTCGATGTCGAAGAACTCGCCGACAAACTCAACCTCTCGTACAGCTGGTTCCGCAAACTCTTCAAAGAACACACCGGATACGCCCCCGCCAAATACTATCAGGAACTCAAAATAAAAAAAGCCGAAGACCTGCTCGCACACACCTCTTTCTCCGTGAAAGAAATCGCCTATATGCTCAACTACAAGTCGGCAGAACACTTCTTCTCCATATTCAAGAAAAAAGCCGGATACACCCCGCTGGAATACCGCACCCACATGCGCGGCACCGAATCTGCCGACAACACCCGTACCGACCGCGACGACCAACTGCCCCCGCTCCCCGAACCCCCGAAAGAAATCATCGACGAGCTGCTCATCGACCGCCGCCGCTGAAAATGATAAACAATTTTTTTACGGACGCAATCTTTTGCGCCCGTATTATTTTGCCCGCTCGAAAAAATATACTACCTTTGCTCCCGATTTTTAAGACCATATAATGTCTAATTTAGTAGTAAGAAAATCAAATTATTAAACAACAATGGAAGAAAAACAAATCAATCCCGTTGAAAATTTCGACTGGGACGCCTATGAAAAAGGCGACGTAGTTACCGGCAAAAGCCGCGAAGAGCTGATCGAAACCTACGATCGCTCGCTCAACACCGTAAACGACAAAGAGGTAATCGAAGGCACCGTAATCTCCCTCAACAAAAGAGAAGTGGTGGTGAACATCGGTTACAAATCGGACGGCGTCATCTCGATGAACGAATTTCGCTACAACCCCGACCTCAAAGTGGGCGACAAAGTAGAAGTGTACATCGAAAATCAGGAAGACAAAAAAGGACAGTTGGTACTCTCCCACAAAAAAGCGCGCGCAACCCGCTCGTGGGATCGCGTAAACGCTGCCCTCGAAAACGACGAAATCATCAAAGGTTACATCAAGTGCCGTACCAAAGGCGGTATGATTGTCGATGTATTCGGCATCGAAGCCTTCTTGCCCGGCTCGCAAATCGACGTAAAACCCATACGCGACTACGATGTATTCGTCGGCAAAACGATGGAATTCAAGGTCGTAAAAATCAATCAGGAATTTAAGAACGTCGTTGTTTCGCACAAAGCCCTCATCGAAGCCGAACTCGAACAACAGAAAAAAGAAATCATCGCCAAACTCGAAAAAGGTCAGGTGCTCGAAGGCACCGTCAAGAACATCACCTCTTACGGCGTGTTCATCGACCTTGGCGGCGTAGACGGTCTTATCCACATCACCGACCTCTCGTGGGGTCGCGTAAGCCACCCCGAAGAAATCGTTTCGCTCGACCAGAAACTCAACGTCGTGATACTCGACTTCGATGACGAGAAGAAACGCATCGCACTCGGTCTGAAACAACTCACCCCGCACCCGTGGGACGCTCTCGACCCCGACCTCAAAGTGGGCGACAAAGTAAAAGGCAAAGTCGCCGTGATGGCCGACTACGGCGCATTCGTAGAAATAGCTCCGGGCGTCGAAGGTCTTATCCACGTATCGGAAATGTCGTGGTCGCAGCACCTGCGCAGCGCACAAGACTTTATGAAAGTGGGCGACGAAGTCGAAGCCGTCGTGCTCACCCTCGACCGCGAAGAACGCAAAATGTCGCTCGGTATCAAACAACTGAAACCCGATCCTTGGGAGAGCATCGAAACCAAATATGCCGTAGGCTCGCGTCATCAGGCAAAAGTGCGCAACTTCACCAACTTCGGCGTGTTCGTCGAAATCGAAGAGGGCGTCGAGGGCTTGATTCACATCTCCGACCTGTCGTGGACGAAGAAAATCAAACACCCCTCCGAATTTACCCAAATCGGTGCCGACATCGAAGTACAGGTGCTCGAAATCGACAAGGAAAACCGTCGCCTCAGTCTCGGACACAAACAGCTCGAAGACAACCCGTGGGACGCATTCGAGAGCGTATTTACCGTAGGCTCCGTACACCCGGGCACCATCGTCGATATGCAGGAAAAAGGCGCCGTCGTAGCATTGCCCTACGGCGTCGAAGGTTTCGCCACCCCCAAACATCTGGTGAAAGAAGACGGTACGCAGGCGCAAGTCGATGAAAAACTCGATTTCAAAGTCATCGAGTTCAACAAAGACGCCAAACGCATCATACTCTCGCACAGCCGCATATTCGAAGATGTAGCCAAAGCCGAAGCTCACAAAGAGGCTTCCGCCAAGAAAGCTGCCAAAAAAGCTGCCAAAGCAGCCGAAGAAGCCGCAGCTCCCCAAGTGGAAAAAACCACGCTCGGCGACATCGAAGAACTGGCCGCCCTCAAAGAAAAACTCTCCGGAAAATAATCCTTCCGGAACACCGATAGAAAGAGCGCGTATCGATATCATACGCGCTCTTTTGTTTTTTTCAAAAAAACACGAAATTTCCGTAACGGAATCGGAACGAATGATTATATTTGCCCCGTAAAAAAGTGTTTAATTATGAAAAAATACGGAATTATACTGCTGTTGGCTGCCTTGCTGCTCCCGACAGCAATCGAGGCGCAGGACGAAAAAGTTTATACCCTGCCGTCGGCGCAGCCTGTTTACGAACCGACCTACCGCAACGACGGCATCGACGCCCCCGTGAAAAACGTCATATTCATGGTGGGCGACGGCATGGGGCTGGCGCACATGGCATCGGCGCTCTACGCCAATCGCGGCGACCTCGCCATCGCGCGGCTGCACCACATCGGGCTTGTCCGCACCCAGTCGGGCAACCGCTACATCACCGACTCGGCCGCCGCCGGCACCGCCTACGCCACCGGCAGAAAAACCGATAACAACTGCATCGGCACCGCCGGCGACGGCGATACGCTCGAAAACATGACCGAGATACTCGCCGCACGCGGGTATGCCACCGGCATCGTTACCACCGACAAGATTTCGGGCGCGACACCCGCCGCCTTCTATGCCCACCAGCCCAAGCGGAGCATGACCGCCGAAATACTCACCGACCTTGCCGACACGCGCGCCGACTTTGTCGCCGGCAGCAGCGTGTCGCTCTTCGAGAGCGTGGGCGGCGGCAAACTCGATTCGCTGCGGGCGCACGGCTTCACCGTCGTACACGACTTCCACGAACTGCCCGCACTCACTGCCGACAAGATAGCTTTGATTGCCTGCGACCGCGATGCCGAACAGGTGCAAAACGGTCGCGACTCCGACTACCTGCGCGCGGTATCCGAATTTGCCATGAAATTCCTTGCCGACAAATCCGACAAAGGATTTTTCCTGCTCATTGAAGGGGCTGAAATAGACCATGCCGCTCATGGAAACGACCTCGAAGGTGTTGTGCGCGAGACCCTCGATTTCGATAAAGCCGTTGCCGAAGCCCTGCGCTTTGCCGACAGCAACGGCGAAACCCTCGTCGTCATACTCGCCGACCACGAAACCGGCGGCTTGGCGTTGGGCGACGGCGATGTGAGCGAAGGTCGCGTATCGGGTCGCTTTACCTCGACCGGACACTCGCCCGTGCCCGTGCCCGTATATGCCTACGGTCCGCACGCCGACGATTTCTGCGGCGTACTCGAAAACACCGAAATATTTTTCCGCATCAGAGCCGCTTTGCAACACGGCAGATAATCGCTCGATACCATAAGCCCCGTTTCTCGTGCGAGAAACGGGGCTTTTCGTCTGTTGGCGAAATCATTTCTTTTTCAGTTCGGGATAGCTGATGCGGGTATGATACACCGTTTTCAGTTTCTCGATGAAAGCCGCCTTTATTTCGGAAATCTCTCGGAAACTGATGGGACTGTCTTTGTGCAGCCCTTCGGCTATCTGCGCGTCGATAATGGCATTGACGAGCTTGGAAATGCTTTCCTCCGTATATTCTTTCAGGCTGCGCGAAGCCGCCTCCACCGAATCCGCCATCATCAGCAGGGACTCCTCTTTCGTCGAAGGATTCGGACCCGGATAGGTGAACATCTCTTCATCGACAGGGGCGTTCGGGTGTTCGTTCACGTACTTGTTGTAGAAGTAGCGCGTTTTCCCAAGCCCGTGGTGCGTGCTTATAAAGTTGGTAATCATTTGCGGAAGTCCGAGCTTTTCGGCGCCTTTCACCCCGTTTTTCACGTGACTGATGATGATTTGTGCGCTCTCCTCGTAAGGCAGCGTGTCGTGCGGGTTGATGCCCGACTGGTTCTCGGTGAAAAATGCCGGATTTTCCAATTTCCCTATATCGTGATAGAGGGCGCCCGTGCGTATGAGCTGCGCTTGTGCGCCGATGCGGTTGGCGGCATCGGCTGCCAGATTCGACACCTGTATGGAATGTTGGAACGTGCCCGGTGCCGTTTCCGACATCTGCCGGAATATCGGCAGGTTGATGTCCGACAATTCAACCAACGTTACGGTGGATATGAATCCGAATGTTTTTTCGAGCAGGTATATCGACAAGTAGGTGAAGAACAGCAGCGTGCAGTTGATGCCGAAGTAGAAGAATATTTGCGGGTCGAGTTTGTCGGCGCCCTCGAAGATAAGCGTGTAACCCGTGTAAGTGCACGAGTAGGTGAGGAATATCAAGATGACGCAGCGCAGCAATTGCGAGCGGCGCACCAACTCTTTCAAATTATTGATGGCTGTAATCGTTACCGCCAACTGGAAGAAAATGAATTCCAAATGATACGGCACGGCAAATGTGCAGAGCAGCAGCGCGATAGCGCTCGAAATCAGTGCAATCGACTTTTTCAGAAACACCACCATCGTAATCGGTAGAATGGCGAACGGCATGACGTACATACCCGCCGTGGCATACAGGTCGCACAATATATAGCACACGACGGTCGTTGCCGTAACCATAAGCACCACGAAGCCTAACTTCTTCATGTCGTAGAACGTGCGGGAGTAGAATATTGCCAAGTAGCGGTACAGAAAAATGAACAGTATAAGTATGATAATGAATTGTCCGGCAAACGAAAGTATCTCCTGCTGCTTGTCGCTGCGCTGATTGTCTTTCAGCGATGTGCGGTTCATCGATTGCAGGATAAGGTAAATCTGCGGCGTAACGATGTCGCCTCGTCCGATGATTTTCTCACCCTTCTGCACCATGCCTATCGATTGCGGTATGCGTTGCAGCATGATGTTGAGGGCGTCCTGCGACTTTATACTGTCGTACAGGAGGTTCGCCACCAGATAGTTGTTGAGGTTGCAATGGTTCAGTATCTCCTGCTGTTTGTTGTCAGCCCGGCTGATGATATATTCGTAAGCCGAGCGCGGAGTGAACAGTTTTTCGAGACTGTATTCGCCTCGCAGCGTATTGCGATTGACGATGCGCACCCCGCACGTATCCTTTTGTAAAAGGTCGTTATAGGTATTTATATTGATAATGCCTTGATTATAAACCTTGTTTAATGCTTTTATGGCATACTGGTAAGCCTCGATCGATTGTTCGTTTTCCAAAAGATATTGGTGGTCGGCCTTGAAATTTTTGATTTCCTCCGCTCCGATGTTTGTCCCGATTTCAAAAAACGGCAGCGCGCTTTTTCTCACGCTGTCCTGCTCGCGGCGGAATTGCGCATCATTTTTGTAAATGGGAAAATCCCTGTCAGCAGTAAGCAGGTTGTATCGCCACGGTTTTCCCTCTTGAAATATGTATTCCGATTTTTCTTTGCGCGGGAAAAAGTACAATACCAACGCCACTGCGCCGATAAAATAAGCCAGTTGGCACCAGCCGATACGGCTCATGAATATGTGCCGAAAAAAATTTTTCATCTTCATTCCTTCTTTTATCGAACGGTGCGGAAAAATCCGAGTCGGTTCGATGGTCGAAAAACAGCGCAATTTATGGAATTTTTTTCAGATACCAAAAAATTTTGCTCTTTCGTCTATCGGCTGTCACACTCAAAAACAGAAAAAAAGAAAGCCTTGTCGGGAGAAGTTGGAAAATTGCATTATATTCGTATATTTGCAAACACTTGAAATTTGGAATATGAAAAGAAAAATTGTTGCATTACTCTTGCTCTGCAGCCTTTCGGGGGCGACAATGGCGGTGCCGGTGTTACCGCGCCCCTTTCGGGTAGCGCAGCCCGACGGAACGGAGCTAACTCTCTATCCCTACGGCGATGAATACATGTATCGTTTCGAGACTGCCGACGGGTATCGGGTCGTGAAAGAAGACTGCGCTTATTTCTATGCTTCGGCAGGAGGGGAGAGGGTGCTCGCCCATGACCCTGATAGACGGGGCGATGCCGAAAATCTCTTTCTTGCATCGTTGTCGAAAGCTGCCGAATCGCTTACCCGTTCGAGTGCGGACGGGGTGGTTGCCCGCTCGCCGATAGGTGCCGTAACCATACACGAAGGTTCTCCCGCGATACCGGTTATTTTGGTGCAGTTCCGTGATAAACGCATGACGGAGAGCGACCCTAAGGCGTCGTTTACCGACCGGATTTGCCGACCGGCTGCCCCGTCGGAAGTAGAAATCGGTAAAGGCTCTGCATATCAATATTTTGCCGACCAAAGCCAAAATAAATACACCCCCGAATTCGTCATTATCGGTCTGGTAACGCTCGACCGCGATGCCGCCTATTACGGTGCCGACGGTGCCGGAGGCGCCACCGACCCCAATGTCGGCGCGATGATTGCCGAAGCCATAACGAAGGCGATAGCCGGCGGAGAGGTGTCGGACTGGTCGAAATTCGACAACGACGGCGACGGCATGGTCGATGCCGTGTATATTATTTATGCCGGCGAGGGGCAGCATTCCCGTCCGCAGGAAACCGACTTGGTATGGCCGCATAGTTCGTCGCTTGCCGAGAGGGGAGTGGAATCGCCTGCGGTCGGCAGTTTGAAATTTAATGCCTATTCGTGCAGCAATGAGTTGCTGGACGGTAAACCCGACGGATTCGGCACGTTCTGCCACGAGTTCAGCCACCAGCTCGGACTGCCCGATTTTTACCGTACCGATGGCGTAACCGTTACGCAATTTGCTATGGGGTCGTGGTCGCTGATGGACTACGGCAGCTACGAAGGCGGCGGCTTTTGCCCCGTCGGTTATCGGGCGTTGGAGAAGCAGCGTATGGGCTGGGCGGAAGTTCGGGAATTGACCGAAGCCGAGACGGTGGTCGGCTTGAAAAGTACCGCTGCCGGTGCTTCCGTTTTGAAAGTTGCCAAAAATGCAAACGAATATTATCTGCTCGAAGTCATCGACGGAAAAGGCTGGGATTCACCCTGCAAGGCGCAGGGGCTGCTGATAACGCACGTGTGGGGTGTCGGAAACGATATATGGAATAACAACACGGTGAATAACAGCGAGCCGCCCCGCGTATTCATCATTCCTGCCGACAATGATCGGACAGCTTTGATTTCCGGTAAAAATGATGCCGAATACGAAGCCGGACTAGCGGGCGACCTCTATCCCTCGCCCGACGGAAACAACGAGCTTACCGATACTTCCGTACCGGCGGCGGACGTGCAAACCGGTCTATCTTCCAAAATGGGCAAACCGATAACGGCAATTGCTTACGATGCGGCGACCGGAACGGTGTCGTTTGATTTCATGGGCGGCGCACCCTCTGCCGTTTTCGCTCCCGAAAAAGAGTCGTCCCACCCGCTCCGCTACTACCGCTTGGACGGCAGCGAAACGACCTTGCCGCAGCATGGATTCTTCCTGTATGAGAACAGCGACGGCACGAAAGGAAAAATGATAAAACCGTAAAGATACATTGTTGAAAGCAAGAGCGCGCGACCCGACGGGTCGCGCGCTCCGTGTATATAAAGGTATCGATTTATTCGAGCGGTTGTTTGTTATACAGTTTCAGATTGAACAGGCTGCCGGTATCGTCGAGACCGCTTTCATTTCCGAATACGATGCCGGACGCTTTTTTCCCGGAAGCTGTCGTATAGGGGTCGAAAACGAACGTGATGCCTCTATCTTCCGTATATACCGCACGGCAGATGTATTGCGATTCCGACAGGTCGGCTTCGACGGAATAGACGGTTTTGCCGTTGTTGTCCCGACTCTCCAATATTCCGCCGTAGAGATTGATGGGAATTTTTGTGCTGCCTATTTCCATCTCGCCCAAATATTGGTTGGTAGAAATGGCTAACGAAGAAAAGTCGATAGTTTCGTATTTTTCTGCTTTGATGGAAAAGTCGCCATACAGACCCTCTATTTCTAAACCGTTGTCCGCATTCTTTATGGTGATGTTGCCGGTACGTGTTTCAAGGACGGAATTGACGGGAATCTGCCATTCGGCATTCCATTTTCCGATTAGGTCTTCGAGGCTGTATTGATACAAATCGATATAGTAACTTTTGTTCATTCCCGAGCAGGCAACCTCTATCTGCGTGTATCGGGGCATACCCGTGTTGTTTTCGTCCGCCAAGAAGGAGATAAAATCAGCTTCGGTGTCTTTTCTATAAAGTATCCAGTCGACATCTTCGGGAATGAGTACATCGTAGTCATACGACGAAACCAAACCGAAAAAGAAAATCGGTAATATGTCATCAACATAAAAGGTCGATTCGCCCTCGTGTCTGAAAATGCCTCCGTATTGCGATACGGGTACGCGTTGCTCGCTGATGCCGTCGGTGATGGTCAGCAGAGCGGTACGACCCTCGATGCTCGGGTTCGTTTCCACGCTTACCCTTACGCTGTCGTTCAGGCATTCGGCGGTACACCACGATTCCGACGATTGCGCCGAGATGGTGCGACCGTTGGCTGCAACGACGATATAGCCCGTCGATGCTGTCGGCTCGAAATTCAACTCGGATTTGACGATGTATAAACCGGTGTTTCCTTCGTCGTCGTTTTTGTCGCACGCCGGGCACAACGCCACGCATAACAACAAGAAATATATATGGAGTTTTTTCATCGTGAAAAATTATTTTTTAGACAATGTAATGTTACTGAATGTGTTGATATATCCCAAAATCGTGTTGTTGTTCAATTCCGGCTTGGAAAATGCGAGGAATGAAAATCCGTCGATTTCGGTATTGGGAACGCGACCGTTGTCGATGAACGTGAATATACGGGGCTCTATTTGTTGGGTGTAGGTTACCACACCGGTTTTCTCGGACAGGTAGGCTGTGCCGGTTGCCGAGTTGTTCGGGCAGAGATAAATGTAACCGGTTGTTCCGTTGGTAAACGCCACCTGATCGAGGAACTGCATCTGAAATTCTATCATGCCGGTGGCTTTGTTGTAGAAAGCCTTGATATCGAAATCGAAAATGCTTGTTCGCAAGGAGTCGGTCGTTCCCGCTACGGGCTTGAACGAAAGGGTCAAAGTCGTATCGACATCGCCTGTTTCGGAGACTGTCGTGAAAGAAAGAGCCCATTTGTTGTCGATGTAGTATTCGATAGGCACGTAGTCTGCCGGCTGTTCATAGCGCAGTTCTACGGACGGATTTTCTTCGCTCACGAAAATTTTCGAGGCTTCGTTCCAGGCAAACGAGTAACATTCGACCCCGTTTATCTTCGTCGGTTCGTAGAAGCGGAGCCCTTTGTCGGTATAGACGTAAGAAATCTTTTCCCGCGACAGGTTGCCTGCCGTATCGGTTTTCGTAAGCGTAAAAATATTACCCATGCACACGGCGGAGTTGAGGAACTTTTTGCCGCCGTCGTAACCCACCAGCGTACTGTAATTTTCGCTCTCTTTGCGTATGGCGAGGCAGGAGTTGATATACTCTTCCCACGTCGTGCCGTCATCGAGACGGGTCATTTGCATTTTTACGTTGCGTTTTTTCCCTTTCAGCTCGAAACGGTTTTCCGTACCCGACATGATAACAAATTCGTAATCGCCGGCATATCCGTCGACGTCGGCACTGCCTTTCGGCTCCGACCAGTTGTGTATAAGCACGTTGTACGTATCGAAAGAGAGTACGGGACCTTGATCTTCTATCAACTCGAAGAGGGACGATATTTCCGTTCCGGGCGCATACGTATCGCCCGTTACGAAATCGAGTACTTCGGTATCCGACGCTACGGTAACTTTTTCGCCCTCGAAGCGCATGAGCAGCACCACGCCGCCTTCGTCGTGCCCTTCACCGGCATAGAATTCCAATATCCACCCGTTAGGTGCACCGGTGAGCATCGTGCGAAATTCGTCCAGCGTAGCCTCCATACGGTTGCTTGCCGATTCATCGAAAATATCTTTTTCACTGAAAAAGCACGATTGCACGCCGGTGGCGAGCAGTGCGAGGAGAGTGTATATGATTGTCTTTTTCATAAGCGATGCAGCATTAAAGATGTTCCAAATCCAATTCGTCTATTTCCGATTCGCGACGGAGTACGACTTCACGCAACTCATTTATGTTTATGTTCCAAATATCTGATAGATAATCTCTTACTATGTTGAATTTTTGGTTTATCAGGTCGGCTCCGGTTTCTTGTGCGTCGGCAAGCAGGGCGTTCCACCATGTTTCGTCGTGTGTAACGTAATGCGCGATTATTTCCACGAAATCTTCCTCAGGCTTGTCCATGGCGTAAGGCGAAACGAAGCCGCGACGATGAGCGGTGGAGTCGTCCATCGTGTACCAGTCGGAGCCGATGTATGCCGATTCGGTGATGGTCTCGAATGTCGGATCGTAAGGTATCGTCATGTGCAGAATGTGAGAAAATTCGTGGTGCATCGTGCGGAAGTAATAGGTATTCAGATCGTCGATGTTATCCCTCATTTCGCCGATTTCGTTTACCATGTAAAGAATTACTTTGAGACCGCCCTCTGCCGTACCGAGCTCCATGGTCCCTTGATTGGGGTCGTAGGCGGGCGAGCCGACGAGAAGTATCTGTTTGGGTACGTATGCGCGGGTGAAGTCGATGCCTGCTACCTCGTCGTAGGCTTCCAGCCACACATATTTTATGATTTTCGCCATGGTTATCGAATGGTTTATGTCTGCCGGAGCAAGGTCGTAAGTCATGTTGCTTTCGATGTCCTCCAAGCGGTACTTCACATCGATGTTGTAAGGATATACGTAGTTTTCCAACAGCCATTGGTCGAACTCGTTCCGCTCGGGCGCCGACGTGTCGAATATGCTTTTATCGTCCAGCTTTTCTTCGCACGATACAGCCGTCAATAAAAAAACGGCGGAAAGTATATATATCAGTTTTTTCATACGAAAGTTTTTTTAGTTGTTGTTCGGGTTGATTGCTATTTCGGTGTTGCCGAACCCTTTCGGTCGCGGGTTGGGTTTCAGGCCGGCGCTTATGACGTCGCTCGGCAGCTGTATGGCGCGACGCGGGTCGCCCGCCACGAGCGAGTCTGTTACCGTGATCTTGCGGTTTTCCACCGTGCGGCGATACACGGTGATGCCGTATCGTTTTATGTCGCCCCAGCGCAGTCCCTCGTGCAGGGTCATGACGCGTCTTGCTTGCAGAATGGTGTGCAGCAGGTTTTCCTGCGTACCGCCGTACTCTATCTCGAAGTCGGGGTGCAGCCGTTTTTTGATGGTCGGCTTATTCGGCGTATAATAGGCGAGTTTGTCGTAAAAATCGTTTATGTCTTCTTCAAAAAGCAGAAAGCCCTCCCATTTGGTGTAATTGAGCATCCATATCATCAAATCGCTCAAAGCGTAGGTGTAATTGTCTTCGCCGCCCAAAAGGGTATAGGCTTCGGCACGTTCGAGCAGCACTTCGTCGGTGGTGAAGATGGGGAGTACTCCGTGTATATAGCCGTTGCCCGCCTCGTAGTCGATATATTCGAAATAGACGCCCAGTTTCCGCATGATGACTTTCGGTATGGAATAGCTGGCTGCCTCCTGTTGCAGGCTGTCGCCCCAAATGTTGTGGGAGAAGCAGGTTTCGTCGTTGGCTATGGTCGAGTTGTGCGTATATTTGCACGTGGGCGAATACGGACCGTGCGTATAGCCCCAGAACGAATAGGTCGAGAGCAGCAGCAAATTTGCCGGATTCTGGCTATCGACATAAGCGTCGGGCTGTATGTTTTCGTTTTTCGACAAAGCCCCGATTGCACCCCAATCGCGCAATCCTGTGGGTAAGAAAACATTTTCGCCCAACACATTGTTGGCATATTCGATGGCTTTTGCATACTGCCCGTAATAGAGATAGAAACGGGTGGCGAAAGCGTAAGCGGCTTTTTTGTTGAAATGGTATTTGGGTACGGTATATAAGTCGTCGTTGATGAGAGGAATGCCCTCTTCGAGGTCTTTAGCTATTTTCTCATACGTTTCGCCTATCGTTCCACGCTCGTATTGCGGATTTACCGTCGTTTCCGGTTTGGTGATGTAGGGAATGCCCAATGCCGTATTTTTGTTTTTCTCGGAATAGGCCTCACAGAAAATGTAGCTCAGCATGAAGTGTCCGAGTGCCCGGCACAGCAGCGCTTCGCCCCGTTGTGCCGACAGCGAAGGCGGATTGCCCATTTCGTCGATGGCTTCCAGTGCCTGATTGGCTGTGGCGATAGCCGTGTAGCAATATACCCAGTAGATGAGCGGAGAGTCGTCGCCTGCTTCATACGTATCGCGCCATGCAAACAAGTCGTCTTCCAGCCGGTTGTAAGAAGAGTATTTGGAACCGTTGTCGTCGGTGTTGTCCGAAGCAAATTCCGCCATCATGCAGTAATGAATTTGCGGATAAGCCGTTACAAGCAGTTTCGTGATTTTTTCTTCCGAATCCAACTCGGCTCGGTTGTCCGGCATCTGGTCGAGAAAATCGTCGCACGCCGAGAATGCCGCTGCCGATAAAAGAATGAGAATAGTTTGATATATCTTTTTCATATGAATCATAATCTTTATACGTTTACAAACCGATTCTTACAGTCAGGGTGAATTGTCGCGGAACGGGCGATGCCACGCCGCCGGCATTTATAAATTCGGGGTCTTGACCGTTGAGTTTCTTGTCGGCATAGAGCAGACACAAATTCGTCGCTTGCAGTTTGAGCGACATATTTCTCACCCGCAGTTTTTCCACCCATGTTTTCGGGAAGTCATACGAGAGCGAAACCTCTTTCAGTCTGATGAAAGAGCCGTTGGCAATGCGCTCGGTGCTGTAATTGTAGGCATTGTAAGCATACGTGAGCGAGCGGTTGCTCTGGTATTGGCGGTAGCTGATGATGGCGGGGACGGTCGTTTTCTTTTCGTCGCCCGGCATTATCCAACGGTTTCTGAACTCGCGCGAAGTCGCCGTCAGGTCGGTATAGCGCGCGCTGAACGCGGGGTCGAGCCGCACCACATTGCCCGCCGAGTAGGTGAGAAACAGATTTACATGGAAGCCTTTGAACGAGAACGTGTTGGAAAAACTTCCGAGCGACGTCGGGTCGGTAGGTCCTTCGTAGTGCAGGAAGTCGAGATTTTCCCGACTTTGGAAACTGATGTCGGTGCTGGTAACCTTGCCGTTTTCGGCGTAGAACGTAGGAATACCGTTCTCGTCAAGTCCGGCAAACGGTATGGAGAAAAGTGCGCGCACGGGATAGCCCTCCAATGCGAAGCCCGAACCCGCTACCAAATCCATCAGACTGGCAACCGATTCCAAATCGGTAACTTTGTTTTTTGCCAACGAATAAATAAAGTCGGTCGTCCAGGTAAAGTTTTTCGTTTTGATGTTCGTACTGGACAAACTCACTTCGACGCCGTACGATTTCATCGACGCCACGTTGGCATATTTCGATACGCTGCCGCCGACACCCTGCGTGTTGATGACGCCTATCAGGTCGTAATTGTCGCGCGTGTACCAGTCGGCTGTCAGATTGATGCGGTTGCCGATGAATCCCAAATCGAGACCGAGATTAAGCTCCCGTTTCTTTTCATACGTCAATTCGCTGTTTTCCAAGTCGTACAACGCCAGCGCGCTTTCCTGCACCGAAGTAAACGGTCGGTACGGCTTGTCGCTGACGATGATGACGCGCGAGTTCGACACCGATGCCGGACCTCTGTCGGCAGTCAGAGAATAGGAAACACGCAGCGCCGCGTGCGAGATGCTCCGTTTCAGCGACGCAAAGAAATGTTCTTCGTCGATATTCCAGCGTCCCGATATGTTCCATGTCGGAAGCCAGCGGGCGCTGCGACTCTTGCCCAACTTGTTTGTGCCCTCGTAGCGCACCGTGCCGTTAATCGTGTAGCGCGAGTCGAAAGCGTAGTTCAGGTTTCCGAAGAAAGCCACGCTGCGCAGATAGCCGCGCGTCAGCGAGTAGTAATTGGAACCTTGCTCGATGGACTGTTTGAAATATTGATATACGTAAAACGGCGTTTCGCCCATCGTGTATTGCATACCCCAACCGTTGAAATACGTCCGGTCGCGGTCGAGGGAGTTTGCCTCCATACCGGCATAGAAATTAGTCAGATGATGTTCGCCGAACAGATGATTCCACGAGCCCGAAGCACGGAAGTCGAAGCCTTTGGCTTTATAGTCGGTGCGTTGATAAATACCCCCTTCGGGCAGTATCGTTATGGGCAGTGAGTATGGGTCGTCGGGGTCGGTGTAGAGATAACGGTTGGATTCGCGTATCGCCGAATTGCCCATGGCACGGTAGGCACCGGCTTGATTCGAATCGTCTTTCATGTGATGCTCTTGCGCCGTCATCGAGTATTTTATGGCACCCAGTGCGCTGAACTCCAATTCGTCGATAGGCTTCCATTTCAATTCGCCTTGAAATTTCAAATCGACGATATTCAATTCGATATAGTTGTTTTCCAATTCATTGAATATGTTGAAGTCGGCATAGTTGCGCGTATAGTATTCATTCGGGTCGAGGGTGCGCGATGAGTTGAGGGAGTAGGAGAAGGGGTTGATATCGAAATTGCGGTTTATTTCTCCGTTCACGATGTCGATGGATTGGCTCATGGTACCCGGCGCTTTCTGTTTGCGGTACGACGCATTGGAGAGCAGGTTTATCGATACGTGTTTGCCGATGTTGTACGACGTGTTGATGTTGGCTGTGTACCGTTTTACATCGCTTCGTTTGTACCACCCGGCATCGGACATGGCGCTTAGCGACGCATATACAGCAGCTTTTTCCGAACCGGAGGAGATACTCAGCGAATGGTTGTGCAGCAGCGTGTTGTAAAACAATTCATCGAACCAGTCGGTATTTCTCCGCTCTGCCGATTGCAGGTAGGCATTGCGTGCCTCTAAGGTGTTTTCCAGCATGAATTGTCCCGTTTCCGGGTCGTAGGTGTTTATCATGTGCCACATCTTGCCATATACGCCGCTGTTCGAGGCATTATATACGCCGTTGGTTTCGTTGCCCGAAAAGTTGAGCCACCCTTTTTCCGCCAGTTCCTTATATAGGTCCATCTGCTCTTGCGAGTTCATGATGTTGTAGTTGCGGTAGTGGGGCTTCATGCGTATGGTAAATTCGCCCGTATAGTTGAGCTGGCTTTGCCCCGCCTTGCCTTTTTTGGTGGTAACCACTATCACGCCCGCCATGGCGCGTGCACCGTATATCGATGTTGCCGAGCCGTCTTTCAATATCTGGAAACTTTCGATGTCGTCGGTATTCAATCCCGATATGGCAGAGCTGATAAGTGTTTCCACGTCGCCGGTGGAGAGCGCGTCGGCTGAAAGCTCCACCGCATCTTCGAGAATCACTCCATCGACCACCCACAACGGCTTGTTGCTGCCGTAGATGGAAGTGGCGCCGCGCACCTGTATTTTGGGAGCAGTACCGAATGTCCCCGATACGTTCTGCACGGAAACACCGGCGGCGCGACCTTCGAGCGAGCGGCTTATATCCGCCATACCGTCCAGCTTCGCCGTGCCGGCATCGATTTTCGCCGTAGAGCCGGAGAAGAGTCGTTTATCCATTTTTTGCATACCGGTAACGACCACCTCTTCCAGTACATGACTGTCTGCCTCCAACGAAATTTTCATTTCCGGTTTAATGGCGACGGTTTGGGTTTTGTAGCCGATATAACTGACTTCGAGATTTTTTGCATCGGCGGGGACGTTGGCTATCGTGAAATTGCCGTCCACGTCGGTCGGTGTGGCGATAAGTGTTCCCTGCACTTTCACGGTGGCTCCGATAATCGGCTCGTTGTCTTCGGAGGAGACGACGATGCCTTTTATAAGCCTGTTTTGTGCCAAGCCATTACTGGCAAGCAGCAGTGCGAAGAAACAAAGCAGTATATGTCTCATCTATTTTCTGTGTGTTTGTAAGCGATTTTTTTGATAGGTTAGGTTAGGCATTTCGAGTTAAGAGAGCGGAAAACGTTTTCCGCTCTCTTGATATAAGTTATTTGAGAATGATTTTTTTCATAATGGATTGTCGGTTATTGGTTATGTGTATGACGGCAACGCCGGTATAATCTTTTGCATCGAGAGTTATTTCTCCCTCGCTGTCGGCATTGTCGAGCAGTACGCCGTTGATACCGATTAAGGCGATATGTGCCGGTGCGTCGGTCGTGATGGTTATCCGTGAACCGTCGGTCTGCACTTTCGCGTCGAAGTTGTCGGCATTACTCTCATCGACACCGGCATAGTCGAGTAATTTTGCTTTGGCGGCATTGATTACGCGACCCGTATTGGCATCGATCATCATGCATACCACCGAGCAGTTGTTTATATCTGTAATGTTTTCGGTACGTTGGAATTTCACCTCTGCCGTATAGGTATTTCCGGCAGTTACTTCCGTCGGTACGTATCCGGGCGTGCCGTAGAAAGAGGTTCCAACGACCATACGCAGCACATCGTTGAATGTGTAGGGCGCTACCGTGCCTGCCGAATAGCGACCGCCGGCGCCCCAATCTCCCAGCAATCTGTCGTTTTTTGCGCCGAAAGCGTTTGACTGATAACCGGACAATCCGTCTTCTATTACTTCAAAGAACAGATCGTAATTTAATTTTTCGGCATCGAGCGCGAAGCGGAAAGAACACGGAACAGTAATGTTTTCGTTATCGTAATAAGCCTTGATTTCGAGGTCGGCATCGGCGAGTATGCTCATTTCCTGCGCTACGACGTCGTACCACAACGGGGCTACACCTTGATAGTCGGCTGCCGAATTTATCAGATTTCCGGTTTCATTTAAGGTTACCATCGGAGCACAAGGGATAGATCGGTTGATAGACGCAGTGGGATAGCCGCTGAATCCCAAGAACTCGGCATAACCCGACAGTCCGCCGCCAAATGGGTCGCCGATATAGGTATGTATGGCTACGGGTATGAGTTGCTCGCCCCATGCCTCTGTGAGAATATCCATAGCACGGAAACCGAGCGGGCAGTTGGAACACCCCATACCGGTTCCTTCTTCCACGACGACACGTTTTATCGGAGTGAATAACAAATTCTTTACCGTGCCTTTCACGGTATTTTTATCTCCGTCCATATCGATGTCTATCGTATATGTGTTTTCGATGCCGGTAATCAACGGCAATTCCTGCGGAAATTCAAAGTTGCACGTATCGCCCTCGCTCAACGCCAATCCCGTGCGTCGGTATTCGCTGATTTGTTTTCCCGAAGCGTCGCTTAATTTCATGGTAAGCGTCGAATAGGTCGCATCTTCGTTCTGTACCAACAGGCTGCCTTTGATGGTGATGCTTGCTTGATTTTCCACTGAGGCATCGGAGGTAATAGAGACGAGGTATTCCACTTCATGTATCACTTCTATCTTTTCGATGAAGACGGCGCTTTGGTTTTCATTATCGTTCACGAATGCGATATATACGTTTTTCCCTGCAAACTCCGACAATTCTATGGTGTGTCTTGTCCATTCGCCGAACAGCATATTTTCGTTGCGACCCGGAGTCTCTTTGCCCGCATAGACGACTTTTCCCTCTTTTTTGAACCGATTTACGATGTCGGCGGTCAAAGCGTTATATACGTCGTCGCAGGCATATACGATGACTTTCAGCGAGTCGTTGCAATTTGCACGGTAACTTTGCGCCCGGAAAGTTACATAACATTTTTCGTCGGGCAGATAAAGCTGCGGCGTCGAAAGCCAGTCGTCCGATTTTCCGGCGGGGGAGTACATCGAATGCGACACGGCGAATATGTCGGAGGGGTCGTCGTCGTCCCACGCTACGCTATACGGCATATTCTCGGTAAAAGACCAACCTGCCATTTCGTCTGTCGGCGTATTATGGTCGCCGTCGTACATCAGGAAATTTCCCAGTCCGCCGTTGAAATCGTCGGCGAAAATCGTATTGTCGTCATAGACGAGTTCCCGCTCGTAGGCTCCGACGTAGTGCAGCGATATGGTTTCGTTACCGCTTGTGGCACTGCCGCTTATGTCGGTAATCGAGCCGGCTTTTATATCGATGCGATAGGGCACGTCTTTATACAGATATTGGGCGGTTGCCGGATACAGGGCGATTCGGTGTGCCAACGCGCTGTCGCCTTTGGCTACGGTCAGGCGGCATAGCGATATGCCGCCGCCGTCGGCTTCCTGATAAAGCGTTGCCGAAGCGCTGTCGGTTACAGCGATGTTGGTGTTGAACGTAACGATGACGGGGCTGGTGCTTATGTTGAGTTGCGCCAGCGAAGTATTTTCGGTAGGACTTACCGAAACGACGGAAACGGGTTCGTTGGCACGTCCCGTATAATTCACATTTATTTCTCTGTTCTTGTGTGAAGCATCGCCTGGCAGGGTTATTGCGCCGGCAGGTATGGTTACGGTATATTTCTCGCCTTTGTTCAGTGCGGTCGAACGGAAGCCGATAAGAACTTCCCGCATGGAACCTGTTGGCAATTGGAATTTGAGTGAATTTCTTACCGTTTCTCCCGCCGCATTTTTCAATATCGCGGCGTCGTTATCTCCGACCACCTCGATGTCTCTGTCGAAACGGATTTTTATTTGCGACAAGACCGATATTTCCGCTCCGTCTGTCGGTGTCGCCGTATAACCGGCAAGCAAATCGACGCTTTCGGCGGCTTCCTCTATCGGCTCCGGCAGTGTCAGTATATAACTTGCAGACTTCTCTATGGGGTCGGTAAATGCTGCGAGTACCGTTCCGTCGAGGTTGGTGGCGATTACCGTGCCCGTATTTTCAAATCCCGTTGCGGCATAGAAGTCGATGCCATAGCGTTGTTTCAGAATCTGGTAAATGTCATACCAATAATTGCCTATACGCACGCTCCAATTGCGTAGGGGGTTATCCGACGGTGTCGCGGCAATGCAATGCCCGAGCGTATCGACGGCGTGCGATACCATATCCGTCGACTCTTCGTCGTAAATCGTAAATTCGCCGGTTTCCACATTATATATATAGCTTGCCTTATATTCTGTCGGAAAATCGGTGGTACTCCGCTCTTTTACCATATAGGCGATACCGGAAACATATTTTCCTCCGGCTCCCATTGCAGCTTCGCTGATGAAGTGAATACCCTCTTGTTTGGGGGTCCATACGGTGTCGTTTCCCGTTATGGTACGGGTGAAACCTATCGGGTCGAATGTCTTCGTCGTGCGATCGTAAATATAATAAACCATGGAGGGAGGCTCGAGATAACTGAATGACAGACACCCTAAGATTTTGTTCCCGTCGGGCGAAATGCCTATGAATCGGTTTTGATGGTTGTCTTCGTTCTGCATATCGTAAATGGGAATGTCGGGAGTTTCCACTATTGCTCCGTCGTTGCTCAAATCCCATAAAACAGGCGTTTCATAAAATACATCGAGCTTTGAACACGTACCTACGGCAAATTTTCCGTCGGGAGTTATGCTGTTTACGTTTCCGCTGCTCCACCCTTCGGGAGTCGGCAGGTGCCGCCATTCGTTGCTGTTGCGCAGCCATACGGCGGGCAGTCCGTTGTGGTTGCCCGCTACGATGGAGGCATCGTCGGTTACGTCGTATGCGCCGCAACCGGGTATAGTACTCTCTTCGGCAGATGAGAGCAGGGCGGTTTCTTCGCCCGTCGTTACATTTATCAAGGTCGGAACGGCGTCCAACGTGGCGTCGGCATCGTTGGTTTTGTGCGATACAGCCCATAAACCGTTGTCGGACATACCGTAGATATGTCCACCGTTTCCCAATATAGGCTTGAAAATTTTGGCTGTGCCTGTTTGTGCATAAATATTCATCGGTATGCACAAAAGAAAGTTCATAGCAAAGGTTAGGAAAACATTCCTTATTTTTGAAGTTTTCATGTAAATAGGGATATAGAGATGTTTTTATTACCGAGACAAAGATATGTAAAAAAATAAACTTCCACAAAGATTTTTCCATAAAAATGTAGGAATATTGTTTTTTTATTGTATTTTTGCCCGACAACTTAAATGCGGAACTATGAAGAAGACCTTGAACGTAATAGCCATATTCCTGTTTTTCATCGGATTAAGTGCTCATGCCCAACTTCCCTCCGTGCAGTTGCGGAGTTTGGACGGAAAGGTGGTAAACACGTCGGCATTGAACAATGACGGAAAACCGTTTATAATCAGTTTTTTTGCCACATGGTGCAAACCCTGCAACCGCGAGCTGAAAGCCATTCACGAGCAGTATGCCGATTGGCAGGACGAAACGGGCGTAAAAGTCGTTGCCATATCCATCGACGAGGCTCAAAATATAAATAAGGTGAAACCTTTGGTCGATGGCGAGGGGTGGGAGTATGAAGTGCTGCTCGACCCCAACAGCGAATTTCGCCGCGCCATGGGCGTGCAGATGATACCTCATGTGTTCATCATCGACGGCGACGGTAATATCGCCGAGTCGCGCAGCGGATACACCGACGGCGCCGAAAGCCACCTGATAGAGAAAGTGCGGGAATTGACTGCCGCTCCGAAAAACAAGAACAAGAAAAAATAATGAAATCATACACACCTGTAATCCTGTTGTCCGCGCTTTTGTTTTCAATGGCGTTGCAGGCACAGGAAACCGGTCGCAAAGTCGCTTTTCACGGAAACATTCAGAGCGATGTGCTCTTTCCCGAAGAAGACGACAACATCGGCACGGGGCATTACGACGAATGGGGATTGACTAATACTTATGCCGATCTCGGATTGATGTCGCGCTACGTCGATGCCGGCTTGCGCTTTGAATTTACGGAATTTCCGCTGCCCGGTTTCGAGCCCGACTTCAAAGGCTGGGGCGTCCCCAATATCTACGTCAAAGGAAAATTGAAACCGTTGGATATTACCGTCGGAAACTTTTACGACCAGTTCGGCAGCGGATTCATTTTCCGCACCTACGAGGAGCGCAGTCTGGGTATCGACAACTCCCTGATCGGCGCGCGGGTGAACGTAACGGGCGTGAAAGGATTGCAGCTCAAAGTATTGAGCGGTATGCAGCGCCGCTATTGGGATTGGAGCGCCGACTCGTGGGTAACCGGCGCCGATGCCGAAGTAAACATCGACCGGTACAGCAGCGCCATGCAGGCGAAGAACATCACCTTCTCGGTGGGCGGCTCTTACGTCATGAAGCACGAAACCGACGAAGACATCATCATTCCCGGCACCAACTACCGTCTGAATCTGCCTCTGTATGTAAATGCCTTCGACGTGCGCACGCGTTTCCAGAAAGGTAATTACAGCTTTTTCGCCGAATATGCGTGGAAAAGCCAAGATCCCTCGTTCGACAACGATTACATCTATCGGCGCGGAAATGCCCTCATGCTCTCGGCGTCGTATTCGCAAAGAGGCATCAGCGCGCTGGTGCAGTTGAAACGCAGTGAAAATATGTCGTACCGCAGCCGCCGTTCGATGAACGGTACTTCGGCGTTCATCAACAATATGCCAGCCTTTGCCTACCAACACACCTACGCTTTGGCTGCCCTCTATCCCTATGCCACGCAGGCTGCCGACGGCGAATGGGCGTTTCAGGGCGAATTTAGTTACACCTTCAAACGCCACACCGCATTGGGCGGCAAGTACGGCACGAAACTATCTTTGAACATCAGCCACATACGCGGATTGCAGAAAACGCCCGTCGCCGCCGAAATGGGTTCGTTCTACGGCACCGACGGATATACGACCTCTTTCTTCCGTATGGGCGAACGCTACTATCAAGACATCAATGTGCAGTTGGAAAAGAAAATCACCAACGCGTTCAAGCTCAATTTGATGTATATGAATCAGGCATACAACCAAACCGTCGTCGAAGGGCACGGCGGTACGGTGCACACCAACATCGCCATCGTCGAAGGCAAATACCGTTTCAACAACCGCTTCACCCTGCGGGGCGAGCTGCAATACTTGGCGACACGGCAGGACGACGGTGATTGGGCGTATGCTCTGTTCGAGCTGTCCGTTCTGCCTTACTTCATGTTTACGGTGAGCGATATGTGGAACGTCGGTGAAACCGATTTGCACTATTACATGGGGTCTGTTACCTTCAATTACAAGGCGCACCGCCTGATGGCGGGCTACGGTCGCACCCGCGCCGGCTACAACTGTTCCGGCGGTGTCTGTCGTTACGTACCTGCCAGTCGGGGCGTGCAACTGTCGTATAACTTCACATTCTGAAAGGCATGAAAAAATTATATATCCTCTTGCTCGGCTTTCTGTTCCTGCCCTTTGCCGCCTGTGACGAAGTGGCGGAGAGCGACCGCTACCTGCCGATGGACGAAGTGGCGCCTGCCCGTGCCGTGTTGCTCGAAGACTTTACGGGACAGTTTTGCGTCAATTGTCCCGATGCTCATGAAGTGATTGACAATTTGGAACATCTGTATGGCGATTCCCTCGTCATTGCCGTTGCCATTCATGCCGGCGTTTATGGTGTACCGGAAAGTGATAATCCTAATTTCGTGGGATTGATGCAGCCCGAAGGCAACGAATATGCCGAGTATTGGAATATCCCGAGTTATCCTTCAGGGTTGATCGACCGCGTATCTCCGGCGAGCAGCAATACGGCGGAATGGTCGGCTTTGGTGCGCAAGGCGCTCGAACAGGAAACAGACCTCGATATCGATTTGACGGCGAGTGAGATAGCCGGCGACAGCCTATCCATCGCCGTAACCCTGCGTCCCGCCGGCGACATAGCGGGCAAGTTGCAGGTGTGGGTCATCGAAAACCATATTATCGCCTATCAAAGAGATGTGGAAAAAGGCGATATTATGGATTACGAACACAATCATGTATATCGCGCGTCGGTGAACGGTACGTGGGGCGAGGAGGTGTCGCTCGAAGCCAATGTGTATCGCCACGCCGACTATGCCCTGCCCATCAAAAAAAATTGGGCGAGAGAAAATCTTGCCATCGTCGCATTCGTTTACAACGACGGCGGAGTGGTGCAGGCGGCAAAAGCGCCGCTTGCCCCGATGAATACGGAAATAATAAAAACAAAATAGCGTATGAAAAAATCATTACTCTTTGTCTTTTTGCTTTCCGGAGCAATGCTCGGAAAGGCGCAAACCCTGACCTTCTATAACGAAGGTCAGCCGATAGAAAACGGCAGCGAAGTCGTATCTTCCCGTTATAATGAAACGATTGCCGAATATGGTAAGCAACTGTCTTTGGAACCGGCTATAACTTTGACGAGCAGCGCCGATTCCGAAGTGGGGACAGTACATGTTACCTTGAAGTCGCTGGATCAGCATTCAGTAGGAATTTGTGTATGGGAGGGCGGTTGTGTAAATGCCGGAGAGAATAACGAATGGACGGTTTTGAAATCGAATAACGCGAAACTTTCTGCCGATACGCCTGTGGATATGAGGATAGAATATATGGGCGAGGGAAATGGTCAGATTATTCCTTTCGGAACGGTTATTACCGTAAAGGCGGAAGTATCGGCATGGTACGAAGGAAACGAGGCTTCCAAAATCAGTTTTACGCTGGTCATGACCAGCGACCCGGCTCTTGGCAGCGTCGATGAAGTAACGGCGGCATCGCCTGTCGTACGTGCCGAAGCCGGAACGCTTGTCTATTCCCTCCCGTGCGAAAGCGCAGAGCTGTCGCTCTATTCCATCGGCGGCGTACAGGCATTGGCGCAGCATCTTTCCGGCAGCGAAGGCACCGTTTCTCTGGCTGGTCTGACCGCCGGACTTTACATATACAGACTGCAAGGCGGCGTATCGGCTTACGGAAAAATCATTGTCAAATAACAAAACCCTTCAATATCAGTCCTTATGAAAATATCTGCAAGGAACATTCTCTTCATTCTCTGCGCCGGCATGACGCTTTCGGCAGCCGCCCAATCGCTGACCGACAACCGACCGCTTTCGGCGCAGAAAGTCGCAACCTCGACCGTGTTGTCGGCTAAGCAGCGTCTGCAATCGCTTCCCGCCCTTACGCCCGTGCGCCGGTTGGAAAGCGTACGCACGTCGTCGCAGCGCGTTTACACGACGGTGTCGGAAGCCGTTGCTGCCGCCGAAAGTCGCGCAGTCAAGCCCGGAACCTATTATACCCATTCCTCCGGCTATTATCATCTGGTGCCCGGTTATCCGTTGGGCGTAACCGAAAAAAACGACACGATTTTGTCGGAGAGAGGTATTCTCGGTTATCTCGATCGCGACCTTTCTTTTTTCAATCGTACTCCCGAAGCCGACGTTCTTACATGGGATTTTTACGGCAATCAGTTGAATGCCGATACCGTCATGATTCGACCCTATTATCGAAGCGATACACCCTATTATCTCGAAATGCCGACACTCACCGCCACGCTCGGAACGGCAGACTCCTCTTATCAGATGGGACGTTATGTCGATGATGCAGGAAAGGTTCATGCCGGCATGATTACGACCGCACTTTCGGCTGCTATATATAATGTCGATGTCGATGCCGCTTCGTTGGAAAATACCTCCATGATCAATCTGGGTAATTCATGGGACGGACCTTTCCTTTTCGGGTATGATGCTGCAAATAAACCCGGTTATTTGGAAGTGTTCGAGGCTCCTGCCGGCGGCGGAGTCGTACTCTTTTCTACGACGTTTTATATGGTTGCTCCGGCAAAAGAAGACTTGTCGGAAGGGAGATTCACGGTAGAGTGGATGGTAGCGGACGGCGACCAATGGACGACACGAGAAAAAATAAAAGCTGAGATATCCTCTGCGTTTCGCGATGTGCAGTCGGATATATCGGTTTGGGTAGCGAGCGCAACACTTACCGATGAAGATGGCGAGATAGATTTTTCTACCCTGATCGACGAGCCTTTTGCTGTTCGGATTTCCGGTCCGCAAAACGGTAAAAAATGGGCATTGTTATGCCAGAACGACCGTGAATCTTTTCCCGATTCCACCCGGAATACGGCGTATTACATTCCCTCGACGGGAGAAGCGAAAGACCGGCTTTGTCAATATGTGTTCAGCTATGAAAATCAATCGGGGGAAGAAGTCGGAACCCGACAATTTAATACATCGCTGGATATACACCAATTCATGATTGCCCCGTATATCGAAATAGTTGGAATAGTTGGCAGCGACTCCGTGCGCCTCGAATCTGATGCACTCGATTTCAATTCGACCGGTGAAACCCGTACTTTCTTATTGAGAGATTGGTACGATACGCCGGGTAAATCCACGCTTACGGCGAAGGTATCGGAAGGCGCCGATTGGCTTACGGTTACGCAGCCCGCAGCAGACGGTCTCTTTTTTAAGATGGAGGTTACGGCATCGAGCAAGGGCATTTTTGTTGCCGGACGGCGGGCAAAGGTAACGCTTACCGACAATATAGGCTACTCCCGCGACTTCTTTATCTATCAGGGCGACCGTGCGGCTGCCGACCTTGCCGGTGTCGATGAGGTGGAGGTTGCGATGCCCGACGCGGTGAAAGCCGTGTACGACGGCGATGCCTTTGTCATACAATCGACCGGCTACACACGGGCGGAAGTTTACGACACGATGGGGCGGCTGCTCCTCCGGCAGGCACTTTCGGCTGACGGTCGCATTCCGGCGGCATCGCTCTCCGAAGGCATCTATCTGATACGTCTTTTCGGCAACGGCGTAACGACCGTGAAAGTCGCAAAATAAGAAACTTCGGTATTACATAAAAGCGGCGCAGGAACACCCTGCGCCGCTTTTGCGTTTGAATAGAAGAAATTACACACACTTTTCAGCGACACGCTTTTCCGCGATGAGGCTCTCCCGAAACTCCCGAATATCGTCGAGCCACGTTTCGATGTCGTTTTCGTGTTCGAGTTCCTCCGCCAAAATCTGCGTGGCGATGGAAAATGTCGTAAAGTCTTTGCCGTCGGTGAGTTTTGCCAGCGACTCGTACCGCTGTATGGCGCAGCGCTCCGACGACAGATTTTGTTTGAGTATCGACTCCACATACGAATCCACCGGCGCCTCGTATTTGCATTTCGAGAGTATCGGCCAGTCTTCGGGCGAGAGCACCGGCGTGCCGTCGAGTTCGGTGATGCGGGTCGCCAGCAGTTCGGCATGATGCAGTTCCTCGTCGGCGTGTTCGTACAGCTCTTTCTCCACGTTGGCGCGCATGGGTCCGCTCATGATGCGCGCCCCTATCCAGTATTGGTAGTACGCCAGCCACTCTTCCGACAACGCCTGATTGAGCGTTTCAATCAACTTCTCCACATCTAAATCCACGATTTCTACACCTTTCTTTCCCATAACCTTTCTTTTTTTAGAGTTCATACATTCGATTTTGTGGAGAAAACAACGGTGCCGCGCAAAAAGTTCATGCCGTCCGCACGGGAACGATATGGCAAAAAAAACGTTATAACGGTATCAATCGAATATAAGATTTCGTATCTTTGTCATCGGAATCGATTCTTTACGACAATGGTTGCAACGGCAGACATACAGCAGGTAAAACAGCGTTTCGGCATCATCGGCAACAGCACGGGGCTTACCCGCGCCATAAGCCGCGCCCTGCAAATCGCGCCGACCGACCTCTCCGTGCTGATTACCGGCGAGAGCGGTACGGGTAAGGAATTTTTCCCGCAAATCATTCATGCCAACAGCGCCCGCAAGCATGGGCGGTACATCGCCGTAAACTGCGGTGCCATACCCGAAGGTACGGTCGATTCCGAGCTTTTCGGGCACGAAAAAGGCTCTTTTACCGGTGCACTTGCCGACCGCAAAGGATATTTCGAGGAAGCCGACGGCGGTACCATATTCCTCGATGAAGTGGGTGAGCTGCCCATGACCACGCAAGCCCGTTTGCTGCGCGTGCTCGAAAGCGGTGAATTTATAAAGGTAGGTTCTTCCAAAGTGCAGAAAACCAACGTGCGCATCGTCGCCGCCACCAACGTGAACATGATGGAGGCCATTGCCGAAGGCCACTTCCGCGAAGACCTCTTTTACCGCCTCAGCACCGTGCCTATCGAGCTGCCGCCCCTGCGCGACCGCATGGACGACATCTGGCTGCTTTTCCGCAAATTTGCCGCCGACTTCGCCGAAAAATACCGCATGCCCGCCATACAGTTGAGCGAGAGTGCCAAAAAAGTTTTGCTGGCTTACCGCTGGCCCGGCAATATCCGTCAGCTGCGCAACGTAACCGAGCAAATATCCATCTTCGAAACGGCGCGCGAAATCAGCGCCGAAACCTTGCAGACCTACCTGCCGGCGTATGATATGGAGCGTCTGCCCATACTCAACCGCAGCGAAAAGAGGAGCGGAGAAATACCTTTCGGCAACGAACGGGAACTGCTCTATCTCGTTTTCGAGATGAAAAAGGAAATCAACGACCTGCGTGCCACTATCGATGCCCTGCGCGAGGGCGAAACCATTGCGGCGCCGCCGGCATCGACCGTCATTTATCCCGCCGCGAAATCGGACGCCTTGGCACCCCTGCCCACCGGTATGCCGGCATTCCCGAAAGCCTATCCCATAGACAAGCCGGCGCACGAAACGCTCCCCGACGAAAGCGAGTATGTCGAAAACGAAGTCATACCTTCGATACCGTCGCTCGAAGACGCCGAAAAGGAGATGATACGGAAATCGTTGGAACGAAACGGCGGAAAACGCAAGAAAACCGCCGAAGAGCTGGGCATTTCGGAACGGACGCTCTACCGGAAAATCAACGAATACAATCTCACTTCCAAATAAACCATGAAACGTCTTTTTGCGATACTGTTTCTCGTATGCACCGCCTGCACGGTTTCGTACCGGTTCAACGGCGCGTCGATCGATTACAATACGACCAAGACGATAACCATCAACGATTTTCCCATACGAGCCGCACTGGTATATCCGCCGCTGGCAACCACATTCAACGAAACGCTGAAAGATGCCTATACGCGGCAGACCCGTCTGAGCCTCGTTCCGTCGGGCGGCGACCTCGTACTCGAAGGCGAAATCACCGGCTATACCCTTACCCCGCAAGCCGTTACCGAAGATGCCTATGGCTCGCAAACCCGACTTACCGTTACGGTGCGGGTGCGCTACACCGATACGAAACACCCCAACAACGATGTTGAAAATTCGTTTAGCGCCTACCGCGATTTTCCGAGCAGCAGTATGCTCACCGACGTGCAGGACGAATTGATAGAACGAATCACGGAAGAATTGGCCGACCTTATTTTCAATGCAACCGTAGGTAATTGGTAATCCGATGGAAGAAGGCGCAGTCATCAGGCAGAATTTTACCCGGGACGTCCCGACCCTTTCGGTCGAGGAGTTGCAGCGGCTGCAATCCGACTATCCCTATTTTCAGGCGGTGCGCTTTTTGTATTTGAAAAAATTGCGCCGCGATTTTCCCGAGCGTTACCCGCAAGCATTGCAGGAAAATGCCCTCTATGCCGGCGACCGCAAGGCGCTCTTTATGCTCTTGGAAGGCGCGGAACAGACGTGGCACGGGCTTTATCCCGACGAAAAGGAAAAGCCGGAAACCGATGCTTTCGGGCTTATCGATTCGTTTCTTGCCTCCCGTTCTTCGGAACTTGGCAAAGAAACGGAGCTTTATCCCGAAACGACCTATCGCTTCGACGATGCCGAAACGCCTACCGCTGCTGCCTCTGCCGAAAATTCCTTTGCCCTTGTCGATGCTTTTCTCGACGCATCGCCCGAAGAGAAAGAACCGCAGGCTCCGGTTGTCACGGTAGCGGAAACCCCTGAAAATGAAGATTCTGATGAGTTGCAGGACGAAGAATTTTTGACGGAAAGTCTGGCAAAAATATACATCAAACAGCGGCGTTATGCCAAGGCGTTGGAAATTATTCGGAAATTAAGTTTGAAATATCCGGAAAAAAATATTTACTTTGCAGACCAAATTCGATTTTTGGAGAAATTGATTATTAACATAAAACCAGAATAACCATGTACGTGTTCCTTACCATTTTGATTCTTATCGCAGCTATATGCCTTATACTCATTGTTTTGGTACAAAATTCCAAAGGCGGAGGCTTGGCATCGAGCTTTGCATCGTCCAACCAGATTATGGGTGCGCCCAAGACTGCCGACTTCCTCGAAAAAGCAACGTGGACGCTGGCAGGCACCGTTATCGTGTTGAGCATCATCACGGCAGCATTCTTGCCGAGCCGCACCGTGAGCGCCTCTTCCGAAATCGACGCCATCGTCAATACCGAAATTCCGGCGCCGAATTTCGAATCGGAACTTCCCGCCGATTTGGCAGCGCCCGATGCCGAATAAAAAGGAATCATCATTTGTATAAAAAGCCGCCCGATAAACATATCGGGCGGCTTTTTTGTTTCTTCGTGCAGAGGCGTCGGGTTATATCCGGGCAGCCACTTTATCCCAATCGACTAACGACCAAAATGCTTTCACGAAATCGGCTCTGCGGTTACGGTGGTCGATGTAGTAGGCGTGTTCCCACACGTCGAGCGTGAGCAGCGGTTTCATCGATTTGGTCAGCGGGTTTCCGGCATTCGGCATCGCTTCGATATGCAGTTTGCCCTGTTTGTCGGCAGCGAGCCATACCCAGCCCGACCCGAACAGTCCCAGCGCCGCTTTCCCGAATTGCTCTTGAAACGATTCCACCGACCCGAACTCTTTGGTCAGCAGCGTCGCCAGTTTTTCGGGCATGGCTTTTTGGTCGGGGGTCAGCGTGTCGAAAAAGAAGGTGTGATTCCACGTTTGGGCGGCGTTGTTGAATATCGCCCCGTCGGAACTCTTTACGATTTCATCGAGCGTCATTTCGGCATAAGGCGTGCCGGCAATCAGTTTGTTCAGGTTGTCGATGTACGTTTGCAGATGTTTGCCGTAGTGGTAATCGATGGTTTCTTTGCTCATTGCCGGAGCCAGTGCGTCGGCGGCATACGGGAGCTTAGGCATTTCGTGTGTCATGACAGTATGATTTTTAAGTGAAACAGTATCGGGGTTATTGAAATACACGTAACCGTTCATATAGGTAGCGAGGACGAGCCACAGCAGATACGGAGCGAAAAGCCATGCCGACACCCTCCGCACCGGATAGGAAATGCCGATGTAGGCGACGACTGCCGCGTCGAGTAGCAGTATGTCGAGCAAGCCCGCCAGCGGATTCCGGGCGTAGAAGAACAGCACGCTCCACAAAAAGTTGAGCAGCAGTTGCACGCCCCACAAAACTGCGATGGCTCGGTGGCGTTCCGGTTTTGCCAAAATCAGCGAAAGCGATAATCCTATACATATATATAACACGCACCATACAATCGGGAATACCATATTAGGCGGCGTCAGCACCGTTTTCTCCAATAGCGGATACCACTCCGCCAGCGCACTGCGTTGGAACAGAGAGGCAGACGCCCCTACGATGAAGCACCCGATCGTGGGTAACAAATATATAAATATCTTTTTCATAAAACAAACGCTTTTCTACAACTTTTGTGGAAACAACCTTCGTCGTTTTTTGTTCGGAAATGCGTCCGGTTTTTAAGATTTTTTCGTGCGGTAGCCGGCGGAGGGGCACTCTTTTTTATGTGAAAATACCATAAAAGGTGTAGTTGCGGAGCGAAAAATAGCAATAAATAGGTATTGCCCGCCTTGCGGCTTGAAAATACTTTTGCCATGAAAATTCAACGAACTATTTTATGATTGCAAGAAAGAGCGTTTTGTTGTTTGCCTTGTGGACTGCCGTTGCCGCGACGGCTGTCGCCGGAAAAAAAGATTCCCTTGTCGTCGATTTGAAATCGGCATCGTATGCTTCCGCCGATTACGACGGTTTCCGCAAATTTCGTTTCGGCGGCTACGGCGAAGTGCTGGCGAATTTCATGGATTACGGCAGCAATCGTTTTTCGGGAACGAATTACGGAAACACGCGGGAGCATCGGGCTGCCGTGTCGATACCCCGTTTTGTCGTGGCTTTCGATTACAAATTTACCCCGAAATGGATTCTCGGCACCGAAATCGAATTTGAAGCCGGCGGTGTCGGTACGGCAGTAGAACTCGAAAATTCCGAAAACGGCGAATACGAAACCGAAATGGAAAAGGGCGGGGAGGTCGCTCTCGAACAATTCCACATCACCCGCCTGATTCTTCCCGAACTCAATGTGCGTGTCGGGCATATCATCGTGCCGGTGGGCTTGACCAATTTCAAACACGAACCGATAAATTTCTTCGGAACTTCGCGCCCCGAAGGCGAAACGACCATACTCCCCTCGACGTGGCACGAAACGGGTCTTGAACTTTTCGGCACGTTGGGTCGCCGCTATGCCCGTTTCACCTACGAGGCGATGGTCGTTGCCGGTCTCAATGCCAACGGTTTCGACCGCAATACGTGGGTAGCCGGCGGCAAGCAGGGGCTTTTCGAGGTCGACAACTTCACTTCGCCGGCGTATGTTCTGCGCCTCAATTACGAGGGCGTGCCCGGACTGCGGGTCGGCGGGTCGGTCTATTATTGTCCCGATGCGGGTCGCAATGCCGACAAGTCGCAGACCTATAACGTCAAAGTACCCGTAACCATTTACAGCGCCGATGCGCAATATCGTAACCGCTATGTAACGGCGCGCCTCAATATGGTGTACGGCAATCTCGGAAACTCCGCGAGCGTGAGCAGCGTCAATACCAAATTGCCGAATGCCTCTCCGTACAGCCGCCTGACGCCCGTTGCGCGGAATGCCGTAAGCTATGCCGGCGAAGTGGGTGTGAATCTGGCAGCCTTTTTTCCCCGTGTGAAAAAATTCCCCGTACTCTATCCCTTCGCCCGTTACGAATACTACAATCCGCAGGAGCGGGGCGAGGCGCGGCAGGTCATGGAAAAACGGTTGCAGACGAGTATGTGGACATTCGGTCTTAATTATTTCGCGCTGCCCAACCTCGTGGTTAAATTCGACTACGCCACCCGGCAAATCGGTACGGGCCGTATGTTCGGGCACGGACCTTACAACAGCGAAAACGAATTTGGGCTGGGCATCGCCTACATCGGTTGGTTTTTGCGGAAATAAAACGGAAACAATATAATCATCAAAAAAACAACGAATATGAAAAAACATCTTTTTTTAGCGGCAGGTTTGGTTTCATGCCTTGCCCTGTTCCCGTCTTGCGACAAGGAAGAAAATGCACCAGTGGCTCCCGATGCCGAAAATGCCGCCGATATCGACTACGATGCCTCCAACGCGGCAAGCTGGGGCAATTACATGACACAGGTCGCTTCGCTCCTGAAAAGCGATGCCGCCACCCTGTACGGCGACTGGGCGGTATCGTACAACGGCAGAGCCGGTTATGCGGAGATTTTCAAGAAACACGACAACGATACCTACGGGAGCGCCCTCAGCTGCTTGCAGGAAATCATCGAGGGGTGCAGCGATATAGCCGGCGAAGTGGGCGATGCCAAGATAGGCGACCCCTACAACCTCTATGTCAGCGGCAAGACCACCGAAGCCCTCTATGCGGTGGAGTCGTGGTACAGCTGGCACTCTATCGACGACTATACCAACAACATCTATTCGATTCGCAACTCCTACTACGGCTCGCTCGATGCTTCGGTGGCTCCGCACTCCATATCCGCACTCGTTGCCGGCAAAGATGCTGCCCGCGATGCCGAAGTGCGTCATGCTATCGACCGTGCCGCCGATGCCATTCAGAACATTCCCGCACCGTTCCGCAACAACATCGATAGCCCGCAGGCTTCGGACGCTATGGAGGCGTGCGGCGACCTTGTCGAAGTGTTGAACGGACTCAATGCCTATATACAAACTACTTTCAAAGGCGATGAATACGATGCCGAGCTCGATTCCGTCGTTGCCGGCTATGTCGATAACGTGGTACTGCCCACCTATGCGTCGCTGAAAGAGAAAAACAGTGCGCTTTACGATGCCGCCGTCGCCTTCCGGAATGCTCCGAGCGATGTCGCTTTCGAGAACGCCTGCAAGGCATGGCTTGCCGCCCGCGAGCCGTGGGAGACGAGCGAAGCCTTCTTGTTCGGTCCGGTCGATGCCGAAGGGCTCGACCCCAACATGGACAGTTGGCCGCTCGACCAAAACGCTATCGTGCAGATTCTCTCTTCCGGCAATTACGACGACTTGAATTGGGCGGACGGCGATTCCGACGACAAGATAGAAGCCGCCCAGAATGTAAGGGGATTCCATACGCTCGAATTTCTGATTTTCAAAGACGGAAAGCCCCGCAGCATGAACTAACATACGAGGACCGGTCGGGAGGCGAAGCGAAAATTCGCCTCCTGACTGTCCGCATAAAACGATTCTTGGAAAATGAAACATTCTCTGCTCTGCCTGTATGCCGCGCTTTTCTCCTTGACATTATGCGGTTGCAGCGACGACACCGAAATGGATATTCTCGACGTTTCTGTCCCCGACGGTTACGCCCTTTCGGCGGGAACATCGACGATATTCCTCAATTCGTCGAAAGCTTTCGATACGCCTGCCGACTGGGTGTCGGGCGCTTTCGCCACGCGCTTCAACCGCGGCGACCGCCTCTACGACGATGTGCGTACCGGCAGCAGCGGTTACGGCGGCGGGCTTGGTCCTGTCTATGCCGGATATTCCTGCGGGAGCTGCCACCGGAATGCCGGTCGCACCAAGCCCACGCTGTGGAGCGAAGGCGGTTCGGGCAGTACGGGCTTCTCGTCGATGTTGGTTTACATCACCCGCAAAAACGGCGCATTCTTTCAGGACTACGGTCGCGTGCTGCACGATCAGGCTATCTATGGCGTGCAGCCCGAAGGCAAACTTTCGGTAACGTACACATACGAAACGTTCTCTTTCCCCGACGGCGATACCTATGAATTGTGCGCCCCTTCTTATACGATAACGGAATGGTATGCCGACAGCATCAAACCCGAAGACCTTTTCTGCTCCGTGCGCATACCTTTGCGCCATGTCGGTCTTGGACTGATGATGTCGCTCGACCCGCACGAAATAGAGCAGCTTGCCGCCCGCAGCAACTACCCCGAATACGGCATCAGCGGTCGCTGCAACTACATCAGCGAGCGGGGCGTAACCTCGCTGGGGCTGTCGGGCAACAAGGCGCAGCACGCCGACCTCACCGTCGAACTTGGCTTTTCGAGCGATATGGGCGTTACCAACAGCCGCTACCCCGAAGAAATCTGTGAAGGTCAGTTGCAGATGAGTCAGGGGAGCATGATGGGGCTTGCCTACGACCGGCTCGATATTTCCACCGGCGATATGGAAGATGTCGACCTCTATATGCAAAGTCTCGGCGTGCCGGCTCGCCGTAATATCGACGACCCGAAGGTGTTGCAGGGCGAAGAGAATTTCTATCGCGCCAAGTGCCACCTTTGCCATACGCCCACGCTGCATACCCGTCCGCGTGGCTCGGTGCTACTCAACAACACGCAGCTCTCGTGGTTAGGCAGCCAGACCATACACCCGTACAGCGATTTTCTGCTGCACGATATGGGCTCCGAAATCATGGGCGTCGGACTTAACGACAATTATGTCAGCGGATTGGCTCGCGGAAACGAGTGGCGCACCACGCCGCTTTGGGGTGTCGGGTTGCAGGAGAAAGTAAACGGGCACACCTATTTTCTACACGACGGGCGCGCCCGCAATTTCATCGAAGCCATCATGTGGCACGGGGGCGAGGGCGAAGCCTCCAAAAACATTTTCAAAAACATGAGTCGCGACGACCGCGACGCGCTTATCGCATTCTTAAATTCCTTATAATCATCACACACTACAACTTCAAATTATGAAAAAAGCAATCTTAGCCGTACTCCTGATGTTATCGCCGCTGGCGGGCATGGCGCAGTACGAAGCCGACACCGAAAACGGTATCGTTTCGCTGGCGGGGAGAGAGGGTTTCACGTGGAAGTCGAAAAAAGGCGATTTCGTTTTCAAACCCTATCTGCTCGTGCAGGCAGGCGCCCATGTAAACTATTACGACGACGAAGGTCTCGACAAAGCCTACAATCAGGACAACGTGGCGAATACCGGTTTTTCCGTTCCCTATGCCGTTTTGGGTTTTACCGGAAAAGCCTTCGGAAAACTTACGTACAATCTTTCTATCAATGCCGCCGCTTCGGGTGCCGCCATATTGCAGCAGGCTTGGTTCGACGTGCAGATTAAAAAGAGTTTTGCCGTGCGGGTCGGAAAATTCAAAACGCCTTTTGCCCACGCTTACATGACGACGCTCGGCGAAACGCTGCTGCCCGTGTTGCCCGTATCGCTCACCGCGTCGGTCATCATGCCGCATTCGCTCAATGCCGTGTCGCCCAACATCGCTACGGGATTCGACATCGGTCTCGAATTTCACGGTTCGGTACGGGAGCAGTTCAACTATGAGGTCGGCATTTTCAACGGCACCGGCTCGTCGCTCAACATCGCCTCCAAAACGCTGAGCGACGATTGGCATATTCCCTCGCTGCTCTATGCCGCCCGCCTTACCTACACGCCGAAAGGCGCGATGCCTTCGACGCAGGGCAGCCCCTATATGCTGCACGAGGATAAGATTTTGCTCGGCGTTTCCGGGTCGGTCAATGTTGAAAGCGAAAACGAAAGTACCAACGATGCCCGCGCCGGCGTAGAGTTTGCCTACCTGAAAAACCGTCTTTACATCGGCGCCGAATTTTATTATATGCACGTGGGTTTCACCCGCCGGCAGAAAATCGATGAGGCATACAACTATTGGGGCGCATACGCCCAAGCGGGATATTTCGTATTGAAAACCATGCAGATAGCTGCCCGCTACGATTTCTTCAACCGCAACGGCACCGGCACCGACGGTTTTCTCAATATGCCCGCCGTAGGGTTGAATTACTTTTTTCCGAAGTGCAATTTGAAGTTGCAGGCGATGTATCAGTTCATCGGTCGCACGGGGCACAAAACGCAGCTCGACCGCGACAACGACGACTTGGGACTGGCGATGCACTCCGGCACGCTCTTGCTGCAATACACTTTTTGACGGGGAGTCGGAGGTATGAAGAAGTATTTGATTCTTTGCGCTTTTGCATGGGTTGCGGCGCTGCCGGCGTGCGACGACGGACCCGTGTATGAAGACGCGGCTGCCGCTTCTCCTGACGGAATCACGCTGCGTTTGACGGGAAACCTGCAAGGCATCGACAGTTGGTCGGGAGAGTATAGCGTCGTGGCGGCAGGCTTCGGCGAATCCGATTATGCCGTCATTTCCCGAAAAATTACGCCCGACCCCGACGGCGAAGTGTCGCTCGTCTTGACCGGAATCGGCAGCGAGGTGAAACGCTTGGAGCTTTGTGTCATCAACCGTCTGCGCAAGCGCATCGTTTCGTTTGCTTCGATCGATTGCTCCGCCGCCTCCGAGCGGGTGGATATGGAGGTCGGTACGCTTGACGTTTCCATGTTCCGCGCCATACAGCAAAACATATTCGATGCCTATTGCATACAATGCCACGGCGGCAGCGCCATGGCGGGGGCGGGGCTGCATCTGACCGAAGGTCGCAGCTACGAGGCGTTGGTGAATGCGCCTTCGACGAAATCGCCCGACGGCGCGCTGCTCGTACAGCCTTTCGATGTGGCGAACAGCTTTCTGCATACGACGCTCAATACCGATATTTCCTTGACGCAAAACTGGCGCATGGACCATGTGGATATGGTGCAGTTTCCCGACCTGCTTACCCTGCTCGACGACTGGATTGCCGCCGGAGCCGGTGAATAATAAAAAAGAAAAAGTATGAACGAATATACGACATTGAATCTGAACGACGGAAAAGTAACGGTGGAATTGAGCTGCTTTGCCCCGTCGGGGAAAGTGGGCGAATACCATGCTCTGCTGCATATCATCGACAAAGATGCCTCTTTTGCCGAACAGGCGGCGATGCTGTTCGCCGCCTTGCGCGAGATGTTCGCCGGCGAGCGGCTGCGGGGTGTGCGACCGGTGTTCAAACGCTATTTTCTCAGCGATGTAACCAATCAGTGCGAGGCGGTGAAAGCTGCCGAAGAATCGCTGCCGGAGCCGCTGCGCAGTGCGGCTGCCTATGTCGGACAGCCCCCGCTCGACGGCAGCAAGCTCGCGCTATGGTTCTATGCCGTGAAGGGTGCCGACGTGTGCAACGAACGCTATGCCCTGCGTCCCGACCGGCAGCTTTGGCAGGAAAAGCAGTCGGAGCTGAAAGACAATCCCGCTTCGGGCGAAACCCTCCGCACGACCGAATATTCCGAGCTCGACACCGTCGTGCGCCACAACGGCTACACCCACTACTGGACGGGCGGATTGGAGTGCCGCGAAGGAGATTCCTCCTACCAGACCATGTGCCTGCTCAACGGCTACGAGGAGCGCCTGCGCAACCTCGGTTGTACGCTGGCGGACAACTGCGTCCGCACGTGGTTTCTCGTGCAGAATGTAGATGTGAATTACATCGGGGTGGTCAAAGCCCGCAAAGCCAATTTCGCAGGGCAGGGGCTTACCGAGAAAACGCACTACATCGCCAGCACCGGCATTGAGGGAAAAAGCGCCGACGCTCGCACGTCGGTGCATCTCGACGCCTATGCCGTGAAGGGGTTGGGCGCGGCGCAGCAGCAATACCTTTATGCGCCGACGCATCTCAATCCCACGTATGAATACGGCGTAACTTTCGAGCGGGGCACGCGGGTCGCGTATGGCGACCGCAGCCACTTCTACATCAGCGGCACGGCAAGTATCGACAACAAAGGCAAGGTGCTCTATTCCGGCGACGTCGAAGCCCAGACCCGCCGTATGTGGGAAAATGTGGAAAAACTTCTCGAAGAGGGCGGCGCTGCTTTCGACGATGTGGCGCAGATGTTGATATACCTGCGCGACGGCGCCGACTATGCGACCGTGCAGGCTCTTTACGAACGTCGTTTTCCGCACACGCCGAAACTCTTTGTGCTTGCGCCCGTGTGTCGTCCTGCGTGGCTTATCGAAATGGAGTGCATCGCACTCAAACGGGAGTCCAATCCCGAATATCGGGAATTTTGAAAAAGAAATAAGAAAACAAGGGGCGTTTCCCTTGAAGGAAAAGAATGCCCCTTTCTATGGATATGAACAGGGTTTTACGATACGATTTCCACAATGGGAACGTCGGCGAGAACGGACTCGCCCGCTTCCACGAAAACTTGTCGTACCGTACCCGAACATTCAGCCGAGATGGAATTTTCCATTTTCATCGCTTCGAGGACGATGACCTCTTGGCGCGCTTCCACTTTATCGCCTGCCTTTACCCGTACAGCCAGCACGCGACCCGGCAGCGGAGCATTGACGGTGGTGCCGATAATCGGCAGCCACTCTTTCTTCGGTACGGCTTCGGCTGCTGCAACCTCCTCCGCTTTCTTTTCGGCATGATAGGCGGCTGTTTTCTGATTGGCGAGGAAAGTCGTGGCGACCGCAGGGAAAAGTTCGAGCAGCAAAACTTCCTTTTCGTCGGCGGCAAGTTTGGCGCCGCCTGCCTGTTCGAGTTCGGGGTTGGGCTGCATTTGGTAGTGGGAGGTGTCGTAGGGCGTTTCTTCCCGCACGCCGCAGATTTTAAATCGGAAATCCGGCGAAACTTCCACCGGCGTATGCCCGTATTCCCCTTTTACCAGACTGACGAATTGCGAGCTTTTGGTGGTGTACATCGGGCGTCCCGCTTTTTCATCGAGCGCGCAGCTCACGGCTTGCGCGCCGACGATTTGCGACGTCGGCGTTACCAGCGGCGGCAGACCGGCAGAGAGGCGCACGCTCGGTATCAGCTCCATGGCGCGCGGCAAAATTTCTTCGGCTTTCAGCTGTTTGAGTTGGGCAACCATGTTCGAGTACATACCGCCCGGAATTTCCGCTTCCTGTACGAGCCGGTTGGGCGCGGGGAATCCGAAGTACGCCTCAATGGCTTGGGCGGCATAGAGCAGCGTGTCGAAGTCGTCGTTTTGAACGGCGGTTATGGCGCGGTCGAGCAGCTTGTCCACTTCGTCGGGCACCTTGTCGGTTATGGGGTCGAATGCTTTGGGCGATGCCTTTTCTTCGCCGAATACCGACAGGTTGAGTTCCGTGCGAATCGTGCGGAGCTGTTCGTTGATTTTGGAAACGGCATTCATATTCACTCCGAGTTCGATGCCGAGTTTCCGGCAGAAGATATAGACGAGTTCCAAAGCCGGTGCGCCCGTGCCGCCGCCGAACCACCAGCAGTTGGTATCTACGATGTCGGCGCCGGCGGCTATCGCGGCATACACCGATGCCAGTCCGTAGCCCGGCGTACAGTGGGTATGGAAGTCGATAGGAAGGGATATGGTCTGTTTCAATTTCCGTATAAGCGAGCTTACGCGGTGCGGTGGAATGAGTCCCGACATATCTTTTATGGAAATCATATCGGCGCCGAGAGCGGCGAGCTGCCGTGCTTTCTCCACGAAATATTCGTCGGTAAACACGGGCGCCGGATTCTTTTTTCCGCGCAGTTTATCCCAGAATCCTATTTCGGGATATTTGGGATCGACCGTATAGCAGACGGCGCAGTCGGCGATGCCGCCGTATTTCTTCACATACTTGATAGTCGATTTCACATTCTCCATATCGTTCAGGCAGTCGAAGATGCGCATGATGCCCACGCCGCTTTCGATGGCGTTGCGGCAGAATCCCTTGATGATTTCGTCGGTGTAGGGTGCGTAGCCGAAAAGGTTTCTTCCGCGCGAGAGGGCGGTGAGTTTCGATACGCTGCCGACAGCGCGATAGATAGTTTCGAGGCGCGTCCACGGATTTTCGTTCAGGTAGCGCATGGTCGAGTCGGGCACGGCTCCGCCCCACACTTCCAGTGCGTAAAAGTTCGCTTCCTTGTAGAAAGGAAGGCAGCGGTCTATTTGAGCTTGGGTCATGCGGGTTGCAAACGAGGATTGCTGCCCGTCGCGCATAGTCAGGTCGCGAATTTTCAACATTTTCATAGGTTAGGTTTGGTTAGGTTTATGTTTGGTAAAGATAAGAAACAAAATCAGAATACAGGCATCGGAAACGAAAAAATTTGCATTTTAATGAAAATTTTTTTGTCCGATTTCTTCGTATGAAAAAATACTGCATCGTAAAGCGTTATGAATAAGAGAAATATTACGGAAAAGATTGTGCGGCGAATACTCTTGGCTTCGACGGCGGTGCTTTTGCTCGTGTTGTCGGCAGCCACTTTTTTTGAAAAATACAGGGGAACCGATTGGGTGAATAATACCGTTTACGGCACGATGTGGTTTGCTTTGTTGTGGGCGCTGCTTGCCGTGTCGGGGGTGTGGCTGCTCTGCCGCCGGCGGAGGTGCATACGTCCGGCGGTCGTGCTGCTGCATCTGGCGTTTGTCGTCATGCTGGCGGGAGCGCTGCTCACGCGGCTTACTGCTGAGCGGGGTGTGCTGCATCTGAAAGCCGGCATACCCGTCGATACCTATCTTACCGATTCGCGCACGACGGCGCATCTGCCTTTCAGCGTAACGTTGCAACGCTTCGACATACGGTATTATCGCGGGACGAATGCGCCGTCCGATTTTGTATCGGAGATAACGATTTCGCTGCCTTCGGGCGAGGTGCTTCTGGTGCAGGTGTCGATGAACAACATCGCCGTGTGCGGCGGGTGGCGCTTTTACCAGTCGTCGTTCGACGACGACGGACAGGGCAGTTGGCTGTCGCTCAACCGCGATGTATTCGGCATTCCCGTAACCTATGTGGGGTACGCTCTGCTGTTTTTCGCCTTTGCCGCTTTGCTGCTCGACCCGCACGGTCGCTGTCGTCGCTTGGTGCGGCGCATTTCCCGACCTGCGGCGGTGCTGCTTTTGCTCTTGCCGGCGGCGAATGTCGCCGCCGCACCTGCTTCGCTTTCTCGTGCCGATGCGGCAGAGCTCGGGCAGGTGCAGGTGCTGTTCGGCGACCGTGTGGCTCCCTTGCAGACGCTCGCTATCGATTTTACGCGTAAACTTGTCGGCGATGATTCGTATCGGGGAATGACAGCCGAACAGGTGTTTGCCGGTTGGCTTTTCTATCCGCAGGAGTGGCAGTACGAACCCATGATACGTGTCAAGAGCCGTGCCATGCAGGAGTTTTTAGGGGTCGGAAAGTATGCTTCTTTCATCGACTTTTTCGATACCGCTAAACAGTATCGCTTGGAACCTTATCTCCGCAGGGCGTATGCCGATGCCGGCAATGATGCGTGGAACAAGGCGGTGCGCGAAGCCGACGAAAAAGTGCAGCTCGTACTCATGCAGCAAGGCGCTTTGTTGGCGGTGTTTCCTTTTGCCGACGGCGGACGCATGACGTGGCACACGCCGGTCGATGCTATTCCCGATTCGGTGGCGGTGGAATACCGCCGGATTGTGCAGGGACTTTTCCCGTTGATGTACACTGCCTTGCAGGAGGGCGATACGGCACGCCTGCATACGGCGATAGCGGGCTTGAAACGCTTTCAGCGGCAGGCGGGCTGCGACACTGTTTTGTCCGACGCCGAAATGGCGGCGGAGCGCCTTTACAATGCCGTGCCGTTCACCTCGCTTCTTTTCATGTCGGAATTGACGTTGGGATTTCTCGCCTTTGCTTTTTATTTTCTCTTTTTCCGTCGGGGCAGTCGTGCGTGCCATGCGGTCGATGCCGCCTTTGTCGGTTGTTTTGTACTGGCGTTTCTCGTCTTGACGGGTGTCGTCGCCCTGCGCACCTGCATCGGCGGGCGGTTGCCGTTGGGCAATGCCTACGAAACGATGCTGTCGCTGGCGTGGTTCGTCATGCTGTTCACGCTCTTGCTGCGACGGCGGGTGCGGTGGGTGCTTCCGTTCGGTTTTCTTTTGTCGGGCTTCGCCCTGCTCGTCTGCCATATCCGGCAGATGGACCCGCAAATCACCCCGTTGATGCCGGTGCTTTCGTCGCCGCTGTTGAGCATTCATGTAAGCTGCATCATGGCGGCGTATGCGCTGCTTTCGGTACTCTCTCTCAACAGTGCGGTCGCGCTCTGCTTTCCGCCGGCGTCGGCGATGGTGCGGCAGCAAACCCTGCTGGGGCGTTTCCTGCTCTATCCGGCATTGTTTCTGCTGACGGCGGGCATATTCATCGGGGCGGTGTGGGCGAATGTCTCTTGGGGAACATATTGGAGTTGGGATCCCAAAGAGGTGTGGGCGCTTATCACCCTGTTGGTCTATGCTTCTCCGCTGCACAACAGGCTCTTGCCCCTCTTTCGGCGCCCGCGTTTTTTCCACGCCTTTTTGGCGGCGGCGTTCATCACCGTGCTGATGACATACTTTGGAGTCAATTATTTTCTCGGCGGACTTCACAGTTATGCCGATTAGGATATAAAAAACGGAAAAACGTACAAATTTTCGGGTTTTTATCTTTTCATGTAGAACGACGATGCAATAATTTTGCGTCCGAATAAATCATTGACAAGTAATGAAAAAGGTAATGACGGCGATTCCTATCGCCTTGTGTTTGCTTTGCAGTTGCAGCAACGGTCGGCGGACGGAGCAGCTGCGCACGGTATTGACGGTCGAGCCGGTAAGTGTCGGCACCGAAGAAATGAAAGTTTTTTCCGGTGTCGTGCAGGAGGCGCGGACTATCAGTTTGGGATTCAAGACGCCCGGACAGATAGACAGCATCGGTGTGAAAGAGGGCGATTACGTGCAAGCCGGACAGCTCTTGGCGCGGCTCGACGACAGCGATTACAAGTTGGGCGTGGAGGCGGCGCAGATACAGTATGACCAGTTGCGGAACGAGGTCGCCCGCATGAAAACGCTTTATGAAAACAAAAACATATCGGGCAACGATTACGAAAAAGCCGTTGCCGGTTTGCAACAGTTGCAAGTGCAGTTGCAGGTCAATCGGAACAAGTTGGACTATACGCGCCTCTATGCGCCTGCCGACGGTTATGTGCAGAGCGTGAATTTCGAGGAGTCGGAAATGGTCGATGCCGGCACGCCGCTGATAGCGTTGTTGGATATGTCGCAGATGGAGGTGAGCATCGACCTGCCGGCAGCCCTTTACAACCGCCGCGACGATTTCGTCGGATTTTTCTGTCGCTCAACCGTTACGGGCAGCGAGAACATACCGCTTGCCTTAATCGGCATTACGCCGAAAGCCGACGGCACGCAGCTCTATAAAATGCGCCTGCTGCTTTCGCGCAAAGACACCCGCCTGTCGTCGGGCATGAATGTCGAAGTGCTCGTGCACATCGCCGGCAAGGAAGCCGGTTCGGTGTACACCCTGCCACTGCACGCGATTTTCCATGAAAATGCCGACAGTTACGTGTGGGTGCTCGGCGCCGATTCCGTCGTGCATAAAACGCCGGTGTTCGTCGAAGGTGTCGATGCGGCGGGCAATGCCGTGATAACGTCGGGACTTGCCGGCGGCGAGTCGGTGGTGAAAGCCGGCGTCGATGCCTTGTACGAAGGTGAAAAAGTGCGTGTGCTTGCCCCGTCGGAAGAAAATGTAGGAGGTATTCTGTAATGAAAATGACCGAATTTTTCGTGCGGCGTCCGACCCTCTTTTGGTCGGCGATAGTCGGTATTCTGATAGCCGGCGTGCTTGCTTTCATCGCCATGCCCAAGCTGGAAGACCCTGCCATTGCCGTCAAACAGGCGATGGTTATCGTTCCGTATCCGGGAGCCGATGCCCACGAAGTGGAATTGAAAGTGGCGCAGGTCATGGAAGACGAATTGCGCGCCCTGCCCGATATTAAGAAAATAGGTACGGAGTGTCAGAACGGTCTGGCGATGTTCACCGTCGAATTTAAGATGACCGTGCTGATGAAAGACCTCGAACAGCATTTCGACCTCTTGCGCCGCAAAGTGAATGACACCCGCCAGAAACTGCCGCAGGATTGTTACGACCCTATCGTTGTCGATGACATGATGGACGTTTACGGCATCTTCTATGCCCTTACGGCCGACGGCTATTCCTATCCCGAAATGTACAAGTACGCCCGCCTGTTGCGCCGCGAACTGCTCGGCGTGAAAGGCGTGAAGCGCATCAACATCGGAGGCAACCGCGACGAGGTAATCGACATCACGCTCTCGAAAGAGATGATTGCCCGCAACGGCCTTATTCCGGCACGCATCATGATGGCGCTACAAAGCGCCGGAAAAACGGTGAATGCCGGCGCCTATCTCGCCGGCAACGACAAAATACGGCTGAGCGTGGGCGAAGCCATAGAAAACGAAGACGACATTCGTGACCTCTATATCGCCACCATCGATGGCAAAACGATACGTTTGGGCGATGTGGCGAAAATCGAACGGACGTATGCCGAGCCGCAGCGCAACGGCTTTTTCGTGGACGGCAAACCGGCGCTGGCTATCTGCATCGCCATGGAGGAAGATGCCATTGTGCCCGATGTGGGCAAGGCGGTCGATGCCCGTCTAGTGGAGGTGATGGAGCAGCTTCCGGTAGGCATGGAAATGGAAAAAATATTTTTCCAGCCCGACAAGGTCGATGAGGCTATTACGTCGTTCATGCTCAACCTGTTGGAGTCGATACTCATCGTCATAGTGGTACTTGTCTTTACGATGGGATTCCGCAGCGGCGTCATCATCGGTTTCGGTTTGATACTGACCATTGCCGTGTCGTTCCCCATATTGCTTTGCTGCGGCACGACGCTGCAACGCATATCGTTGGGAGCGTTCATCGTGGCGATGGGTATGTTGGTCGATAACGCCATTGTGATAATGGACGGCATACTGATTGACAAGAAACGCGGCTTGCCGCCCAAAACATACCTCTACCGCATCGGCAACAATACAGCCATGCCGCTGCTCGGCGCGACGATTATCGCCGCTTCCACGTTCCTGAGCGTTTACCTCTCGCCCGATTCGGCGGGAGAGTATGCCCACGATTTGTTTCTCGTGTTGTGCGTCAGCCTGCTGTCGAGTTGGGTGCTGGCATTGATACAGGTGCCCATGTGTGCCAAGTCGTGGCTGCCGGCACGCGAAAAGAAGGCGGAAAAGGGAGGCGAAGTCATGAACTCGCCCGTACACCGTTTCGTGCGGCGCACCGTTTCGCTGCTTATCGCGCACAAGAAAAAGACGATAACTGTTGCTGTAATGGTGCTGCTGTTGTGTGCCTTCGGAATGACGAAAGTGAAAAATCTCTTTTTCCCCGATTTCGATTACAAGCAATTTGTCGTCGAATACTTCCTGCCCGCCCAGACCGACCCCGACAAGGTGCGGCACGACCTTTTGGAAATGACCGAGCTGCTGCATCAGAATCCTGCCGTCGAACGGGTAACGGCAAGTATGGGCAGCGCGCCGGCGCGCTATTGTCTGGTGCGCCCCATGACCTCCGGCGGCGATTGCTACGGCGAGTTGCTCGTCGATTGCAAGGATTACGCTACGATAGTGGAGCAGATACCCGTTATCCGCAAGCAGCTGCGCGAGAAATATCCCGATGCCTATATCCGGCTGCGCAAGTACAATTTCTCCATTGCCACTTCCCATACGGTCGAGGTCGAATATACCGGACCCGACCCTGCCGTGCTGCGCTCCCTCAGTGCGCAGACGGAGGAAATTATGCGCCGCTGTCCCTATGTCGACTCCTATTCGGTGCAGAATAACTGGAAGCCCAAAGGCAAAACCTTTATTGCCGAATACGTGCAGCAAGACGCTTTGCGGGCGGGCATCGAGCGGAGCGACGTGGGCAACGCCCTGCTGGCTGCTACCGACGGTATGCCCGTAGGCGTGCTTGCCGACAACGACCGCATGGTGCTCATCAACCTGCTTGTGCGCAATGCCGACGGCAGCCGCATCACCGACCTCAACGACATTCCCGTGTGGAGCATGATGAACGTCCGTTTCTCCGACGAAGACGTGCAGCGCCTCATGACCGGCGCATTGGGCATGGAAGAGTTGCAAGACCGTATGTTCCGCAGTATGCCGTTGAGCAACGTCGCGCGGAATATCCGGCTCGACTGGGACGAAAACGTTGTCTGCCGCCGGAACGGCAGCCGGGCAATCGAAGCCGAATGCGACCCCGATTATGAACTCTTCGACGCTACCCCCGCCAAAGTCATGGCGGATATAAAGGACGAAGTCGATGCCATTCCCTTGCCCGACGGCTACACCCGTCGCTGGGTCGGCGAAATCGAACTGCAAAACGACGCCCTGAGCAACGTATTGAAATACATACCCCTTACCGTATTTCTGATATTGATTATTCTCCTGCTGCTGTTCAACAGTTGGAAAAAAGTAATCCTCATTTTGCTGTGCATTCCTTTCGTGCTTTGCGGCATCACGCCGGCGTTGTTTTTGTGCCGGCAGCCCTTCACGTTCATGGCGATTATCGGCATGATAGGATTGATAGGCATGATGGTGAAAAATGCGATTGTGCTCGTCGATGAAATAAACCGCCTCATCGTCGAGGAGGGCAGGCAGCCCTATTATGCCGTCGTCGATGCCACCGTTTCGCGTGTGCGTCCCGTCCTCATGGCGTCCTTGACCACTATCGTGGGCATGATACCGCTGGTAGCCGACCCCATGTTCGGCTCCATGGCAATCACCATTATGGGCGGTCTTACCGTCGGCACGATAATTACATTGATACTTCTGCCCTTGTTCTACACCGCATTTTTCCATGTGCGCAAGCCGGAATAAGGAAAAGATTGGCAACCGATAAAAAGGAACGAAATGAAAAAAATCATCATATCATCAGCCGCGATATTACTCTGTTGCACGGCGCTGCGGGCACAAGAGCAGGAGCCGCTTCTGCTTTCGCAGGAGGAGTGCCGGAAAATGGCGCTCGTCTACAACGAAGATATGCAGAACGCCGATAACGAATTGCGGAAAGCCAAGTTGGACAAAGCCATCGCCTTTGCCGCCTATCTGCCCGGATTCGACGCCAGCGCGTCGGGCACCTACATTTACCCCGACATCGACATGATGGGTATGGAGCTGCAAATGCGCGGTATGTATGCGGCGGGAGTTACCCTGACGCAGCCGATTTTTGTAGGCGGTAAAATTCGCGCAGCCAACAAGCTCTCGCGCATCGGACTCGACTGTGCCGAAGAAATGACGCGCAAAACCCGCATGGAAGTGCTTTACGATGCCGACAATGCTTATTGGACCTTTATCGCTGTCGCCCGCAAGGTGCGTATGCTCGAATCGTATTCCGCGCAGATGGACGCCATATACCGGCAGGTCGAAACGAGTCTTGCCTCGCAGCTGGCTACCGAAAACGACCTGCTTCGCATCAGCGCCAAACGCAGCGAAATAACCTATCAGCTGCAAAAAGCCCGCAACGGCGCCGACCTCTGCCGCATGGCGCTTTGCAACGTCATCGGTGCCGACCTCGATACCCGCATCATTCCCACCGATACGGTGATTACCGTAACCCCTCCGGAATATACCGACGAGAGCATCGAACTGCGCCCCGAACTGCACCTCCTCCAAAAACAGATAGAAGCCGGAGAGCAGCAGATACGCATGGCGCGTTCCGAGATACTCCCCTCTGTGGCATTGATGGGCGGCTACCTTTATTATGGAAACATAAAGATGAAAAGTTTCGTCGCCGACCCGACATCGGGCGCTTACGTTCCCTATACGCAGGAATTTAAGGACGGGTTTGCCGCAGCCATGCTCTCGGTGTCGGTGCCGCTTTTCCATTGGGGCGCCGGATTGAAAAAAGTGAAGAAAGCCAAACTCGACCTCGAAAACAACCGCCTCGCTTTGCAGAAAAACAGCCGACTGCTCTCGATAGAGGTGCGGCAGGCGCTCCGCAACCTCACCGACAGCTACACGATGATAGAAACGACCGAATTGGGCTGCCGGCAGGCGGAAGCCAACTTGCAGAATATGAACACCCGCTACGAAGCCTCCATGTGTACGCTTACCGACCTGCTCGATGCGCAGGCGCAATGGCAGCAGGCGTTGAGCAACCGCATCGAGGCGCAGACCCAGTACAAAATATACGAAACCGACTACCTCCGCGCCACCGGACGGTTGGAATAAAAAATCGCCCTGCAAAGAAATTTGCAGGGCGATTTTTTATTTCCGCAAAGAATCGGCGGATAATTTTTACAGACCGGCTGAAATGTATATCTTTGTCGGGGCGAAGTCGTTTTCTTCCATTCCCGTTTTGGAAAATAGACGCCGTTCGCCTTGTAATCCGGAAAAAAGAGGTTTATGAAGAATATCCGCAATTTTTGCATCATCGCGCATATCGACCACGGCAAGAGCACGTTAGCCGACCGCCTGCTCGAATACACCCACACCATCGCCCCGCAGGACTTGCAGGCGCAGGTGCTCGACGACATGGATTTGGAGCGGGAGAGGGGCATTACCATAAAGAGCCATGCCATACAGATGGAATATGCCTACAAGGGCGAAACTTATATTCTCAATCTGATTGACACTCCGGGGCACGTCGATTTCTCTTACGAAGTATCGCGTTCGATAGCCGCCTGCGAAGGTGCGCTGCTCGTCGTCGATGCTTCGCAGGGCATTCAGGCGCAGACCATATCCAACCTCTATATGGCGCTGGAAAACGATTTGGAGATTATTCCCGTGATGAATAAAATCGACCTCGACAGCGCCATGCCCGATGAGGTGGAAGACCAAATCGTCGAACTGCTTGGCTGCAAGCGCGAAGAAATATTGCGCGCCAGCGGCAAGACCGGCGCCGGCGTGGAGGATATTCTCAACGCCATTGTCGAGCGCATTCCCGCGCCGAAAGGCGACCCCGATGCCCCCTTGCAGTGCCTTATCTTCGACTCGGTATTCAATTCGTTTCGCGGAATCATCGCCTATTTCAAAATAGTGAACGGCGTTATCCGTTCGGGCGATCAGGTGAAATTCGTCGCTACGGGCAAAGAATACGAAGCCGACGAAGTCGGCGTTCTCAAAATGGATTTGTCGCCCCGCAAGGAGTTGCGCACCGGTGATGTGGGCTACATCATTTCGGGCATCAAGACCTCCCGCGAGGTGAAGGTGGGCGACACCATTACCCATATCGCACGCCCCTGTGCCGAAGCCATCGACGGCTTCGAGGAGGTGAAGCCGATGGTGTTTGCCGGCGTATATCCGATTGAAAGTGAAGATTTTGAAAACCTGCGGGCATCGCTGGAAAAATTGCAGCTCAACGATGCCTCGCTCACTTTCCAGCCCGAATCGTCGGTAGCGCTCGGTTTCGGCTTCCGCTGCGGATTTCTCGGATTGCTCCACATGGAAATCGTGCAGGAGCGCCTCGACCGCGAATTCGATATGGACGTCATCACGACCGTCCCCAACGTTTCTTACAAAGTCTATGACAAGAAGGGAAACGTCATCGAGGTGCACAACCCCTCCGGACTTCCCGACATTACGCTTATCGACCACATCGAAGAACCCTATATCCGCGCTTCGGTTATCACCGTTGCCGACTACATCGGCCCCATAATGACGCTTTGTCTCGGCAAGCGCGGCGAGCTGGTGAAGCAGGAATACATTTCGGGTAATCGGGTGGAACTCATTTACGACCTGCCGCTGGGCGAAATCGTCATCGATTTTTACGACAAGCTGAAAAGCATCTCCAAAGGGTATGCCTCGTTCGATTACCACCTGCACGATTTTCGTCCCTCGAAACTCGTCAAACTCGATATTCTGCTCAACGGCGAGTCGGTCGATGCCCTTTCGACGCTCACCCATGCCGACAACGCCGTAACTTTCGGCCGCCGCATGTGCGAGAAATTGAAAGAGCTGATACCCCGCCAGCAATTCGACATTGCCATACAGGCGGCTATCGGCGCCAAAATCATCGCCCGCGAAACGATAAAAGCCGTGCGCAAGGACGTTACCGCCAAATGTTACGGCGGCGACATAAGCCGTAAGCGCAAACTTCTTGAAAAACAGAAGAAAGGCAAGAAGCGCATGAAACAAATCGGTACGGTCGAAGTGCCGCAGAAAGCCTTTTTGGCGGTGCTGAAACTCGATTGACGCGCCAACATTCCGGTACGAAAAGTTGTTTTCTGTAAAATAGACGCGCTTTATGACAGACCGGTTGTACGCTTTGCGCAAATCGCTCCACACGTATGCCAACGGCGGGTACATATTGATAGCCGTTACGGTGCTTGCCATGACGATAGCGAACTCGCCGTGGCGCGACGCCTATTTTTCGTGGTGGAACGCTCCCGTGTCGGCGCAGATAGGCGGCTTCAACCTTTTCGAGCACCACGGACAGCCGATGTCGCTCATGCAGGTCATCAACGATGCCCTCATGGCGCTTTTCTTTTTCTCTGTCGGTCTGGAAATCAAACGCGAAGTTTTGGTGGGCGAGCTTTCCTCCATGCAGAAAGCGTTGGGTCCCGTCGTTGCCGCACTGGGCGGCATTGCCTTTCCCATACTGCTCTTTTGGCTGCTGGCGTCCGACGCGGCGATGCTGCGCGGTTGCACCATACCTATGGCTACCGACATCGCTTTTTCGTTAGGCGTTTTGAGTATGTTCGGCAAGCGGGTGCCCATCGGGCTGAAAATCTTTCTGGCGGCGCTGGCGGTTGCCGACGACATCGGCGGCATCTTGGTCATTGCCGTGTTTTACACCGCGCACATTTCGTGGTGGTGGATAGTTTATTCGTTTATAGCCTTGTCGCTGCTCTACGCCGGCGGACGGTTTCTCCGCATTCAGAGCAAAACTTTTTACCTGCTGTTCGGCGTTGTCGTCTGGTATTTTTTCTTGCGTTCGGGCATACATCCCACGATTTCGGGCGTATTGGTGGCATTCTGCATACCGGCGCGTCCGCTGGTCGATACGTGCCGCTTCATCGAGGAGATACACGACGCCCTGCATGAATTTCCGCATACGCAGCCCGCTGCCGGAAAAAACGCCCTGCTCACGAGCGAACAGGTGAATGTGTTGAAAGAGGTGGAGTCGGCTTCCGACCGTGTCATCAGTCCGTTGCAGGACTTGGAAGACATGCTGCACCCGTTGATTAATTACTTGATAATTCCGCTTTTCGCTTTTGCCAATGCCGGCATATCGCTGGCGGGCGTAGAGGCGGGGACGCTGTTTCAGGGAATCGCGCTCCCGATATGGGTGGCGTTGGCGGTCGGCAAGTTTGCGGGAATATTTCTCTTTGCGTGGCTGCCGGTTGCCTGCCGGTGGGTGAAACGTCCCGACTTCGTTACGTGGCGCATGATAGCCGGTGTTGCGGCGTTGGGAGGCATCGGGTTTACCGTATCGCTGTTCATCGCCAATCTTTCGTTTCCGTCGCTTTCCGCTGCCGATGCGGCATTTCTCGCCCAAGCTAAATTAGGGATTCTCGTCGGCTCCATACTCTCAGGCGTGGTCGGGTATATCCTGCTTAGCTTTTCGCTGCCGCCCGCTCCGAAAGAGTAGAAAATCTTTTACAGAAAAATGTTTACCGATGCGCCGAGCGTGTACGACGAAAAGGCTTTGTGGGTCTGTATCACGTTGTCGGGCTCGTCGATGAAGTAGTAGCGGTAATTCGTCGGCGTGAGCGTGTAGTCGAAAAAGAAGCGTAAGCCCATTTGCCGTTTTGCCCAATAAGAGACCGTCAGTCCCGTCTGGAAGTCGGGCGCTTGAATTTCCTTTATTTTCAGAAAAGGTGTTTGTGCGGTTTCGTCATTGCCCGTCAGATATAGCGTTTGCGGCTCGCCGAAAGAGTAGCCCGCCAGTAGTTTGCTCTCCACCGACCAGCGGTAGGTGAGGGGCAGTACGAAATAGCCGCCCGCCGAAACCGAAAGAAAGTCGAAGCCGCCGCCGGCGATGCCCGTTTGTTCGTCGGAAAGATATTTCCCGAAAGCCTTGTTCATTTGCAGGGAGGCGGGTACGTGGCTGGCAGTGGCTTGTCCGCCGATGCCCGCGTAGTTGTTGATAAGCCAAGCCCCCTCTATGCCCGTCGAGGCACCCATCGAAGTGGTGAAGCACAAGGCGTCGTCGATGCGTATCGTCTTCGCCATAAACGTGAATCCCGTGTTCAATCCGAAGAACGACGGCGTGCGGTCGGGCAGCCTCGTATCGTAGTCGTATTTCGGATATTGTATGCCTTTGTCTTTGAATATCAGTCCGGCAATCCAATATCCCATTTCGGTGGAAAGAATACCGATGCCGGCGCCCGTCATTACGTCCGAAATCCAGTGCCGGTTGTTCATCAGGCGCGAGTAGGCGGTAACGGTGGCGAGCGTATAGCCTGCCACGCTGTACCACGGGCTGCGCCGCCCGAACTCCTCGTGCAGCATGGTGGCGGTCATGAATGCCGTTGCCGAATGTCCCGACGGGAAAGAATTTTTCTCATGGGAATTGGGTCGTTGCGATTTAACCGTATATTTCAATCCGTTGTTCACTATCGCCATGATAGCCACCGAAAAAGCATCTGCCGTGAGCATACGCCCCCATGAACTGTAACTTTTCACACCGCCGATTTTCAATCCCAGCAGCAGTACTGCCGGAGCATATTGCAGATAATCGTCATAGTGACGGCGAAAATGGGGAATATAGGCGTTCCGCAGGTCGTTGAACGGCTGTTTGGCAAATTCCATGACGACACCTCCTACTGTCAGCGGCACGGCGACGGAAGTTTCTTTGAACCATTCTTTCGAAGTCAGTCGGTCGAGTTTCTTTTGCGCTTTTCCGTAGAACAGCGGGCGCCGGTAGGGCAGGCTGTCGCACGGCGAAGCGAGCGAAGGCGCTGCATACGCGCTGTTGTATGGCTGTTGGGCATGGAGCGGCAGACTGCACACGATAAGAAAAAACAGCATTCCCAAAATAGAAATGCGCACCATAGGCAATAATTTTTTTGCAAAGTAAGAAGTTTTTTAAGGGAAATTGAACAATTCCGGAACAAAAAAAGCAAAAAGATTGTTCTTTGTACGGACAGGAACAGATGCAGTGATTTTTTTTCTATTTATTTACTGAATGGCTCCCTGCATCTGTTCTTTTACCTTTTCAGCGATTTCGTCGCAAAGTTTTTTGAACGGCTGCGTGCCATCGACCCAATATATCGAAAATCCCCGCCGCTCCATGCCGCGAAACCATGTCATCTGCCGTTTGGCGAACTGGTGAATGGCTGTTTCCAGCAGGGTAAACATCTCTTGATAGCTGTATTTCCCCAACACGTATTCGGTCAGAAATTTGTATTCCAGACCGTAGTAAATCAGGTTCTCGGGCGGAATGCCCTCGGCAAGCAGACCGCGCACTTCATCGACCATGTCGCCGTCGAGCCGTTTTTTCAGCCGCTCGGTGATGCGCTGCCGGCGCACTTCGCGGTCTATCGCGATGCCCGCGATAAAACTTTTCAGCGGCTTGTCCTGTCGGACTTCGGGCGGTAGGCTCCGGTAATACTCCTCTATTTCTATGGCGCGTATGGCGCGTTTGCACGTATCGGTGTCGGTCGTGTTGTGCAGGGTTTTGTAGGAGCGTAGCAGCGTTTCGAGTTCGGGCAGCGATTTGTCCGCCAGCCGTCGGCGCAGCTCCGTGTTTTCGGGCACCTGCGGCATACTGTACCCTTTCAGTACGGTTTCGATGTAAAGCCCCGTGCCGCCGCAAAGCAGCGGCAGCCTGCCTCGCGAACGTATAGCGTCGAACGCCGTGTTGAAGTCGCGTTGATATTCGTACAGGTTGTAGCGGTAGCCCGGCTCGCAGATGTCTATCAGGTGATACGGAATCGCGTGCCCGTGCAGCCGGTATTCGTTCAGGTCTTTTCCCGTGCCGATGTCCATACGCCGGTATATCTGGCGCGAATCCGCGCTGATGATTTCCGCACCGAGTTTCTCGGCGAGCAGCACTGCCAGCGCCGTTTTCCCCGACGCCGTCGGACCCAGTAGTGTCAAAATATCCATCATGGTTTACACGCTAACCGTTTCCCTACAAAAATATGCAAAACGACGGAATATCGAAAAGAGGTTTTCCTTTTTTTGTTCTTTTTGTCGCAAATATGATTTTTTGTATTATTTTTGTTCGACCCTAAAAACGAAAGAGTATGAAAAAGTATCTTTTTATTTCGCTTGTTTTGCTGGCAGCGACCGTTGCCGCCTGCTCGCAACAGTCGGGAACCCTGCAAGGCAAATGGATTATCGAAACCGTGTACGGGCAGCCCGTTGCCATTGCCGATACGGCGTTCATTACCTTTGAAGAAGGTTTGGAAAAAGTGCACGGCTGCAACGGCTGCAACAATTTCTTCGGACCGTGTATGGTGAAAGACGACCAATTGAAATTCGGCGAACTGGGTTCGACCATGCGCTTCTGCGCCGAAGCAGCGACCGAGCATCAGGTCATGGACGCGATTTACGCTACCGTGTCGTATAAAATAAAAGATAAAACCCTTGCATTCTATACTTCTTCCGGTGCCGAGGCGTTGCGTCTCTGCCGCGAGGGTGAGCCGGTTACCGCTTACGAAAACGACGTGATAAAGGCCATCATGGAGCGCCGCAGCATACGCCGCTATGAAGACCGCCCCGTGCCGCGCGAACTGTTGTGGCGGCTGGCGGAGTGCGGCATCAACGCTCCCAGCGCAGTGAACCGCCAACAGTGGGAGGTGCGCATCGTCGATAATCCGGAATACATCGACGGCATCACCGAAGTCTATAAGAAAGCCAACCCGAAAGCGGCCGACGACCCCTCTTTCAAAAATATGTTCCGCAACGCTCCGGCGGTGATATTCATCGGGTCGCCCCGCAGCGGCGCAGCACAGTTCGATTGCGGTCTGCTGGCCGAAAACATCATGTTGGCGGCGAAATCGTTGGGGCTGGGCACCTGTTGCCTCGGCGGCCCTATCGGATTCATGAAAAACAATCCCGATGCGGCTCCCTATCTCCAACGGTTGGCTTTTTCCGACGATTATGAACTGCTCTATGCCATTGCCGTAGGCTATCCCGACGAAGCGCCCGCCGCCAAGTCGCGCGACAAATCGAAAGTGATTTTAGTGAATTGATGCGATGAAAAAACGGTTTTCTTTGCTGCATCTGCTGGCCGTGCTGCTCATTCCCGCACTCTTTTTGGGCGGGGAGCCTGCACCGAAAAAGCCCGTGCGTCCGCCGAAAAGGCGGGCGGTGGTATTTGTCTGCACCGGACCGTATGCCTCGACCTACCACACGCGAATCGACTGCCCCGCTTTGAAGCAGTGCCGCCACGAAGTCCGCGTCATTTCTTTACAAAGAGCGCGCATATATCGAACGCCCTGCATGGTGTGCGGACGCTGATATATGCGCGTTATTTCCCTTACCTTTTAATTATTACTGCGGTTTCGGTCGTAACAAAAGTTACGCACCGAAATCGTCGTACATCAACATTTCGCGCGGTACGCCGAGATTCCACAACATGGTCTTGACGGCATTCGCCATCGGACCGGGGCCGCACATATAGTATTCGATGTCTTCGGGCGCTTCGTGGTCTTTGAGATAGTGGTCGTAAAGCACCTGATGAATGAATCCGGTGTAGTCCGTCCAGTTGTCTTCGGGCTGCGGGTCGGAGAGGGCGATGTGGAATTTGAAATTCGGGAAGTCGCGTTCGATGGCGCGGAAATCTTCTTCGTAGAATATTTCGCGGCGGGAGCGTGCGCCGTACCAGTACGATATTTTGCGGTCGGTGGTTTTGAGCGTGTGGAAGAGGTGCATCAGGTGCGACCGCAGCGGAGCCATGCCCGCACCGCCGCCGATATATATCATTTCGCGTTTGGTGTCGAGTATGTGGAATTCGCCGTAAGGACCCGATACGGTTACCTTGTCGCCCGGCTTGCGGGTGAAGATGTACGACGAGCAGATGCCCGGTTTGATGCCTGCTGCCCACGTGCCGGCGGCGCGGTCGAACGGCGGGGTGGCGATGCGTATGTTGAGCATCACGATATTGCCTTCGGCGGGGTGGTTTGCCATAGAGTAGGCGCGGTAGGTCTCCTCGTCGTTTTTGCACACGAGCCCCCACATCTTGAATTTGTCCCACTCGTCACGGAATTTCTCATCGACGTCGATGTCCGTAAATTTGATGTCGTACTTGGGCACGTCTATCTGTATGTAGCTGCCGGGCAGGAAGTCGAGCTTTTCGCCTTCGGGCAGCCGCACCACGAATTCTTTGATGAAGGAAGCCACGTTGCGGTTCGACACCACTTCGCACTCCCATTTCTTGATGCCGAGCACCGATTGGGGCACTTTTATCTGTATGTCGTTTTTCACTTTCACCTGACAGGCGAGGCGGTAATGGTTTTGCTGCTGCTTGCGCGAGAAAAATCCCGTTTCGGTGGGGAGTATTTCACCGCCCCCTTCGAGCACCTGACAGCGGCACATACCGCAGCTTCCGCCTCCGCCGCAAGCCGACGGGAGGAATATTTTGTTTCCGGCGAGCGAAGCCAGCAGGGTGGTACCCGCCGCCGTTTCCACTTCGCGTTCGCCGTTGATGGTGATGCGTCGGTTGCCGGCGGGCACGAGGCGCGCTTTGGCTACCAGAAGCAGCACCACCAGCAAGAGCGTAAGCAGGAGAAATATGACAACCGCCGCCGCAATGGTGAGGCTGCCGGTAAATAACAGTATAGTGTTCATAACGTACATATTTACAATTTTATGCCGAGAAAACTCATGAAGGCGATGCCCATCAGACCCGTTACGATGAACGTGATGCCGATGCCTTTAAGCGGGGCGGGAACGTTGGAATATGCCAGTTTCTCCCGTATGGCGGCGATGCCCACGATGGCGAGCAGCCAGCCGATGCCCGACCCCAGTCCGTACACCGTAGCCGACCATACGTTGGGGAATGCCCGCTGCTGCATGAACAGCGACCCGCCGAGTATCGCGCAGTTTACTGCAATGAGAGGCAGGAAGATGCCCAATGAATTATAGAGCGCCGGAGCATATTTCTCGACCACCATTTCGACGAGCTGCACCAGCGATGCCACTACGGCGATGAAGAATATCAAACTCAAAAAGCTGAGGTCTACATCTTTGTACGATTCGCCGAGCCATGCCAGCGCGCCGGCTTTCAGTATGTAGTTTTCGAGCAGGTAGTTGATAGGCACCGTAATGACCAATACGAACGTTACCGCCGTACCTAATCCCATCGCCGTCTTTACGCTTTTGGAAACAGCCAGATAGGAGCACATTCCCAAAAAGTAGGCAAAAATCATATTGTCGATGAATATCGACCGGATAAAAAGATTGAGATTTTCCATTGTTTCGATTTTCGGGGTTATGTGTTATTTTTCCTGTAAATCCTTGTTGCGCGACCGGTGCACCCAGATGATGCAGGCGACCGTGATAAGAGCCATCGGCGGCAGAATCATCAGACCGTTGTTTTCGTAACCCCAGTCGTAGAATATCTGCGGTATCACTTGGTAGCCGAACAGCGTGCCCGAACCGAGCAGCTCGCGGAAGAAAGCGACGATGACGAGTATCATGCCGTAGCCGATGCCGTTGCCCACGCCGTCGAGAAATGACTCCCACGGTCCGTGTCCCAGTGCGAAGGCTTCGAGCCGTCCCATGAGAATGCAGTTGGTGATGATAAGCCCCACGAATACCGAGAGCTGTTTGCTTACATCATAGGCGTAGGCTTTGAGTATCTGATCGACGATGATGACCAAAGCCGCCACCACGACCAGTTGCACGATGATGCGTATGCTGCTCGGTATGGTGTTGCGCAGAAGCGAAATGATGACGTTGGCGAAAGCCAGCACGGCTGTTACCGAAACAGCCATGACGAATGCCGGTTCGAGTTTGGCAGTAACCGCCAGCGCCGAGCAGATGCCTAATATCTGCACGATGACGGGATTGTTGCGCGAGAGCGGACCGAGCAGTGTTTGTCGAGTTTTCTTGGATAACATATCTGATACGTGTTATTGTAACGATTTTAAGAATACGGTATAGGGGGCAAGGCTGTTTGCGAGCATCGCCTGCACGCCTTTGCTGGTGATGGTTCCGCCCGAAATGGCATCGACGTAGTCGGCGCCGTTGCTCGGTTTCTGCCCTTTTTTCTCGACGGCTATCGAGGTGAAGTCGCCGGCGATGAAGAGCCGCTTGTCGCGGAATTGGTCGGAAAACGGCGCTTTCTCTATCTCGGCGCCGAGACCCGGTGTCTCGCCTTGGTGGGCGAAGTATGCGCCGTAGACGGTGTTGCCATCGGCATCGAGTGCGAGGTAACCCCAAATCGGCCCCCACAGTCCCGCACCGTAGAGCGGCAGTATGTATTTCTGTTCGCCGTTGTCGAGGCGGCACACGAACACGGGCAGCTCCCGTTCATCGGCGGGCAGTTTCGTCTGCACGGCGACATCTACCGTAAAGGCGTCGGCGCCGGCAGTCCGTTCGCCCTTGCTGTCGAGCACGAAACTGTCGACGATGTATTTCCGGTATAATTCCTGCGCATCGGCGGCGGTAGCCGCTACGTGCACCGAACTCAAAATCTGTTTCATCTTGTCGATTTCGACATTGCGCGTCTGCCGCCCCTTCAATCCGAGTGAAGTAACGGCGAGCACCGCAGCCACCAGTATCACCATGACCGCTGCGTAGAGAATTGTATAGGTATTGCTTTGTTTGTTCATAGCGGTAGAATTTTAGCGTTTGGCGCGTTTGAGGCGGCGTCGTATGTTGGCTTCGACCACGAAGTAGTCGATAAGCGGAGCAAATACGTTCATCAACAGTACGGCGAGCATGGCGCCTTCGGGATAGCCCGTGTTGTAAACCCGTATCAGTATGGCGATGACGCCGATAAGGAAACCGTAGATGTATTGTCCCGTGCGGGTGCGCGCACCGGTTACGGGGTCGGTTGCCATGAATACGGCGGCGAAAGCGAATCCGCCCAGACATATCTGGTCGAGGGGCGAGAGCAGGGAGCCGGCATATACGGGCGAAGCAAACGCTGCTGCCACCCAGCTCATGAACAGTCCGCCTACGAACACCGAGAGCATGACCCGCCAGCTGGCGACGCCCGTCCACAACAGCACGACGGCGCCCAACAGTATGGCTATCAAGGATGTTTCACCTATCGAACCCGGAATAAGCCCCACGATGTAGTCGAGCGTCGAAAGCGGTTCGCCGGCGATATTGTGCAGCACGAGGTCGCCGCCTCCGTGCGTAGCCACCTGTCCGAGCGGCGTGGCGCCGGAATAACCGTCGATAAGCTGTCCCGCGCCCATGCCGAATGTGTCCGCGGTGCGTACGAAAACGGCATCGCCCGACATCTTCGAGGGATAGGCGAAAAAGAGGAACGCCCGCGTTACGAGGGCGACATTGAAGATATTCATGCCCGTGCCGCCGAACACCTCTTTGGCGAAAATCACGGCGAATGCCGTAGCTACGGCAATCATCCACAGCGGCGTATCCACCGGCACAATCATGGGAATGAGCATTCCCGATACGAGAAATCCTTCCTGTATTTCGTGTCCGCGCCACTGGGCGACAGTGAACTCGATGCCGAGACCCACCACATACGAAACGATGATTTTGGGTAGGACGGCAAGCAGTCCGAAAAAGAACAGCGTGAAGAATCCGACCGATTCCTGTTGCCCTATGGCGAGATAGTGCTGGTATCCGACGTTGTACATACCGAACAGCAGGGCGGGCATCAACGCCAAGATGACAATCGTCATGGTGCGTTTGGAATCGACGTTGTCGTGTATGTGCACACCCGATTGCGACGTGGTGGCAGGCACGAACAAAAAGGTCTCGAAGCCCTCGAACACCGAACGGAACATGGCGAATTTACCGCCCGGCATGAAGTTGGGTTTTATTTTATCGATGCAATCTCTTAGTTTTTTCATTGCGGTTTTCTTTTTTGGAAATCAATTCATCTCTTTCCGCAGACGGTCGAGCCCTTCGCGGATAATCGCCTGTACGGGCAGTTTCGAGGTATCGACAAATTCGCAGAGCGCGAAATCTTCTGGAGCCACTTCGTAGATGCCGAGATTTTCCATTTTGTCGATGTCGAATGCGATGACGGCTTTTATCAGAAATTCGGGCAGAATATCCATCGGCAGCACTTTGTCGTATTCGTTTGCCATGATGATAGCTCGCTCGCCGCCGTGCAGACGGGCGTCGAAGCGGTATTGCCGACGCCCTGCCAACCACGAAAAGAACGAGCGCGATGCGCTGTATTTGCCGAATCCGGGCAGCGCCCAGCCTAACATTTCGTGGCAATCGTCGCCTTCGGGTATCACGGTTACTTGGCTATGGTATGCCCGCAGGTAGTCGTGTTCCGATGCGTGCACGCCTGTCAGCACGTTTCCGCTGATGTAGCGGCGGTGGTAGTCGGCGGGTATCAGGTTGTCGCCGACGATGGAGTCGAGGCGGGCGCCGAGTATCGTCCGCACGTAGCAGGGCGATTTCACCTCCGAGCCGGTCAGTGCCACCGTGCGTGAAAAATCGAGTTTTCCCGTGCGGAAGAAACGACCGATAAGCAGCAGGTCGAATGCGTTGAGCGTCCACACCGTTTCGCCTTTGTTCACCGGCGCGATGTGCTGTATCTGCACGCCCACGTTTCCTGCAGGGTGTCTGCCCTCGAATGCAACGGTTTGTGCGCCTTTTATATGTATGGGGCTTCCGTTGCGTATGCCGAGATACACGCTGCCCGCCGTCAGTTTGCAGAGTACGTCGATACCCGTCTGCAAGTCGGCTTCGCGGCCTGCGAGTATGTAATCGAAATCGGGTGCCAGCGGAGCCGAATCCCATGCCGTAACGAAGATGTCGCGCGGCGTGTCCGTCGGAGCAGCTATGATGTCGTAGGGACGCTGCTTGATGAACATGAACAAGCCGTTGGCAAGCAGCAGCTCTTTTATCTCGTCGGCCGACAAATCGCCGACGGGTTTCGTCGCCGGTGTTGCGCTTTGCGTCATCTGTCCGTCCGATTTCACGGTGATGTCGAGCACTTTGCGACGCTCGCCGCGTGTTACGGCCGACACTTCTCCGCTTACGGGCGAGACAAACCGCAATGCCGGATTGTTCTTGTCGCACATCAGCGGAGTGCCCACGCTTACTGCGTCGCCGGCTTTCACCAATACTTTCGGTACTATTCCGTGAAAATCATCGGGGACGAGAGCGTAATATTCGCAGGCTGCGGCGTCGATGGTGCGGGCGTTGGGCTGCCCTTCCAAAGGTATGTCCAGCCCTTTTTTCAACTTTATTACATTCGCCATTTCCATATATTTGCAAATTCGGGCACAAAGATACGATAAATCTTTCAAGAGAATAAAGATTGATTATCGAAAATTTCCTTAATATCTTTCGTGCCGATACGGTGGATTTTCCTTAAAACGTGCAAACAAGCCCGAATGTTTTACTGTTGCAACAAGAAAGATTTTCACAAAAAAACTTATTCCGTTTGCGTAATCGAAAGGGATAATCTACATTTGCGTATGCAAAATTTGAGACGGAACCGGTGGGTGAAAATCCTTTGTCTCTTGTGTTTTGTGGCACAAGGCATCGTGTTGTTCCCGCATCATCACCATGCGGGCGACGTGTTCCCCTGTTTCAAATGGGATTGCGTCGGGCACGAACATGACGACCATGCGTGCGACGACGATTGCTGCGACCACGGCGGTGGACTTTGCGACTACCGGATAGTCGTCATCGCCGAGTCGCATCGCGACCTTCTGCCCGTGCCCGATTTCACCGATATGGGCAGCGCCCCTGCCGCGCTGTTCTCGCTGCCTTCGGTCGAGCGGATTTTGCAACCGTATGTGTCTGAGGTCTTTTCCCGGCGACAAAGTAGAAATCACTTTTTCCGAAATATTTGTGTGGAATATATCGCAACGGCATTCCCTGTGCGTGCCGGCGACATTCGTAGGGTATAAGGAGAGTCCTGTTTCTCCGCTTTTTTGTCGCGCCGTTTTCGACGGTCGCACCTTATATATATATTTACCACTCAAACATACCCTATGAAACGAATCATATATTTGTCGGTGGTCGCTGCCCTCTGCGCGGGAGGCTGCGATGCGCACCGGCACGATGAACACGAACATGAAAATGAACACGCGCACGAAGCGTCGGCGGCTCATACCGACGAAATAATATTCCCTGCCGAACAGGCTGCCCGCACCGATTTTGCTGTGGCGACGGTCGGGCTGCAATCTTTCAACGAAACGATTGCTTGCAGCGGTACGCTGCAAGAGGCGCAGACGGGTCGCTCCGTCGTGGCATCGCCTGTCGCTGGGAAAGTGCTTTTTGCCGGCGACTGGCTCGAAGGAGCAGTCGTGAGGGCGGGGGAGACGCTTTTCCATATCGATACGAAATCGTTTGCCGGCGGCGATGCTGCCGCCAAGGCTCGCGCCCGTTACGAACAGGCTCGTGCCGAATACGAGCGCGTTGCCGCTTTGAACGAAGCGCAGGTGGCTTCGCTGAAAGAGCGTGAAGCTGCCCGCGCCGAATACGAAAATGCCGCTGCCGAATATGCTCCCTTTATGTCCGGCGACGATGCCGGCATCTCCGTCGTGTCGCCGCAGGCAGGCTGCATCACCGCTTTGACGGTGCGAAGCGGTGAATATGTCGAGGCGGGAGCGGAGCTTGCCGTCGTTTCCGACCGCCGGCGCATGCGTCTGGCGGTAGATGTGCCGCAGCGTTACGGCGACCGTCTGCATGGAAAACTCGACGCCTCTTTCACTGTTGCCGGCGGAAAAAATTACCGCCTTTCGGAATGGAACGGCACGCTTGTGGCTGTCGGCAAGTCGGCGGCTGCGGCGACGATACCCGTCATTTTCGAGTTCGACAATCCCGACGATTTGGTTTCGGGCGCATTCGTCGAGGTCGTATTGCTCGGCGCGCCGCTCCGCGACAAAATCGTTCTGCCCCTCGACGCCATAACCGAGTCGCAGGGGCTTTATTACGTATATATACAGCTCGACGAGGAGGGTTACCTCCGCCGCGAAGTGAAACTCGGCGGCAGCGACGGGCGCAGTGTCGTCGTCGAGAGCGGTTTGCAGGCGGGCGAACGCGTGGTAACGCGCGGCGCCGTGCAGGTGAAAATGGCTGCGGCATCGGGCGCGATACCGCACGGACATTCGCACAACCATTAATTCTACCGCCATGCTCGACAAAATCATAAACTATTCGCTGCACAACCGGCTGTTGATTATCGTTTTGGCGATACTCTTTGCCGGCGCGGGAGCCTACACGGCGTGGCAGATGGAAATCGACGTCTTTCCCGACCTCAACGCTCCGACGGTGGTGGTCATGACGGAGGCGCCCGGTATGGCGACGGAGGAGGTCGAAAACTCGGTAACCTTCCATATCGAAACAGCTCTCAACGGAGCCACCGGCGTGCGTCGGGTGCGCTCTTCATCGACAAACGGCTTTTCGGTCGTATGGGTCGAATTCAATTGGAAAACAGACATCTATAAGGCGCGTCAAATCGTTTCCGAAAAATTGGCGGCTATCGGCGAGTCGCTGCCTGCCACGGCCGGACAGCCGGTGCTGGGGCCGCAGTCGTCGATACTCGGCGAAATGATGATTATCGGTCTGACCTCCGACAGCCGCTCGTTGCAGGAGCTGCGCAGCGTTGCCGACCGCACCGTCCGTCCCCGTCTGCTCTCTACGGCGGGCGTGGCGCAGGTTACGGTCATCGGCGGCGACATCAAGGAGTATCAGATACGTCTTGCACCCCGACGCATGGGGCATTACGGCGTAACGCTCGCCGAAGTGGAAGCCGCCGTGCGCGACATGAACATCAACGCCTCGGGCGGCGTGCTCTATGAATACGGGAACGAATACGTCGTGCGCGGTATGCTGGCGGTGCGCGACACCGCCCTGCTGGCTGCCGGCGTGGTGAAGCTCGCCCCCGACGGTACCCCCGTTACGATAGGCGACATTGCCGACGTGGTGGTCGGCAGCCGCTCGCCGCAGCTCGGCGTCGCTTCGGAGCGGGGCGTGCCTGCCGTACTCATCACCGTTATCAAGCAGCCCGATACCAACACGCTCGAACTCACCGAGCAGCTCGACCGCACGGTCGAGACCCTGCGCCGCACCCTGCCCGACGTGCATATCTCCACCGACATTTTCCGTCAGTCCCGATTCATCGAAAGCGCGATACACAACATCGGGCGTTCGCTGTGGGAGGGGGCGTTGTTCGTCGTCGTCATACTCTTTTTCTTTTTGATGAACGGGCGGGTAACGCTCATTTCGCTTATCGCCCTGCCGCTCTCGCTGCTGGTTGCCGTGCTCGCGCTCAACGGGTTGGGCTTCACGCTCAATACCATGAGTTTGGGCGGTATGGCAATCGCCATCGGGTCGCTGGTCGATGATGCCATCATCGACGTCGAAAACGTCTATAAACGCTTGCGCGAAAATTATGCGCTTCCGCCGGTCGAACGGCAGCCCGCCCTGCGGGTCGTGTATGACGCTTCGCGCGAGATACGCGCCTCTATCGTCAATGCCACGCTCATCACCATAGCCGCATTCATTCCGCTCTTTTTCCTCGACGGCATGGAAGGTCGTATGCTGCGACCGTTAGGCATTTCGTTCATCGTGTCGCTTTTCGCCTCCATGGTCGTGGCGGTAACGCTTACGCCCGTGCTGTGCAGCTGCCTGCTCACTTCCGACACTGTTTTGCAGCGGCACCGCAGCGAGTCGGTTACCGCCCGTTTCTTCAAACGCATTTACCGGCGTGCGTTGCAGGGTGCGCTGCGCCGTCCGCGTGTCGTCATCGGCGGCGCCGTAGTATTGGCAGCGGCTGCGCTGGCGCTCTACACGACGCTGGGTAGCAGCTTCCTGCCTCCGTTTAATGAAGGCTCGCTTACCGTCAATATCAGCACGCTGCCCGGTATTTCGCTCGATGAGTCCGACAAAATCGGACGGTTGGTCGAAAACGTTTTGCTCGAAGTCCCCGAAATCGAAACCGTCGCCCGCAAGACCGGTCGTGCCGAGCTCGACGAACACGCGCTCGGCGTCAATTCGTCGGAGCTCGAAGCGCCTTTCGTGCTCGCCGACCGCAGCCGCGAAGAATTTTTGGCGGACGTGCGCAGCCGCCTCGCCGCTATAAAAGGCATCGACGTGGAGATAGGACAGCCCGTCTCGCACCGCATCGACGCCATGCTCTCGGGCACGCAGGCGAATATCGCCGTCAAACTGTTCGGCGAAGACCTCAACCGTATGTATGCGCTCGGACAGCAAATCAAGCGGGCGATGGGCGGTGTCGAGGGCATCACCGACATTCGCGTGGAGCAGCAGGTGGAGCGGGCGCAGCTGCAAATCGTTCCCCGCCGTGAAATGCTGGCGCGCTACGGCATCACGCTGCCCGACTTTGCCCGTTGGGTGAAAACCGCATTGGAAGGCGAAACCGTTTCGCAGATTTACGAAGACGGCGTGGCAGTCGCGCTTACGCTGAAAGCGGGCGACAGCCGGCACCTCACTATCGACGAAATAAAAGACCTGCCCATCGACACGGGAACGGGAGGAAAAGTCGCGCTCGGAGAGGTAGCCCGCGTCGTATCGACCACCGGTCCGAACACGATAAACCGCGAAAACGTGCGCCGCCGCATCGTCGTGTCGGCAAACATCACCGGCGGCGACCTCGGCGGCGCCGTAGCCGGCATACAGCACGCCATTGCCCGCGAAGTCGAGCTGCCCGAAGGCTATTACATCGAGTACGGCGGGCAGTTCGAGAGCCGCCGCTCGGCAGCCCGCACGCTGACGGTCGCCACCCTCTTCGCCCTTTTGGTGATATTTCTCCTGCTGTTCCGCGAGTTTCGGAGCACGGGGCTTGCCGGCGTGGTGCTGCTCAACCTGCCGCTCGCCCTTATCGGCGGCGTGGTGGCGGTAGCCCTCACTTCTGGCGTGGTGAGCATACCGGCTGTCATCGGATTTATTTCGCTGTTGGGCATAGCCGTGCGCAACGGCATTTTGCTCGTGTCGCACTACGGACAGCTGCGCCGCGAGGGGCGTCCTCTCTACGAAAGCATTGTCGTGGGGTCGCTCGACAGGCTCAACCCCATACTCATGACATCGCTCACGTCGGCGTTGGCGTTGATACCTTTGGCGCTGGGTGGGAGCGAGAGCGGCAACGAGATACAAAGTCCTATGGCGCAAGTCATTTTGGGCGGCTTGGTCAGCTCCACGCTGCTCAACGGATTTGTCATACCTGCCGTTTATCTGTTGATGAACACCAAAAAAGAGAATCATGTATAAAAAAATTTTTATGGTGGCGCTGCTGTGCACCGGTTTGTCGGTGTCGGAAGCCCAGAATATTGAAAAAGTTCTTGCGGACATCGAACGCAACAATCCGGTGCTTCGGGCGCAGCAGAGTCTTGTCGCCGCCCGCCGCGCCGAAGTCCGCAGCGAAAATACGCTCGAAAATCCCGAAGCCGAACTCATACGCTCGTGGGCGCGTCATTCCCCCGACAAGGTATTGGAAATCAACGTTACACAGGGATTCGACTTTCCGTCGGCATACATCGCTCGCCGGCGGGCTGCCCGCATCAAGGAGCAGCAGTGGGGGCACGAATACAATGCCGCCCGCCAGTCGCTTCTGCTCGACGGCAAAAAACTCTGCCTCGACATCATCGCCCTGCGGCAGGAGCGCCGTTTGCTCGCTCTGCGCACCGACCATACCGCCCGCCTGCTCGATGCCCTCGCCCTTGCCTGCGAAAAAGGCGAGGCGACCGTGCTCGACAAAAACCGCGCCGAAACAGAGTGGATAGATGTGCGCACCGCGCTCGACCTGAAAACGGTGGAGCTGCGCACCGCCGAAGAACGCCTTGCCGGTCTCAACGGCGGCGAACCCGTGCAGTTTCCCGACACGCTCTTTCCCGCGCAGGAGCCGCTGCCCCCGTTGGAGGCGATGATGCAGGAGTATGCCGCCCGCGCGCCCGAACTCGCCGCCCTGTTTTGCGAACAGCAGGCTGCCGAAGCCGATTTGCGCGTCAGCCGTTCGGAGGCGCTGCCCGGATTCAAGGTCGGCTACCACTTCGAAAAATCCGCCGATGAAAAACTCAACGGTCTTATCGCCGGCATATCCATACCCCTGTGGAGCGGGCGCCGGCAAATCAAGAGCAGCAAGGCGCAAATCGACTACGCCCGCAGCAGCATGGAGAGCTGCCGCGCCGACATGGAAACCCTCTTGCGCGAGCGTTACGCCCGCTACGAAATATTGCTGCCGGCAGTGGAGCGTCTGCGCGTCGTTGCCCGCCGGCAGGAGGAGATGCGCCGCTACATCGCCGACGCCTACCGCATGGGTTCACTCAACGAGGACGAATACCTCACCGAGCTGGGCGCCCTCTACGCCGTTGAGGAGCAGCTCATCGCCGCCGAGCACGAGCTCCATACCGTCATTGCCGAAATCGACGCCCTCAATCTTTGACCGCCGGCGCCGTATTTGAGTCCATACGACCATTCTCGAAATGGCGCTCGGGAATTTCCGAAATCCTCTCATCGTCCCGTCCATGCGACGGGGCGATGTTTTTTCAGTTGTTCCGAAAGTATTTCACGAATAAAATCAAAAATTTTTAGCGGAAAGTTTTGAAAATTCATTTTATAAAAATATTTTTGCAAAAAGAATTGAATAACCAACAAAATAGATTATGAAAAAGAGATTACTGTTTTTAGTCGTATCCGCGCTCTTGCGGGACGGAGCGGCAACGATACAGACTCAATCCGCCTCCGAACGAATGAACGTAAAATTTTTCAGTAAAAAGTTTTGTAAATTTGTATTTTCAGATTAATTTTGCGAAAAGAATTGAATAACCAACAAAATAGATTATGAAAAAGAGATTACTGTTTTTAGTCGTATCCGCGCTCTTGTGGAGCGGGACGGCAACGGTGCAAGCCAAAATCTATTCCGACGAATGCGGTGCCAAAGGCGCTAATGTTACTTGGACGCTCAATACCGAAACCGGCGTGCTCGCAATCTCCGGCACAGGTGCAATGAAAGATTTTCCCGACAAGTGGGATCGCATTACGCTGTGGGAGATGTATAAGGACAAAATTACTTCGATAACGATAACGGAAGGGGTTACCACTATCGGTTTATATGCTTTTCCCGATTTCAAGAACTTGACATCGGTAACGATAGGCAAGAGCGTTCAGACTATCGGAAACAGTGCTTTTTCCGGTTGCGAGAGATTGAGTCAGATAACGATACCGGCGAGTGTTACGACTATCGGAAACAGTGCTTTTTCCGGTTGCGAGAGATTGAGTCAGATAACGATACCGGCGAGTGTTACGACTATCGGCAATGATGCATTTGCCAATACGGGCTTGAAGTCGGTAACGATAGGCAAGAGCGTTCAAACTATCGGCAATGGTGCATTTGCCAATACGGGCTTGAAGTCGGTAACAATAGAAAATGGCGTTACGACTATCGGTGACGGAGCATTTTCCCATACGGGCTTGACAGCGGTAACGATACCCTCGAATGTTACGACACTCGGAGACAAAGTGTTTTCCGGATGCAGGAATTTGTCGACGGTAACGATAGGCGATGGAATTACCGTTCTCGGCGAGAATACTTTTTACGATTGCACGAGCTTGACATCGGTGCATATCGGAGATAAAGTCAAACAGATTTCCGACTATCTTTTTTACGAATGCAGGGCATTGACAACGGTAACGATAGGCAAGAGCGTTACGACTATCGGAAGCAGTGCATTTTCCGGTTGCGAGAGATTGAGTCGGATAACGATACCCTCCGGCGTTACCTTTATCGGTTGGTATGCATTTTCCGGTACGGATTTGACGGAGGTAACCCTACCCGAAACCGTTACCGGTATTAGCGCCGGCGCTTTTGATGGATGCAAAAAATTGCAAGAAATAACGATACCATCGGGAGTTACCTATATCGGCGACTGGGCTTTTTCCGGATGCACGAGCTTGACAACGATAACGATACCCGATGGAGTTGGGGCTATTAGCGGAGGTACTTTTTCCGGATGCACGAGCTTGACATCGATAACGATACCGGCGAGCGTTACCTATATCGGCGACGATGCTTTTTACTGGTGTAGGAACTTGACATCGATAACGATACCCGATGGCGTTACCGTTATCGGCAGCCGGGCTTTTTGCTATTGCGCTTTGCGAGAGATAACGCTACCGGCAAGCGTTGGCACTATTGGAGGAGAAGCTTTTTGCGGATGCAGGAGCTTGGGATCGGTAGTAGCCTATAACCCCGAACCGATTGGAATAGGGACAGGCGAGGGCGAAGGGGCAGACTTTGCATTCAACTACGTGGATTGTGGAGAAGTCTTGCTTTACGTACCGGACGAATCGGTAGAAAAATATAAAAATGCCGAAGGGTGGAAAAAGTTCAAAATACTATCGATAGAAGAGCTTGATATACCGAACGAACCCAATGGACCCGATGATTCCGATGACCCGTCGGCAGTAACGGAAACGCAGGCAGAAGCCGAACATATAGCGGTGTATAACCTGCAAGGTGTGCCGGTACTCGAAACCGATGATGCCGCCGACCTCAAAACGTTACAAAACGGCGCCTACATCGTGAACGGCAAGAAGATGATTATTGCCCGATAGTACGAATATTACAGCAAAAGACGATAGAATGAAAAGAAAATTTTCTGAATAATAATCTTTAACGTGCCGCCCTGCCTCA